>NZ_JBXAGX010000002.1:0-863578 GCF_058794515.1 Roseateles sp. GW823-FHT07B05
GAGCTGGTAGCGCATTGCCGCCACGCGGCGCTGGAACCCGAGCAGCTGATCGAACAGCTGCTGGACGCCGAAGGGGCCGAGCGCAACGTGCGCTCCATCGCGTACCAGATGACGGCAGCGCGCTTCCCGGCGCACCGCGACCTGGCGAGCTTCGACTTCGAGGCCAGCGCAGTCGACGAGGCATTGGTGCGCAAGCTGCACACGACCCAGTTCACCGAGGCCGCGCACAACGTGGTGCTCATCGGTGGGCCGGGCACCGGCAAGACGCACCTGGCGACGGCGCTGGGCATCGAGGCCATCCAGCGGCACGGCAAGCGGGTGCGCTTCCAGTCGACTGTCGAACTGGTCAACGCGCTGGAAGCGGAGAAGGCGGCCGGCAAGGCCGGACAGATCGCGCACCGGCTGATGTACGTGGACCTGCTCATCCTGGATGAGCTCGGCTACCTGCCGTTCAGCCAGGCCGGCGGGGCGCTGCTGTTCCATCTGCTGAGCAAGCTCTACGAGCACACCAGCGTGGTCATCACGACCAACTTGAGCTTCGGCGAATGGGCCAGCGTCTTCGGGGACGCCAAGATGACCACAGCGCTGCTGGACCGGCTCACGCACCACTGCCACATCGTCGAGAGCGGTAACGACTCATGGCGCTTCAAGCACAGCAGCACGGCCGTCGCGGCCGCGCGTGCTCGACCCACTCAACGCAAGAAAGGAGACTCCAAGACCTCAGAGATATCCACAGACACAGGCTCCCTCGGGTAGCCTTCAGGAGTGGGTCAGTATTGGACGAGCACCCTGGGTCAGTCGGTCGCGAGCGTCAACACCGAGCCAGTTCTCAGGTGGTACTGGTTAGATTTCATCGATCGGACAGGGCCGAAGGTCGACTGGGGAACATGCAAGGCCACGTAGCCCCTGCTCGACGTCGCGTCATCCCCTTGCATGGCCAAGATTTCCACGCCGGGATGCGGTGGGATCGTGGACCTTGAGACTGCACCCTGCAGCTTCGTGTTGAAGCCGTGAGCGTCCGCCACCGGCATCTTGAAAGCCACTTCGTTGCCCGACGCATCGCGCCGGCAGTCCACGCCCCACACGATCACGCCGCCGGAAGAGTTCGCAAAACCGGAAATCGCCTTGCACAGATTCTTGCTGTCTTCGTCGGCAAGAGTCCTCGACGTGCCGTCGTCGGGCGAACGCTTGAAGTCCAGGAACAGCGACTCGGGCTCCCGGTCAGCGATGAGGTCGTCCAGCGCCGCCAGACCCTGGCTGCGCAACTTTTCGAAGATGTCCTTTGCTCGTGACATGCGATCTGATCGATGCTCGTGTAGTTGATGCTGCCGTCATTGTCGACCGCCGTGGCATCCACGATAGGCGTGAGCTTGACCGCACGCCTAGCCCGCCAGAGCGCCGGCTACCGTCGACCGCTCGAACATGGTCGCGTCTTGCTTGGTCTGCGTCGGCCTCGAAGACCTACGCCCGTGCCATCCTGCCCCTGGGTGAAGCTCTGACCAATGCCAAGGAACCGCTGGCGCCATGGCGCGAACTTGCCTGCCACAGGTGTCTTGAACGCAGACTTGACAGCGTTCGGCGCCACCATCGCTGACTTGCCTTTCCGTGTTGGGGAAGGCAACTTGGTGACGCAGAGATCCAACATCCAATGAAATCAATAACTTAGAGGTCGGAGGGTTGCGCACAGTCAACATCAGCCCGCCACGCACAACGCTCACCGCCTGCAGCAACGCCGAGAACGACGAAAAGGCGCCAGCCCGACGCTGGCGCCTCGTCGCCGGGCCCGCCCGCTCAGCGGAGCTGGTAGCTCAGGCTCGCGAAGTAGCTGCGACCGCGCGGGTCGCCGTAGGTCGGGTCCCAGGTCACCTGGAAATAGCGCGACTGGTTGGTGAACGGCGGCGCCGTGTCGGCCAGGTTCAGCACGCCGGCACGCAGGCGCAGCGCCGGCATGATGCGCCAGCTGGCGGTCAGGTCCCACAGCGAATACGACTTCACGTCGCGGTCGTTCCACTCGGGCGCGGCCAGGCCGGGCGTGTTCTGGTCGGTGTAGCCGGACAGGTAGTTGTGGGCCACCGTCAGGCCGACGGGCCCGTAGTCCCAATCCACCGACAGCTTGTGGCGCCAGCGCTGCACCGCCTTGTCGTCGCGGAATCTGGCCAGGCCGCTGACCATCGGCGAGCGCGGGTCGGTGTTGAACTTGTATTCGGTGACCAGCGTGCCGGCCAGACTGGCGCCGATGCGGCCGAACTCGGTGGCCTCGCCGCGCCACGACAAGGCGACGTCCAGGCCGGCCGTGTTCAGCTTGCCGCGGTTCTCCTTCTTCACCGTCACGGTGTCGACGAAGCCGTCGGAGAAGCGCTTCACGATGGTTGGGTCGTTGTAGTAGACCGGGTTCGTGAAGATGGTCTCCTCGCCGATCTCCGAAATGATGTCGGTCTTGCGGATGGCCCAGTAGTCGACGCTGCCGTTCCAATTCTTGTTCGGCTCGAACACCAGGCCGATGTTGAACTGCCGGCTCTTCTCGGGCTTGAGCGCCGCGTTGGCGTAGCGGTCCACCGCCATCTGCGCGACTTCGCCAGACACAGGGTCCTTCACGAAGCTGGCCGTGATGCCGTTGCGCACCGGCCGGAACAGCTCCGACACCGTCGGTGCCCGGAAGCCCGTGCCGTACGACGCACGCGCCAGCAGCGCGCGGTCGGGGCGGAAGCTCAGGCCGACCTTGGGATTGGTGGTGCTCAGCTTGGGCGACGTCGTCTTGGTGGCCTCGTCGTCGATGCCGTCGTAGCGGTCGTGGCGAATCGCGAACTGGCCTTCCCACTGCTTCGTGAACGGCGCGCTCAGCTCGGCGAACACGCCGGTCACGTCGCGGTGGTGATTCGTGTCGGCCAGCAGCGGGCCGGAACTGGAGCGGTCGTTGTTGACGTCGTTGCCCTTGAGCGCGTCGGTGGCATGGAACTGCAGCTTCTCGCGGCGCAGCTCGGCGCCCACGGCCAGCATCAGGTCGCCACCGCCCAGTGCGGCCAGCGCGCGGGTCAGCTTGCCGTCGACGCTGGTGCTGCTGCCCTCGGCGATGCGCGCGGCGCCGTCGATGCGGATGGAATTCATGAACGCTCGCCCGGCCGTCGCGTCGGTGGCGCGCTGGAACGGGTTGTACTGGCCGGCCTTGATGCCCGCCTCCAGCTTGGTCAGCGACACCCAGCCGTCGAGATTGGTGTCGGTGGCCTTGTTGACGCTGTGGTTCAGCGCGGAGTCGTAATCCCACTCGCCGAAGCGGCCCACGGCGCCGGCCACGAGGCGGCGGGCCTCGCTCTGCACGCGGCTGACGCGCTTGCCCGCGTCTTCCAGGCGGAAGCGGAAGTCCACCGGGCCCGTGACGCCGGTGACGGCCTGCAGCGAGGCCGGCAGCGTGATGCCCGACGACGTACGAAAGCGCGCCGTGGCCGGCGAGGCGGAGTAGTCGGTGTCGGTCTTGGCGAACAGCGCCTCGATGAAGACCTGGTGGTCCTCCGCCACCTGGAAGGTCGCGCGGCCAACGACGCTGGCCTTGTCGGACTTCGGGTAGATCTCCGAGCCCGCCACGTAGTCGTACGAGCAGCCTTCGCGGCCGCCCAGCCCCAGCGGCTGCACGGAGTTCGGGTTGAGGCCGCCGGTGCACGAGGCCTTGCCGAAGTTCACGCGGCGCGAGCCTGAGTTGACGCCGCCCGGGTTCCACGTGCCGTTGGCGTTGGAACCCTTGATCGCCGTGGTCGGGTTGGCCAGCACGAAGGCATTCAGCGCGGCCAGCTGCGCCGAAGTGAGGTCGACGTTGGCCGGGAAGCTGTTGCTGGACGTCTGCGGCGGCAGCCGCGTCGGCAGGCTGTACTCCTGGATGAAGCTGCGCTGGCTGGCATCCAGCGCGTCTAGCTGCTGCACGTCCAGTGCGGCGAACACGTTGAAGCGGTCGCGGCTCAGGTCGCCGAAGCCACCGGCGGCGGAGAACGCCGTCTTGCCGCCACCGCCCTCACCTGTTCGGGACGTGTAGACGCTGAGGTCCGCGCCCTGGTAATCCTTGCGCGTGATGAAGTTGATGACGCCGCCCATCGCGTCGGTGCCGTAGATGGCGGAGGCGCCGTCCTTCAGCACTTCCACGCGCTGGATCGCGCCGGCGGGAATGTTGTTCAAGTCGACGCCGGCGTTGTCGCCGGGCGACGCGAAGTTGGCCAGGCGGCGGCCGTTCAGCAGCACCAGCGTGCTGGACACGCCCAGGCCGCGCAGGTTGGCGCCGTTGAAGCCGCGCTGGCCGCCGGTCTGGTCCGTCACGCTGGCGCCATCGGTCAGGCCGCCGACGTTGGACGTGATCTTCTGCAGCAGCTCGGCCGCGGTCGTCACGCCGGACTTGTCGATGTCGGCGCGCTTGATGACATCGACCGGCAGCGCGGCCTCGCCGTCGATACGCTTGATGCTGGAGCCGGTGACCTCCACGCGTTCGAGCTTCTGTTCCTGGGCATGCGCAGTGAGCGCGGTGACGGTGAGCAACGCAGCGTGCGCCAGCGTGTGCAGGGAGAAGGAGCGGGCTGGGGTCATGAAGGCCTCGGTGTTCTTGGGATGGGTGGAGCGAACGCCGATCAGGTTAGGGAGGGCCTCCTGCCGTTGCCTATGGGGTTTGGGCGCGCAGGTCGCTTGCATGCAAATGCGCGTCGCTTCACCGCAATCGCACTTGGCATCGGCACCACGCCCGCACCGGCTTCTTGCGCAGATGCGACATGGAATTGCGTGCTCCGCCCCTGTGAGGTGCAACCCGCTGTCGAGACGGGAGGCGCGCTGACAGGATGACCGCCATGCGAAGTCTCCTGTCCACCTTTCTGGCCGCCACGGTGCTGCTGTTGTCTGCACCCGCACAGGCCCAAGGCACCGCCATCGTCATCGGCGGCGCACTCAAGTTCGACAACGACGCGGTCTGGCAGCGCGTCGTCGACGAGGCCGGCGGCGCCGGTGCGCGCATCGCCGTCTTCGCGACGGCGGCGGCCAACCCCGAGCGCAGCGCGGCGCAGATCGTCACGGCGCTGAACCAGCGCGGCGCGCGCGCCGAGGCCATCCCTGTCGCGCCGCGGCTGGCGAGCGCGGACCTGCAAGCCAACCTCGACGACCCCGCGCTGATCGCCAAGGTCGCCGCATCGAGCGGCGTGTTTTTCTCCGGCGGCGCGCAGGAGCTCATCGTCGACACGCTGCTGCCCGGCGGCCAGCCCACGGCGATGCTGAAGGCCATCCGCGGCGTGAAGGCCGGTGGCGGCGTCATTGCCGGCACCAGCGCGGGCGCCGCGGTGATGAGCCGCATGATGTTCCGCGACGCGCAGGACAACCTGCAGATCCTCAAGGGCCTGTGGCGCGAGGGCAAGGAGTACGACCGCGGCCTCGGCTTCGTCGGGCCCGACCTGTTCATCGACCAGCACTTCCTGAAGCGCGGCCGCATCGGCCGCATGCTGCCCGCCATGCGCGCCTTCGGCTACACGCTGGGGCTGGGCATCGAGGAGAACTCGGCCGCCGTCATCAAGGGCTCGTCCGTCGAGGTCATCGGCGCGCGCGGTGCGCTGCTGGTGGACCTGTCCGAAGCCGCGTCCGACGCCAAGCTGCCTGCCTTCAACCTGCGCGGCGCGCTGCTGAGCTACCTGGACCGCGGCGACCGCCACGACCTCGCCAGCGGCATCACCACGCCCGCACCGCACAAGCTGCGCGAGGCCCGCATCGACCCCACGGCCAGCGACTACAAGCCCCACCTGCCCAGCGACGGCTATGTGCTGGACATCCTCGGCGACGGCAGCATCGTCAGCGCGATGGCCCAGCTGCTGGACAGCCCCGCGCCGGAAGTGCGCGGCCTGGCCTACCGCGTGAAGCCGCGCCCCGGCGACCTCTCACCCGACGTCGGCTACGAGTTCCGGCTCTACCGCGGGCCGGGTCTTGCCGGCTGGTTCAGCGGCGCCCTCGGCGGCGAGGACTACACCGTGCTGAAGGCCCGGCTGGACGTGATTCCCGTGCGCGTGGCGCAGCCCTTGACCACGCCACTGGCGAACTGACCATGCACACCCAGTTCCACGACCTGCCGGCCGCCAGCGCCGGCACCACGCGCCGCCTGCGCAGCCTGCATTTCGGCCGCGGCACCTCCGGCCGCAAGGCCTATCTGCAGGCCGCACTGCATGCCGACGAAGTGCCGCCGCTGCTGGTGGCGCAGGCGCTGATGGCGCGCCTGGCCGCGCTCGACGAGCAAGGCGCCATTGCCGGCGAGATCGTGCTGGTGCCCATGGCCAACCCCATCGGCCTCGCGCAAGACCTGCAGGGCTCGGCGCTGGGCCGCTTCGACCTCGGCAGCGGCACCAACTTCAACCGCCAGTTCCGCCACCTGACGCCGGCGCTGATCGCGCGCCTGCCGGGCCGGCTCGGCCCCGACGCGGCCCACAACGCCCGCGCAATCCGCAGCGCCAGCCGCGAGCTGCTCGCGGTCTGGCAGCCCACCACCGAGACCGAGGCGCTGAAGCATCTGCTGCAGACGCTGGCCCACGACGCCGACCTCGTGCTGGACCTGCACTGCGACAACCAGGCCGTCATGCACCTCTACACGGGCACGGCGCAGGCCGCGGCGTTCGCACCGCTGGCTGCCTACCTGGGCGCGCAGGCACTGCTGACGAGCGAGGTGTCCGGCGACGAACCGTTCGACGAGTGCGCCAGCCGCGTCTGGTGGGAGCTGGCCGCGCACTTCGGGCCGCAGCACCCCATCGACCCGCACGGCTGCCTGGCCGCGACCGTGGAGCTGCGCGGCGAGACCGACGTCAGCCACGAACTGGCCGAGCATGACGCCGACGCGCTGATCGCCTTCCTGCAGCGCCTGGGGCATGTCACCGGCACTGCGCCGCCGCCGCCCGCGGGCTGCGAGGCCACGCCGCTCGAAGGCGTGGAGCCGCTGACGGCGCCAGTGCCCGGCATCCTCGTCTTCGCCAAGGCGCCGGGCGACTGGGTGGAGGCCGGCGAGCTGGTGGCCGAGATCATCGACCCGCTGACCGACGCGCGCACCGAACTGCACGCCAGCGTCAGTGGCCGCTGCTTCGCGCGCACGTCGCGTCGCTACGCGACACGCGGCATGCGCCTCGCCAAGATCGCCGGCGCCGTGCCCTTTCGCAGCGGCAAGCTGCTGTCGCTATGAGCCCCTCGTCCAAGGACTACCTTGGCCGGTCCCCCGCGGGGACGGCGATGCCTGGCGGATCGACCGCCAGGCACATCGCCCTTGCGGTCCGGCTTGGGAGCGGCCCGGCGCTCGGCCCGCGAATCCAGCGCGCGGAATAACAAAGAAATAGCCTCCCCATGAAACTGCGCCTGCCCAACACCTATGTGCTGCTGTTCGCCCTGCTGACGCTGATCGCGCTGGCCACCTGGGTCGTGCCCGGCGGCCGCTTCGAGACCGCGCTGGTCGATGGCAAGCAGGTCATCGTCGCCGGCAGCTATCACGTCGTCGACGCCCGGCCGCAAGGCCTCACGGCGCTGCTGACGGCGCCCATCAAGGGCTTCGTCGAATCAGCGCTCATCATCGGCTTCGTGCTCATCGTCGGCGGCGCGTTCGCGGTGCTGCAGAAGACCGAGGCCATCGACGCCATGATCAAGGCCGTGGCCAAGGCGCACAGCCGCTCGGCGTGGGTGCGTGCGGCGGTCATCCCGGTCTTCGTCGGCTTGTTCGCGCTGGGCGGCGCCAGCTTCGGCATGGCCGAGGAGGCCATCCCCTTCGTGCTGATCTTCATCCCGCTGGCGCTGGCGCTGCGGCTGGACACGCTGACCGGCGTGGCCATCCCGTTCGTCGGCTCGCAGGTGGGCTTCGCGACGGCCTTCCTGAACCCCTTCAACGTCGGCGTGGCGCAGGGCATTGCCGGCGTGCCGATGTTCTCGGGCCTGGGCTACCGCGCGCTGTGCTGGGCCGTCGCCACCGGCGTCACCATCGCCTTCCTGATGTGGTGGGCCGCGCGCATCCGGCGTGACCCGACGCTCAGCCCCACCTACGCGCTGGACCAGCAGCGCCGCGCCACGCTGGACCTCAGCGGCTTCGAGAGCTTCGCCGGCATGACCGCCCGCCACCGAGTGGTGCTGTGGCTGTTCGCGGCCACGCTGGGCGGCATGATCTTCGGCGTCGTGCGCTTCGGCTGGTACATCGAGGAGATCGCCGCCCTCTTCCTCGTCATGGCCGTGGCCGTCGGCGTCGTCGCGCGGCTGTCGGCGGACGAGTTCATTGCCGCCTTCCTGCACGGCGCGAAAGATCTGGTCGGCACGGCCCTTGTCATCGCGCTGGCCAAGGGCACCGTCATCCTGATGCGCGACGGCCAGGTCATCGCCACGCTGCTGAACGCGCTGGCGCCGTGGGTGGCGTCCGACAGCCCCGTGCTCGCCGCGCAGAAGATGTTCGCCATCCAGTCGGTCATCAACTTCTTCATCCACTCCGGCACCGGCCAGGCCGCGCTGACGATGCCGCTGATGGCGCCGCTGGCCGACCTCGTCGGGATCACGCGCCAGACGGCCGTGCTGGCCTTCCAGTTCGGCGAGCTGACGACGCCCATCATCCCGACCTCGGGCATCACCGTCGGCGTGCTGGCGCTGGCCGGCGTGCGCTTCGGCACCTGGGTGCGCTGGATGCTGCCGCTGCAGGCGATCTATCTCGTCATGGCGCTGGCGCTCTTGGCACCACCCGCGCTCATGAGCTGGCAGTGAGGACTGCAGGCCCCTCGCCTGGTCTCGCACCGGCTGCACGCCGGCGAGCCCAGTCGGTCCCCCGGGGGACGGCGATGCACGCGGCATCGAGCCGCGAGCACATCGCCAACAGGGCCGGCTTGGGGCGGCCCGGCGCTCGGCCCATCAATAGCTGAGATCATCGCGGCCATGTCCACCGCCCCCGTCCACCGCGTCGGCCTGCTGCTGGTGCCCGGCTTCTCGATGCTGGCGCTTGGCGGGCTGCTGGACGGCCTGCAGGCCGCCAACGCGCTGCAGGACGAGGCCGTCTACCGCGCCGAGTGCCTGGGCAGCGACGACGCCGCGGTACCCGGCAACGGCGGCCCGCCGCTGCCGGTGCAGGCGACGGGCGCGACCGACTGGCTGGCCGTCTTCGTCATCGCCACCGACGTGACCCAGCCCGACGCCGCCACCACCGCCTGGCTGCGCCGCTGCGCCGAGGCCGGCGTGGCGCTGGGCGGCGTGGATGCCGGCGCGGCCTGGTTGGCCGCCGCCGGCCTGCTGGACGGCCAGCGCGCCTGCGCCGACTGGGCGCTGCTGGACGGCCTGGCCGAAGACCACCCGGGCGTCGCCTGGGCCAACGGCCTGTGGGAGCTCACCGCCACGCCGCCACGCCTCAGCTGTGCGGGCGGCACGGCCAGCGTGGACCTGTGCTGCGCCTGGCTGGCCACGCGCCACGGCGAGCGCTTCGGCCAGGAGCTCATCCACGCGCTGGGCCAGCGGGCACTGCGCCCGCGCGACGAACGCCAGCGCGCCGGCTACAGCGAGCGCCGCGGCGCCGGCAGCCCCAAGCTGGCCGAGGCGCTGTCGCTGATGGAGGCCAACCTCGCCGAGCCGCTGCCCACCGACGAGGTGGCGCGGCTGGTGGGCGTGTCGCGCCGCCAGCTGGAGCGGCTGTTCAAGCAGCACCTGGACAGCCTGCCCTCGCGCCACTACCTGGAGCTGCGCCTGGCCCGCGCGCGGCGGCTGCTGCAGCAGAGCTCGCAGTCCATCCTGCAGGTCGGCCTGTCCTGCGGCTTCTCGTCGGGGCCGCATTTCTCGAACGCCTACAAGACCCATTTCGGCCACACGCCACGCGATGAGCGCAGCCAGCGCGCCCTCGCCTGGCGCCACGGCACTCCAACGGGAGACCTGTCATGACCCCCTTGCTGCTGCGCCCGGTGGCAGCGGCCGACCTGCCCGACCTCGTGCGCATGGCCGCCGCCAGCCACGACGGCATCAGTTCGCTGCCCAACGACGAGGCCAAGCTGCGCGCGCGCATCGCCGCCTCGCTGCAATCCTTCGCCAGCCCCGACGACGCCAGCGGCGAGGAGACCTATCTCTTCGTGCTGGAGGACGCGGGGCGAATCGTCGGCTGCTCCGGCATCGCCGCCAGCGCCGGCTTCTTCGACCGCTTCTACAGCTACCGCAACGAGTTCGTCGTGCACGCCAGCGCGGCGCTGGGCGTCACGCAGCGCATGCACACGCTGCACCTGTGCCACGACCTGACCGGCGCCACGCTGCTGACGTCGTTCTTCCTCGACCCCGCCTATGAGCCGGGCCCCGCCGCGCAGCTGCTGTCGCGCGCGCGGCTGCTGTTCATCCAGGCCAACGCGGAACGCTTCTCCGAGCGCATCGCCGCCGAGAGCCCCGGCGTGACCGACGGCGCCGGGCAGAGCCCGTTCTGGGACGCCGTCGGCCGGCGCTTCTTCGGCATGAGCTACGCCGAGGCCGAGGCCGTCATCGGCGGCCGCAGCCGTGCCTGCATCGCCGACCTGATGCCCCCCTCGCCCGTCTACGTCGCGCTGCTGCCCGAGGCCGCGCAATGCGCCATCGGCCAGCTGCACCCGGTGGGCGAACTGCCGTTCTCCATCCTGCAGGACGAGGGTTTCGACGCCGACACCTACGTCGACATCTTCGACGGCGGCCCCACGGTGGAGGCGCCGCTGGCGTCGCTGCGCAGCGTGCGCCATGCGCGCGAGCTGCTGGTGCAGCCCGGTGCCGGCAGCGGGCCGCGGCGCCCTCACCTGCTGGTGCGGCCGTCGCGAGCCGGCTTCGCCGCCGTGCTGGCCGACGTGGGCGACACGCTGGGCAGCGACGACGCGGCCGCGCTGGGCGCCCGTGCCGGCGAACGCCTGCTGGCCACGCCGCTGCAGCCGGGAGACGCCGCATGACCGACAAGTTGCTCGTCACCCCCGAGGCCGACGGCGAACGCCTGGCGCTGGCTGACGGCTCGGCCTCGCTGCGCTTCGTGCCGCGGCTGGGCCTGGCGCTGCCGCGCTACCACTTCCACGTCGGGCGCATCGTGCATGCGGCGCAGGAGCTGGGCCTGTTCCGCGTGCAAACCACGCTGCTGCTCGGCAACGACCTGACCGGCCAGGCCGAGCTGTGCGACGTGCAAGTCCACGCTGCCGCGCAGCCCGACGCGCTGTCTCGCCTCGTCGCCGCCGCCGTGGCGCATGCCGCCGCCCATACGGACCGCGGCGACCAGCTCGTCGTCGAACTGCCGGGCTGGCGCGACGACGCCGGCACGTCGCCCGTCTGGCAGGCGCTGGGCGCCCGCTTCTACCGCCGCGACCCGGCCGCCGCCGAGGCCCGGCTGGGCGCCGCCTGGCGCAGCCACCTCGCCGCGCTGCTGCCGCGCCAGACCATCTACCTGTCCTTCCTCGGCCCCGACGCCGAGGCGCACATCGGCCGGCAGGCCGCGTCCGCGGCACCGCTCGCACAGGCGCTGGCTGCCGCCGGGTTCGACGCGGCATCCCATGTCCGCATCGACGACGGCGGGCCCGTGCTGCGCTTGAAGCTGGCCCGGGCATGACCCGCCACGGCACCGACACATCGTCCATGCACGACACCCTTCGCGTGCCCATCCCTGCCGCCGGCCAGGACCTGCAACGGTTCTTCAAAGCCCGCCTGGCCGATGCTGGCTTCCTGCCCGCGCTGGACCTGGACGTCAGCGAGCACGACGAGCTGGCCCAGGTGACCGCCGTGCGCGTGACCGCCGTGCTGGCCGGCGCCACCGGCGTGGCGTTGCACTACGCCGTGCGCTGGGAGGCCTTCCATGCCTGCAGCGGCCAGTCGGCCACCGGCGAGAGCCAGCGCGTGGCGCGCGGCCGGGCCGACGGCGGCGACTGGGTGTTCGCGCCGCACCTGCCGCTGCCCGTGCGCGACGGCCTCGACGAGCTCTGATGGCCGGGCGCCCGGGTGCGGCGGCAGGCCTTTGCGAGGGCTCGTCAGCCGGCGGCGCGGCGCAGCCACTACGATGCCGCCCCAGAACAAGATGGGGCCTGTCGATGGCGTTGTTGGATTTTCTTGAGGTGGCGCCGTGGGCGTGAAGCTGCTCGTGGGCCTGGTGTGGCTGCTGAGCTGGCTGCCGTTTCGCGCGATCTCGGCGCTGGGCTGGGCCATCGGCAGCCTGATCCACGCGCTGCCGACGTCGCGCCGCCGCATCGGCGACGTGAACCTGAAGCTGGTGCTGCCCGACTGGACGCCCGCCGCCCGCCGCGCACTGCTGCGCCGGCATTTCGTGGCCATGGTGCAGATGCTGCTGGAGTACGGCTACTGCTGGTTCGCGTCGCCCGAGCGGCTCAAACGGCTGATGCGCATCGAGGGGCTGGAGCACCTGCGCGCGCTGGACGGCCGCAACGTCATCCTGATGATGCCGCACTTCACCGGGCTGGACCTGGCCGGCCTGCGCATCTCGCTGGAGACGCCCGTCGTCAGCATCTACTCGGTGCAGAAGGACCCATGGCTGGACGCCTTCTTCCGCGCCAAGCGGCTGCGTTTCGGCACCGGCATCATCTTTGCGCGCCAGCAGGGCACGCGGCCCACGCTGCGCGCGCTGAAGGACGGCTACCGCCTCTACTACCTGCCCGACCAGGACTTCGGCGCCCGCGACTCGGTGTTCGTGCCGTTCTTCGGCGTGCCGGCGGCCACCATCGGCGGGCTGTCGCGCATGGCGGCGGTGACGAAGGCGGCGGTGCTGCCCTGCTACCCGCGCCGCGAGGCCGACGGCTACACGCTGGTCATCGAGCCGGCGCTGGACGACTTTCCCACCGATGATGTTGTCGCCGACGCGACACGCATGAACGCCGTCATCGAGGCGCAAGCCCGCCGACAATTGCACCAGTACTTCTGGCTGCACAAGCGCTTCAAGTCCCGGCCGCCCGGCGAGCCGGACTTCTACGGCAAATGACTGACATCCCCTACATCAAGCTTGGCATCGTCGCGGCCTTTGTCGCGAGCACGGTCTACGTGCATTTCCGGGGCCGCGTGCGCCTGCGGTTCTTCCGACAGTTGACGGATCACTCCACCTTCATGGCGCCCATCAACTGCCTGATGTACCTGTTCTCCAGGCTGCCGGCCAAGCCCTACCTGCCGGTGTCGGCGTTCCCGGAGCTGAAGCTGCTGCAGGACCACTGGCAGGACATCCGCGCCGAGGCCTTCAAGCTCGCCGAAGCCGGCGAGATCAAGAAGAGCGACAAGTACAACGACGCTGGCTTCAACAGCTTCTTCAAGACCGGCTGGACGCGCTTTCACCTGAAGTGGTACGACGACGCGCATGCATCGGCCAAGGCGCTGTGCCCCGTGACGACCGACCTGCTGCAGCGCATCCCGACCGTGAAGGCCGCGATGTTCGCCGCGCTGCCGCCGGGCGGGCGCCTGGTCACGCACCGCGACCCGTTCGCCGGCTCGGTGCGCTACCACCTCGGCCTGGTCACGCCCAACGCGGAGAGCTGCTACATCTCGGTGGACGGCGAGCGCTACTTCTGGCGCGACGGCGAAGGCGTCATCTTCGACGAGACCTATCTGCACTACGCCGAGAACCAGTCGGACATGATGCGCATCATCCTGTTCTGCGACGTCGAGCGGCCGCTGAACAACCCGGTGGCCCGCTGGTTCAACCACTTCATCAGCCACACGCTGATCCGCGCCGCCTCCGCCCCCAACAGCGACACCGACCGCACCGGCGGCATCAACAAGCTGTTCGCCTACGTGCAGCAGGTGCGGCTGCTGGGCAAGCGCATCAAGGCGAAGAGCCGCTTCGCCTACTACGGGCTGCAGTGGCTGATCTTCGGCGGCCTGATCGTCTGGTGGCTCTGGCCTTGAAGATGGGGCCCCTCGTCCAAGGCAGGCCTTGGCCGGTCCCCCGAGGGGACGGCGATGCTTGCCGGATTGACCGGCAAGCACATCGCCAGACCGGGCCGGCTTGGGAGCGGCCCGGCGCTCGTCCCGCAAACGCCCCACGCGCAAGTTGCTGAGCATGCTGCGGCTGCGCCTGCTGGGTGGCTTCGAGATCGAGCGCGGTGGCCGCGTCGAGCTGACCCGGCTGCCCAGCCGCGCGGCCACGTTGCTGCTGGCCCGGCTGGCGCTGCAGCCCTGCCGCCAGCACCCTCGCGAGGAGCTCATCGAGCTGCTGTGGCCCGGCGTCGAGCTGGACGCCGGCCGCAACCGGCTGCGGCAGACGCTGTCCACCGTGCGCGCACTGCTGGAGACGCCCGAGGCGCCGCTGCTGCAGGCCGACCGGCTGCAGGTCTCGCTGCTGCCGGGCGCGCTGTGCAGCGACGTGCAGGACTTCGAGGCCACGCGCAGCATGGCGCTGTACGGTGGCGAGCTGCTGCCGGGCCACTTCGACGACTGGGTGGTGCAGGAGCGCCACCGCCTGGCCGCGCTGGCCGAGCGCGCCACCGCCCTGCCGCCGCATAGCCCGCCCGCGCCGGCCGCCGTGCCGCCGGCGCCCGCCCTGCCCTGGTTCGCCACCAGCCTGCCGCGCTACCTGACGCGCTACTTCGCACCGCCCGGCCGGCTGGAGGCGCTGGCCGCGCGCCTGCCCGCGCTGCGGCTGCTGACGCTGGTGGGCCCGGGCGGCGTCGGCAAGACGCGGCTGGCCGTGGAACTGGCCTGGTGGCAGTTCCACCACGCGGCCTGGGGCTGCGGCATGGCGGCGCTGGCCGAGGTGCGCGACGAGGCCGGGCTGGTGGCGGCGCTGGAGCGCGCGCTGACCGTCAACCGCGGCGGCGGCTGGCCGGCCATCGAGGCTGTGCTGCAGGAGCCGGGCGCGCTGCGGCTGCTGGTGCTGGACAACGCGGAGCAGGCGCTGGGCGTCGCCGCCGCGGCCGTGCAGCGGCTGCTGGCCGTGGCGCCTTCGCTGTGCCTGCTGGTCACATCGCGGCACGCGCTGGAGCTGGACGGCGAGACGCTGGTGGACGTGGCACCGCTGTCCGACGCGCAGGACACCGCGCAGGCGCTGTTCATCGACCGCGCCCGCGCCGTGCGTGCCGACTTCCATGCCAGCCGCGACAACCAGGCCGCGCTGACCGAGCTGATCCGCGAACTGGAAGGCCTGCCGCTGGCGCTGGAGCTGGCCGCGGCGCGCGTGCGCAGCTTCTCGCCGGCGCAGATGCTGGCGCAGTGGCGCGGCACCGAGGCCGACGGCGACGCCCTGCCCAGCTGGCTGGCCAGCCCCACGCGAGCCCCGCGCCATGCCTCGGTGGCCGGCCTGCTGGACTGGAGCCTGGCGCTGCTGGGCGCCGAGCCGCGCGCGCTGCTGCAGCGCCTGGCCGCGCTGCCCGGGGCCTTCAGCTGGGACGACGTGGCCGCGCTGGGCGGCACGCCGGCGCTGCTGGACGAGTTGACCGGCCACTCGCTGGTGCAGGCCGGCGGCGACGCCGAGCCGCGCTACCGGCTGCTGGAGCTGCTGCGCCGCGGCGTGCTGGCCCGCGTGGATGCCGCCGCGCAGCGCGCCGCACGCGCCACGCTGCGCGCCGCACTGTGCGACTGGGCGGCCGCGCTGGGCCTGCAGGCGCCCATCACGGCATGGTCGCCACGGCGCGAGCTGGCGCGCGCGTTGATCGCCAGCGCCGCCGACGACGGCGATGCCGCCACCGGGCTGCGCCTCGCGCTGGCGATGCGGCCCTGCTGGGAGAGCGACGGCGTGGACCGCCTGCTGGTGGAGCAGCTGGGGCAGTTGCTGCAGCTCGGCCCGCCCTGCTCCGCCGGCCGCGAGCTGCGCGCGCACCTGGCCTTCACGCACGGCGACCGCAGCCTGGCGCTGGCCGAGGCCGAGCGCGCGCTGCAGCTGGCCGGCACCGACCCGGCCGCCCGCGCGCCGGCGCTGGTGCGGCGCGCCTGGGTGCTGCTGGCTGGCGACAACCGCGAGCAGGGCCAGACGCGGCCGCTGGAGGAAGCCGTCGCGCTGTCCCGCCGCGTCGGCGACGTCGCCACCGAGGCGCGCGCCTGGCAGCAGCTGGCGGCCATCGCCGTGTCGCGCGGCCAGCCGGCCCAGGCCGAGGCGCTGTACGCCCGTTCGCAGGAGCTGTGGGAGGCCGTGGGCCACTCGCGCCAGGCCGCCGCGCGGCTGCGCAACCGGGCGCAATGCCTCATCGAGCTGGGCGACGTCGACACGGCGCTGGGCTGGATCACCGCCTGCCAGCGTCTCGCCCAGGCCGACGGCGACGGCGTGGGCCAGCTGGACGCGGCGTACTCGCTGGCCATGGTGCACGAGTCCCGCCGCGACTGGGCCGCGGCGCTGGCCGCCGCCCGCCAGGCGCTGCGCATCGCCCACCAGCGCCAGCACCTGCACGCGCGGGCGCTGACGCTGCAGCGCTTTGCCCGCCCGCTGGCGCGGCTGCGCCAGCCCGAGGCGGCCCTGCAGCTGGCCGCGTTCGCCGAGCGCTACTGGCAGCAGCACCTGGGCGCGCTGGGCCGGCGCGAAGCGCGCGAACTGGCCCGCGCACGCCGGCTGGCCGCGGTGCAGCTGAGCCGCGGCAATGCCGCCACCGCCTGGGCCTCGGGACAAACGCTGAACCTCGTCGAAGCCCTGGCCCTGGCCGGGGCGTGACGAACGATTCGGCAACTGGCCCTTCGCTAGCATCGAAGGTTTTGGCCCTCCCCAAGACCTGCTCCATGCCCCGTCTGAACGCCGCCCCCGCCCTGCTGCTGGCCGCCGCCCTGGCCGCCAACGCGCAGGAAGCTCCCAAGCCCGCCGCAGCGGCCAACTGGAACGTCAACGCGCCACCCGGCGTCGCCAAGACCGCCAGCATCGACGTGACGACGGGCACGTGGATGAGCGTGGACGTCAGCCCCGACGGCAAGACGATCGTGTTCGACCTGCTGGGTGACCTCTACACGCTGCCCATCACCGGCGGTGAGGCGAAGGCGCTGACGCACTCCATCGCCTGGGAGCACCAGGCCCGCTTCTCGCCGGACGGCAAGCAGCTCGCCTTCCTCAGCGACGCCGGCGGCGGCGACAACCTGTGGGTCATGAACGTCGACGGCAGCGGTGCGCGCGCCGTCACGAAGGAAGACTTCCGGCTGCTGAACAACCCCGCCTGGCACCCCAGCGGCAAGTACCTGCTGGCGCGCAAGCACTACACCGGCACGCGCAGCGCCGGCTCGGGCGAGATCTGGCTGTTCCACGTCGACGGCGACGCGGCCAAGAACAAGGGCGTGCAGCTCAACGAGAAGCCCAACTGGCAGAAGGACCTGGGCGAGCCGGCCATCTCGCCGGACGGCAAGTACCTGTACTACTCGCAAGACGCCACGCCCGGCCGAGTCTTCGAATACAACCGCGACAGCAACGGCGAGATCTACAGGATCTTCCGCCAGGACCTCAGCGACGGCTCGGTGGAGCCCTTCGTCACCGGCCCCGGCGGCGCCGTGCGGCCCACGCCGTCGCCCGACGGCAAGTACCTCGCGTTCGTGCGCCGCGTGCGCAACCAGAGCACGCTGTTCCTGAAGGACCTGCAGACCGGCGCCGAGCGGCCCGCGTGGAGCGGCCTGTCGCGCGACCTGCAGGAGATCTGGGCGATGTGGGGCGTCTACCCCAGCTTCGCGTGGATGCCGGGCAGCAAGGAGATCGTCGTCTGGGCCGAAGGCAAGATCTGGCGCGTCGACCCGTTCAAGAACACGGCGGCCGAGATCCCCTTCCACGTGAAGGACACGCGCGAGCTGCGCGAGCCCATGCGCTTTGCGCAGGACGTGGCGCCGGACAAGTTCGCCGTGCGCCAGCTGCGCGGCGCGCAGGTGTCGCCGGACGGCAAGCGCGTCGTCTACTCGGCGCTGGGCGCGCTGTACGTGAGGGACCTGCCCGATGGCGCACCGCGCCGGCTCACCCGGCAGGACGAGGCCTTCGAGTTCGCGCCCAGCTGGGCACGCGACGGCAAGAGCCTGGTCTACGCGACCTGGCGCGACGACACCCAGGGCACCATCCGCCGGCTGGACGTCGCCACGGGCAAGGAGACCGTGCTCGTCAAGGAACCCGGCAAGTACCTGGAGCCGCGCCTGTCGCCGGACGGCAAGCAGGTGGTCTACCGCAAGGTCAAGGGCGGTGGGCTGACCAGCCCGTGGCACAGCCTGGACACGGGCCTCTACCTCGCCGCGGCCGACGGCTCCGGCAAGACCGAGCGGATCGCCAAGGAAGGCAGCGCGCCGCAGTTCGGCGCGAAGAGCGACGAGCTGTTCTTCACGAAGACCAGCAGCACCAGCGAGGTGGAGCAGCGCTTCTCGCTGACCCGCCTGAACCTGCACGACCGCAGCGAGACCGAGGTGGCCCGCAGCGACGTGGCCAGCGAATACAGCGTGTCGCCCGACGGCCAGTGGCTGGGGTTCGTCGAGCGCTTCCAGGCCTATGTGACGCCGCTGCCCGCCGTGCAGGGCGCCGGCAAGACCATCACGGTGGGCGGCAAGATGGACGCGCTGCCGGTGCGGCAGCTGTCGGTCAACGCCGGCTCGGCGCTGCACTGGAGCGGCGACAGCCAGCGCCTGCATTTCACGCTGGGCGATGAGCTGTTCACGGCCAGCGCGCAGGGCAAGGACAAGGCCACCGGCCAGAAGATCGGGTTCCTGCAGGCCAGCGACAAGCCCACGGCCAAGATCGCGCTGACCGGCGCGCGCATCGTGACGATGAAGGGCGATGACGTCATCGAAGGCGGCACCGTGCTCGTGGACGGCAACCGCATCGTCGCGGTCGGCAAGGACGTGGCCATCCCGGCCGACGCCAAGCGCATCGACGCCAGCGGCAAGACCATCGTGCCCGGCTTCATCGACGCGCACTGGCACGGCGCGATGAACGATTCCGGGCTCATCCCGCAGCAGAGCTGGATCAACCTCGCGTCGCTGGCCTTCGGCGTGACGACGCTGCACGACCCCAGCAACCTCAGCTCGGCCATCTTCACGCAGGCCGAGATGCAGCGTGCCGGCGTCGTGCTGGGCCCGCGCATCTACTCCACCGGCACCATCCTGTACGGCGCCAAGACGCCGTTCACGTCCAACATCAACGGCCTGGACGACGCGCTGACGCATCTGAACCGCCAGAAGGCCGAAGGCGCCATCAGCGTGAAAAGCTACCAGCAGCCGCGCCGCGACCAGCGCCAGCAGGTGCTGGAGGCCGCGCGCCAGACCGGCATGATGGTGGTGCCCGAGGGCGGCTCGCTGTTCCAGATGAACATGGGCATGGTGGTGGACGGCCACACGACCGTCGAGCACGCGCTGCCGCTGGCCGAGGTGTGGGACGACGTGAAGCAGCTCTGGGGCCAGACCGCCGTGGGCTACACGCCGACGCTGAACGTCGGCTACGGCGGCCTGGACGGCGAGCACTACTGGTACGCCCGCACCGATGTCTGGAAGCACCCGCTGCTGAGCCGCTACGTGCCACGCACGGTGCTGGAGCCGCGCTCCGTGCGCCGCGAGACGGCGCCGGAGGAAGACTTCAACATCATCCGCGTGGCCCGCACGGCCACGGCCCTGTCGCGCGCCGGCGTCAACACGTCCATCGGCGCGCACGGCCAGCGCGAGGGCCTGGGCGCGCACTGGGAGATGTGGATGTTCGTGCTGGGCGGCATGACGCCGATGGAGGCGCTGCGCACGGCCACCATCAACCCGGCGCGCAACTTCGGCTTCGACAAGGACCTGGGCTCCATCGAACCCGGCAAGCTGGCCGACCTGGTGGTCATCGACGGCAACCCGCTGGCCGACATCCGCCAGAGCGACCGCATCGCCCAGGTCATGCAGAACGGCCGGCTGTTCGACGCGAAGACGATGAACCAGCTTGCCCCGGTCGCCAAGGCGCGCAAGCCGCTGTTCTTCGAGGGCGCCGACGGCAAGACCATGCCCATCGACAGCGAGGCGCTGGAGTCAGGGCACCTGGGCGACTGATGCCGCAGGCCACCTACGGCGCGCGGCTGGGCGCCGCGGCGCTGGTGGGCCTGCTGCCGGCGCTGGCAATGGCCGTCGCAGCGATGGCACTCGTCCTGCCGGAAGTGGTGACAGACGCCTCCGACGCCGTGCCCCCTGGGCTGGCGCTGGGCGCTACCGCGCTGATCGCCAACGCCGTCTGGGCGGGCTTTGCCCTCGCCACGTTCGTCTGCGGCGAGTTGCTGGCGCTGTTCGGCGAGCCGACGGCGTGGCGTGTGCGGGGCTGGGCGTTGCTGCCCGGCCTCGCATCGCTGGTCGCCCGGCCCGCTCGCCGTCACGGCCCTGGCACTGGGGTGCCTGGCGGTGTGGCAAGGGCTGATGTGGCTTTGGTGGCGGACCACGCAGCGGATCGTCCGCCGCGCCGCACCGAACTGACCCTAGAATGCCGGCTCTGTCAGGAGAGCGCCCCGGTGCAGTTGGGGGCCGCCGAAGGCGCAGGGTCCTCGATCCAAACGCTCAGGCAAAAGGACTGACAAAACGTCACCGGTGGCAGACACTGGCGGCGTTCCTCACTGGAGAGAGGCCGGCCCCCGAGCCGGTCCACCGAAGGGGCAAGCCCGTGGCGATTCGCCGGGGTCAATCTCTCAGGTACCCCGGACAGCGAGGACATCCAAACCCGAATTCCGTCGGAGCTCTTGATGTCCTCTTTGCTGAAAACGCCCCTCCACGCCCTGCACGTCGAACTCGGCGCCAAGATGGTGCCCTTCGCCGGCTACGACATGCCGGTGCAGTACCCCACCGGCGTGATGGCCGAGCACAAGCACACGCGCGCGGCCGCCGGCCTGTTCGACGTGTCGCACATGGGCCAGGTGCGCCTCGTGGGCGCCGACGCCGCGGCCGCGCTGGAAACACTGGTGCCCGTCGACATCATCGACCTCGGCGTCTTCAAGCAGCGCTACGCGCTGTTCACGAACGACCAGGGCGGCCTGCTGGACGACCTGATGGTCTGCAAGCGGCCCGACGACCTGTTCGTCGTCGTGAATGCCGGCTGCAAGGACCAGGACATCGCCCACATGCAAAAGCATCTGGCCGGTCGCTGCGAGGTCATCCCCGTGCCCGAGCGCGCGCTGCTGGCGCTGCAAGGCCCGCAAGCCGTCGACGTGTTGTCCCGCCTGAACCCCGACGTCGCCAAGCTGACCTTCATGACCGGCGGCTTCTTCGCGCTGGACGGCATTGACACCTTCCTGACCCGCTCCGGCTACACCGGCGAAGACGGCTACGAGATCTCCGTCCACGAGGATGACGCCGTGGCGCTGGCGCGCAAGCTGCTGGCCCATGCGGAGGTCAAGCCGATTGGTCTCGGCGCGCGCGATTCGTTGCGCCTGGAAGCCGGCCTGTGCCTGTACGGCCACGACATCAACGAGACGACCACGCCGGTCGAAGCGTCCATCACCTGGGCCATCCAGAAGGTGCGCCGCGTCGGTGGCGCCCGTGCCGGTGGCTACCCGGGCGCGGCCGTCATCGACGAGCAACTCGCCAACGGCGCTGCACGCAAGCGCGTGGGCCTGGTCGGCAAGGAACGCATGCCTGTGCGCGAGGGCGCCAGGATCGTGGCCGCCGACGGCACCGAGATCGGCGTCGTCACCAGCGGCACGCTGGGCCCCACGGTCAACCAGCCGGTCGCCCTCGCCTACCTGGCGAAGGAGCACACCGCCGTCGGCACCGAAGTCTTCGCCATCGTGCGCGACAAGCGCACGCCGATGGTGGTCTCTTCCACCCCCTTCACCCCCAACCGCTACTACAGAGGCTGAGCATGTCCATCAAATACACCCCCGACCACGAATGGCTGGAAGTCCACGGTGACGGCACCGCGACGGTCGGCATCACCGTGCACGCGCAGGATGCGCTGGGCGACGTGGTCTTCGTGGACCTGCCCGAAGTCGGCAAGACCTACGCCGAGAAGGAAGTCGCCGGCGTCGTCGAATCCGTCAAGGCCGCGGCCGACGTCTACATGCCCGTCGACGGCGAGATCACCGAGGTCAACGAAGCCCTGCGCGACGACCCGGCGCTGGCCAACTCCGACCCGCTGAAGGCTGGCTGGTTCTTCAAGGTCAAGCTGAGCAACCCCGCCCAGCTCGACGCGCTGATGGACTCGACCGCCTACGACGCCCTGCTGAAGACCCTGTAATTTCCTGCTGTAGACCCGCCATGCCGACGCCGCTCTCCATCCTCGAAGACGCCACCGAATTCCACGCCCGCCACATCGGGCCGGATGCCGTCGATGAATCCCTGATGTGTGCCGCCGTCGGCGTGGCCAGCCGCACCGCGCTGATCGACGCGGTCGTGCCCGCGGCCATCCGCCGCTCGCAAGGCATGAAGCTGCCTGCCCCCATCACCGAGGCGGGCGCGCTGGCCGAACTGAAGGCCATCGCCGGCAAGAACAAGGTCTACAAGAGTTTCATCGGCCAGGGCTACTACGGCGTGCACACGCCAGGCGTCATCCTGCGCAACATCCTCGAGAACCCCGCCTGGTACACGGCCTACACGCCCTACCAGGCCGAGATCTCGCAGGGCCGCATGGAAGCCATCCTGAACTTCCAGACGCTGGTGACCGACCTCACCGGCATGGACATCGCCAACGGCTCCATGCTGGACGAGGCCACATCGGCCGCCGAGGCGGTCACGCTGGCCAAGCGCTCGGTCAAGAGCAAGAGCAACACGCTGATCGTCGCCGGCGACGTGCACCCGCAGACCATCGAGGTCATCCAGACGCGCTGCAAGCCGCTGGGCCTCGACGTGCTGGTCGGCATGGCGCCCGCGCTGATGGCCGAGCACGACTACTTCGCCGTCGTCTGCCAATACCCCAGCACCACCGGCCTCATCCATGACCTGAAGGCCTTCACCGAGCAGGCCCACGCCAAGCAGGCCGCCTTCATCGTCTGTACCGACCTGCTGGCGCTGACGCTGCTGACCTCGCCCGGCGAGTTCGGCGCCGACATCGTCGTCGGCAACAGCCAGCGCTTCGGCATGCCCATGGGCGCCGGCGGCCCGCACGCGGCCTTCCTGGCCTGCAAGGACGCGTTCAAGCGCTCCATGCCCGGCCGCCTGGTCGGCGTGAGCAAGGACGCGCAGGGCCACACCGCCATGCGCCTGGCGCTGCAGACCCGCGAGCAGCACATCCGCCGCGAGAAGGCCACCTCCAACATCTGCACGGCGCAGGTGCTGCCGGCCGTCGTGGCCAGCATGTACGCCGTCTACCACGGCCCGCAAGGCCTGAAGCGCATCGCCGAGCGCGTGGCCAGCTACACGGCCATCCTGCATGCCGGCCTGACCCGCATGGGCGTCAAGGTCGTCACGCCGCACGTGTTCGACACGCTGCTGGTCGAGTGCGATGTCGCCACCGTGATGGCCAAGGCCGTCGCGGCCCAGGCCAATCTGCGCAAGCTGAGCGACCAGCATGTCGGCATCGCGCTGGACGAGACGACGTCGCGCGCCGACATCGAAGCGATCTGGGGCTGGTTCGCGCCCGCTGGCGCCACCGTGCCGACGGTGGCCGAGTTCGCGGCCGGCGTCGAGAGCCTGATCCCGTCGCAGCTGCGCCGCACCAGCGCCTTCCTGACGCACCCGGTCTTCAACACGCACCACAGCGAAACCGAGATGCTGCGCTACATCCGCAGCCTGTCGGACAAGGACCTGGCGCTGGACCGCAGCATGATCCCGCTGGGCTCGTGCACGATGAAGCTCAACGCCACGGCCGAGATGATCCCGATCACCTGGCCCGAGTTCGCCAACCTGCACCCGTTCGCGCCGCAGGACCAGCTGGCCGGCTACACCGAGCTGGACACGCTGCTGCAGCAGTGGCTGACCGAGTGCACCGGCTACGCCGGCATCAGCCTGCAGCCCAACGCCGGTTCGCAGGGCGAGTACGCCGGCCTGCTGGCCATCAAGGCCTGGCACGAGTCGCGCGGCGACCACCAGCGCACGGTCTGCCTGATCCCCGAGTCGGCCCACGGCACCAACCCCGCGTCGGCGCAGATGTGCGGCATGTCGGTCGTCGTCACCAAGTGCGACAAGGAAGGCAACATCGACCTGGCCGACCTGAAGGCCAAGTGCGAGCAGCACGCCGACAAGCTGGCCGCCATCATGATCACCTACCCCTCCACGTACGGCGTGTTCGACACGCACGTGAAGGAGATCTGCTCGATGGTGAAGGCGCATGGCGGCCGTGTCTACGTGGACGGCGCCAACATGAACGCGCTGGTCGGCGTGGCCGCGCCTGGCGAGTTCGGCGGTGACGTCAGCCACCTGAACCTGCACAAGACCTTCTGCATCCCGCACGGCGGTGGCGGCCCCGGCGTCGGCCCCGTCTGCGTGGTGGAAGACCTCGTGCCCTTCCTGCCGGCGCACCGCACCGCGGGCCTTGGCAAGGCGACCAACATCGGCGCCGTGTCCGCCGCCCCGCTGGGCAACGCGGCCGTGCTGCCGATCTCGTGGATGTACATCCGCATGATGGGCGCCGACGGCCTGAAGAAGGCGACCGAAGTGGCCATCCTGTCGGCCAACTACGTGGCCGCGCGTCTGAGCGACCACTACGACATCCACTTCTCCGGTGGCATCGACGGCGTGAAGGGTGGCGGCGTGGCCCACGAGTGCATCCTGGACCTGCGCCCGCTGAAGGACAGCTCCGGCGTCAGCGCCGAGGACGTCGCAAAGCGCCTCATCGACTACGGCTTCCACGCGCCGACGCTGAGCTTCCCCGTCGCCGGCACGCTGATGGTCGAGCCGACCGAGAGCGAATCGCGCGCCGAGCTGGACCGCTTCATCGACGCGATGATCCAGATCCGCCACGAGATCGCCGACGTCGAGGCCGGCAAGGTCAGCCGCGAGGACAACCCGCTCGTCAACGCGCCGCACACGGCCATGGTCGTCAGCGCCAGCGAGTGGGCGCACGGCTACAGCCGCGAGGTGGCCGCCTTCCCGCTGCCGAGCCTGCGCCGCCAGAAGTACTGGTCCCCGGTGGGCCGCGTGGACAACGTCTATGGCGACCGCAACCTGTTCTGCTCCTGCGTGCCGCTCAGCGAGTACGAGGACGCCTGATCATCACCAGGCCCCCTGAGATGGGGGCGAGCCCCGGGTGCCGGCAAACCCGGCGCAGGGGCTCCGCTGGATGAGCTGGGGCGGCCACAAGCCGCCCCCTAACCAATCGAGGCATCCATGGCCGTTTCCGTTTTCGACCTCTTCAAGATCGGCATCGGCCCGAGCAGCTCGCACACCGTCGGGCCCATGCGCGCCGCGCGGCTGTTCGGACTGCGGCTGCAGCACGACGGCCTGCTGGACCAGGTGGCCCGCGTGCAGGTCATCCTGTACGGGTCACTGGGTGCTACCGGCAAGGGCCACGGCAGCGACAAGGCCGTGCTGCTGGGCTTGGCCGGGCATGAGCCGGACACGGTGGACGTAGAGGCCATTCCCGCGCTGCTGGACGGCATCCGCGCCGGCGACCTGAACCTCGTCGGCCAGCACCGCGTCACGTTCGACGAGGCCAAGGATCTCGTCTTCAAGCGCCGCGAGAGCCTGCCCTTCCACGCCAACGGCATGCGCTGCCTGGCCTTCGACGCCGAAGGCGCCGAACTCGCCAATCGCGTGTACTACTCGGTCGGCGGCGGCTTCATCGTCAGCGACGAAGTGGCAGCGGACGGCAGCAAACAGAAGGTCATCGCGCCGGACGTGACCGTGCTGCCCTACCCGTTCAAGACCGGCGACGAGCTGCTGGCGCTGACGAAGCAGTACGGCCTGTCCATCGCCGAGGTCATGCGCCGCAACGAGGGCCACTGGCGGCCCGATGCCGAGACACGCGCCGGCCTGCTGAAGATCTGGGGCGTCATGCAGGCCTGCGTGCAGCGCGGCTGCAGGACCGAGGGCATCCTGCCCGGCGGCTTCAAGGTCAAGCGCCGTGCGCCCAGCCTCTTCAACAGCCTGATCTCCAACCCCGAACAGGCGCTGCGCGACCCGCTGCAGGTCATGGACTGGGTGAACCTCTACGCGCTGGCCGTCAACGAGGAGAACGCCGCCGGCGGCCGCGTCGTGACGGCACCCACCAATGGTGCGGCCGGCATCGTGCCCGCGGTGTTGCACTACTACGCCCGCTTCGTGCACGGCGCGACGGAGGACGGCGTCATCGACTTCCTGCTCACCGCCGCCGCCATCGGCATCCTCTACAAGGAAAACGCGTCCATCAGCGGCGCCGAGGTGGGCTGCCAGGGCGAAGTGGGCGTGGCCTGCTCGATGGCCGCCGGCGCGCTGTGCGCCGTCATGGGCGGCACGCCGGAGCAGGTGGAGAACGCCGCCGAGATCGGCATGGAGCACCACCTGGGCCTGACTTGCGACCCCGTCGGCGGCCTGGTGCAGATCCCCTGCATCGAGCGCAACGCGATCGCGTCGGTCAAGGCCATCAACGCGGCGCGCATGGCGCTGCGCGGCGATGGCACGCACTTCGTCAGCCTCGACAAGGTCATCAAGACCATGCGCGACACCGGCGCCGACATGATGACCAAGTACAAGGAAACCGCCCGCGGCGGTCTCGCCGTCAACATCGTCGAGTGCTAGAGCAGCCCCTCGCTCAGTTGCACGCCGCTGAACGCGGGTGCATCTGATCGGTCCCCCGAGGGGACGGCGATGCAGGCGGCATTGACCCGCCTGCACATCGCCCAAGCGGGCCGGCTCGGTGAGGTGGAGTCGGACACAAGCAGTCCCTGCGGACTGCTTGTGCCTACGGAACGCCATGGGCCTCTGGCCCATGGCAGGCCCAGCGCTCGGCCCGAATACCGACTACCAGCACGCCGGATCAGCGCGGTGGGATATCTTGGGGCAGCCAGCGCCTGTAGATCGCCTGGAAGCTGCCATCCCGCTTCATCGCGTCGATCTCGCGCTGCCAGGCCGCCACGACACGCCTGGGGGTGCCCGGCGAGAAGGCGATGTAGCCGTCGCTACTGGCGAAGGTGTAAACCTCGGCCAGCGCGCTGGGCTCGATGCCGGCCGCCTGCAGCGTGCCGGGCATGCTGATGCGCTCCGACGCGAACAGCGCCGAGCGACCGGCAAGCAGCATGCGCAAGCCCTGCACGGGGCCACTGACGTAGCGCAGGTTGCGAAACCCCGCGGACTCGAGCTGCTGGGCCGTGTACCAGTCCCGCACGACCAGCACGGCCTCGGCCTGGCGGGCATCGTCGAAGCGCCGCAGCCGGTCCGTGCCGGCGCGCGCGTAGAGGCTGCTGTAGAAGGTGACGATGGGCCCGACCCACTGGAACAGCTTCTCCCGCTCCGGAATGCGCGCGGCCGAGAACAAGGCCACCGGCTCGCGGCCCTGCGCATCGCGATAGGCACGCGCCCAGGGCAGGAATTCGATGGGCATCACCTGGCCCAGGCGCTGCATCACCTGCTGCACGATCTCCACCGCCAGCCCGCTCGGCTGCCCCGCTTCGGTGAAGTTGATGGGCGGGAACTCCTCGCTCAGCAGCCGCAACCGTGCCGCGGCGGCGGGCGGCGGCGCGCTGGCGGGCGTGCTTGTCGCAGCCAGGCCGTCCCAGGTCCAGGCGAGCCCCAACAGTCCCAACTGGCGTCGCTGCACCGTGTTCTCCAGGGTTGCTGCCGCGATGATAGGCGGCCACCCGCGCCGCCTGTGATGGCCGTTGCCTCCCGACAGACCCTAGCCCCACCCATGTGCCTCGCCGCCTTTGCGCTGAACGCCCACCCGCGCTTCCCGCTCGTCATCGCCGCCAACCGCGACGAGTTCTTCGCCCGGGCCGCCGCGCCAATGGCGTGGTGGCCTGACCAGCCCCACCTCCTCGCCGGCCGCGACCTCAGCGCGGGCGGCACCTGGTTCGGCCTCACGCGCGCCGGCCGGCTGGCGCTGCTGACCAACGTGCGCGAGCCGGGCCGACAGAACCCCGCCGCCCCATCGCGCGGCGCGCTGGTGGTGGACTGGCTGAACGCCGCCGACGACGCACCCGCGTTCGCACAGCGGCTGGCGGGCGGCTACAACGGCTTCAACCTCGTCACGGGCGACCTGGCCCGCCGCGAGTGGCACTGGCTCAGCAACCGCGCGCCCGCGCCCGTCGCGCTGGGCGACGGCCTGCATGCGCTGTCCAACGCGGCGCTGGACACCCCCTGGCCCAAGACCACCGGGCTGCGCGCGGCCCTGGCCGACGCGCTGGCGCACGCCAGCGGCGTGGACGACCTCACCGAGCGCCTGCTCGCCGCGCTGGCCGACCCCACGCCCGCGGCCGATGCCGACCTGCCCGACACCGGCGTGGGCCTGGCCCGCGAGCGGCTGCTGTCGCCGCGCTTCATCCGCATCGCCGAGCCCGGCGCGCCGGCCGTCTACGGCACCCGCTGCGCCACGGTGCTGGTGCGCGAGGCGGACGGCGCCACGCACATCGTCGAGCGCAGCTACACGGCCGACGGCGCCGCGCTGCCGCCCGTGCGCCACACCCTGCCCCGCTGGCCCTGAATGCCGGCGCGCATCGGCGTTGCCCCTCACTCCGGACCGTCACCGGCCTGGCACACAATGCGGCGGCCGTGACCGCCGTTGCCCGCCGCCGCCCGCCGCCCGATGCCCGCCAGATGCAGCGCTGCCTGCTGCTGGCCCTGCTGCTGCACGTGTGGCTGGTGCTGATGTTCGGCAACGCCACCGGTACCGCCGCGCCGGGCCAGGGCGTGTGGGGCAGCCTGACGGTGAAACTGCTGGGGCGCAGCGGCGGTGACGCCGACGCGCCGCCGGCCGACACCGCCACCGGCAGCCCCGAGGCCGGCCCGGCGCCCGCCGAGGCCGGCGCGCGCGCGCTGGGCCGCACCCGCCCGCAACCCGTGCCGCCCGATGCCGCGCGCACGGACGACACCGCCGACGCGCCGCCCAGCACCGCGACGCTGAATCTGCCCGACGGCTTTCGCCCCGTCGAGCGGCAGGACCTGGGCACGCCGCCGCCCGCCGCGCCGCTGCAACTGCCCGCGCCCGAGCTGCCGTCGGCCACGCTGAACCGGCTGGAGACCCGCCCCGATGCCGCCGTGACGCCGCTGTCGCCCGCCGCCAGCCTGCGCACGCCCGCCCGGCCGGCGCAGCTGCCCGCGCAGTCTGCCGACCTGCCCGCGCCGGTGAACCGGTTGGACGCGGCCCCCGCGGCGCCGGCCACGGCCACGCTGCCCCGCCCCGCCGAACTGCGAGCCGCCCCGGCCACCGCCGCCGCCGTCCCCAGCGCCGACCTTCCACGCCCTATCACACGGCTGGAAGCCCCGGCCGCCGCGGCCACCACGGCGGCGCTGCCGCGCCCGGCCGAGCTGCGCAGCGCCCCCACCGCCACGCCCGCACTGGCACCAGCCACGCCGCTGCCCGCGCCCGTGCAGCGACTGGAAGCGGCCACCGCCGACGGCGCCGCCGTGGCGCCCCTGGCCCGCTCCAGCGACCTGCGCCCGCCCGGCGCGGCAGCGGCCGCGACCGCCGCTGCGTTGCAAGGCGCGCAGGACCTGCCGGCCCCGGTGCGCCGGCTGGAATCGGCGGACGCCGCCGGCGGCGTGGCACCGCTGGCCGCCGCGCCCAACGCGCGCGCGGCCGTGCCGGCAGCGGGGACTACCAGCCTGTCAGAACTGGCTGGCAACCTGCCGGGCCAGGTCAGCGCGCCGGCCGGCCCCGCGCGCGGCGACCCGAACGCCAGCCCCTTCGCCGCGCCCAAGGCGGCCGCCGGTTCGCCGGACGCCGGCCCGCGCCTCGGGCCCGACGTGCCCGCCCCGCCAGCAACGCCACCCTCGCCCACGGCTGCCGCCAGCGCGCCGCGGGCACCGCTGAACCTGGCGCTGCCGCGCGGCGACATGACGGCCCGCCGCGGCAGCACCGGCCTCATCGACCTGATCCCGCCGCCGCCCGAGCGCAAGTCCAAGCTGGAGCAGTCGGTGGAAGACGCCGTCAACAAGGACTGCCGCAAGGCCTACAGCGGCGCCGGCCTGCTGGCCGTCGTGCCGCTGGCCATCGACGCGGCGCGCGGCAAGGGCTGCAAGTGGTGAGCCTCAGAACCCACCGCTGAGCACCACCTTGCCGCGCATGCGGCCCGACTCGACCAGCGCATGCGCCTGCCGCAGGTTGGCCGCATTGATGGGGCTCAGCTGCTCGCTGACCGTCGTGCGCAGCCGGCCGGCGTCCACCAGCGCCGCCACGCGGGCCAGCAGCCGGCCCTGCTCGGCCAGGTCGGGCGTGCCGAACATGGGCCGCGTGAACATCATTTCCCAGTGCAGCGACAGCGCCTTGCGCTTGAGCGCCATCACGTCGACGGGGCCGGCGAGGTCATCGATGAGCGCGATGCGGCCCTGCGGCGCGGCGGCGTCGATGAGCGCGTCCCAGTGCTGCTCCGTGTGCGTCAGGCTGGCCACCAACTGCACCTCAGGCACGCCGGCTGCTACCAGCTGCGGGCGCAGCGGCTGGCTGTGGTCGATGACGGCGTGCGCGCCGAGGTCCGCCACCCAGGCCCGCGTCTCGGGCCGGCTGGCCGTGCCGACGACGCGCAGCTGCGTCAGCTGCCGCGCCAGCTGCACGAGGATGGAGCCGACGCCGCCGGCGGCGCCGGTGACCAGCAGCGTCTGCCCCGCGCCGCCGCCCTCCGGCACGCCCAGGCGGTCGAACAGCAGCTCCCACGCGGTGATGGCGGTCAGCGGCAGCGCGGCGGCTTCGGCGTCGGTCAGGCGCTGCGGGGCGTGCGCGGCGATGCGGTGGTCCACCACCTGCAGCTCGGCGTTCGAACCGGGCCGGTTGATGGCGCCGGCGTAGTAGACGCGGTCGCCGACGGCAAAGCCCTGCACGGCGTCGCCCAGCGCCTGCACGGTGCCGACGGCGTCCCAGCCCAGCACCTCGGGCTGGCCCGGCTGCGGCGCGCGGTGCTGGCGCACCTTGGTGTCGACCGGGTTCACCGACACCGCGGCCACGCGCACCAGCAGGTCCTGCGGGCCGGGTTGCGGTTCGGGCAGTTGCAGGTCCACCAGCGACTCGGGGTGGGCGATGGGCAGGGACTGGAGATAACCGATGGCTTTCATGGCGGGCCTTTCAGGCAGGAGATGTGATGACCGTCATGGTGTCGACCGGCATTGCTTTCAAAAAGCCTAGGATCGGCAAATCAGTTTCACCATAAAGATGAAGATGGACCGTCTCGCACCGCTGCAACTGTTCGTCGCCGCCGCCGAGGCGGGCAGCTTCTCGGCCGCCGCGCGGCGGCTGGACCTGGGCCCCGTGCAGGCCAGCGCCACCGTCGCGCGGCTGGAGCGCGAGCTGGGCGTGCGGCTGTTCGAGCGCTCCACGCGCCGGCTGCGGCTGACCGAGGCCGGCGAGCAGTGGCTGCCGCACGCGCGCCTGCTGCTGGCGGCCTGGGAGGACGGCCAGGCCGCGCTACGCGACGCCGCGGGCGACGCACAGCCGCTGAGCGGCCGGCTGCGCATCAGCCTGCCCAGCGACGTGGGCCGCCAGCACCTGTGGCGCTGGATCGAGGACTTCATCGCCACCGAGCCGGGCCCGGGCGTGCAGCTGGAGCTGCGGCTGAGCGACCGCATCGCCGACCTCGTGCAGGACCCGGTGGACTACGCCGTGCGCTACGGCACGCCGCCGGACTCCGGCCTCGTCGCGCTGCCGGTGGCGCCCGCCAACCGCCGCGTGCTGTGCGCCAGCCCCGCCTACCTCGCCCGCCACGGTGCGCCGCAGACGCCGGCCGACCTGCGCGGGCACGACTGCCTGCGCTGGGGCCTGGGTGACGGCGTGCACGGCCGCTGGCGCTTCACGTCGCCCGACGGCGAGGCGGTGAGCGTCGAGGTTGCCGGCAGCCGCATCGCCGACGACGGCGGGCTGGTGCGCGACTGGGCGCTGCGCGGCCTGGGCCTGGCCTACAAGAGCCAGCTGGACATGGCCGAGGACCTGGCGGCGGGCCGCCTGGTGGCGCTGCTGCCGGGCTGGCTGGGCGAACCCGCGCCGCTGCACTGGATGGCCGTGGGCCGGCACCGCATGACGCCCGCGCTGCGGCGCCTGGCCACGTCGCTGCGCGAGCGCTGCGACGCGCTGCTAGCAACGCTGGCCGCCGGCTGAAAACCCCCTAGTCGCCAAACCGCGACAACTCGCGGGAAATCCCGCAGCCCGGCTGAGCAAGCCGGTGAGCGTTTGGCCGCCGGCCGTGCGCCGCCTCAGTTGTACGACGACCATGACCCTGCCTCGCCCGAGAGGACACATAACGGAGACAGGAGTCGTGATGAGCAAGTTCAATGGAGAGAAGAAGACCCGCAGCCCCCGGCGCCTCAGCGCCGTGGCGCTGGCCATGGGCGCGCTGGCCGGCAGCGGCCACGCACAGGAAGACCCCAACGCCAAGCTGGACGCCGTCGTCGTGACGGGCTTCCGTGCCAGCCTGAACAACGCGCTGAACCTGAAGAAGAACGCCGACGGCATCGTCGACGTCATCAAGGCCGAAGACGTCTCGAAGTTCCCCGATGCCAACCTGGCCGAGTCGCTGCAGCGCGTGCCGGGCGTGTCGCTGGCGCGCGGCGACGGCGGCGAAGGCAAGCAGATCACCGTGCGCGGCCTGAACGCCGGCTTCACGCGCGTGCGCATCAACGGCATCGAGGCGATCTCGGCCACCGGCGCGTCCGACATCAACGGCAGCACCAACCGCAGCCGCGCGTTCGACTTCTCGGTGTTCGCCGCCGAGCTGTTCAACAGCCTGGAGGTGCGCAAGACCTCGCAGGCCGACGTGGAGGAAGGATCGCTCGGCGCCACGGTGGACCTGCGCGGCGCGCGGCCGTTCGACTTCAAGGACGCGCAGACGCTGACCTTCGGCGCGCAGCAGAGCTACAACACGCTGGCCCGCCACCCAGCGCCGCGCGTGACGGGGCTGTTCACGACGCGCGCGCAGACCGACATCGGCAAGGTGGGCGTGCTCGTCTCCGGCGCCTACTCCAGGCGCAACGCCACCGAGGAAGGCTACGAGGCGGTGGAGATGCTGAGCGCCAACGCCGACGGCGGCTTTTGCTCGCCGCTGGGCGCCACGCCGCAGAGCCCCGCCAACGACGCCGTGCGCGGTGTGACGGCCGCCAACTGCGGCAACAACCTGCCGCGCACGTCCAGCACCACGGCCTACAACGACGTGTTCGGCCGCACCGACAACTACGGCGGCACGGTGGCCACGCCGGCCGCCGGCAGCGGCGCCTTCCACCCGCGCATCCCGCGCTACCGCCGCTCGGTGGCCGAGTACGAACGCCTGGGCATGACGGCCGCGCTGCAGTGGAAGCCGTCCGACGCCACTGAGGTCAACCTCGACCTGCTGGGCGGCAAGTTCAACAACAACCGCTACGACAACTACATCTCGGCCATCTCCTTCGGCCGCACGCTGGCCGCGGCCAACGGCAAGCCGCAGACGTCCATCGTCGAGACGTCCTTCAACAGCAACGGCAGCTGGGAGTACGGCAAGTTCAACGGCGTGGACGTGCGCTCCGAAGGCCTGCTGGACGTCAACAACACCACCTTCCGCCAGCACGTGCTGACCGCCACGCACAAGCTGACCAACGACATCAAGCTGGAGGCCATGACCGGCATCTCCGCCAGCCGGCTGAACTCGCCGATGCGCGCGACGGTGCAGTTCGACGCCCCCAACGTCAGCGGCTTCTCGTTCGACTTCCGCAACAACCGCAATGTGCCGGCGCTGAACTTCGGCATCGACGTGGCGAACCCGGCCAGCTTCACGTTCGGCCCCACCGACGCCGACGGCACCGTGCACGGCCAGTTCGTCGGCCGCCGCCTGAACACCGGCAACACGCTGAAGACCAACGCGCTCGCCGCCAGCTGGGAGCTCGACGACCACTGGACGCTGAAGGGCGGCCTCTCGGCGCGCAACAACAGCTGGGACAACTTCGAAATCAGCTCCGGCGCCGCCAACGGCCTGGCCAACCCGGCCGGCTTCACGATGGCCAGCGTGTCGCGCACGATCTCCAACTTCGGCAAGGGGCTGGAGGGCTCGGGCTACCCGACGCAATGGGCCGCCGTGGACCTGGACAAGTTCCGCCAGGTCTGGGACATCGAGTGCAACTGCGCCGCCGTGCCGGGCTCGCAGCTCGTCACGCTGAACCAGTCCAACCGCACCGTCACCGAGAAGATCAACGCCGCCTACGTGTCGGCCGACTTCAACTACGAGCTGGGCGGCATCACCTGGCGCGGCAACGCCGGCCTGCGCGCGGCCGACACCAAGGCCACCGCGTCGGCGCTGGTCAACGCGGGCGGCGTGCTGACGCCGGTCACGTTCGACAAGACCTACCGCGACTATCTGCCGTCGTTCAACCTGACCGCGCAGCTGCCGCAGAACGTGTTCGTGCGCTTCTCGGCCAGCAAGACGCTGTCGCGCCCCGAGTACGTGGACCTGGCGCCGTCGGCCTCCGTCAACACCAACGCGCAGACCGTCAGCATCGGCAACCCGCAGCTGGACCCGATCCGCGCCAAGACCTACGACCTGCAGGCCGAGTGGTACTTCGCGAAGAACTCGCTGCTGTCGCTGGGCGTGTTCCACAAGAAGATCGAGACCTACATCCAGCGCATCAGCGAACGCGTGCCCTACAACACGCTGGGCCTGCCCGACACGCTGCTGACCGGCGGCGGCACCTGCTCCATCACCGGCGGCACGCCGGCCTGCCCGACGCTGCCGTCCTCGGTCGTCACCGTCAGCCGCGCGGCCAACACGCCGGGCGGCCCGCTGACGGGCTACGAGATCAACCTGCAGGCGCCGTTCAGCTTCCTGCCGGGCGTGTGGAGCAACTTCGGCCTGCTGGCGAACATCACGCACGTGAAGTCCACCATCAACTACATCACCCGCACGGCCACGCCGACGCTGCCGCAGCTGTCGATGAACGCCAACCTGGTGGGCATGTCGCCTGACGCGCGCAACCTGACGCTGTACTACGAGGACAGCCAGTTCAGCGCCCGCGTGTCGGCGGCGTACCGCTCCAAGTACTTGTTCAACGTGCTGGGCGACGTGAACGGCCACGACGTCACCTTCGTCAACGCGTCCACCAACATCGACTTCTCGGCGTCGTACAACGTGACGCCGAAGCTGAAGGTCACGTTCGAGGCAGCCAACCTGACCGACCAGCCGCTGCGCTACGGCCGCGACTCGCAGCGGGATGACACGCTGCTGTATGCGCACTTCGGGCGGACGTTTGCGTTGGGCATGTCGTATAAGTTTTAGCCCCTCGCCTGGTCTCGCCGCGCTGAACGCGGGCGAGCCCAGTCGGTCCCCCGAGGGGACGGCGATGCGTGCGGCGTTGAGCCGCACGCACATCGCCCTGGCGGGCCGGCTTGGGGCGGCCCGGCGCTCGGCCTGAAGACGGAAGATTGCGCCGCGCTTAGCGGGGCGGCAGCTCCGCCGCGTAGATCACGGGCTTGCCTTCAATGTTTGCGCGGTACACCAGCCACTTGCCGTCGGGCGTGAAGTGCTGGTTGGGCTCCAGCGTGTAGTCGTGCCGGGACAAGTCCGCCACGCGGATGCTCTCCAGCCTGCCCGGCGTGATGAGGCCGGGCACCGGCTTCTCGCGCAGCACGGGCTTGAGCAGGCTGATCCACTTGCCGGCGTTGCCGCCATCGCCCGAAAACATCTGGCCGTCGGGCGACTGCATGAAGTGGTAGGACGCCTGGTCGCGCGCGACCTCGTAACGCCATTGCTCGCCGGTGGTCAGGTTGCGGCCGGTCAGCCAGGTCACACCGCCGCGCGGGGTCTGCAGGTCGTACCAGACGGTCTGGCCGTCGCGCCCCCAGAACTCATGGCCGGCGATCTCGCCTGCCATCGTGCGGGTGTGCACCTTGGTCAGCTGCGAGCCGTCGGTGCGGATGGTCCAGATGCGGTCCACCTCGTGCCACGGGCCTTCGTGGCAGAACATCAGCAGCTGCGGATCGGTGGGCGAGAACTTCAGGTGGTTCAGCCAGTCGGTCGCGCGGTGGATGGTCTTGCGCTCGCCGGTGGCGATGGCCACGCTGTACATCTCCATCGGCACGCGCGAGGCCAGCCGCTCGGCCATCCACTTGCCCTTGGCGGCGGCGAAGGACAGCGGCTTGCCGTCTGGCCCCGTGCCCGCGTAGTGGGGCGATCCGGTCACCGGGTCGCGCTTGCCCTGCGCGGCGATGTGCGGCGGCGCCGGCGCCGTCTCCCACACGCCGGCCAGCAGCGTCTCGTCGGCATTGATGGCCATCACGCGGCCGCCAGGCACGTCGGCGATGCGGCGGGTCTTGCCCGTGTCCAGGTCCACCGACCACACCGTCGACGGCCCGCCCTCCTCCACCGCCGCGTCGCGCGTCGTGTAGTAGGCGCTGCGCGTCTTCGGGCCGGCAAACAGCAGCCGGTCCACGCCGGCCTTCAGCACCAGCCGCGTCTGCCAGGTGCGGGTGTCGGCGACGCGGATGCCCTCGGGGGTGAGGTAGATCATCAGGTCGCCCTGAGGCGTGAACGGGTTGTAGTTGAAGTAGAGCGCGTAGTTGCCGGGGCGGTCGTCGACGCGCACGATGAGCCGCCCGGTGGTGGCGTCTCGCCAGCGGGCGGGCAGGGCGTCGTTGGCCAGCGCGGCACCGGGCAGCGCGGCGAGGAGCGGGACGGCGGACAGCGCCTTCAGCGCCGAACGGCGGCGCGCGGATGTGCCAGACAGGGCCGGTCTCTGCATGATGGGGATGGCGCCGGCACCGCGGCCGGCAGGGTCGTCGGAATCAAACCATCGTAATGACGCGGGGGCGCTGCCACGGCTGTCGGTCGCGCGGCAAGGCACAACGATCAACGAGTTGATTCGGCCGCCATCCACCTCAGCCCGGCCGGGCCAGATTCGCCACGCCGAGCGCAATGAAGACGACGAACAACGCCCGCTGGAACGCGGCACCCGCGAGGCGGCCCCGCAGCACCTCGCCGGCGGCCAGCCCGGCAAAGGCGCCCGCCAGCGCCACGCCCACGGCAAGAGGCGACCACACCGCCTGCGGCGCCACGGCCTGCACACGCACGGCCAGCGCGAGCGTCGCAACCGTGAACGACAGACCCAGCGCCTGCACCATCTCGTCCTTGCCCAGCCGCAGGGCCTGCAGGTACGGCACCCACGGGATGACGAACACCGCCGTCATCGCCGTGACCGCGCCCGTGGCCGCGCCCGCGGCGGCACTCCACCAGCGCGGCCGCGTCGACAGGTCGGGCAAGGCGGGGCGCCACAGGCCCCACACCCCGTAGGCCACCAGCACCGCCCCCAGCCCGGCTTTCGCCGAGGCGTCGGGCGCCGCGCCCCCCAGGCCCGGCGCGGCGAGGGTGACGAGGGCGATGGCCACCCACCCCGGCCACAGCCGCGCGGCCAGCGCGCGCAGGTGCGGCCCACGGCACTGCGCCACGTTGGTGGCGAGCGCCGGCACGACCAGCAGCGCCGCGGCCTGCACCGGCGGCATCCACAGCCCCAGCAGGCTCACCGCGACCGTGGGCAGCCCCATGCCGGTGACGCCCTTGACGCCACCCGCCAGCAGGAACACCACGGCCACCGACACGAGATGAAATCCGTCCATGGCCGCATCGTGCGAGCCCACCCGCCGCGCGTCCATCACAAGGCGCCGCACGCATCCTTCGGCACTTCCGTAGGATGGCCGGATGCCCTCCCCATCCCGCCGCACCGTCGACTACCGCATCGATCCGTTCGACCTGCATCTGTTCGCCGCGGTCGTCGCGCACGGCACCATCACGGCCGCCGCGGCCGCGGTGAACCTGTCCCTCGCCGCCGCCAGTGCGCGTCTCAAGACGCTGGAGGTCGCCGCCGGCACGCGCCTGCTGGACCGCTCCAAGGCCGGCGCCACGCCCACCGCTGCGGGCCGCGCGCTGGCCCGTCACGCGCACCGCGTGCTCGCGGAACTGGAGTCGCTGCATGTCGAGATGGCGAGCTTCGGGCACGGCCTGCGCGGCACCGTGCGGCTGCTGTGCAACACGGCCGCGCTGACGGAGGCGCTGCCCCACGCCATCGGCCGCTTCCTGACGACCCATCCGGACATCGACGTCGATGTGCAGGAGCTTCCCAGCGACGCGGTCGTCGAGGCGCTGCGCCGCGGCAGTGCCGACTTCGGCATCGTGGCGGACCATGTCGACACGTCCGGCCTCGTGGTGCGGCCCTGGATCGACGACCGGCTCGTCGCGCTGCTGCCCCAACGCTGGCACGCCCGCCGCCGCAGCCTCGCGTTCAGCGAGTTGCTGGCGCATCCGATGGTCGGGCTGGCGCGGGACAGCGGCCTGAGCCGCTTCCTGGCTGCGCAGGCCAGCCGCTGCGGGCGCGTGCCCGGCCACCGCGTGCGCCTGGGCAGTTTCGACGCCATCGCGCAGCTCGTTGCCGCCGGCGTAGGCGCCGCCGTCATGCCCGAAGGCGCGGCGGCACGCGACCGCCAGGCGGGCGCACGCGTCGTGCCGTTGTCCGACGCATGGGCACGCCGCCGGCTGCTCATCTGCACGACGCCGCAGGGCGAGGAACTGCCAGCCGTGCAGGCCCTGGCCCAGTCGCTGCTGGCGCAAACGCCACGGCCCGAGTGAACCCGTCGTGACGGATTGCCGCCCCGCTGGCGCAGGGTTGCATCGCGCGGCCTGAACGACTGAGACGTCGGGCTGGCAGCCATACTGCCGCCATGCGCCCCCCGCCGCCCCGCCCACGCCCCACCCCCGAGCAGATCGCCGCCATGCCGCCCTACGTGGCGCTGCCGGCCAGCCGCATCCATGTGCTGAAGACGTCGGCGCAGTTCGAGTCCGCCGAGGCAGCGCTGCGCGCGGCCGGGCATGTGGGCTTCGACACCGAGAGCAAGCCCGTCTTCGTGGCCGGCCAGCCGCAGACGGGGCCCGAGGTCATCCAGTTCGCGACACTGACCGACGCCTACATCGTGCAGACGGCCACGGCTGGCGTCACGGGCTTTCTGCAGGCCATGATCGAGTCGGACGACATCGTCAAGGTGGGCTTCGGCCTCGCGTCTGACCGACCGCAGATCCACCGCAAGCTCGGCCTGACGCTCGGCAAGTCCATCGACGTGTCGCAGTTGGTGAAGCGGCTGGGCTTCAAGGACGCCGTCGGCCTGAAGGTCGCCGTGGCCGTCGTGCTGGGCCAGCGGTTCGCCAAATCCAAGAAGGCCACCACCTCCAACTGGGCCAACGCGACGCTGACGCCGCAGCAGCTGCAATACGCGGCCAACGACGCGCACGCGTCGCTGCTGGTCTACCAGGCCCTAAGCAACGCCTAGCGAGGGGTGCGGCCAGCCCGGATCGGGCGTCGCCGGCATGCCCGCCCCGCTGCGCCACGCGTCCAGCCAGTCCTGCACCGGCAGTTCCTTGAGCCCGCGCACGACACAACCGGCCGCAGCGCCCGCGGCGGCGATCTGGATCAGCTGTTCCGGCGTCAGCACACCACCAATGCCGACGACCGGCACCGGGGACATGGCCGCCCACCAGGCCAGGTTGTCCAGCCCCTGCGGCCGCCACGGCATGGCCTTGGTGAGCGTGGGCCAGACGGGCCCGCAGGCGACGTAGTCCGGCGCCCAGGCGACCGCGCGGGCCAGCTCCCACAGGCTGTGCGAGCTGAGGCCCAGCCGCAGGCCGCGCGCGCGGGCCTGGGCCAGGTCGGCGCGGCCGGCGGCGTCCAGCGCCAGCAGGTCTTCCTGGCCCAGGTGCACGAAGTCCACGCCCAGCGCCAGCGCGGCGCGCCAGTGGTCGTTGACGATGAAGGTGGCGCCATGGCGCCGTGCGGCGTCGCGCGCCTGGGACACCTCGGCGTCCAGGCGGGTGTGCCAGGCGGCGCCGCTTTCACCGTCGGCGCGCTTCAGGCGCAGTTGCACCGTGCCAAGGCCGGCGGCGAACAGCTCGGCGGCCCGCGCGCCGCGGTCGGTGATGCCGTAGACGCCCTCGACCGCCGGCGGCCCCGCCGCGTGCGCCGGCCAGGCGGCGGGCGGGTTGTCGAACAGCGCCGGCAGCAGGCTGGCGTCGGTGATGAAGCCCGCCGCCGGCCGCACCGGGCCGGCGCCCGCGCCGGGTGGCGGGTCGGGCAGCAGGCCGGAGGTCGTCAGCATCTTGGCCAGCACCGCCGCGTCGGCCGGCACGAAGCCGCGGGCCAGCGCGGCCGCCAGCGCCGTCGCGAAGCAGCAGCCGGTGCCGTGGTTGTTGCCCGCGGCCCGCCACGGCAGCGCCAGCCAGCCGCTGGCCTGCGGGCTGTGCAGCCAGTCCACCGCCAGCGGGCCGGCCTCGTCGCCGCCGGTGATGCAGACGGTCGCCACACCCAGCTGCGGCGCCTGCTGCTGTGGGCAGCCAGCGCCCACCAGCCGGTCGGCCTCGCGGCGGTTGGGCGTGACGGCGGTGGCGCGCGGCAGCAGCTCGTGGCGGTAGGCCTGCAGCAGCTCGTCGCTCGCCAGGCTGGCGCCGGTGGACGCGCGCAGCACCGGGTCCACCACCAGCGCCACCGGGCCGCGCTCGCGCAGCCGGTCCACCCAGCGGGTGACGACACGCAGCTGCGCCACGCCGCCCAGCAGGCCGGTCTTGATGGCGGCCGGTGGCAGGTCTTGCGCCAGCGCGGCGAGCTGGGCGTCCAGCTGCTCCGGCGGCACGGGGAAGACGGCCTCCACGGCCACGCTGTTCTGCGCCGTCAGCGCCGCGGCCACGGGGCACAGGTGAACGGCCATCGCGTCCGCCGCGCGCTGGTCGGCCGACAGGCCCGCGCCGCCACCGCTGTCCAGCCCGGCAATGCTCCAGACGATCGGTGTCGTCATGGGATCAGGAAAGGCCTGCCGCCCACCGGCGTGCTGGCCACCGCCATGTCCTGCTTGGCCATCACGCCGGCCTCGTAGCCCAGCCGGCCGGCCGCGATGGCCTGGCCGAAGGCGGCCGCCATGCCGACGGGGTCGCCCGCCTGTGCCACCGCCGAATTCAGCAGCACGCCGTCCAAGCCCAGCTCCATCGCCTGCGCCGCATGCGACGGCGCGCCGATGCCGGCATCCACGATCAGCGGCACGCCCGGTAGGCGCTCGCGCAGCGTGCGCAGCGCGAACGGGTTCAGCAGCCCCTGACCCGAGCCGATGGGCGCACCCCAGGGCATCAGCACCTCGCAGCCCACGTCCAGCAGGCGACGGCAGGTGACGAGGTCGTCGGTGCAGTACGGGAACACCTGGAAGCCGTCCTTCACCAGCTGCTCGGCCGCGGCCACCAGCTCCCACGGGTCGGGCTGCAGCGTGTGCTCGTCGCCGACGACCTCCAGCTTGATCCACGGCGTGTCGTACAGCTCGCGGGCCATCTGCGCCAGGATGATGGCCTCGGTCGCCGTGCGGCAGCCGGCGGTGTTGGGCAGCAGGTGGCCGCCGCGCGCCTTCAGCGTGTCGCGGATGGCGGCAACGAAGCCGTTGTCGCCCGCCGCGGCCAGCGTGCGCTTGAGGCCCACGGTCAGCACCTGCGCGCCGCTGGCCTGCACGGCCTGGCGCAGCACCTCGGGCGACGGATAGCCGGCGGTGCCGAGCAGGAAACGGCTCGCCAGCGTGCGGCCGTACAGCGTGAAGCTCATGAGGTCAGCCTCCGGTGATGGGTTGGATCAGGGTCAGCTCGTCGCCGGGCTGGATCAGCGTGGCGTCGCGGCGGCCGCGCGGCACGAAGGCGCCGTTCAGCGCCGTGGCGACGGCATCGGCCGCCCGGCCCTGCTCGGCCAGCAGCGCGGCCACGCTCAGGCCTTCGCGCCAGCGGTGGGATTGGTGGTTCACGGTGAATTCAGACATGGGCCAGGGCTTTCTCGGCGAGCGCGGGTGCCAGCAGCCAGCCATGGCGGAACAGGCCGTTGATGCGCAGCAGGCCGGGTTCGTGGTGCAGGTGCGGCCGGTGGTCCGGCAGCGCGGGCCGCAGCTGGGTTTCCAGGCGGGCGATGCGCGCCTCCGCCAGGCCCGGCAGCACGCTGTGCGCGGCGGCCATCAGCTCGACGGCGCTGCGCAGGCTGACCGGCGAGCGGTCCTCGCTCTCCACCTCCGACGCGCCGACGACGATGACGTCGCCCGGCCGCGGCACGAGGTAGACGCGGTGGCGCGGGTGCATCAGCCGCACGGGCCGCTGCAGCACCACGCCGGGCGCGTGCAGCCAGATGATCTCGCCGCGCACGCCGCGCAGGCCCGGCAGGTCGTGCCGGGCGCCGAGGCCGCGCGTGTCGATGACGAGATCGGCCACGAGCCGGCGGCCGTCGTCCAGCCGCAGCTCGTGCGGCTGCACCGCCGTGGCGAGGCGCCCCCACTGCCAGTCGATGCCGCCGGCCGGCCGGCCCAGCGCGGCCATCAGCTCGCGCGGCAGCAGCTGGCCTTCGCCGGGCAGCAGCCAGGCCTTGAGGTCGGGCGCGAGGTGCGGCTCCAGCGCGTGCAGCGCGGCCCGGTCCAGCGGCTGCGGGCCCTCGGGCATGCGGGCCAGCACGCGCTGCGCGGCGCCCAGGTCGCTGCCATGGGCCAGCAGCAGGCTGCCGTGCGTGCGCACGAGGCCCGGCTGGCCCAGCGCCTCGGCGATGCCCGGCCACAGCGCCAGCGAGCGCCATCCCAGCTCGGCGACTTCGGCATCGGCATGCTCGCGCTCGGCCAGCGGGCTCAGCATGCCGGCGGCCGTGAAGCCGGCCGCGCCGGGCTGCTCCGGCGCCGTGGCCGGGTCCACCACGCGCACGCGGTGCCCGGCCCGCGCGAGCTGCCAGGCCAGCAGCCGGCCCATGACGCCGGCGCCTGCAATGGCGATGTTCATCAGGCTTGCGGCTGGATGGGGATGTAGAGCTCGCCGCCGGCCGCCTTGAACTCGGCCGACTTGCGCGCCATGCCGACGGCGACGACCTCGGCCGCCTCCAGGCCGTTGCGGCTGGCGTACTCACGCACGTCCTGCGTGATCTTCATCGAACAGAACTTCGGCCCGCACATGGAGCAGAAGTGCGCTTCCTTGGACGAGTCCTTGGGCAGCGTCTCGTCGTGATAGTCGCGTGCGGTGTCGGGGTCCAGGCCGAGGGCGAACTGATCCATCCAGCGGAACTCGAAGCGGGCCTTGCTCATCGCGTCGTCGCGCGCACGAGCGCCGGGGTGGCCCTTGGCGATGTCCGCCGCGTGGGCGGCGATCTTGTAGGCGATGAGGCCCTGCTTCACGTCGTCGCGGTCGGGCAGGCCCAGGTGCTCCTTGGGCGTCACGTAGCAGAGCATGGCCGTGCCCATCCAGCCGATCATGGCCGCGCCGATGGCCGAGGCGATGTGGTCGTAGCCCGGCGCGATGTCGATGGTCAACGGGCCCAGCGTGTAGAACGGCGCCTCGTGGCAGTGCTTGATCTGCTCGTCCATGTTGGCCTGGATGAGGTGCATGGGCACATGGCCGGGGCCTTCGATCATGGTCTGCACGTCGTGCTTCCACGCGACCTGCGTCAGCTCGCCCAGCGTGCGCAGCTCGGCGAACTGCGCCTCGTCGTTGGCGTCGGCGCCGCTGCCGGGGCGCAGGCCGTCGCCCAGCGAGAAGGTGACGTCGTAGGCCTTCATGATTTCGCAGATCTCTTCGAAGTGCGTGTACAGGAAGTTCTCGCGGTGATGCGTGATGCACCACTTCGCGAGGATGGAGCCGCCGCGCGACACGATGCCGGTGCGGCGCTTCGTGGTGAGGTGGATGAACGGCAGCCGCAGGCCGGCGTGGATGGTGAAGTAGTCGACGCCCTGCTCCGCCTGCTCGATCAGCGTGTCGCGGAAGATGGCCCAGGTCAGGTCCTCGGCGACGCCGCCCACTTTCTCGAGTGCCTGGTAGATCGGCACGGTGCCGATGGGCACGGGCGAGTTGCGAGCTATCCAGTCGCGCGTCGTGTGGATGTTGCGGCCGGTGGAGAGGTCCATCACCGTGTCGGCGCCCCAGCGGATGCTCCACACCAGCTTCTCGACCTCTTCCTCGATGCTGGACGTGACGGCCGAGTTGCCGATGTTGGCGTTGACCTTGACAAGGAAGTTGCGGCCGATGATGGTCGGCTCCAGCTCCGTGTGGTTGATGTTGGCCGGGATGACGGCGCGGCCGCGGGCCACCTCGTCGCGCACGAACTCGGGCGTGATGATGTCGGGGATGCGCGCGCCCATCGCATTGCCACGCAGGCGCTGCTCGCGCTCGGCGTCACCCAGGTAGTCGCGCATCCATTCGCGCTTGCCGTTCTCGCGCAGCGCCACGAACTCCATCTCCGGCGTGACGATGCCGCGGCGCGCGTAGTGCATCTGCGAGACATTGGCGCCGGCCTGGGCGCGGCGCGGCGGGCGCTGCAGCGCGGCGGCATCGGCACGCAGCGCGGCGATGCGCTCGTTGTCCTCGTGCTTGCCGCCATCGTCCAGCGCGACGCGGGTGCGGCCCGCGTAGGCCTCGGTGTCCGCCCGGTCGGCGATCCAGCTCGAACGGATGGGCGGCAGCCCGCGGCGCACATCGATGGCCGCCTGGGGGTCGGTGTAGGGGCCCGAGGTGTCGTGCACGACGACGCGCTCGCCGTTGGTCAGCGCGATCTCGCGCATGGGCACGGCCACGTCGGGCCGGCCGCCGGTCACGTAGACCTTGCTCGACGCCGGAAAGGGCTCGCGCGTCAGCGACAGGCGTTCATCGAACGAGAGGTTCTTATCGGGGGCGTTCACGGCGGTCTCCTGAAGCAATGGGTTAGCTGCTCCAAGGCCGCCTGCAAATGCGCCGGACGGTTCACCGCAGAGGTGGCCGTCGGCACGCCGCGAGGCGCGCGCTCTCCTTACGCCGGTATTAGCCGGTTCAAGTTCACGGGTTCGGTCGTCGTCGACCGTCTCAGCGTCTGGGCTCGGCTTTCGCCAGGCCCGGGCACCCCGGAGCGGGCGCGATTGTGCTTGTCATTTCGCGCGTCTGGCAAGTCCGAATGCGAAAACAACCAGGCCTGTCGCGATGACGAAGCTCACCCGCAGGCCGCCGGCCACGAACACGGCCGCCATGGCCGAGGCGCCGGTGATGAGGCCCAGGTTGCGCGACAGCGTCAGCAGCCCGCTGACGACGCCGCGCTGCGTTGCCGCCACGTCGGCCATGACCGCCGTGTTGTTGGCCGCCTGGAACAGCGCGTAGCCCGGCGTGACGATGAGCAGCGGCCCCACGTAGGCCACGGCGCCCAGCGACGCTGGCAGCGCCGCGATGAGCCCGCAGCCCAGCGCCATCGCCGCCAGGCCCAGCTGCGCCATGCGCCGCGCGCCCAGGCGGTCGCCCGGCCGGCACGCCGCTGAACGCCGAGGCCACGGGGCCGACCGACATCAACGCCCCCACCGCCGCCGCGCCCAGCCCGAGGGCACCGCTGAGGTGGAAGGGCCCCACGACGAGCGTGGCCATCATGACGGCGGACACCAGCGCGTTCATCGCCAGGCCGGCGGCAAGCGCCGGGTCGCGCAGGCGCTGCAGCGGCACCAGCGGCGAGGCGGCGCGGGCCTCCGTGCGCAGAAAGCCGCACAGCCCGATGGCCGCCACGGCCAGCAGGCCGAGGTGGCGCGTCATCGCCAGCGCGTAGGCGGCCAGCGTCAGCGCCAGCCACAGCGTGCCGGCCACGTCGAAGCCCTTCGCTCCACCCGCGCCGGCGTCGGCGGGCAGCCAGCGCCATGCCATGGCCAGCGCCAGCAGGCCCAGCGGCAGGTTGACGGCGAAGATCGCCGGCCAGCCCGGGCCGGCGATGAGCACGCCGCCCAGCGACGGCCCCAGCGCCGTGCCCACGGCCGACATCGTGCCCAGCAGCCCCATCGCGCGCCCCGTCTGCGCCTTGGGCAGCGCGGCGCCCACCATCGCCATCGTCAACGCCATCATGGCCGCTGCGCCCACGCCCTGCAGCGCCCGCGCGGCGATCAGCAGCGGCAGCGACGGTGTGACGGCGCACAGCGCCGACGCGGCTGTGAACAGCGCGATGCCCGCCATCAGCACGCGCCGCCGGCCGATCTGGTCACCCAGCCGGCCAGCGCCGACGATCAGCGTCGTCGTCGCCAGCAGATAGGCCAGCACCACCCACTGCACACGGGCCGGGCCGGTGTCGAAGGCAGCGGCCAGCGTGGGCAGCGCGATGTTGGCGCTGCTGATGGCCAGCGCGGGCAGCAGCATGCACAAGGCCAGGCTGGCCAGCACGCCGTGGGCCGGCGCAGCGCGGGAGGGGGTGAGGCTTGTCGTCGTCATGCAGCAACCTTAGGTCTTGGTGAGACATGGCGGAAGACGCATCATCTGCACTTCATTGCTGCACGAGACGCCATGCCAGACCCCGACCTGAACCTGCTGCTGACGCTGGACGCGCTGCTCGCCGAGGGCAGCGTGGCCGGTGCCGCACGGCGGCTGCGGCTGAGCCCGTCGGCCATGAGCCGGTCGCTGGCCCGGCTGCGCGAGGCCACCGGCGACCCGCTGCTGGTGCGCGCCGGCCGCGGCCTGGTGGCGTCGCCGCGGGCGCTGGAACTGCGCGAACGCATCGGCCCGCTGGTGCAGGAGGCGCAGGCGGCGCTGCGGCCGGCGGCGGCGCTGGACCTGGGCCGGCTGGCGCGCGAGTTCACGCTGCGCACGCGCGAAGGTTTCGTCGAGAACTTCGGCGCGGCGCTGCTGGCCCGCGTGGCCGGCGAGGCGCCCGGCGTGCGGCTGCGCTTCGTGCCCAAGCCCGACCGCGACAGCACGCCGCTGCGCGACGGCAGCGTGGACCTGGAGACCGGCGTGGTCGGCGCCAGCACCGGGCCGGAGCTGCGCGCGCAGGCGCTGTTCCGCGACCGCTTCGTGGCCGTCGTGCGGGAAGGCCATGCCCTGTCGAGCGGCGCGCTGACGACCGGGCGCTACGCGGCCTGCCGGCATGTCGCCGTCTCGCGGCGCGGCACGGTGGCCGGGCCGGTCGACGCGGCGCTGTCGGCCCAGGGCCTCGGCCGCGACATCACCGTCACGGTGGCGGGCTTCGCCGAGGCGCTGGCACTGGCGCGCGGCACGGACCTGGTGGCCACCGTGCCCGAGCGTCACACGGCCCATCTGCGCCACGGGCTGCACACGCTGGACCTGCCGCTGCCGCTGGCGCCGTTCGCGGTGTCGCTGCTATGGCATCCGCGCATGGATGGCGACGCTGCGCACCGCTGGCTGCGCGGCTGCGTGCGGGAGAGCTGCGCCTGAGCGTGTCAGGATGCGCGCCATGGACGCTCCGGAGATGACTCAGATCACGCCGCCGCCGGCAGGCGCAGCCGCCTGCGCACGTGAACGCCTGCGGTTGCGGGTGGGCGCCGTGCTCGCCTTCAGCCTGGCGCTGCTGGCCCTCGCAGCGCTGCCGGTGCTGTGGGCCATCGCGCCGTGGCTGCCGCCGGCACTGCTCGCCGCAGCAGCCGTGCTGGCGCTGCCCGCTGCCTGGTGGGCGCGCCGCCGCACGCGTGCGCCCTTCTGGCCGTGGGCCAAGGCCGCGCTCACGCTGTACGGCCTGGCCGGCGTGCTGGTGGCGGCGCCCATCTATTACCTGGCGCTGGTCACATCGCTGAAGCCGCCGATCCAGCCGCAGGTGGTGCTGACCAACGGCAGTCGCACGCTGACCTTCCAGGGCATGATGCACGTGGGCACCGACGCTTTCTATCGCTCGGTCGTCTACGACGCGGGCAAGGCGTTGGTGGAAGGCGCCGTCATCTACTACGAGGGCGTGCTGCCCGACAGTCGCGCCGATGCCTGGCTGAACGAGTACCTCGGCACCGGCGCCGACCTGGCCCGCGCCTACGAGCAGCTGGCGTCGACCTGTGGCCTGGTGTTCCAGGCCAGCTACTTCGAGCCGCTGGAGATCGACAAGAAGCTGCACCCGGAGCGGCATGTGGCGGCGGACGTGTCGTCGCTGGCGCTGCGCCAGGAGTTCGATCGGCTGCTGGCCACCGACATGACGTTCCTGGAAGCGATGCAGGACCGCGAGGCCAGCCGCAGCGTGCCCGCCATCGGCAACCAGCAGCTGGCCGCCTTCGTGGCCTGGCAGCGGCGCGGCAACGAGCGCCAGCAGGCGATTGCCGGCACCGTCTGCCGCGGCATGCTGACGCTGCTGCTGCGCCCGCGCAGCGCCAAGGCCCGGCCGCGCGACCCCTTCGACGCGGTGACCATCGACTACCGCAATCGCCAGCTCGTGCAGCGGCTGCTGGCCGATCGGCACGACAGGATCTTCCTGACCTATGGCTCGGCCCACCTGCCCGGCATCTACGCGCTGCTGAAGCAGGATGACGCGCGCTGGCGGGTGGAGTCCGTCAAGTGGATGCGCAGCGTCGCGCCGCCCGAGCACCTGAACGGCAAGCTCGACCTCGAACCCTGAGCACGCGCCAGCAAAAAGGGCCGGCCACTTGCGCGGCCGGCCCGAAGCGCTGGAGCGCGCTCGAGGGAGATCGGTCTTCAGTCCTTGTCCGCCGGCATCGCGCCGGGCATGCCGTGCAGCGGCAGCGCGGTGCCACCGCCCTGCTCTGCCGCCGGCTTGGCGGCGGGCTTCTTGTCGCGCACGAGGTAGCTGTACAGCACCGGCACCACCACCAGCGTCAGCAGCGTCGACGTGATGACGCCGCCGATGATGGCGCGGCCCATGGGCGCCTGGATCTCGCCGCCGTCGTTCAGCGCGATGGCCATCGGCAGCATGCCGAACACCATCGCAGCCGTCGTCATGATGATGGGGCGCATGCGGATCAGGCCGGCCTCGCGCAGCGCCTCGGCCACCGTGGCGCCGGCCTTGCGGGCGTGGTTGGCGAAGTCCACCAGCAGGATGGCGTTCTTCGTGACGAGGCCCATCAGCATGACCAGGCCAATCATCGAGAACACGTTCAGCGTGGAGCGCCACAGCAGCAGCGCCAGCATCACGCCGATCAGCGCCAGCGGCAGGCTGGCCATGATGGCGATGGGCTGCAGGAAGCTGCCGAACTGGCTGGCCAGCACGATGTAGATGAAGATGCCGGCCAGCGCCATGGCCGCCAGCAGGCCGTTGAAGGCCTCGGCCTGCTGCTTGCCGGCGCCGTCCACCTTGAAGCTCACACCCGGGGGCAGCTGCGTGTTCTTGATGAGCTTCTGCACGTCGGCGTTGACGTCGCCGCCCGGGCGGCCCTGCACGCCGGCGAACACGGCCTCGCGGCGCTGCAGGTTCTCGCGGCGGATGACCTCGGGGTTGAACACGGGCTCGATGGTGGCCACCTGGTCCAGCGTGATCGGCGCGCCGCTGCTGGAGAACGCGACGGGCAGCTTGCTCATCTGCTCGATGCGCTCGCGCTGTTCGCGCGGCAGGCGCAGCAGCACCTCGACCTGGTTGCCGTCCGGCGTCGTCCAGTAGGTCGCGATCTCGCCGTTGACGTAGGCACGCAGGCTGGAGGCGATCTGCGGGGCCGTCAGGCCCAGCTCTCGGATGGCGGAGTCCTTCAGGCGCACGGCGAAGGCCGGCAGGCCGGGCTTGACGGTGGTGTCGACGTCGACGGCGCCGGGGATCTTCTTGATCTTCTCGACCAGGTCGGTGGCGGACTGCGTCAGCACCTCGGGGTCGCTGCCCAGCAGCGTGATCCAGATCGGCCGGTTGAAGCCGACGCTGACCTCGATGCCGGGAATCTTGGCGATGTCGCCACGGATGGCGTCCTCAACCTCCTTCTGCGTGCGCTTGCGCTCGCTGCGGTCGGTCAGCGTGATGTTCAGCGCCGCCTGGTTGCGGCCAGTGGCCAGGCCTTCGCCAGTGCTGCCGACGACGGTGGAGACGGTCTTGATCTCGGGATAGTTCTTAAGGATCTCCTCGATCTGGGCGACCTTGGCACTGCCGCGCTCGATGCTGCTGGCCACCGGCATGCGCAGGTTGATCTGCGTGAAGCCGTTGTCCGTCTCGGGCACGAACTCGCTGCCAACCAGCGGTGCCAGGGCCAGCGCCGCGACGAAGCTGGCGACGGCGCCCCACATGACGAGGCCACGCGGCGTCAGCGTCGCGAAGCGCAGCACGCGCCTGGCGGACTTGTCGCGCTGGCCGTCCGCACCGAACGGGTGGCCGTAGGCGGGGATGGGCGGCACGAAGACGCGGTAGCGGCGGCCGGAGAAGGCCCAGTCGATCAGGCGCGCGTAGAGGTCGTGCAGCCGGTCCATGCCCCAGTCGGTCGCGCGGATGGCGTGGCCGATGACGGGCCAGTGCTTGATGCGCGCATTCGGCGGGTCGTGCCAGACGGAGGACAGCATCGGGTCCAGCGTGAAGCTGACGAACAGGCTGACGAGCACGGCCACCGCGACGGTGATGCCGAAGGGGTAGAAGAACTTGCCGATGATGCCGCCCATGAAGGCGACCGGCACGAACACGGCGCAGATGGCGAAGGTGGTCGCCATGACGGCCAGGCCGATCTCGTTGGTGCCGTCGAACGACGCGGTGCGGTGGTCCTTGCCCATGCCGACGTGGCGCACGATGTTCTCGCGCACGACGATGGCGTCGTCGATGAGCAGGCCGATGCACAGCGACAGCGCCATCATCGTCATGAAGTTCAGCGTGAAGCCGAACGCATGCACGGCAATGAAGCTGGAGATGACGGCGATGGGCAGCGTCAGGCCCGTGATGATGGTGGAACGCCAGCTGTGCAGGAACAGGAACACGATGGCCACGGTCAGCAGCGCGCCTTCGATCAGCGTGTGGCGCAGGCCGGTCAGCGAGCCCTTCACGAAGTCGCTGGCGGCATAGATCATGCGCAGCTCCACATCCTTGGGCAGCGTGCGGCGCAGCTCTTCCATCGCCTCCTTCACGGCATCGCCGGTGCGGACGATGTTGGCGTCCTGCTGCTTGAAGATGTTGAAGCTGACGGCCGGCTGGCCGTTGATGCGGGCGATGCTGTCCTGCTCGCGTTCGCGCTCGACCAGCGTGCCGAGGTCGTTCAGCGTCAGCGCCAGGCTGCCACGGCGGGCCACCACCATGTTGCCGAAGGCCTTGGGGTCCTTCACACGGCCTTCCACGCGCAGGATGGCGTCGGAGGTCTGGTCGGACAGCAGGCCCACCGGCTGGTCGGCGTTGGCATCGGCCAGCGCCTTGGCGATCTCGGCCGGCGTCACGCCGTAGGCACGCAGCCGCATGGGGTCCAGGTCGATGCGCACTTCGCGCGTCGTCATGCCGCCCACGTCCACCTTGGCCACGCCTTCCACGCGGCCCAACCGCTTGGAGACGATGAGGTCGGCCATCATCGACAGCTCACGCGAGCCGCGCGTCGGGCTCAGCAGCGCCATGACGACGACGGGCTGCGAGTTGTCGTTCTCGAAGCGCTGCACCGTGGGCGGCTTGGCATCCCGCGGGAAGCGGGCCTGCGCGGCGGCCACGCGGTCGCGCAGGTCCTGCATCGCGCGGCCCATGTCGGCGTTCAGCGAGAACTCGACGCTGGCCTGCACGCGGCCCTCGAAGCTGCGCGACTGGATGCGCTCCACGCCGGCAATCGTGTTCAGCGCTTCTTCCAGGGGCTTGGCGAGCTCACGCTCGACCGCCTCGGGCGAGGCGCCGGGGTAGCGCACGTCCACCGACGCGCCGGGGAAGGAGATGTCGGGCATCTGCTCGACGCCCAGGCGGGCATAGGCGAACAGGCCCAGCACGCACAAGGCCACCATCACCATGGTCGCGAAGACCGGGTTCTGGATGGAAACGCGGGTCATCCACATGGCGCGGCCCTCACTGTTGAGCCGGCGCCGACGCGCTGGCACTGGCAACCTTGGCGGACTTGGCCGCCACGATCAGCGCCGGGTCGCCCTCGCGCAGGTTGTCGAAGCGCGCGGCCAGCACCTGCGCCTCGGGCTTGAGGCCGTTGAGGATCTCGACGCGGCCTTCGCGGGCATCGCTGCGGCCGGTCGTCACGACGCGGCGCACCAGCGCGCCGTTCTCGATCATCCAGACCTGCTCCTGGCCGGAGTTGCGGCTGATGGCGGCGATGGGCACCGTCAGGCGCTGCGTGTCATCGGCCAGCACCACCTTGGCGGCGGCGTACTGGCCGGCGCGGTAGAGCTCCTTGGGGTTGTCCAGCACCAGCGTCACGCCGATGGAGCGCGTGCCCGGCTCGGCGGCAGGCGCGATGCGGGCGATCCTGGCTTCCACCGGCTGCTCCACGCCCTCCACCTTCACCTGCACCGGCATGCCCGGCTGCAGGCGGCTGACCTCGTGCGTGCCCACCAGCCCCGCCAGCTCCAGCTTGGCCAGGTCGACGATGGTCAGGATCTGCTGCTCGGCCGCGAGCTTCTCACCCGGCAGCGCATGGCGCTTGGCGACGACGCCGTTGATGGGCGACACCAGGCCGGCCTGGCGCATCGTCACCTGGCTGGTGTCCAGCTGGGCCTTGGCCGCGTGCCAGTTGGCGCGGGCGGATTCATAGGCGGCGCGCGAGTTGTCCAACGCCGTCTGCGCGATGAAGTTCTTGGCGGCGAGGCCCTCGTTGGCCTTGTAGCTGCGCTCGGCCTGGTCCATCTGGGCGCGCATCGCTTCCACGCTCGCGCCGCGCTCGGCAATGCGATAGCGCAACTCTTCGAGGTCCACCTGGCCCAGCGCCTGGCCGGCCTTCACGCGGCTGCCCTCGCCCACCGCCAGGTTCAGCAGCGTGCCGTTGGACTTGGCGCGCACGACGACCGTGCCCGGCGCCACCAGCGGGCCACTGAACTCGATCTGGGCCGGCATCGCCGTGACGACCGGCTTGACGACCTCGCTGGCGACGAACTCCAGCGCCGGCTTGGCCTTCTCTTCACCCGGCTTCTTCGGGCCCTCGCCCTTGCTCGCCATGACCGCCACGCCGGCGCCACCCACCAGCAGCACGACCGCCGCGAGGCCACCCAACTTGAACGACTTGCGCATGACTCCCCCGATAGCTCTCTGAAACAGACCTTTGCAGTCTAGAAACGGAGCCTCGGGGGCGCATCGTCAGAGTGACGAAACGCGGATTGCGGGGGCTGAGCTGCACAAGGCCGAGCCTGGGACGACGCTCGCCCGGCGCGACCGTCACCGTGCCCCGTGACGAAGGGCACGGGGGCCAGGAGCTACCGCCGGCCGCGCCGCAGCTGGCGCGCCACGCCGTGCGTCAGGATGGCCAGCCAGTTGCGCGCATCCAGCGGCGCCACGCAGGCCAGCAGGTCGCCCTGCGCGCGGTCGGGGTTGCACGCCGCGAAGAAGCGGATGTGCGGGTCGGCCAGCTCACGCGGCGACAGCGGCTGCTGCAGGCTGCGCAGCAGCTTGGTGCCGCCGGTGTGGAAGACACCCCGCGCCGCATCCCAGAAGTCCGGCAGCACGGCGCGGGCGAACGTGTCGATGAGCTGCGACATCGCCGGCGGCGTCGGCTGCTCGGGCCGCGGCCAGTAGGTGCGCAGGTTGCGGGCCAGCACCAAGTAGGCCTGGTGCGTGGAGGCGCCGAGATACCAGTAGATGGGCAGGAAAGGATGGCGCAGCCTTGCCCGCAGGAAACACACCACGCCGATGCGCTGCATGACGTTGTGGCCGCGCACGTCCTCGCGCAGCAGCACGTCGCCGGTGTAGATCATCACGAGACGGCGCCCCTCGACCGTCACCACGCGCGTGTCCACGCTCGCCGTGCCCACCAGGGTCTGGCGGCCGGCATCGGCGTAGACCAGCGCCAGGTGCGACTTGGCGCGGACCAGGCGCTCGAAGAAGTCCCGGGACGTGGTCGCATACGCGGACGTGAACGCCCAGACCTGCTCCCACTGATGGGCCGACAACCCATCCACGCGTTCGATCACCGTGTGCATGTCATGACGCCGCCGGTCTGGCCGGCAGCCCGTGCGATCAGCGGTGGCCGGGGATGGGCGGCACCGGCAGTGCCACATCGCCGCACTGGGCGCGGTGGCGCAGCGCATGGTCCATCAGCACCAACGCCAGCATGGCCTCGGCGATGGGCGTGGCGCGGATGCCCACGCAGGGGTCGTGGCGGCCGAAGGTCTCCACCGTCGCGGGGTTGCCGGCGCGGTCAATGCTGGCCTTGGGGCTGCGGATGGAGCTGGTGGGCTTGATGGCGATCTCGGCCACGATGTCCTGCCCGGTGCTGATGCCGCCCAGCACGCCGCCCGAGTTGTTGCTGGCGAAGCCGTCACGGCTGAGTTCGTCGCCATGCTCGGTGCCCTTCTGGGCGACGACGCCGAAGCCGGCCCCGATCTCCACGCCCTTGACGGCGTTGATGCCCATCAGCGCGTAGGCGATGTCGGCGTCCAGCTTGTCGAACAGCGGCTCGCCCAGGCCCACGGGCACGCCGGTGGCCTCCACGCGGATGCGCGCACCGACCGAATCGCCGGCCTTGCGCAGCGCGTCCATGTAGGCCTCAAGTTCCTCGATCTTGCTGGCGTTGGCGGCGAAGAACGGGTTCTGGCCCACGTGCTGCCAGCCCTCGAACGGGATGGCGACCTCGCCCAGCTGCGTCATGCAGCCGCGGAACTCGGTGCCGAACTTCTCGCGCAGCCACTTGCGGGCGACGGCCCCGGCGCCCACCATCGGCGCCGTCAGCCGCGCCGACGAGCGGCCGCCGCCGCGCGGGTCGCGCACGCCGTACTTGCGCCAGTAGGTGTAGTCGGCATGGCCCGGGCGGAAGGTGTCGAGGATGTTGCCGTAGTCCTTGCTGCGCTGGTCGGTGTTCTCGATCAGCAGGCAGATGGGCGTGCCGGTCGTCACACCCTCGTAGACGCCGGACAGGATCTTCACCGCATCGGGCTCGTTGCGCTGCGTCACATGCCGGCTGGTGCCGGGGCGGCGGCGGTCCAGCTCGGGCTGGATGTCGGCCTCGCTGAGGCTCAACCCCGGCGGGCAGCCGTCGATGACGCAGCCGATGGCCGGCCCGTGGCTTTCGCCGAAGTTGGTGACGCGGAAGAGTTCGCCGAAGGTGCTACCTGACATAGCCGGCGATTTTAGGTGGCGCGCAAAAGCAAAAGCGGCCCCGCAAGGCCGCCTTCATGCGTTGCGAACTTCAGAGCTTGGGCTCGGCCTCCGCGCTGCCCTCTTCCACCGGCCAGTCGCGGATGTAGGCCTTGAGCATGCGGTTCTCGAAGTCCTGGCTGTCCACCACCGCCTTGGCCACGTCGTACAGCGAGATCACGCCCATCAGCGTCTTGCCGTTCATGACCGGCATGTAGCGCGCGTGGCGGCCCAGCATCATGCGGCGCACCTCGTCGATCTCGGTCTCGGGTGTGCAGGTCAGCGGCGCGTCGTCCATGACCGTGCGCACGATGGTGGAACCCACCGCGCCCTGGTTCTTGACGACGGCGGAGATCACCTCACGGAAGGTCAGCATGCCGACAAGGTCGCCATGCTCCATGACGACGAGCGAACCGATGTCGCGCTCGGCCATGACGGCCAGCGAATCCTTCAGCGGCTCGTCCGGGGACACGGTGAACAGGGTGCCGCCTTTGACACGCAGGATATCGACGACTTTCATAGGGGCCTCCAGAGATAGCGCGGGGTCAACATAGCACACATTATTCGCGCATCCACCCCATAGAAAACACCATGCCGCGCCCGCGCGCCGCACGCTCGAATCGGTGCATGGGCACTGACCGCTTCCGCCGCTTCGCCGACTTCTATCCGTTCTATCTGGGCGAGCACGCCGACCGCCGCAACCGCCGGCTGCACTTCATCGGCTCGACGCTGGTGCTGGCGTGCGTGTGGCAGCTGGCGAGCACGGGGCAGCCGGTGTGGCTGGTGGCCGCGCTGCTGTGCGGCTACGGCTTCGCGTGGGTGGGGCACTTCTTCTTCGAGAAGAACCGCCCGGCCACGTTCAGCTACCCGCTCTACAGCTTCATGGGCGACTGGGTCATGTACGCCGACATCTGGCGCGGGCGGGTGAAGCTGTAGGGCGGGTCTGCCGAACCCCTAGTTCCGCCAGGCCAGGCCCAGCGCCGCCGCGGCGCTGCCGGTCTTCTGCACCAGCGGGCTGTCGGCCGCCGGCCCCAGCAGCCGGCTGGTGCCGGCGCCGCCGAACAGGAACCAGTGCTTGCTCAGCGCGTGCTTGAAGCCGACGCCGAAATGCACATCGCGCAGGCCCGCACCGGGCTCGTAGGCAGGCTTGCCGCTCTGCGCCACCGCCGACGCCGGCACGCCGAAATAGCTGCGCAGGTTCTGCGCATCGGCCGCCGACACGCCAAGGCCGGTGGTCCACTCGGTGTCCTCGCTGCGGTAGAAGCGCCAGCCGAGGTCCACGCTGCCGGTCAGGCCGCCCCGGCGGCCCAGCACGTCCTGGGACAGCGAGGCGCCGAGGTTCCAGTCGGGTGTGAGGCTGTAGTTGACGTAGATGCGGGCGCGCAGCGTGCGCTTCACGTCGGGCAGGCCCTGTGTGGTGCGGGCGTCGCCGCTGTCCCGGCCGCTGTCCACCCGCAGCGATACGCCCAGCCGCCACTTGTCGCGCTCGATGAGCTGTGTGCTGGCCCCGGGGCCGGCGCCGTCGCGGCCGAAGCCCAGCAGCGCGCTGCCGCCCGACGTGGCCAGGCGGACGCGGCCGATCTTGGCGGCCCACAGCGGCCGGATCTTCGCGCGCTGCCGGCTGGAGCCGTCGTACTCGGGGCCGATGGCCAGCGAGGCGCCCAGCAGGTAGCGGATGTTCTCGTCGGCTTCGGCCTTCTCGGCTTTCTCTGCCCTCTCGGACTTGTCGACCTTGTCGGCAGGCTCGGGCTTGGGCTCGGGCCGGGACGAATCCTGCGCCCACGCCGGCCCCGTGCAGGCCAGCGCGGCGGAGAACCAGGCGGCGGTCAGGCGATATGACATGGGGCCAGCCTAACAGCCCCGTACCGCTGCCGGTTGTCAGCTCGCCTTCAGCTCGCGTGCGAGGTTCGACAGCATGTCGTCGACCATCGCGTCCAGGTCGTACTTCAGCGCCCAGCCCCAGTCGGCCTGCGCCGCGCCGTCGTCGATGCGCTGCGGCCAGCTGGCGGCGATGGCCTGGCGGAAGTCGGGCACGCAGTCCATCGTGAAGCCGGGGATGCGGCGACGGACGCTGGCCGCGATCTGCTCGGGCGTGAAGCTGACGCCGGCAAGGTTGTAGCTGCCGCGCTGCTTCACCGCGTCGGCCGGTGCGTTCATCAGCTCGATGGTCGCGCGCAGCGCGTCGGGCATGTACATCATCGGCAAGGCCTGGCCCGCCTCCAGGAAGCAGGTGTAGCGGCCGTCCTTCAGCGCCGAGTGGAAGATCTCGACGGCGTAGTCCGTCGTGCCGCCGCCGGGCGGCGTCTTCCAGCTGATGAGGCCGGGGTAGCGCAGGCTGCGCACGTCCACGCCGTGCTTGGCGTGGTACCAGGCGCACCAGCGCTCGCCGGCCAGCTTGCTGATGCCGTAGACCGTCGTCGGGTCCATCACGGTCGTCTGTGGCGTGTCGACGGCCGGCGTGCTGGGGCCGAAGGCGGCGATGGAGCTGGGCCAGAAGATCTTGTCCAGCTTCTCGTGGCGGGCCAGCTCCAGCACGTTGAGCAGGCCCTTCATGTTCAGGTCCCAGGCCCACATCGGGTGCTTCTCGCCGTTGGCGGAGAGGGCTGCGGCGAGGTGGTAGATCTGCGTGACCTTGTGGCGCTTGACGATGGTGGTCAGCGCGCCGGCGTCGGTCACGTCCAGCATCTCGTGCTTCAGCGTGGGAACGCGGCCCTGCGGGCTCAGGTCGCTGGTGATGACGGCGTCGTTGCCGTGCAGCTTGGCGAGTTCGGTGGCCAGTTCGGTGCCGATCTGGCCGTTGGCGCCAACGATGAGGATGCGAGGGGCGCTCATTTGACGATGCCCAGTTCACGACCGGCTTGTGCAAAGGCGGCAACCGCCTTCTCCAGATGCTCGCGCTCGTGCACGGCCGAGACCTGCACGCGGATGCGCGCCTGGCCCTTCGGCACGACCGGGAAGAAGAAGCCGACGGCGTAGATGCCCAGCTCCAGGATGCGCTTGGACAGCTCCTGCGCCTTCACCGCGTCGTACACCATGATGGGCACGATGGGGTGGGTGCCGGGTTTGATCTCGAAGCCGGCGGCCTGGATGGCCTCGCGGAAGTAGGCGGTGTTGGCCTCCAGCTTGTCACGCAGCGCCGTCGAGCCTTCCAGCAGGTCCAGCACGGCCAGCGACGCGCCGGCGATGCTGGGGGCCAGCGTGTTGCTGAACAGGTAGGGCCGCGAACGCTGGCGAAGCAGTTCGACGACTTCCTTGCGCGCGGCCGTGAAGCCGCCCGACGCGCCGCCCAGTGCCTTGCCGAAGGTGCCGGTGACGATGTCGATCTTGCCGAACACGCCGCAGTGCTCGGCGGTGCCGCGTCCGGTCTTGCCCATGAAGCCGCTGGCGTGGCATTCGTCGATGCCCAGCAGCGCGTCGTACTGGTCGCACAGTGCGCGGATCTTGTCGAGCTGCGCGATGGTGCCGTCCATGCTGAACACGCCGTCGGTGAACACCAGCGTGTGGCGGGCACCCTTGGCCTTCGCTTCCTGCAGGCAGCGCTCCAGGTCGGCCAGGTTGTTGTGCTCGTAGCGGTAGCGCTGCGCCTTGCACAGGCGGATGCCGTCGATGATGGACGCGTGGTTCAGCGCGTCGCTGATGATGGCGTCCTGCTCACCCAGCAGCGGCTCGAACAGGCCGCCGTTGGCATCGAACGCGGCGGCGTACAGGATGGCGTCCTCACAGCCCACGAAGCGGGCGATGCGCTGCTCCAGCGCCTTGTGCAGATCCTGCGTGCCGCAGATGAAGCGCACCGACGACAGCCCGAAGCCGTGCGTGCGCAGCGCCTCGTGCGCGGCCTCGATGACGGCCGGGTGAGACGACAGGCCCAGGTAGTTGTTGGCGCACAGGTTGATGACCTCGCGCCCCTCGGTGGTCTTGACGACCGCGCCCTGCGGCGTCGTCAGGATGCGCTCGGCCTTGTAGAGGCCGGCCGCGCGGATGCCGTCCAGCTCGGACTGCAGGTGTTGATAGAAGGCTTGGCTCATGGCGCGGCTCCTGGTGCACAATTCGGTAAATTGAACTTGTTCGATATATCGAACTTTCGTGCAGTATCTGAAAAACGTCCGTCGACGTCAAGCAATAGCCAGCCATGAACATGGATACCGAACCGCCCCGCGTGGGCGCTGCCCTTCAGGCCTTGCGCAGCAGCCGGGGGCTGTCGCTGGATGACCTGTCCAAGCGAGCCGGCGTCAGCAAGTCCATGTTGTCGCAGATCGAGCGCAACCAGGCCAACCCCACGGTCGCCGTGGTCTGGCGGCTGGCGAACGCGCTGGGCGTGGACATGGGCGAGCTGCTGGGCGCCGAGCGCGCGGCCACGCCGGCCATCGAGACGGTGCCGGCCCACGCCACGCCGGGCCTCACCAGCCCGGACGGGCTGTGCAAGCTGCGCATCCTGGGGCCCATCGAGCTGGCGGGCCAGTTCGAGTGGTACGAGCTCAGCGTGCAGCCGGGCGGCGTGCTGGACAGCCAGGCCCACGAGCCGGGCTCACGCGAACATCTGTCGGTGCTGACCGGCAGCCTGGAGGTCACGGCGCAGGGCGTGACGAGCAAGCTCAAGGCCGGCGAGACGGCGCGTTATGCCGTGGACGGGCCGCATGCGATCCGCAACAACACGAAGTCGGCAGCCACCGCGCTGCTCGTCGTCCTTCATCCTTAGACTGCGGCCTCCACCCAGGAGGCCTGCATGCATTTCACCCGTCGCTCGACCCTGGCCGCGCTGGCCGCCCTACCGTTTGCCAGCCGCGCCGACGACAGGCCCATCCGCCTCCTCGTCGGCTTCCCCGCCGGCGGCGGCACCGATGCCATCGCACGCGTGCTGGCCGAGGCGCTGCAGGCGTCGCTGGGCAGCGCGGTCATCGTCGACAACCGGCCGGGCGCCGGTGGCCAGCTGGCGGCGCAGGCGCTGAAGGCCGCGCCTGCCGACGGCACGACGTTCTTCGTCAGCCACGACCACACCATCTCCATCCTGCCGCTGGTGCTGAAGCACCCGGGCTTCGAGCCCGCGAAGGACTTCGTGCCGGTCGCCGGCTTCGCGACTTTCGCGAACGCGTTCGCGCTGTCGGGCGGCACGCCGGCCGCCAGCCTGGCCGACTACCTCGCGTGGGTGAAGAAACAGGGCGGCCAGGCCAACGTGGGCGTGCCGGCGCCGGCCTCGGTGCCTGAGTTCCTCGTCAAGCTGCTGGGCGAGAAGAACGGCCTGGCGCTGCAGAGCGTGCCCTACCGCGGCAGCGCGCCGATGGTGGCCGACATGCTGGGCCAGCAGATCAGCGCCGGCGTGGGCTCGGTGCCGGACCTCATCACGCAGCACCAGCAGAAGAAGCTGCGCATCGTCGCCGTCATGGGCCAGCAGCGCCAGGCGGTGCTGCCGGAGGTGCCGACGTTCGCCGAGCTGGGCATTGCCGGTTTCGAGGACCTGCCCTACTACGGCGTGTTCGCACCGGCCGGCACGGCGCCGGCGGTCATCGAGCGCTACGCGAATGCGCTGGCCGGCGTCATCGCGCAGCCGGGCGTGAAGGCGCGGCTGACGGAGATGGGGCTGTCGGTCGGCCTGATGACGTCGGCCCAGCTGGCCGCGCGAGAGAAGGCCTACGCGGCGGCCTGGGCCCGCATCATCAAGGCCGGGGGCTTCCAGCCGCAGTGAGCAGGCGGTCCAACGTCAACTGCGGCCAGTCGCCCTGCGTCCACAGGTTGGCCAGCAGACCCTCGCGGCCCGACAGGAAAGCGGCGATCAGCGGCTCGGCCGGCGTGCGCTCGGGCGAGCACAGCAGCACCAGGCGCTGGGCGCCCTCCTCTTCCAGCCGGCCGATGCAGTCCATCGCCAGCAGCTTGTCGACGACCGGGCTGAGCTGCAGCGGGTCCACCCGCAGCGCGCGCGCCAGGCCCAGGTCGGACAGCCCCTGGCGCCCGGCCTCCCGCACGCGCCACAACTCGCGCAGCACCTCCAGCGCCAGCGCCATGGGCTGGCCCGGGCTGTCCGGGCGCAGGTGCAGCCGGCCGGTCAGCGCCGGCGTGTTGGCCGCGAGGATGCCGCCCAACAGCACAATGACCCAGCCCAGGTACACCCACACCAGAAACACCGGCACGGTGGCGAAGGCGCCGTAAAGCGTCGAGTAGGTCGGCACCTGCTTGACGTACCAGGCCAGCAGCGATTTCGCGAACGAGAAGCCGATGGACACGAAGGCGCCGCCCAGCAGCGCGTGGCGCCAGCGCACGTGCGTGTTGGGCACGTAGTGGAACAACCCGGCGATGGCCAGCCCGAGCAGCACGATGTCGGCGCCGCCCAGCAGCGTGGCCAGGCTGCCCGGCAGCTTGGTGATGACGCCCTGGCCGGCGCTGACGACGTAGCTCGTCAGCGTCAGGCTGCCGCCCAGCAGCAGCGGGCCCAGCGTCAGCGCAGTCCAGTACACCAGCACGCGCTGCGCCATGGGGCGCGGCCGGCGCACGCGCCAGATGGCGTTCAGCGTGCGGTCGATCGTCAGCATCAACGCCAGCGCGGTGAGGCCGAGGAACACCAGGCCCACCGCACCCAACTTGTTGGCCTTGGCCGCGAACTGCGTCAGCGACGCCAGCACCGGCTTGGCGATGTTGGGCGGGATCAGGCTCTTCAGGAAGTACTGCTCCAGCGCCGACTGGAAGCTGGAGAACATCGGGAAGATCGTGAAGATGGCCAGCATCACCGTCAGCAGCGGCACGAGCGAGATCAGCGTCGTGAACGTCAGGCTGCCGGCCGTCAGGCCCAGCTTCTCCTCGCGGAAACGCTGGCGGAAGGTCTGCAGCGTCTGCAGCCAGGGCCAGGCCAGCAGTTCGGTGATGAAGTTCTGCGCAAACGCGATGGGGTTGCGGGACAACGGGGCGTCGGGGTTGTCGGTGGCGGTAGCGGCTGGAACAGGCGGCAGGGACATGGCTTCTATGATGCCGCAGCTATGTCCACCGCCCCCGAAAGAACCGAGCCCACCGCAGCAGAGCAGCTGTCGCGCAACCTCGCCGTGGCCGCCGTCGTCGCGCTGATCCTGCTGTGTCTGGCCTGGGAGCTGTGGCTGGCGCCGACCGGCCGCGGCACGCTGGCGCTGAAGGTGCTGCCGCTGCTGCCGGCGCCGCTGGGCCTGTGGCGCTACCGGATGTACACCTACCGCTGGGTGGCGCTGGCCATCTGGCTCTATGTGCTGGAAGGCCTGGTGCGCGGCACCAGCGAGAGCGGCCCGGGCCAGTGGCTGGCGCTGGGCGAAGTGGCGCTGAGCGTCGTCGCGTTCACGGCCTGCACGGCGCAGATCCGCCAGCGGCTGGCCGCGGCCAAGGCCGCATGAGCGCCTTGCTCGACGCGCTGCGCGCCGTGCTCGGTGATGCCGGGCTGCTGACCGGCGGCGACCTGGCGGCCTTTGAAACCGACTGGCGCAAGCGCTACGTGGGCCGGGCACTCGCGGTCGCGCGGCCGGCATCGACGGACGAGGTGGCCGCGGTGATGCGGCTGTGCCACGAGCACCGCGTGGCCGTCGTGCCGCAGGGCGGCAACACCGGGTTGGTGGGCGGCTCGACACCGGACGACAGCGGCCGGCAGCTGGTGCTGAGCCTGACGCGCATGAAGCGTGTGCGCGGGATCGACATCGCCAACGCCAGCCTGACGGCCGAGGCCGGCTGCGTGCTGGCCGACGTGCAGGCCGCCGCGGCCAGCGCCGGGCTGCTGTTCCCGCTCAGCCTCGCGGCCGAGGGCTCATGCACGCTGGGCGGCAACCTGGCGACGAATGCCGGCGGCACGCAGGTGCTGCGTTACGGCAATGCGCGCGAGCTGTGCCTGGGTCTGGAGGTCGTCACGGCCACCGGCGAGGTCTGGCACGGCCTGTCGGGCCTGCGCAAGGACAACACCGGCTACGACCTGCGCGACCTGTTCATCGGCAGCGAAGGCACGCTGGGCATCATCACCGCGGCGACGATGCGGCTGTACCCGCAGCCCCGGGACCGGCTGACGGCGCTGGCCGCCTGCGGCTCGCTGGACGACGCCGTGGCGCTGCTGGGCCTGGCGCGCGAGCGCGCCGGCGATGCGCTGACGGGCTTCGAGGTCATGAACCAGGCGTCGCTGGCGCTGGTGGCGCGCGAGTTGCCGCAGCTGGCCCAGCCGCTGCCGTCGGTGCCGTGGACCGTGCTGCTGGAGCTGTCCGACGCGGAGAGCGCCGAGCATGCACGCGGCGTGTTCGAGGGGCTGCTGGAGGCGGCCATCGAGCGCGGCATCGTGCAGGACGCGGCCATCGCGCAGAACCTGCAGCAGGCTTTAGGCCTCTGGCATCTGCGCGAGTCCATCCCGCTGGCGCAGGCGCAGGCGGGGCTGAACATCAAGCACGACATCTCGCTGCCGGTGTCGGCCATCCCGGGCTTCGTCGCCGAGATGGATGCGGTGCTGGCCGACTATCTGCCGGGCGTCGAGGTCATCGACTTCGGCCACCTGGGCGACGGCAACCTGCACTACAACGTGCAGGCGCCGGCCGGCGTCGAGCCAGCAGCCTTCCTGGCCACGCACGAGGCGGCCATCAACGCGAAGGTCTACGACGCGGTGCAGCAGCGCGGCGGCTCGATCTCGGCCGAGCACGGCATCGGCCGGCTCAAGCGCGAGGAACTGAGCGCACGCAAGGACCCGACGGCCCTGGCGCTGATGCGCTCGATCAAGCGGGCTCTGGACCCGCTCGACTTGCTGAATCCCGGGCGGATACTCTAACGACCGAGGTCTTCAGAACGGTCTGCGACCCTTCAAGACCTGAGGCAGCTTCTCACCACGGGTGACTGCTCCGATGAACTCACGGGTAACCATCAACAGCCAGCGGTAGGCATTGGACGACGGATCGCGCAAGGCCAGCGCTACCTCTTCATGCACGGGGCAGACCGCCCCCGACTTTTCAAGAGCGCCCGCAGCCAGTTGCAAAGACGCGTCGTAGGTGGGGACTGGTTGGCCCTCGAACGACGCTCCCACATACCCTGCGACACATGCCAAAAAGAGGTCCTGTGCGTTGAACGCCTGGGCCTCGCCTGCATGGGCAGTTGACGAACTGACGGCAAAGCCCAGAAGGCCTGCCGCCGCCGCGGCAAGAAGTTGCCGTAAGGCCATACCCGTTATCCGAGCGCCGCCGCGGAACTCCGGCGGCGCGTGAAAGGCCAAGCCAACAGGCGGAAGACGAAGCGCACCAGCACCAGGGCCAACACCGCCTCGATCAGCGTCATGACGAACGCGCCGATCACGGTGAAGCGCGGCACGCGGCGCTGGAACTTGGCAAGCGCGCGGTCGCGGGCGATCTCGATGCTGTCGTAGAACGTCGGCACGATGAGCAGCGTCAGGATGGTCGACGTGATGGTGCCGCCGATGATGGCCACGGCCATCGGGCGGTAGAACTCGCCGCCCTCGCCCACGCCGATGGCCACCGGCATCATGCCGGCGATCAGCGCCAGCGTCGTCATCAGGATGGGCCGGAAGCGCTTGCGGCCTGCGTGCATCAGCGCCTCCTCGCGGTCGATGCCGGCGGCCTCCTCCTGGCGCGTCGCGTCCAGCAGCAGGATGGCGTTCTTGGCCACCAGGCCCATCAGCATGATGACGCCGATGAGGCTCATCAGGTTCAGCGTGCCGCCGGTCATGATGAGCGCCAGCACGACGCCGATCAGGGACAGCGGCAGCGACAGCATGACGCCCAGCGGCGCCGTGAAGCTGTTGAACTGGATGACCAGCACGAAGTACATCAGCGCGATGCCGGACAGCAGCGCGGTGATCATGGCCGTGAAGACGACCTGCTGGTCGCGCGCGGCGCCGGCCAGTTCGATGCCGAAGCCGGGCGGGAAGGCGATCTTCTCGGCCAGCTTCTTGGCCTCGGACGTGATCTCGCCAGGCGAGCGGCCCTGTGCGTTGGCGCTGACCGTGATGGTGCGCTTGCCGTCGCCGTGCTGGATCTGGCCCGGGCCCTTGCCCATGGTGACCGTGGCGATCTGGTCCAGCGGCACCATGCGGTTGGTGCCGCTGACGGCGATGGGCAGGCGCTCGATGTTGGCAGCGTCCACGCGGTCGGCCGGGTGCAGGCGGATGGACACGTCGCGCGCCTCACCGGTCGGGTCGATCCAGTCGCCGGCCTCGACGCCGGCGAAGGCCACGCGCAGCGCCTGGGCCGCATCGTTGACGGAGATGCCCATCTGGTTGGCCAGGCCCCGGTCCAGCTCGATCTGCAGTTCGTTCTGCGGGTCCTGCTCGGAGTAGCCGATGTCCACGGCGCCCTTGATGCCGGCCATGGTCTTCTGGAACTCCTGCGTGATCTCCTGCAGCTTGCGCGAGTCGGTGCCGTAGAAGCGGATCTGCACCGGCTTCTGCGCGCCGTTGTTCAGGTCGTCCAGCACGACGTACTCGGCGCCGACGAGGCGGCCGACCTTCTCGCGCAGCTCCTTGGCAACCTCGGCGGCCGAGCGCTGGCGCTCGGTGCTCTTGCCGATGTCGACGTAGATGCGGCCGCCGGCGGCGTTGGGGTAGGCCGTGGTGGCCTTGGTTTCCTTCATCGTCGACGCGAGCGCGGCGGCGGCGTCGAGCTTGAGCTTGGAATAGTCCAGGCTGCTGGACGCGGGGCTGCGCACCTCGATGGCGAGGAAGCCGGCATCCGCCTGCGGCAGGAAGCTGGAGCCGCCGAACTTGGCCTGCAGCGCGATGGCGCCGATGAAGCTCAGCACCGCGAACACGGCCATCCAGCGGCGGTGGTGCAGCGCCCACGCGATGACGTGGCCGTAGCCGTTGGCGACGCCGTCAAACCAGTGGTTGAAGCGCTCCAGCAGCTTGCTGAAGCCGGTCTTGGGCTGCTCGTGGTAGCCCGGCGGGTCGCCCCAGTAGGCGGACAGCATCGGGTCCAGCGTGAAGCTGATGATCAGAGACACGATGACGGAGGCGACCACGGTCAGCGCGAACGGCTTGAACCACTGGCCCGGGCCGTTGCCCATGAAGGCCACCGGCACGAACACGGCCACGATGGCGAACGTCGTCGCCGCCACGGCCAAGCCGATCTCGGCCGTGCCCTCGCGCGCCGCGGTCACGCGGTCACTGCCGCGCTCCATGTGCCGCACGATGTTCTCCCGAACGACGATGGCGTCGTCGATGAGCACGCCGATGGCCAGCGACAGGCCCAGCAGGCTCATGAAGTTCAGCGAGAAGCCCATCAGCCACACGGCGATGAAGGCGGCCAGCACCGACGTGGGCAGCGACAGCGCGGTGATCAGCGTCGAGCGCCAGCTGTTCAGGAAGGCGTAGACGACAAAGATCGTCAGGCCTGCGCCGAACACCAGCGCATGGGTCACGTTGTGCAGGCTGTCCTCGGCGTCCTTGCCGCCGTCCTGCGTGATCTCAAGCGTCGTGCCCTTGGGCAGTTCCTTCTCGATCTCCTTGAGCAGCTTGCGCGAGTCGTTGGCGACGCTGACGGTGGATGCGTCGCGCGAGCGCGTGATGGAGATGCCGACGTTGGGCCGGCCGTTGCGCAGCGAGTAGCCGGTCATCTCGGCGAAGCCGTCCTGCACCTCGGCCACCTGGCCCAGGCGGATGACGTTGCCGGCGTTGCGCTTGATGATCATCTGCTCGAACTCGGCCGGGCTCTCCAGCCGGCCCAGCAGGCGGATGCTCTGGTCTTCCAGCGCGCCGCGCACCTTGCCGACCGGTGCCGTCGTGTTCTGCGCGCGCACGGCGTTCAGCACCTCGGTGACGGACACGCCGAACTCGCGCAGCTTCTCGGCCCGCAGCAGGATGGACAGCTCGCGCTTGAGCGCGCCGTTGACACCCACGGTCGACACGCCCGGGATGCCGCGGAAGCGCTCTGCCAGCTTGTCCTCGGCCAGGCGGCTGAGCTGCGCATGCGTCAGCGTCGTGCTGGACAGCGACAGCTGCAGGATGGGCTGGGCGCCGGGGTCGGCCCGCGTGATGATGGGTTCGCGGATCTCGGTGGGCAGCTTGTAGCGCACCGACGCGATCGCGTTGCGCACCTCGTCGGCGGCCTCGATCATGTTCTTCGAGAAATCGAAGATCAGCACGATGGTGGCGCTGCCTTCGCGCGACGTGGAGTTGGAGCGGTCCACGCCCGAGATGCTCTGCAGCGCCTTCTCGATGCGGTTGACGACCTCGCGCTCCACCGTCTCGGGTGACGCGCCGGGGTACGGGATGTTGATGACGAGCACCGGCGGCTCGACCTCGGGGAACTGGTTGACCTTGAGCTTGGACAGCGCCAGCAGGCCCACCAGCATCAGCCCGATGACCATGACCACGGTCGCGACGGGCTTGCTGATGCTGAAGTTGGAGAGGAACATGGGTGGAACCTCCTGGGGTTACTTGCTGGCGGCAGCAGCGGCGGACGGCACGCCCGAAGCGGCCCCCGCGCCAGCGGCCACGCGCTGCACCGGCGCGCCATCGACGAGGCTGCCGGTGGGCGAGCGCAGCACCTGGTCACCCTGCGCGAGGCCGGACAGGATGACCACTTCACCGCGGCGGTCGTCCCGCTCACCCAGCGTGACGGCCACCTTCTTCAGTTGGCTGCCGGCCACCTTCCAGACGAAGGCGTTGTCGCCCTGACGCTGCACGGAGCCTTCGGCCAGCACCAGCGCCTTGCGGTCGCTGCTCTCGACACGGCCCTCGGCGTACAGGCCGGAGACCTGCGGCGCCTTGGCCTTGTCGTTGAACTCGGCGACAAGCTCCACCTGGCGCGTCGTCGCGTTGGCGGCGGCGTCGATGCGCGCCAGCTTGCCCTGGAACTCGGCGTCGCCGAAGCCGTTGATGCGGAAGGCCACCGGCTGGCCCAGTTTCAACTCGCCGAGGCGGTCGGCCGAGACCTGGCCTTCGAAGCGCATGGACGTCGGGTCGATGACCTTGACGAGCTCGCGGCCCACCTGCACGGTGTCGCCGACCGACGTCTTGCGCTCGCTGACGACACCGTCGAACGGTGCCCGCACCTCGGTGCGCGACACCTGCTGGCGTGCCGTGACGACACGGGCCTTGGCCGCGGCGAGTTCGCTCTGTGCGGCATTGCGGCGCACCTCGGCGTCCTCCAGGCCTTGCATGGAGATCATGCCCTGCTGGTTCAACGTGCGCTGACGCGACAGCACGCGCTCGGTCTGTTCGAAGCTCTGCTGCGCGGCGCGCAGCGCTTCCTCGGCGGAGGTCAGGCTGTCGCGGATGGCCGTGGGGTCGAGGCGGATGATGAGGTCCCCGGCGCGCACGCGCTCGCCGTTGTCCCTGGCCACCTGCAGCACCACGGCGGCCACCTCGGCACGCAGGTCGGCACGGCGCGCCGGCTGGATGGCGCCCGTGATGACCGGCGAGCCGATCAGGCCGCTCTGCCCCACCTGCCGCAGGTCCTCGGGCGCCAGCAACAGCGGCGCGGCCGGCTTGGCTGCCTGCGCTTCTTCGGGCTTGCCACCCTTGCCGCAGGCGGTGAGGAGCAGGGCCAGGGTCAGGGCGGTCAGGATCGGCGTTGCACGCGTCATGGAGAGGCTTTCTCGAAGAGCAGGGGTCGAACGACTCAAACGCCGGAGCTTAACGGTATGGCAACACGCCGCCAGAGGTCATGCACCTGATGAAACCCGGAAGAAACTCGCGCCGTGGTAGGCGCTGCGTGCCCAAGCTCAGGCCGGCTGCCAGTCCAGCGACCAGGCGCCCTGCTGCCAGCGCTGCAGCCACAGCAGGCCGATCAGCGTCTTCGCGTCGGTCAACTCGCCGCGCGCGGCCATGCGGTCGACCTCGTCGACCGTGTGCGTGACGAGGTCGAGGAACTCGCCGTCGTCCAGCCGCTGTTCGCCGCGCGTGAGGCCGCGGGCGAAGTAGATGTGGATGCCCTCGTCCGAATAGGCGATGGCGTTGTGCAGCACGCCGGCATAGGCCCACTCGGCAGCGCTGTAGCCGGTCTCTTCCAGCAGCTCGCGCTGGCCGCAGACCAGCGGCGCCTCGCCGGCATCGAGCTTGCCCGCCGGGAACTCCAGCATCACGCGGCCCATGGGGTAGCGGTACTGGCGCTCCATCAGCAGCCGGCCGTCGTCGAGCAGCGGCACGACCATGACGGCGCCGGGATGGCGGATGTACTCGCGGTGCGCGGTGCGCCCGTCGGGCAGCGCGACACGGTCGCGGCGGACGTCCAGGAAGTGGCCCTGGTAGACCTGCTCGCCTTCGAGCAGGCGTTCGACGAGATGGTCGTCAGCCTCGGCCACGGCGCAGGTATCTCCAGACGAAACCGGGAAAGCCTAGCGTGATGAAGAGGCAGGCACCGGCCGCGTAGAACTCCCAGCCCTGCGGGTGGCGCTGGCCGATGCGGGACTCCAGCAGCGCACCGACGCCGAAGGTCAGCACCGCCATCAGCGCCAGCTCCAGCAGCCGCCAGCTCACCGCCTTCGGGGAACGCCGTGGGCCGACGAGCAGCAGGCGCTCGTTGAAGTAAGGCGCGTTGGCCGCGAGCACGGCCACGGCCAGGACCAGCCAGACGGCGGCGGACTGATCCATCGTCAGCAGCGCAGCGTCAGGTCGCCAGGGCCTGGCGGATGGCGATCTGGCACATCTGCAGCAGGCCACCCGGCAGCAGACCGAACACCAGCACCGCAGCGCCGTTGAGCGTCATGACGAAGCGCACGTCGGCCGGCGCGGCCACCGGCGCGGTGTCGGTCGGTGTGTCGAAGAACATGACCTTGACGACGCGCAGGTAGTAGAACGCGCCAACCAGCGACACGACGACCGCGAAGCCGGCCAGCCACAGGTAGAACGGCTCGCCGCTGATAACCAGCGTCTGCAGCACGGCCAGCTTGGCGTAGAAGCCGACGGTGGGCGGCACGCCGGCCAGCGAGAACATGAACATCGTCATGACCAGCGCGAACCAGGGGCTGCGCTTGGCCAGGCCGGCCAGGTCCTTGATCTCCTCGGCCTCGTGACCGGCGCGCGACAGCAGGATGACCATGCCGAAGGTGCCCAGCGTCGTCAGCACGTAGGTGATGGCGTAGAACATCGCCGAGCTGTAGGCGTTGGTGGCCGACAGCGTGTTGTCGTGAACAACACCTGCCGTCATGCCCAGCAGCATGAAGCCCATGTTGGCGATGGTGGAATAGGCCAGCATGCGCTTGAGGTTGGTCTGCGCGATGGCCGCCAGGTTACCCACCAGCAGCGACATCACCGACAGCACCACCAGCATCTGCTGCCAGTCCACGGCCAGGCCCAGCATGCCTTCCACCAGCAGGCGCACGGTGATCGCGAACGCGGCCAGCTTCGGCGCGCCGCCGATCAGCAGCGTGACGGCAGTCGGTGCGCCCTGGTAGACGTCGGGCACCCACATGTGGAACGGTGCGGCACCGAGCTTGAAGGCCAGACCGGCGACGACGAAGACCGTGCCGAAGATCAGCACGCTCTTGTTCGGGATGCCCTTGGCGATGACGTCGAAGACTTCGGGAATGGTCAGCGAGCCGGTGGCGCCGTACATCATGGACAGGCCGTACAGCAGGAAGCCGCTGGCCAGCGCGCCGAGCACGAAGTACTTCATCGCAGCTTCGGTCGACACCGCATGGTCACGGCGCAGCGCGACGAGCGCGTACAGCGACAGGCTCATCAGCTCCAGGCCAAGGTAGATGACCAGGAAGTTGTTCGCCGACAGCATCACGTTGATGCCCAGCAGCGAGAACAGGCTGAGGATGAAGAGCTCACCCTTGAGCATGTCGCGCGACGCGGCGTAGGGGCGCGCGTAGACCATGGTGATCAGCGTAGCCACGCACGCGAAGCCAGCCAGCAGGTGGCCCATCGGGTCGGCCACCACCATGCCCTGCATGGCGTAGGTCGTCACGCCGGCATCGAAGTAGGCGAAGTGCATGCCACCGACGACGACCAGCGTCAGCTGGGTCAGCCAGTAGGTGGGGCGGCGCTGTTCGTCGGTGACCCACAGGTCTGCGAGCGCGACCACGCAGCCCATCACGAGCAGCAGGATTTCGGGATAGATCGCGAGCCAGTTCATGTCGTTCATTGTTTTGCCTCAGCTCGCCGTCAGACCGGGATCTTGCTCAGCGCCACGTGCTTGAGCAGGCCCACGACAGACTCGTGCATCACGTCCGTGAAGGGCTTCGGGTAGAGGCCCATATAGAGCGTGGCGACGGCCAGCAGCGCGAGCATGATGAATTCGCGCTTGTTGATGTCGGTCAGTGCGCGCACGTCGTCGTTGGCGACGTCGCCGAAGTAGACGCGCTTGACCATCCACAGCGTGTAGGCCGCACCGAACACCAGCGCCGTGGCAGCGATGCCGCCCAGCCAGAAGTCGTACTTCACGGTGCCCAGGATGACCATCCACTCGCCGACGAAGCCGGCCGTGGCCGGAAGGCCGCAGTTGGCCATGCCGAAGAACACGGCGAAGGCGGCGAACTTGGGCATGGTGTTGACGACACCGCCGTAGGACGCGATCTCACGCGAGTGCACGCGGTCGTACAGCACGCCGATGCACAGGAACATGGCGCCCGACACGAAGCCGTGGGCAATCATCTGCACGAGGCCGCCGGAGACGCCCAGTTCGTTGAAGATGAAGAAACCCAGCGTCACGAAACCCATGTGCGCGATGGACGAGTAGGCCACCAGCTTCTTCATGTCCTTCTGCACCAGCGCGACGAGGCCGATGTAGACGACGGCGATCAGCGACATCGCGATGATGAGCCACGACCACTCGCGCGCAGCGTCCGGTGCGATGGGCAGCGAGAAGCGCAGGAAGCCGTAGCAGCCCAGCTTCAGCATGATGGCCGCCAGCACGACGGAGCCGCCGGTGGGTGCTTCGACGTGGGCATCGGGCAGCCAGGTATGCACCGGCCACATCGGCACCTTGACCGAGAACGCGGCCAGGAAGGCGAAGAACAGCCAGGTCTGCGCGGTGCCCGTCAGCGGCAGCTGGTGCCAGGCCTGGATGTCGAAGCTGCCACCGGCCTTGGCGTACAGGTACAGCAGCGCGATCAGCATCAGCAGCGAGCCGGCCAGCGTGTACAGGAAGAACTTGAAGGCCGCGTAGACGCGGTTCGGGCCGCCCCAGACGCCGATGATGATGTACATCGGGATCAGCGTGGCCTCGAAGAACACGTAGAACAGCATGCCGTCCAGCGCGCTGAACACGCCCACCATCAGGCCCGACAGAATCAGGAACGCGCCCATGTACTGGTTGACGCGGTTCTCGATGACCTCCCAGGCCGAGATGACGACGATGATGGTGATGAACGCCGTCAGCGGCACGAACCACATCGATATGCCATCCACGCCGAGGTGGTAGCGGATGTTGAAGCGGGTGATCCAGGCCTGGTTCTCGACGAACTGCATCGCAGCCGTCGAGGTGTCAAAGCCGGTGATCAGCGGCAGCGTGACGAGGAAGCTCGCCACGGCCGCCACCAGCGCCATCCAGCGCACGGCGTTGGCCTGTTCGTCGCGCCCGATCGCCAGCAGCAGTGCGCCGCAGACGATGGGCAGAAAAATCGCAAGACTCAGCAACATTCTTGTTCTCCGCCGCTCGCTCAGGACCCGATCAGGGACTTGAACTGGGGCACGATGTAAGGCCACAGCTGCCAGGTCATCAGCCCGGTGACACCGAGGATCATGACGAGCGCGTACCAGTACAGATAACCCGTCTGGAAGCGACGCACCAGGCCGGCGATGCCGCCGACGGTCTTGGCCGAGCCGTTGATGATCAGGCCGTCGATCAGCATGCCGTCGCCGCCCTTCCACAGGCCGGTGCCCAGCAGGCGCGCGCCGCGGGCGAGGATGTTCTCGTTGATCCAGTCCATGAAGTACTTGTTCTCCAGGACGACGATCACCGGGCGCAGCACCTTGGCAAACGTGGCCGGGATGCTGGGCGCCACCATGTAGAACAGGTAGGCCGTGGCAACGCCCGCGAAGGCCAGCCAGAAGGGCAGCGTCTTCAGGCCGTGCAGCGCCATTTCAAGGGAGCCGTGGAACTCGTGCGCCAGTTCCTCCATTGCTGGGTGGGCATGCAGGTTGACGAAGATGGCGTCCTTGAAGAACTCGCCATACAGCATGGGCTCGATCGTCATGAAGCCGATCAGCACCGACGGGATGGCCAGCAGCACCAGCGGCACCCAGACGACGGCGGGTGACTCGTGCGGCGTGTGCGCATGGCCGTGGCCATGGTCATCGTCGTGGTGGTCGTGCTCGCCGGGGAACGGCTTGTGGTGGAAGTTCTCCTTGCCGTGGAAGACGAGGAAGTACATCCGGAACGAGTAGAACGCCGTCACGAACACGCCGGCGATGACGGCGAAGTAAGCGAAGCCCGATGCCGGCAGATGGCTGGCGTGCACGGCCTCGATGATCGAGTCCTTCGAGTAGAAGCCCGAGAACAGCGGCGTGCCGATCAGCGCCAGCGAGCCCAGCAGCGACGTGATCCACGTGATGCGCATGTACTTGCGCAGGCCGCCCATGTTGCGGATGTCCTGGTCGTGGTGCATGCCGATGATGACCGAGCCCGCGCCGAGGAACAGCAGCGCCTTGAAGAACGCGTGCGTCATCAGGTGGAACACGGCGACCGAGTAGGCCGACGCGCCCAGCGCCACGGTCATGTAGCCCAGCTGCGACAGCGTGGAGTACGCGACGACGCGCTTGATGTCGTTCTGGATGATGCCCAGGAAGCCCATGAACAGCGCCGTGATGGCACCGATCACCATGACGAAGTTCAGCGCCGTGTCGCTCAGCTCGAACAGCGGCGACATGCGCGCCACCATGAAGATGCCGGCCGTCACCATCGTCGCGGCGTGGATCAGCGCGGAGATGGGGGTCGGGCCTTCCATGGAGTCCGGCAGCCAGACGTGCAGCGGGAACTGCGCCGACTTGCCCATCGCGCCGATGAACAGGCAGATGCAGGCCACGGTCAGCAGCGCCCAGTCCGTGCCCGGGAACACCATCTTGGACAACAGCTCGGACTTGGCGAAGGTCTCGGTGTAGTTCAGCGAACCACCGAAGGCCACCAGCAGGCCGATGCCGAGGATGAAACCGAAGTCACCGACCCGGTTCACCAGGAAGGCCTTCATGTTGGCGAAGATCGCGCTCTGCTTCTTGTACCAGAAGCCGATCAGCAGGTAGGACACCAGGCCCACCGCCTCCCAGCCGAAGAACAGCTGCAGCATGTTGTTGCTCATGACCAGCATCAGCATGCTGAACGTGAACAGCGAGATGTACGAGAAGAAGCGCTGGTAGCCGTCGTCCTCTTCCATGTAGCCGATGGTGTAGATGTGCACCATCAGCGACACGAAGGTCACCACCACCATCATCATCGCCGTCAGCCCGTCGACGAGGAAGCCGACTTCCATCTTCAGCGGGCCCAGCACCATCCATTCGTAGATGGTGGCGTTGAAGCGGGCGCCGTCGACGGCGACGCTGTACAGCGTCTGGGCCGACAGGATGAAGGCGATCAGCACGCCGAGGATGGTGACGACGTGCGAGCCGCGGCGGCCCACCGTCTTGCCGAAGAAACCGGCAACGATGGCGCCCACCAGCGGCGCCAGCGGCACCGCGAGCAGCGTGTTCTGGGTCAGTTGTGCAGACATCTTGTTCTTAGCCCTTCAGCGCGTCGAGTTCCTCGACGTTGATGCTGGCCCGGTTGCGGAACAGCACGACCAGGATGGCCAGGCCGATGGCCGACTCGGCCGCCGCGACGGTCAGGATGAAGAACACGAAGACCTGCCCGTCCATGTTGCCCAGGTAGTGGGAGAACGCGACGAAGTTCAGGTTGACCGCCAGCAGCATCAGCTCGATGGCCATCAGCAGCACGATCAGGTTCTTGCGGTTCAGGAAGATGCCAATCACCGACAGCGCGAACAGCATCGCGCCCAGCGTCAGGAAATGGCCCAGGGTCAGGGCGCCGATCATGCCTGGCCTCCTTCGGTGGGTTGCGCGGGAGCGGCGACGGTCGGGGCCATCTTGACGATCTTCAGGCGGTCGGCCTTGGTGACCTTGACCTGCTCGGAGGCGTCCATGGCACGCGAGTCCTTGCGGCGGCGCAGCGTCAGCGCGATGGCGGCGACGATGGCCACCAGCAGCAGCACGGCCGCGATCTGCAGCGGGTACAGGTAGCTCGTGTAGATCTCGATGCCCAGCATCTTGCTGTTGCCCAGCTTGGCCTGTTCGGCCGTCAGCGCCGGCGCGTCGGCCAGCTGGAAGCCGCCCATCAGCACGATGCCCATTTCGAACGCGATCAGCGCGCCGATGACGGCGGCCACGGGCAGGTGCGTCCAGAAGCCCTCACGCAGGCTGTCCGTGTTCAGGTCCAGCATCATGACGACGAACAGGAACAGCACCATGACGGCACCGATGTAGACGAGCACCAGCGCGATGGCGAGGAACTCGGCCTTCAGCAGCATCCAGATGCAGGACGCCGTGAAGAACGACAGGATCAGGAACAGCGCCGCGTGCACGGTGCTGCGCGCCGTGATGACGCGGAAGGAACTCACCAGCAGGATGCCGGAGAAGACGTAGAAGAGGATGGTCGTGATGTCCATACGTATCCAGGCCAGCTGAGCTGGACCGCCGCGGCCGCGAGGCCGGCGAGCGATCAGCGGTACTTGGCGTCGGCCTCCTTTTGCGCAGCAATTTGCGGCTCGTACTTGTCACCGACCGCCAGCAGCATGTCCTTGGTGAAGTAGAGGTCGCCGCGCTTTTCGCCGTGGTATTCGAAGATGCTCGTTTCGACGATGGAGTCCACCGGGCAGCTTTCCTCGCAGAAGCCGCAGAAGATGCACTTGGTCAGGTCGATGTCATAGCGCGTCGTGCGGCGGCTGCCGTCGGCGCGCACGTCGCTCTCGATGGTGATGGCCATCGCGGGGCAGACGGCCTCGCAGAGCTTGCAGGCGATGCAGCGCTCTTCACCGTTCTCGTAGCGGCGCAGCGCGTGCAGGCCGCGGAAGCGCGGCGACAGCGGCGTCTTCTCTTCCGGGAACTGGATGGTGATGTTGCGCGACAGGAAGTGCCGGCCGGTCAGCTTCATCCCCTTGAGCAGTTCCCAGAGGAAGAAGGTCTTCGCGAAATTCGTGATTGCAGTCATGGTCGCCGCCTCACTTCCAGGGGTTGAACGGCGTCTGCATGACGGCGCCGACAACGACCAGCCAGATCAGCGTGATGGGAATGAAGATCTTCCAGCCCAGACGCATGATCTGGTCGTAGCGGAAGCGCGGGAACGTGGCACGCACCCACAGGAACATCGTCACGACGAAGAAGGTCTTGGCGAACAGCCAGAACCAGTTCCAGAACGCCATCGTGTGCTGGAAGAAGCTCGGCACGTCCATGCCCAGCAGGCTCCAGGAGATCGGCGCGCTCCAGCCGCCCAGGAACATGATGACGGCCAGCGCCGACACCAGGATCATGTTGGCGTATTCGGCCAGGAAGAACATCGCGAACGACATGCCCGAGTACTCGATCATGTGGCCGGCGACGATTTCCGATTCGCCTTCGACGACGTCGAACGGGTGGCGGTTGGTTTCGGCCAGGCCCGAGATGAAGTACACGATGAAGATGGGGAACAGCAGCACCCAGTTCCAGGAGAAGATGTTCAAGCCCATGCTTGCCCACTTGCCCTTTTCCTGCACCTGCACGACCTCGGTCATGTTCAGGCTGCCCGTCACCATCAGCACGACGACCAGCGCGAAGCCCATCGCGATTTCGTAGGACACCATCTGCGCCGACGCGCGCAGCGCGCCCAGGAAGGCGTACTTCGAGTTGGACGCCCAGCCGGCGATGATGACGCCGTAGACCTCCAGCGACGTGATCGCCATCAGGAACAGCAGGCCGGCGTTGACGTTGGCCACCGCAGCGTCCGGGCCGAAGGGCACGACGGCCCAGGCAGCCAGCGCCGGCATGATGGTCATGACGGGGCCGAGGAAGAACAAACCCTTGTTGGCTGCCGTCGGCTTGATGATCTCCTTGAAGATCAGCTTCACCGCGTCGGCGATGGGCGTCAGCAAGCCGTAGGGGCCCACGCGGTTCGGGCCCGGGCGGATCTGCGACCAGCCGATGGCCTTGCGCTCCCACAGCGTCAGGTAGGCCACGCAGCCCAGCAGCGGCAGGATCACCGCGACGATCTTCAGCAGGCTCCAGACCAGGGGCCACAAGGCCCCCAGCAGCGAGGCGCCGTTCTGGTAGAGGGTGTCGATCATTCTGTGGGGCTCCCTCAGACCTTGCTGATGCTCAGCGTGCCGAAGGCGGCGCCGAGGGTGGCGGTTTGGGCGAGGCCGGCCGGCACGCGGGCCAGGCCTTCCGGCAGACCGGCTTCGAGGCGGGCGGGCAGTTGCGCGGCACCACCGTCCTGAACCACGCGGACCTGGTCGCCCTCGGCCAGGCCGAGTTGCTGCCACAGGCCGGTCGGCAGGCCGACGGTCGCGGCTTCACGGCCGTCGGTGGTCAGCTGCAGCGAGGTCGAGTTGCGCACCAGCGCGTCGGTCGCGTAGATCGGCAGGTTGGCGAAGCGCTCGATGCCCTCGGCCTTGGCAACGGCTTGCACCGTGGCCGACGTGGCGTTGGACAGGCGGCCGCTGAAGTCGCCACCGAGCGCCTGCTCGCGGACCTGCTCGGAGCTGTCCTGGTTGAAGCCGTCGAGGCCCAGCAGGTTGCCCAGCACGCGCAGCACCTTCCAGCCCGGGCGCGTCTCGGCCAGCGGCTTGACGACGCCGACGAAGCTCTGCAGACGGCCCTCGGCGTTGACGAAGCTGCCGGACGTCTCGGTGAACGGCGCGATGGGCAGCAGCACATCGGCGTATTCCAGGCCGGTCTTGAAGGGGCTCAGCACGACGACCATCTCGGCGGCGTTCAGCGCCTTGGCGGCGGCGGCGGTGTTGGCGGCGTCGAGCACCGGGTCGGTGTTCAGCAGCAGCGCGGCCTTCAGGGCCGTACCCGTCAGCATCTGGCCGGCGTCCAGGCCACCGGCTTGCGGCTGGGCCTTCACGAGCTGCGCGCCGACGGTGTTGGCGGCTGCCGTCAGATAGCCGACGCTGGCGCCGGTCTTCTCGGCGATCCATTGCGCGAGCGCCAGCAGGCTGGCGGCCTGCGGGTGCTCCGCGGCGGCGTTGCCCAGCAGCACGGCCTTGGCGCTGCCGGACAGCAGGCTGGCGGCGACGGCCTTGGCCTCGTCCGTCGCGGTGCCGGCCAGCGGCGCACCGGCACCAATGGCGGCGGCCACGTCGGCCAACGTCTGCACCCAGGCGGACGGCGCAGCGGCGATGGACGCACCAACGGGCATCAGCCAGTCATCGCTGTTCACGCCGATGCGCGAGATCGCAGCACCGCGGCGCGCGGCGTGGCGCAGGCGGGCGGCGAACAGCGGGTGGTCCTTGCGCAGGTTGGAGCCCACGACCAGCGCGCGGTCCAGCTCGGACAGCTTGGCGATCGGCAGGCCCAGCCAGCGGGCCTGGCCGCCAGGTGCGGCGTTGCCGAAGTCGCTGTGGCGCAGACGGTGGTCGATGTTGTCGCTGCCCAGGCCGCGCACGAGTTGCGCGAGCAAATGCAGTTCTTCCACGGTGCTGTGGGCAGAACCCAGCGCGCCGATGGCCTTGGCGCCGTGATCGGCCTTGATGACCTTCAGGCCGTTGGCGACGTACTCCAGCGCCGTCGTCCAGTCGACCTGCTTCCAGGCGCCGCCCTGCTTGATCATGGGCGCGTTCAGGCGCGCGTCGCTGTTCAGCGCTTCGTAGCTGAAGCGGTCGCGGTCGGCGATCCAGCATTCGTTGACGTCGTCGTTCTCCAGCGGAACAACACGCAGCACCTGGTGGTTCTTGACCTGGACGACCAGGTTGGCACCGGTGGAGTCATGCGGGCTGACGCTCTTGCGGCGCGACAGCTCCCACGTGCGGGCGCTGTAGCGGAAGGGCTTGCTCGTCAGCGCGCCGACCGGGCAGATGTCGATCATGTTGCCCGACAGCTCGGAGTCCACCGTACGGCCGACGAAGGTCTGGATCTCGCTGTGCTCGCCGCGGTGGGCCATGCCCAGCTCCATCTGGCCGGCGATCTCCTGGCCGAAGCGCACGCAGCGGGTGCAGTGGATGCAGCGGCTCATCTCCTCCATGGAGATCAGCGGGCCGACGTTCTTGTGGAAGACGACGCGCTTCTCTTCGGAGTAGCGGCTCTTGCCCGCGCCATAGCCAACGGCCAGGTCCTGCAGCTGGCACTCGCCGCCCTGGTCGCAGATTGGGCAATCCAGCGGGTGGTTGATCAGCAGGAATTCCATGACGCCCTGCTGGGCCTTGATCGCCTTGTCGCTCTTGGTGCGGACGATCATGCCCTGCGTGACCGGGGTCGCGCAGGCGGGCATGGGCTTGGGCGCCTTCTCCACGTCCACCAGGCACATGCGGCAGTTGGCCGCGATGCTCAGTTTCTTGTGATAGCAGAAGTGCGGGATGTAGGTGCCGGCCTTCTCGGCAGCATGCATGACCATGCTGCCTTCCTGGACCGAGACCTTCTGACCGTCGAGTTCGATTTCAACCATGATGGTGTTTCCCTAGGCAGCTCAGGTCGGAGCCACCAGGGGCTTCTTGTGTTCAATCAGGTGCACGAACTCGTGCTTGAAGTGCTTGATCATGGCGCGCACGGGCATCGCGGCAGCGTCGCCCAGCGCGCAGATCGTGCGGCCCTGGATGTTGTCGGCGACCGAGTTCAGCAGGTCGATGTCCTCTGCCCTGCCCTCGCCGTGGTAGATGCGTTCCAGCACGCGGTGCATCCAGCCCGTGCCTTCGCGGCAAGGCGTGCACTGGCCGCAGGACTCGTGCGCGTAGAAGTACGACAGGCGCAGCAGGCTCTGTACCATGCAGCGCGAGTCGTCGATGACGATGACGGCGCCCGAGCCCAGCATGGAGCCTGCCTTGGCGATGGAGTCATAGTCCATCGTGCACTGCATCATCACGTCGGCAGGCAGCACCGGGGCGGACGAGCCGCCCGGGATGACGGCCTTGAGCTTGCGGCCCTTGCGCACGCCACCAGCCATCTCCAGCAGCACCGAGAACGGCGTGCCCAGCGGGATCTCGAAGTTGCCGGGCTTCTCGACGTCGCCCGACACGGAGAACAGCTTGGTACCGCCGTTGTTCGGCTTGCCGATCTCGAGGTATGCCTGGCCGCCGTTACGGATGATCCAGGGCACCGCGGCAAACGTCTCGGTGTTGTTGATCGTCGTGGGCTTGCCGTACAGGCCGAAGCTGGCCGGGAACGGCGGCTTGAAACGCGGCTGGCCCTTCTTGCCTTCCAGCGATTCCAGCAGCGCGGTTTCCTCGCCGCAGATGTAGGCGCCGAAGCCGTGGTGGGCGTGCAGCTGGAAGCTGTAGCTGCTGCCCATGATGTTGTCGCCGAGGTAGCCGGCGGCACGGGCTTCTTCCAGGGCCGCCTCGAAGCGCTCGTAGACCTCGAAGATCTCGCCGTGGATGTAGTTGTAGCCCACCGTGATGCCCATCGCGTAGGCAGCGATGGCCATGCCCTCGATGACCTGATGCGGGTTGAACATCAGGATGTCGCGGTCCTTGCAGGTGCCGGGCTCGCCTTCGTCGGAGTTGCAGACGAGGTACTTCTGGCCCGGGAACTGGCGGGGCATGAAGCTCCACTTCAGGCCGGTCGGGAAGCCGGCGCCACCGCGGCCCCGCAGGGCCGAGGTCTTCACTTCGGCGATGACCTGGTCGGGCGTCAGGCCTTCGCCGCCGTCCTTACCGAGGATCTTGCGCAGGGCCGCATAGCCGCCGCGGGCTTCGTAGTCCTTGATCGACCAGTTCTTGCCGTTCAGGTCCGCGTAGATCTGCGGCGTGATGTGACGACCGTGGAAGCAGGTCTCATTGCCGGTGGATTGGAATTTGGTGAGGTCCAGCATCGTCGTCCTCAGGCCTTGGCTGCTTCGGCGCGCAACACGTCAACCAACTCGTCGAGACGGTCGTTCGTCATGAAGCTGCACATCTGGCGGTCGTTGACCAGCATGACCGGCGAGTCGGCGCAGGCGCCCAGGCACTCGCTCTTCTGCACGGTGAACAGGCCGTCGGCCGTCGTGCCGCCCTGCTCGATGCCGAGCTTGCTGCACAGATGGTCCAGCGCGTTCTGGCCGTCACGCAGCTGGCAGGGCAGGTTCGCGCAGACGTTCAGCTTGAACTTGCCAACCGGCTTCTGGTTGTACATGTTGTAGAAGGTCGTCACCTCGTACACGGCGATGGGCGCCATGCCGAGGTGAGCCGCGATCGCGTCTTCCGCGGCGCGCGGAACGAAGCCCTCTTCCTGCTGCACGATGGCCAGGCAGGCCATGACGGCCGATTGGCGCAGTTCGTAGGGGTACTTGGCGACCTCGCGGTCGAAGCGGGCGCGGGTCGCGTCGCTCAGGGTGTAGGCGTTGCTGCTGGTCATCGTCTGCTGCACTTCAACGGTCGATTTCGCCGAACACGATGTCCATCGTGCCGATGATGGCCACGGCGTCGGCAATCATGTGGCCCTTGCCCATTTCGTCGAGGGCCGCGAGGTGGGCAAAGCCCGGCGCGCGGATCTTCAGGCGGTAGGGCTTGTTGGCACCGTCGCTGACCATGTAGATGCCGAACTCGCCCTTGGGGTGTTCGACGGCTGCATAGGCCTCGCCTGCCGGCACGTGGAAGCCTTCGGTGAAGAGCTTGAAGTGGTGGATCAGCTCTTCCATGTTGGACTTCATGTCCACACGCGCGGGCGGCGCCACCTTGTGGTTGTCGGTGATGACCGGCAGACCGGGGTTGGCCTTGAGCCACTGCACGCACTGCTGCACGATGCGGTTGGACTGGCGCATCTCTTCCACACGCACGACGTAACGGTCGTAGGTGTCGCCGTTGGTGCCGACCGGGATGTCGAAATCCATCTTGTCGTACACGTCGTACGGCTGCTTCTTGCGCAGGTCCCAGGCGATGCCCGAACCGCGCAGCATCGCACCCGTGAAGCCCATGTTGAGCGCACGCTCGGGCGACACGACGCCGATGCCGACCGTGCGCTGCTTCCAGATGCGGTTGTCGGTCAGCAGCGTTTCGTAGTCGTCGATGTTCTTCGGCAGGCGACGGCTGAAGTCCTCGATGAAGTCCAGCAGCGAGCCCGAACGGTTCTCGTTCAGCTGCGCGATAGCCTTGGCGTTGCGGATCTTGCTGACCTGGTACTGCGGCATGCTGTCCGGCAGGTCGCGGTAGACGCCGCCCGGACGGAAGTAGGCCGCGTGCATGCGCGCACCCGACACTGCCTCGTACATGTCGAAGATGTCCTCGCGCTCGCGGAAGCAGTAGATGAGGATGTTCATCGCACCACAGTCCAGCCCGTGGCAGCCCAGCCACAGCAGGTGGTTCAGGATGCGGGTCAGCTCGCCGAACATCACGCGGATGTACTGCGCGCGGATGGGCACGTCGATGCCCAGCATCTTCTCGATGGCCAGGCAGTAGGCGTGCTCGTTGGACATCATCGACACGTAGTCGAGGCGGTCCATGTAGGGCAGCGACTGGATGAAAGTCTTGCTTTCGGCCAGCTTCTCGGTGGCGCGGTGCAGCAGGCCGATGTGCGGGTCGGCGCGCTGGATGACTTCGCCGTCCAGTTCCAGCACCAGACGCAGCACGCCGTGGGCGGCCGGGTGCTGGGGACCGAAGTTCAGCGTGTAGTTCTTGATTTCGGCCATGGCTTACAGACCACCGTACTTGTCTTCACGAATGATGCGCGGCGTGATTTCGCGCGGCTCGATCGTGACCGGTTGGTAGATGACGCGCTTCTGCTCGGCGTCGTAGCGCATCTCGACGTGGCCCGACACCGGGAAGTCCTTGCGCATCGGGTGGCCGATGAAGCCGTAGTCCGTCAGCAGGCGGCGCAGGTCGTTGTGGCCGTCGAAGATGACGCCGTACATGTCGAAGGCTTCGCGCTCGAACCAGTTGGCCGAATTCCACACCGGCGTGATCGAGGCCACGCAGGGGAAGTCGTCATCGGCGGCGAAGACCTTCAGGCGCAGGCGCCAGTTCTTGCTGACCGACAGCAGGTGGCTGACGACCGCGTAGCGCAGGCCTTCGTAGCCGCCGTTGCCGTAGTCGCTGTAGTCGACACCGCAGAGGTCGATCAGCTGCTCGAACTTCAGCTCAGGGTGATCGCGCAGCGTGGTGGCGATGTCGAAGTAGTCGGCCGCGCGCACGGTCAGCGTCAGTTCGCCCAGGGCGGACTGCAGCGAGGCGACGCGGTCACCAAAGATGGCACCAATCTGCTGGGCCAGGGTGTCGAGGTTCACGCTCATTCCTTGGCTCAGCGGGCGATGGTGTTTTCGCGGCGGATCTTGGCCTGCAGTTGCAGGATGCCGTACAGCAGCGCCTCGGCCGTGGGCGGGCAGCCCGGCACGTAGACGTCCACCGGCACGATGCGGTCGCAGCCGCGCACGACGGAATAGCTGTAGTGGTAATAGCCGCCGCCGTTGGCGCAGCTGCCCATCGACAGCACCCAGCGCGGCTCGGCCATCTGGTCGTAGACCTTGCGCAGCGCCGGCGCCATCTTGTTGCACAGCGTGCCGGCCACGATCATCAGGTCGGACTGACGCGGGCTCGGACGGAACAGCATGCCGAAGCGGTCGATGTCGTAGCGCGCGGCACCCGCGTGCATCATCTCGACGGCGCAACAGGCCAGGCCGAACGTCATCGGCCACAGCGAGCCGGTCTTGGACCAGTTGATGAGCTTGTCGACCGAGGTCGTGACAAAGCCCTCTTTCAGGACGCCTTCAATACCCATTTGAAATTCCCAGCTTGTGTCGGCGGACGCTTATTCCCAATCGAGGGCGCCTTTTTTCCACTCGTAGGCAAAGCCGACGACCAGAATGCCGAGGAAGATCATCATCGCCCAGAAACCCGTCGCACCGATTTCCTTGAGCGCCACGGCCCAGGGGAACAGGAAGGCAATTTCCAGATCGAAAAGAATGAACAGGATGGCGACGAGGTAGTAGCGCACGTCGAATTTCATGCGCGCGTCTTCAAAGGCCTCGAAGCCGCATTCGTAGGGGGAGTTCTTGGCCTCGTCCGGCCGATTGGGGCCCAGCAGGGCGCCGAGCACCTGGGGCGCGATCCCGACCACTGCGCCGACCAAGATGAAGAGGATGACGGGCAGATATTGTTCGAGATTCATCGTTGAGTTCCCGGGCCGGTAAAACTTCTGTGAACGTGACCGCTACACAAGCCGACCACAAAAGCAAACAGGCGCGCCACCAGCGAGATCGAAGGATGTCGCTCGCGGATCGCGCCCGCCTGGAACCTTGCCTCGATCACCCCGGTTGACCCGGGAGACCGCGGCGACAGGCCGCTTCAATGTTCTGGTGCCGTCGGCGAGACTCGAACTCGCACAGCTTTCGCCACTACCCCCTCAAGATAGCGTGTCTACCAATTTCACCACGACGGCAGGTACTCAAATATTGCCTGGCAACTAGGGAGGGTTTGCTTGCCAGACAGCCTCGCATTCTATACCGAAAACAAGGGACTTCCCGGTGAGGAAGCGAGGTTTTTAGTCGGACTTAGTTCGACGCCGCGGAAGCCGCGGCAGGTGCCGTGACGGCAGGCGCAACAACGGCACCCGGGATCGCAGCAGCACCGGACGCTGCAGGCGCCGGAGCCACGACAGGCGCACGGTCCAGCGCGTTGTCTGCGCCGCTGCTGGCGGCCGACGGATTGCCGTTGGCCAGGAAGGCCAGGCCCAGCGTGCAGCCGAAGAACAGCGTGGCCGCGACGGCCGTGCTGCGCGACAAGAAATTGGCGCTGCCGGTGGCGCCAAACAGGCTGCCCGACGCACCGCTGCCGAAGGATGCGCCCATGTCGGCGCCCTTGCCGTGCTGCACCAGCACCAGACCAATGATCGCCAAGGCCGAGGCCAGTTGAACGATCAACACCAGATTCGCAAAGAAATGCATTCCAAACACTCCGTCAAAACACTTGTGGCGCCCTGCCCCCTGGCCTGGGCGCCGGGAAAACTCAGTGGGCCGCGGCCCGGCAGATCGCGGCGAAGTCGGCCACCTTCAGCGACGCGCCGCCGATGAGGCCGCCGTCGATGTCGGGCTGCGAGAACAGTTCGGCCGCGTTGTCGGCCTTGACGCTGCCGCCGTAGAGGATGCGCATCGCGCCGGACTTGTCGGTGGCCGCATGCAGTTGCGCGCGCAGCACGGCGTGCACCGCCTGCGCCTCGGCCGGCGTGGCGGTCAGGCCGGTGCCGATGGCCCAGACAGGCTCATAGGCCACGACCATCTCGCCGCAGCAGTGGCCCAGCGTGTGGATCACGGCGGCGAGCTGGCGCTTGACGACGGCTTCCGTCTGGCCGGCCTCGCGCTCGGCGCGGGTTTCGCCGACGCAGACAATGGGCGTTACGCCGTGGGCCAGCGCGGCCTTGGCCTTGTCGGCGACGAGCTGGTCGCTCTCCGCGTGATAGGCACGGCGCTCCGAGTGGCCGACGATGGCGTAGCGGCAGCCGATGTCCTGCAGCATGGCCGACGACACCTCGCCGGTGTAGGCACCCTGCTCGTGCAACGAGCAGTCCTGCGCGCCGTAGGCGATGGCCGTGCCGGTCAGCGCCAGGGCCGTCTCGGCGATGTAGGGGAACGGCACGCAGACGGCAACGTCGGCGTTCCAGGGGCCAGCCTCCTTGAGGCCGGCGAGCAACTGCGCATTGGCAGCGCGGCTGCCATGCATCTTCCAGTTGCCCACGACGAGTTTCTTTCTCATCTCAGCTCCATCACCAGGTCAGCACGATCTTGCCGATGTGCTGGTTGGATTCCATCAGCGCGTGCGCCTCGGCCGCGTTGGCGGCGGGCAGCTCGCGGTAAACGACCGGCTTGATCTGGCCTGCCTCGATCAGCGGCCAGACCTTGTCGCGCAGCGAGTGCGCCAGACCGGCCTTGAAGGCCGCCGAACGCGGGCGCAGCGTCGAGCCGGTGATCGTCAGGCGCCTGCGCAGCACGAGGCCGGCATCGATGTCCGACTTCACGCCGCCCTGCACCGCGATCAGCGCCAGGCGGCCGTCTTCGGCCAGCGCCTGCACGCCACGGCCGATGTAGTCGCCCGCCACCATGTCCAGGATCACATCGACACCGCGGCCGCCCGTGGCAGCCTTGGCTTCGGCCACGAAATCCTGCTCGCGGTAGTTGATCGCCACGTCGGCACCCAGCGCCTTGCAGGCCTCGGCCTTGTCGGCGCTGCCGACGGTCACCAGCACGCGGGCGCCCAGCGCCCTGGCGATCTGGATGGCCGTCACGCCGATGCCGCTGGAGCCGCCGTGGATCAGCAGCGTTTCGCCGGCTTGCAGGCCGGCGCGGTCGAACACATTGGCCCAGACGGTGAAGCAGGTCTCCGGCAGCGTGGCCGCCTGAGCCAACGTCCAGCCCTTCGGCACCGGCAGGCATTGACCGACCGGCACCGTGCACAGCTCGGCATAGCCGCCGCCGTTGACCAGCGCACAGACCTGGTCGCCCAGCTTGAAGCCATGCGCGGCCAGGGCCTGGTCATCACCGGCGACGATCTCGCCGGCGACCTCCAGCCCAGGCAGATCACTGGCGCCCGCCGGCGGTGGGTAGGCGCCCTTGCGCTGCAGCACGTCCGGGCGGTTGATGCCCGAAGCGGCCACGCGGATCAGGCACTCGCCCAGGCCCGCGACTGGATCCGGCCGCTCGGCCAGCTCCAGCACCTCGGGCCCGCCGGGGCGGGTGATTGCGATGGCTTTCATCGCTGCTGCGATTACTCCGCGGCCGGGGCGTCAGCGGCCGGAGCCGCCTGGACCGGAGCCGCTTCGCGGTCGATCAGCGCCTTCATCGACAGCTTGATGCGGCCCTTCTCGTCGGTCTCCAGCACCTTGACCTTGACGACCTGGCCCTCCTGCAGGAAGTCGGTCACCTTCTCGACGCGCTGGTGCGCGATCTGGCTGATGTGCAGCAAGCCGTCCTTGCCGGGCAGCAGGTTCACGAGCGCGCCGAAGTCCAGGATCTTGACGATCGGGCCTTCGTAGATCTTGCCCACTTCGACTTCGGCGGTGATCTCGGCGATGCGCTTCTTGGCCAGCTCGGCCTTGTCGGCGTCCGTCGAGGCGATGGTGATGGTGCCGTCTTCGCCGATGTCGATGGTCGTGCCGGTCTCTTCAGTCAGCGCACGAATGGTCGAGCCGCCCTTGCCGATGACGTCACGGATCTTCTCCGGGTTGATCTTCATCGTGTACAGGCGCGGCGCGAACTGCGACACCTCGGTGTTGGCCGTGCCCATGGCTTCGGTCATCTTGCCCAGGATGTGCAGGCGGGCTTCCTTGGCTTGCGCCAGGGCGACCTGCATGATTTCCTTGGTGATGCCCTGGATCTTGATGTCCATCTGCAGGGCGGTGATGCCGGTCGTCGTGCCGGCCACCTTGAAGTCCATGTCGCCCAGGTGATCTTCGTCACCCAGGATGTCGGTCAGCACGGCGAAGCGGTTGGCGTCCTTGATCAGGCCCATGGCGATGCCGGCCACGTGGGCCTTCATCGGCACGCCGGCGTCCATCAGTGCCAGGCAGCCGCCGCAGACGGAAGCCATCGACGACGAGCCGTTGGACTCGGTGATTTCGGAGACGACGCGCAGCGAGTACGGGAAGTCTTCCTTGCTCGGCAGCGCGGCGATCAGCGCGCGCTTGGCCAGGCGGCCGTGGCCAATTTCGCGGCGCTTGGGCGAGCCCACACGACCCGTCTCGCCGGTGGCGAAGGGGGGCATGTTGTAGTGCATCATGAAGCGGTCTTCGAACTCGCCGTCCAGCGCGTCGATGCGCTGGGCGTCACGGTCCGTGCCCAGCGTGGCCACCACGAGAGCCTGCGTCTCGCCGCGCGTGAACAGCGCCGAGCCGTGGGTGCGCGGCAGGATGCCGTTGCTGATCTCGATGGGGCGCACGGTGCGGGTGTCGCGGCCGTCGATGCGCGGCTCGCCGGCCAGGATCTGGCTGCGGACGATGCGGGCTTCGATCTCGAACAGCAGGCCTTCAACCTCGACCTTGTCGAACGACACGCCTTCAGCCGACAGCGCGGCGAACACGTTGGCAGAGGCGGCGCGGCAGGCTTGCGTGCGGGCCTGCTTGGAGCGGATCTGGTAGGCCTCGCGCAGCGGGCCTTCGGCCAGCGCGTTGACCTTGGCGATGAAGGCTTCGTCCTTGGCCGGGGCGACCCAGTTCCAGGCCGGCTTGCCAGCCTCCTTGACCAGTTCGTTGATCGCGGCGATGGCGACATTGCCTTGCTCGTGGCCGAAGACCACGGCGCCCAGCATGACTTCTTCCGACAGGCCCGAGGCTTCGGACTCGACCATCAGCACGGCGCTTTGCGTGCCGGCGACGACCAGGTCCATCTGGCTGTTGACCAGCTCAGACTTGCTCGGGTTCAGCGTGTACTCGCCGTTGACGTAGCCCACGCGGGCGGCGCCGATCGGGCCGTTGAACGGGATGCCGGAGATGGCCAGCGCGGCGGACGTGCCGATCATGGCGGCGATGTCGGCCTGCACTTCGGGGTTCAGGCTCACCACGTGGATGACGACCTGGACTTCGTTGAAGAAGCCTTCGGGGAACAGCGGGCGGATCGGGCGGTCGATCAGGCGGCTGGTCAGCGTCTCGTGCTCGCTCGGGCGGCCTTCACGCTTGAAGAAGCTGCCGGGGATCTTGCCGGCGGCGTAGGTCTTCTCGAGGTAGTCGACGGTCAGCGGGAAGAAGTCCTGGCCGGCCTTGGCCTCGGTCTTGGCGACCACGGTGGCCAGCACGACGGTGCCTTCGATGTTGACGAGGACGGCGCCGCTGGACTGGCGGGCGATCTCGCCCGTTTCCAGCACGACGTTGTGGTTGCCCCACTGGAACGACTTGGTGACCTTGTTGAACATGGACATGCTCATCTCCTGGTTGTGATGGGCGCGCTCACGGCGCCCGATGAAACCGGAAACGAGGCTGGGTTTGGCCCAGATGCCATTCCAGGGCGGCTCGGCAGAGAGCCGTCTTGGAATGATCCGTGACCACGTCAGCTTGGTTCCGGCAGAAAGACGAAGAGCCTGTACTGGGCTTGATGGACCAGACAGGCTCCTCGACGGATTTGCTAGCTTACTTGCGCAGGCCCAGCTTCTGGATCAGGGCCACGTAGCGGGCCGAGTCCACACGCTTCAGGTAGGCCAGCAGGCTCTTGCGCGTGTTGACCATCTTCAGCAGACCGCGGCGGCCGTGGTGGTCCTTGGCGTGGGTCTTGAAGTGGGGGGTCAGGTCGTTGATGCGGGCGGTCAGCAGAGCGACCTGGACTTCCGGGCTGCCGGTGTCGTTGGCGCTGCGTGCGTTGGCCTTGACGATCTCGGCCTTCTTTTCGGCGATGGACATTTGTTTTCCAAAAGGTTTCGGAAGTCCGGCCGGGCGAGACGCACTGCTTGAGCGCTGCCGCAGACGGTTTCCGGGGTTGACTTGCGGACACGGGGGAAACCACCCCGAGCCGTGCTAGTGCTCCGTGTACAGGGAACCCGGTACGCAGAACTCGCGGATTCTAGCTCAAAGCCGGAAGCAGCCCAAACCGCGGCCGGCCAGGCGGGCGCAAGTCGGGGTGCGCACACCGGGTTTCAAGAGCCGAAACCGCCCTGCCCTGCAAATGCGTGACTTCTCTTGCCGGCCTGCGCAAACGCTCTTGAAGCGCCTGGCGGCCGCCCTATCTCCGGGTCATCGGGTGCTGCTCCCGAACGGTTCAGCAGCGCAAACCAACGGAGTCTTTCCATGTTCTACCTGACCCACCCTGCCCGTGTCGCCCGCGCCCTGCGCCAGTTCGATGCCGACGTCGCCCGCACGCCGGCGCTCGACATCGCCGAGGATGACAAGGCCTACAGCGTGACCGTCGACATGCCCGGCGTCACCAAGGAAGCGGTCAAGGTCCGCGTCGAAGGCCGCCGTGTGCACATCGAGACCGCCAGCGCCGACGCCGCCGCGCCGACCGACGGCTCCCGCGTGCTCTACCGCGAACGCCGTGCCGCCAGCTACGCCCGCAGCTTCTCGCTGCCGGTCGAGATCGATCAGGCCCAGTCGCAGGCTCGCTTCGACAACGGCGTGCTGACGCTGACGCTGGTCAAGCGCGTCGCCGAGAACGGCGGCCAACTGAACGTTCTCTAAGCCGCGAAGCGCTGACGCTGGCGCGTCAGCTGCCAAGCTCCCAGCGCGGGCGGACCTCGAAGCCGCCGTCCCGCCGGGGTTGCGCCATGTCGCGCTGCACGCGCAGCGCGGCGGCCATTGCGATCATGGCGCCGTTGTCGGTACACAGCGACAGCTCGGGGTAGTGCACGCGCACGCCGCGCTTGGCACAGGCGGCGTTCAATTGCTCGCGCAACCTCGCGTTGGCGCCCACGCCGCCCGCCACCACCAGGCGCTTCAGCCCGGTTTCCTTCAGCGCCAGCAGCGCCTTCTTCACCAGCACGTCGACGATGGCCGCCTGCGTGGACGCGGCCAGGTCAGCCCGGGTCTGATCGCAGGGGGCCTCGCCGATCTTCTTCACCTGCGTCAGCACGGCCGTCTTCAGGCCGGCGAAGCTGAAGTCCGGCTTGCCGCTGTGCAGCAGCGGGCGCGGCAGCGCATACGCATCCGGGTTGCCGAACTCGGCCATGCGCGCCAGGTGCGGGCCGCCGGGATAGGGCAGCCCCAGCAGCTTGGCGCTCTTGTCGAAGGCCTCGCCGGCGGCGTCGTCGATGGTCTCGCCGAGGATCTCGTAGCTGCCGACGTCGTCCACGCGCATCAACTGCGTGTGGCCGCCGCTGACCAGCAGCGCGACGAACGGGAACTCGGGCGGGTCGTCCGACAGGAACGGCGACAGCAGATGCCCTTCCAGGTGATGGATGGGCAGCGCCGGCACGTCCAGCGCCGCAGCCAGCGACACCGCCACGCCGGCGCCCACGAGCAGCGCGCCCGCGAGGCCCGGGCCCTGCGTGTAGGCGATCAGATCGATCTCATGCAGCGCCAGGCCAGCCTGCGACAGCACCTCGCGCGTAAGCGGCAGCACGCGGCGCACGTGATCGCGCGATGCCAGCTCGGGCACCACGCCGCCGTAGGCCTGGTGCATGCTGATCTGGCTGTGCAGCGCCTGCGCCACCAGCTTCGGCGGCGCATCGCCCGCCACCTCGACCAGCGCCACCCCGGTCTCGTCGCAGGACGACTCGAACCCCAGGATGCGCAGAAGCGTCACGCCCCCACGCGGCGGCAAAGGCCCGCCGCTGCCCCCCGAGGGGGCTGAGTCAACTCGGGAGCGACCCGTCGTTGACTCGCCAGTCACTTGCCTTCCTTGGCGTGGTTGATCGAGTACTTGGGAATCTCGACCGTCACGTCCTGCTGGCGCAGCAGCGCCTGGCACGACAGGCGCGAGTCGGGCTCCAAGCCCCAGGCGCGGTCCAGCATGTCCTCTTCGTCCTCTTCCATCTCGCTCAGCGAGCGGCCGCCCTCGCGCACGATGACGTGGCAGGTCGTGCAGGCGCAGACCTGGTCACAGGCGTGCTCGATGTGGATGTCGTTGGCCAGCAGCACCTCGCAGATCGACGTGCCGGGCGCGCCGGTCAGCATGGCGCCATCGGGGCAGTACTCGGCGTGCGGGAGGATCTTGATGACGGGCATGTCGTTGTTCTTTCAGAGAGCCGAGACGTTGCGGCCGGTCAGCGCGCGGGCGATCGAGCGGTTCATGCGTTCGGCGGCAAAGCCTTCGGTGGCTTCGGCCAGCGCCTTGACGGCGGCGTCGATGGCATCGGCGTCGTCGGTCATCGCGGCCAGGGCCGACAGGCGGGCCTCCAGCGCCTCGCGCTCGGCATGCGGCAGCAGGTCGCCGTCGGCAGCCAGCGCGCTGCGCGTGGCCAGCACCATGCGCTCGGCCTCCACGCGGGCCTCGCGCAGCTTGCGCGCGGCCATGTCGGCATCGGCGCTGGAGAAGCCGTCCTTCAGCATGCCGGCGATCTGGTCGTCGGACAGGCCGTAGCTGGGCTTCACGGTGATGGCCGCCTGCACACCCGAGGTCAGCTCCTCGGCGGACACGCTGAGCAGGCCATCGGCATCGACCTGGAAGCTGACGCGGATGCGTGCCGCGCCGGCCGCCATCGGCGGGATGCCGCGCAGCTCGAAGCGCGCCAGCGACCGGCACTCGCTGACCAGCTCACGCTCACCCTGCACGACATGCACCGCCAGCGCGGTCTGACCGTCCTTGAAGGTCGTGAAGTCCTGGGCCTTGGCGACGGGGATGGTCGAGTTGCGCTCTATGACGCGCTCCACCAGGCCGCCCATGGTCTCCAGCCCGAGGGACAGCGGGATCACGTCCAGCAGCAGGATTTCGCCATCGGCGGCATTGCCGGCGAGCTGGTTAGCCTGGATCGCTGCGCCCAGCGCGACGACCTCGTCGGGGTTGAGGTTGGTCAGCACCTCGCGGCCAAACAGTTCGCTGACGGCGCGCCGAACGACCGGCATGCGCGTGGAGCCGCCGACCATGACGGCGCCCTGCACGTCCGCTGGTTTGACCTTGGCGTCGCGCAGCACCCGCTTGACCGACGACAGCGTCCTGGCAATCAGCGGCTGGGCGAGTTCCTCGAACCGTTGACGCGTGACGGTGACGCGCAGTTCGCCGGCATCCAGCACAGCGACCAGTTCGGTCGATTCGGCATCCGACAGCGCCTCCTTGGCCGCACGCGCGGCGACAAGCACGACGCGCTTGTCATGGGCAGATTCGAGGACGCGACCGCCCAGCGCCCAGTCGGCCAGCACGCGGTCGAAATCGTCACCGCCCAGCGCCGCATCGCCGCCGGTCGCCACCACCTCGAACACACCGCGCGTCAGGCGCAGCAGCGAGATGTCGAACGTGCCACCGCCCAGGTCGTAGACCGCATACAGGCCTTCGCTGGCGTTGTCCAGGCCGTAGGCGATGGCCGCCGCGGTGGGCTCGTTGATGAGACGCAGCACCTTGAGGCCGGCCAGCTCGGCGGCATCCTTGGTGGCCTGGCGCTGCGCGTCGTCGAAGTAGGCCGGGACCGTGATGACGGCGCCGAACAGGTCGTCGAGGAAGCTGTCTTCGGCACGGAAGCGCAGCGTGGCCAGGATCTCGGCCGACACCTCGACGGGGCTCTTCACGCCGTCACGCGTGGCGATGGCCAGCATGCCGGGGCGGTCTTCGAACTGGTAGGGCAGATGTTCGCGACCCGCGACGTCGGCCAGGCCCCGGCCCATGAAGCGTTTGACCGAGACGATGGTGTTCTCGGGGTCCTCGGCCTGCGCAGCCAGCGCGTCGGCACCGATCTGGCGGCGGCCTTCGGGCAGGTAGCGCACGGCGGACGGCAGGATGACGCGGCCCTGTTCGTCGGGCAGGCATTCGGCCACGCCGTGGCGCACGGCGGCGACGAGGGAGTGCGTGGTGCCCAGGTCGATGCCGACGGCGATGCGGCGCTGGTGCGGGTCGGGCGACGCGCCGGGTTCGGAGATCTGGAGGAGGGCCATCTTTTAGTCAGTTGGGGACAGAGCTACTCACTTCGTTCGGGCGGTCTGTCCCGCAAAGTCTTCCAGCTTCGCAAGGCGCTGGTCAATGTCGGCCCGGAAGCGCTGGATGAACATCAGCGCGCGGACCTGTGATGCGGCAGCCGGGGCGTCACCCGCCTGGTCGAGCAGGCGCTGCACGGTGGCGAGCGCCGTGGCTTCGGCCTGGGCCGCGTCGTCGTCGAGGGCGGTCAGCGCGGCTTCGTCGTTCGCGTCGTCCAGCGCCTCGCGCCATTCCATCTGCTGCATCAGGAAGGCGGCGGGCATGGCCGTGTTGTTCTCGGCCTGCACGGGCGCACCGCGCAACTCGCAGAGGTAGGCGGCGCGCCTGAGCGGGTCACGCAGGCGCTGGTAGCCCTCGTTGACGCGCATGGCCCACTGCATCGCCACGCGCTGGGCCGCAGCGCCTTCCGCCGCGAAGCGATCGGGGTGCACCTCGGCCTGCAGCGCCTTCCAGCGCGCGTCGATGGCGGCGCGGTCCTGGGCCTGCGTCTCGGGCAGGCCGAAGAGCTGGAAGTCGTTGTCGGTCAGGCGCATGGCAAGGTGAAAAAGCAAAAAGCGCGGCCGGTGCCGCGCTCAGGAAGAACTCAGGGTCGATCAGACACGGAAGGACTCGCCGCAGCCGCACTTGTCCTTCTCACGCGGGTTGCGGAACTTGAAGCCTTCGTTGAGGCCTTCGCGCACGAAGTCCAGCTCGGTGCCGTCGAGGTAGGGCAGGCTCTTGGGATCGATGAGGATCTTGACCTCGTGCCCCTCGAAGACGACATCCTCGGGCGCGACGTCGTCCGCGTACTCGAGCTTGTAGGCCAGGCCCGAGCAGCCGGTCGTCTTCACGCCCAGGCGCACGCCCACGCCCTTGCCGCGCTTGGCGATGTAGCGCTTGACGTGGCGGGCCGCGGCTTCGGTCAGCGTGACGGACATGGCTTAGGCCGTGGTCGCGTGCTTGGCGCGGTAGTCGTCCACCGCGGCCTTGATGGCGTCTTCGGCCAGGATGGAGCAGTGGATCTTGACCGGCGGCAGCGCCAGTTCTTCGGCGATCTGCGTGTTCTTGATCGTCAGCGCTTCGTCCAGGCTCTTGCCCTTGACCCACTCGGTCACGAGCGAGCTGGAGGCGATGGCCGAGCCGCAGCCGTAGGTCTTGAACTTGGCGTCCTCGATGAGGCCGGTCGCCGGATTCACCTTGATCTGCAGCTTCATCACGTCGCCGCAGGCCGGCGCGCCGACCATGCCGGTGCCGACGTCTTCGTCGCCGTTGTCGAACTTGCCGACGTTGCGGGGGTTCTCGTAGTGGTCAACGACTTTTTCGCTGTATGCCATGTTGTTCTCCTTAGTGGGCGGCCCACTGAATGGTCGAGAGGTCGACGCCGTCCTTGAACATGTCCCACAGCGGGGACAGCTCGCGCAGCTTGGCGACGCGGTCGGTCAGCACGCTGATGGCGTAGTCGATCTCTTCTTCGGTCGTGAAACGGCCGATGGTCATGCGCAGCGAGCTGTGGGCCAGCTCATCGCTGCGGCCCAGCGCGCGCAGCACGTAGCTGGGCTCCAGGCTGGCCGACGTGCAGGCCGAGCCCGACGACACTGCCAGGCCCTTGACGCCCATGATCAGCGACTCGCCCTCGACGTAGTTGAACGAGATGTTCAGGTTGTGCGGCACGCGCCGCTCGAGGTCGCCGTTGATGAAGGTCTGCTCGATGCCCGACAGCCCCTTGACGAGGCGGTTGTGCAGCGCGCGGATGCGTTCGTTCTCGGCGCCCATCTCTTCGCGGGCGATGCGGAAGGCCTCGCCCATGCCGACGATCTGGTGCACCGGCAGCGTGCCCGAGCGCATGCCGCGCTCATGGCCGCCACCGTGCATCTGCGCTTCCAGGCGGATGCGCGGCTTGCGGCGTACGTACAGCGCGCCGATGCCCTTGGGACCGTAGCTCTTGTGCGAGGCCAGGCTCATCAGGTCGATGGGCAGCCGGGCGAGGTCGATCTCCACCTTGCCGGTGGCCTGGGCTGCATCGACGTGGAAGATGACACCGCGCTCGCGGCACAGATTGCCCAGCGCGACGACGTCCTGGATAACGCCGATCTCGTTGTTCACGTACATGACCGATGCCAGGATGGTGTCCGGGCGCAGCGCGGCCTTGAACGCTTCCAGGTCGACGAGGCCGTTCTCCAGCACGTCGAGGTAGGTCACGTCGAAGCCCTGGCGCTCCAGCTCACGCATGGTGTCGAGCACGGCCTTGTGCTCGGTCTTCACGGTGATGAGGTGCTTGCCGCGGGTCTTGTAGAACTGGGCGGCGCCCTTCAGCGCCAGGTTGTTGGACTCGGTAGCGCCGGAGGTCCAGACGATCTCGCGCGGGTCGGCGCCGATCAACTCGGCGACCTGCACGCGTGCTTTCTCGACCGCTTCTTCCGCTTCCCAGCCCCAGGCGTGGCTGCGCGACGCCGGGTTGCCGAAGTGTTCGCGCAGCCAAGGGATCATCGCGTCCACCACGCGGGGGTCGCACGGCGTCGTCGCGCCGTAGTCGAGGTAGATCGGGAAGTGCGGGGTCATGTCCATGGCGGAGGGCTAGGGCTTTCGTGTGTCTTGTTACTTGCTGAACGCGCCACCCAGCGCGAACACCGAGTTCGGCGCCGTCACGCGGATGGGCTTGAGCACCGGCTGGCTGGAGATGGCGCGCTTCACGGGCGCCGCCTCGACCTCGAAGCCCTTGGCGAGTTGCTCGTCGGCCAGCTTGCGCAGCGACACGGAGTCGAGGTACTCGATCATCTTCGCGTTCAGATTGGTCCAGAGTTCGTGGGTGATGCAGCGGCCACTATCCTCGCCCATGCAGTTTTCCTTGCCGCCACAGCCGGTGGCGTCCAGCGCCTCGTCCACGGCGACGATGATGTCGGCGACGGTGATGTTCTCGGCCTTGCGGCCCAGCGAGTAGCCGCCACCCGGGCCGCGGGTGCTTTCCACCAGTTCATGGCGGCGCAGCTTGCCGAACAGCTGCTCCAGGTAGGAGAGCGAAATCTGCTGCCGCTGGCTGATGGCCGCCAGGGCGACCGGGCCGGTATTCTCGCGCAGCGCCAAGTCCAGCATCGCGGTGACTGCAAACCGGCCTTTGGTGGTGAGACGCATGTGAAACTCCTTGGCGAGATGCCCGGACCGACTTGTCCAGGCCGATGATTCGGGGGTTAACCCGGAATGACCGGGACAATAGCCGAGCGAATCATTTCCGATGATTTTACTCGACTACTCAGGCTCGGCCTAGGGTTCCTGCGTATCCCCAGGGTTTGGCGGGACTTTTTGCTGCGCCGCAGCAGCCTTACCGCGAAACGGTCTTGCGCGCCGACTCCAGCGGCACGATGTTGTCGTGAACCCGGGCACCGAAGGCCTGTTCGCGCAACTGCCCCAACTGGTCGCGGATGCGCGCCGCCTGCTCGAACTCCAGGTTGCGGGCGTGCTCCAGCATCTGCTTTTCGAGCTGGGCGATACGTTTGGCCAGATCCTTCTCCGACAAGTCCTCGACCTTGGCCGCAGCCAGCAATTTCGCCTCGTCGCGGCCCGACTCCTCCGAGTAGACGCCGTCGATGAGGTCCTTGATGCGCTTTTGCACGCTGCGCGGCGTGATGCCGTTCTCCGTGTTGAACGCGATCTGCTTGGCGCGCCGGCGCTCGGTCTCGCCGATGGCCTTGCGCATGGACTCGGTGATGCGGTCCGCGTACAGGATGGCCTTGCCGTTCAGGTTGCGCGCCGCGCGACCGATGGTCTGGATCAGGCTGCGCTCGGCACGCAGGAAGCCTTCCTTGTCGGCGTCCAGGATGGCCACCAGCGACACCTCGGGGATGTCCAGCCCCTCGCGCAGCAGGTTGATGCCCACCAGCACATCGAAGGCGCCCAGCCGCAGGTCACGCAGGATCTCCACGCGCTCCACCGTGTCCACGTCCGAGTGCAGGTAGCGCACCTTGACGCCGTTGTCGCTGAGATAGTCGGTCAGCTGCTCGGCCATGCGCTTGGTCAGCGTCGTGATCAGCACGCGCTCGTTGACCTCGACGCGCAGACGGATTTCCTGCAGCACGTCGTCCACCTGGTGCGTGGCCGGCCGAACCTCGACGACCGGGTCCACCAGCCCGGTCGGCCGCACGACCTGCTCGACGACCTGACCCGCGTTGTCCTGCTCGTACTGCCCCGGCGTGGCGGACACGAACACCGCCTGGCGCATCTTGCGTTCGAACTCGGCGAACTTCAGCGGCCGATTGTCCAGCGCAGACGGCAGCCGGAAGCCGTATTCCACGAGCGTCGTCTTGCGCGCCCGGTCGCCGTTGTACATGCCGCCGAACTGGCCGATCAGCACGTGGCTTTCGTCCAGGAACATCAGCGCATCCTTGGGCAGGTAGTCCACCAGCGTCGGCGGCGGGTCGCCCGGCTCGGCGCCGGACAGGTGGCGCGTGTAGTTCTCGATGCCCTTGCAGTGGCCCACCTCCTGCAACATCTCCAGGTCGAAGCGGGTGCGCTGCTCCACGCGCTGCGCCTCGACGAGCTTGCCCTCCTTGACGAAGAAGGCCACGCGCTCGCGCAGCTCCTCCTTGATCGCGTCGGCGGCGGCCAGCACACGCTCGCGCGGCGTCACGTAGTGACTGCTGGGGTAGACGGTGAAGCGCGGGATCTTCTGGCGGATCTGGCCGGTCAGCGGGTCGAACAGCGACAACGCCTCGATCTCGTCGTCGAACAGCTCGATGCGGATGGCCAGCTCCGAGTGCTCGGCCGGGAACACGTCGATGGTGTCGCCGCGCACGCGGAAGTGGCCGCGGCTGAACTCCATCTCGTTGCGCGTGTACTGCATGCGGATCAGGTGCGCGATGACGTCACGCTGGCCCATCTTGTCGCCCACGCGCAGCGTCATCACCATCTGGTGGTAATCCGCCGGCGAGCCGATGCCGTAGATGGCTGACACGGATGCCACGATGACGACGTCACGCCGCTCCAGCAGGCTCTTGGTGCAGGAGAGGCGCATCTGCTCGATGTGCTCGTTGATCGCGCTGTCCTTCTCGATGAACAGGTCGCGCTGCGGCACGTAGGCCTCGGGCTGGTAGTAGTCGTAGTAGCTGACGAAGTACTCGACGGCGTTCTTCGGGAAGAAGTCCTTGAACTCGCTGTACAGCTGCGCCGCCAGTGTCTTGTTGGGCGCAAAGATGATGGCCGGGCGGCCCAGGCGGGCGATGACATTGGCCATCGTGAAGGTCTTGCCCGAGCCGGTCACGCCCAGCAGCGTCTGGTAGCTGAGGCCGTCGTGGATGCCTTCGCAGATCTGCGCGATGGCGGTCGGCTGATCCCCCGCGGGAGGGAAAGGCTGGAACAGCTGGAACGGGGAGCCTTCGAAGCTGACGAATTCGCCCTTGCGTTCCTCGGTGTCCCCGTCCGGGGCGGTCTTGGCGTTCAGGGCGTCTTGCATCGGGTAAATCCTGGGAAAATCTGCGGCTTGCGCAATCCGTCAGCTTAAGCGCAGTCCCCCGCTGACCCCCTCCCCCTGCTGCCAACGCCCCTTCAGGAATCTCGTCATGTCTTTGTTCGCCGACGTCGCCCTTGCCCCTCGTGATCCCATCCTGGGCCTGAACGAGCAGTTCAACGCCGACACCCGCGCCGGCAAGGTCAACCTCGGCGTCGGCGTGTACTACGACGAGAACGGCAAGCTGCCGCTGCTGAAGTGCGTGCGCGAAGCCGAGGCCGCCATGGCCGCCGCGCCCAAGCCGCGCGGCTACCTGCCCATCGACGGCATCGCCGCCTATGACAAGGCCGTGCAGAAGCTGGTGTTCGGCAGCGAGCTGAAGAACGTCGCCACCGTGCAGGCCATCGGCGGCACCGGCGCGCTGAAGGTCGGCGCCGACTTCCTGAAGCAGCTCAACCCGACCGCCAAGGTGCTGATCTCCGACCCGAGCTGGGAGAACCACCGCGCGCTGTTCACGCAAGCCGGCTTCACCGTCGAGACCTACCCCTACTACGACGCGGCCAAGAAGGGCATCAACTTCGACGGCATGCTGGCCGCGCTGAACGCGGCGCCCGCCGGCACCGTCGTCGTGCTGCACGCCTGCTGCCACAACCCGACCGGCTACGACATCACGGCCGAGCAGTGGGGCCAGGTCGTCGCCGCCGTCAAGACCCGCGGCCTGACGCCCTTCCTGGACATGGCCTACCAGGGCTTCGGCTTCGGCCTGAAGGAAGACGGCGAAGCCGTGCGCCAGTTCATGGCCGCCGGCGTGGGCTTCTTCGTGTCCACCAGCTTCTCCAAGAGCTTCTCGCTGTACGGCGAGCGCTGCGGCGCGCTGAGCGTCGTCTGCAGCAGCGACGAGGAGGCGGTGCGCGTGCTGTCGCAGCTGAAGATCGCGATCCGCACCAACTACTCCAACCCGCCCACCCATGGTGCGCAGGTCGTGGCCGCCGTGCTGTCCGACGACAGGCTGCGCGCGATGTGGGAGGAAGAACTGGCCGGCATGCGCGTGCGCATCAAGGCCATGCGCTCGGCGCTGGTGGCCGCGCTGAAGGCCGCCGGCGTCACGCAGGACCTGTCCTTCGTCACCGAGCAGCTGGGCATGTTCAGCTACTCCGGCCTGTCGGCCGAGCAGATGCAGCGCCTGCGCAGCGAGTTCGGCGTCTACGGCGTGGACTCCGGCCGCATCTGCGTGGCCGCACTGAATGAGGGCAATCTGCCCACCGTCGCGGCCGGCATGGCCGCCGTCATCAAGGGCTGACCGCTCCGCAACGCACCGTTGAAGTGCGAAGGATTGGCGGTTTGACCGCCAATCCATGTTGCAGCGCACAACGCTGCAAGCGTTTTCTGGCACCATCGGGTCATTCCTGACCCTTGCCAAGGCCGGCCATGCTGTATCAATTCTTCGAAACCCAGCGCGCCCTGCTGAGCCCGTTCTCCGAGTTTGCCGCCGCATCGGCCAAGCTCTATAGCCACCCGCTGTCGCCGTTCACGCACACGCCGATGGCGCAGCGCCTGTCGGCCGGGCTGGACCTGATGCACCGGCTGGCCAAGGACTACGAGAAACCCGAGTTCGACATCAAGACGGTGGAAGTCGACGGCGTCGACGTCGCCGTGCAGGAGCTGGTGGCCATCGAGAAGCCGTTCTGCCGGCTGCTGCGCTTCAAGCGCTACACCGACGACTCCGCCGTGCTGGCCAAGATGAAGGACCAGCCGACGGTGCTGGTCGTGGCGCCGCTGTCCGGCCACCACAGCACGCTGCTGCGCGAAACCGTCAAGCAGCTGCTGAAGGACCACAAGGTCTACATCACCGACTGGACCGACGCACGCATGGTGCCGCTGGAAGTGGGCCCCTTTCACCTGGACGACTACATCCGCTACGTGCAGGAGTTCATCCGCCACGTCGGCGGCGCCGACTGCCACGTGATGTCCGTCTGCCAGCCCACGGTGCCTGTGCTGGCGGCCATCTCGCTGATGGCCTCCGCCGGCGAGGCCACGCCGCGCAGCATGACGATGATGGGCGGCCCCATCGACGCCCGCAAGAGCCCGACGGCGGTCAACAACCTGGCCATGAACCGCAGCTACAGCTGGTTCGAGAACAACGTCATCTACCGCGTGCCGACCAACTTCCCCGGCGCCGGCCGCGAGGTCTACCCGGGCTTCCTGCAGCACACCGGCTTCGTTGCGATGAACCCGGACCGCCACCTGTCCTCGCACTACGACTACTTCCTGGACCTGGTGCGCGGCGACGACGACAGCGCCGAGGCGCACCGCAAGTTCTACGACGAGTACAACGCCGTGCTGGACATGCCCGCCGAGTACTACCTGGACACGATCAAGACCGTGTTCCAGGACTTCGCGCTGGTCAACGGCACCTGGTTCGTCGACGGCCAGCAGGTGCGCCCGCAGGACATCCAGACAACTGCGCTGCTGACGGTCGAGGGCGAGCTGGACGACATCTCCGGCGCCGGCCAGACCCGCGCCGCGCACGACCTGTGCGAAGGCGTGCCCAAGGCCCACCAGTTCCACTACGACGCCATCGGCGCCGGCCACTACGGCATCTTCTCGGGCCGCCGCTGGCGCGAGAAGGTCTACCCGCAGGTGCGCGACTTCATCGCCAAGTACGAGGCGGCGCCGCTGAAGCAGACGGCCAAGGCCACGCCGGTGAAGGCTGCGCCCAAGCCCGCCGCCAAGCGCACCCGCCGCGCGTGAGCCTCGCGGCCCTCATCGACGCCGCACTGCCGCAGACCCAATGCACCCGCTGCGGCTACCCGGACTGCCGCCGCTACGCCGAGGCCGTCGCCGCCGGTGACGCCGGCATCAACCAGTGCCCGCCCGGCGGTGCCGAAGGCGTGGCCCGGCTGGCCGCCATCACCGGCCGGCCGGCGCTGCCGCTGAACCCGACCCACGGCATCGAGGCCACACGCGGCGTGGCCGTCATCGACGAGGCCTGGTGCATCGGCTGCACGCTGTGCATCAAGGCCTGCCCGGCCGACTGCATCGTCGGCGCGCCCAAGGCCATGCACGTCGTCGTCGCGGCGCAATGCACCGGCTGCGAGCTGTGCGTGCCGGCCTGCCCGGTGGACTGCATCTCCATGCCCGAGGTGACCACGGCCACCGGCTGGGCGGCCTGGAGCCAGCCCCAGGCCGAAGAAGCCCGGGAACGCTACGTCTTCAAGCAGTTCCGCCGCCACCGCGAGGCCGAGGAGAACGACGCCCGCCTGGCCGCCAAGGCCGAGGCCAAGCTGGCCGACCTGCCCGCTGCATCACACATCACCGACCCGGCCCAGCTCGACCGCAAGCGCGCCGTCATCGAGGCCGCCCTCGCCCGGGCCAGAGCCAAGCGAGGCTGAAGGCGGCTGACAATGCGCGGCATGAATGCCGCGCAAGTCGAACGCTTCTTCGCCACACTGAAAGCCGCCAACCCGGCACCGCAGACCGAGCTGGAGTTCTCCAGCGTCTTCGAGCTGCTGACGGCGGTGCTGCTGTCCGCACAGGCCACCGACGTCGGCGTCAACAAGGCCACCAGGCGCCTGTTCGCCGTCGCCAACACGCCGGCGCAGATCCTGGCGCTGGGTCAGGACGGCCTCGAGTCGCACATCAAGACCATCGGTCTGTACCGCAGCAAGGCCAGGCACCTGCTGCAGACCTGCCAGATCCTCCTTGAGCAGCATGGCGGCGAGGTGCCGCGCTCGCGCGAGGCGCTGGAGGCGCTGCCCGGCGTCGGCCGCAAGACCGCCAACGTCGTCCTCAACGTCGCCTTCGGCGAGCCGACGATGGCGGTGGACACGCACATCTTCCGCGTCGGCAACCGCACCGGTCTCGCGCCGGGCAAGACGCCCTTGGCCGTCGAGCTGGGCCTGCTGAAGCGCGTTCCCGCGGCCTATCTCGTCGACGCCCATCACTGGCTCATCCTGCATGGCCGCTACGTCTGCCAGGCGCGCAAGCCCATGTGCAACGTTTGCGCCGTCATCGACGAATGCGACCACGGTCGCCACCTAAAATCGGCGTCCGCCTGATCAGAAGCCCCTCCATGGCCAGCCTCACCGACCTGACCGACCGCGTTGAGCGCCTGCTCGTGCGCCACGACGAAATCCTGCGCACCAACCTGCTGCTGCAGGTGCAGCTCACCGCCATCACGCAGGAGCGCGACAGCCTGCGTTCGCGCCTGAGCGCCGCCCGCGCCCGCGTCGACGCGCTGCTGGAACGCCTGCCCGCCGAGGCCCCCAAGGAGGAGCAGCCATGAAGCAGATGGAAGTCACCATCATGGGCCAGAGCTACCTGCTGGGCTGCCCGCCCGGCGGCGAGGCCGCGCTGACCGCTGCCGTCGCCCAGGTCGACCGCGAGATGAGCGCCATCCGCGACGCCGGCAAGGTCAAGGCCCGCGAGCGCATCGCCGTGCTGGCGGCGCTGAACCTGGCCTACCAGCTGGCCGACACGCCCCAGGCCGCCGCCGCCGCGCCGGCCGCAGCCCCCGTGGCCTCGCCCGAGGTCGACGCGTTGATCAAGCGCCTGGACGAAGCGCTGAGCCACGACGGCCAGCTGCTCTAAGCGCCGATCTGCGGATAGACCGGCTCGAACGCTCCGCGGCGGATCTCATCGAGCGTGGGCGCCTCGCCGGCCCACAGCACCAGCACCGGCCCGGGCAGGCTCAGGTTGCGCTCCAGCCAGCGGCACAGATCGAAACGGTCCTCGTCCGTCATGCCGGGCAGCTCCACGAAGGCCAGGTAGGCCCGGCGCCGCGGAAATTCACGCAGCGTCTTGCACACGAGCCAGGCCCGCGCCAGCGGCCTGCAGCGCGCCAGCTCGGCCTGCACCTCGCCCAGCTCGAACGCCGACAGGTCATGCCGCGTGACCTGGCTGAAGTAAGGCATCTGCCGCAGCTCCTCCCAGGCCCTGTCCTCGGCTTCTTCGGCCTGCTTGCGGCGCTCGCGCCAGAGCTTGAGCGCGGCGGCGTCATGCGCCAGCCCCGGTCGCGGCGTTTCCAATTCGTCGACGGCATGGCGCGCCGCCCACCAACGACGGTCAGGGCCGGCTTCCCACAGGCGCTGCAGGGTCTGCAGCCGGCCGGTGCGGTCCTCCTCGGCCAATGTCAGCACCAGGCCCTGCAGGGCGGCCGGGTGCTCGGCACTGCGTTGCAGCGCCAGCTCGTACAAGGGTCGCAGATCGGCGTTGCGGTCCAGTTGGCGGCGCAGCGAAGCCTCCTCGACCAGCTCGCCGGCGTTGCTGGTGGCACGTGACGCCTCCAGCACACGCACCCGGTCCCGCACCCGCCCCAGCCATGCGTGGTGCCGCTTCCAGCTGTCGGCGTTGTCCCTGCACCATTGCTTGTCGAAGTGCGAGATCCAGCGCTCCACACCGTCCCCCAGCAGGCTCAACGCGCCACGCCGCGACCACTCCGGCAGCACTGCCTGGGCGCCCAACGAGGCCGCGCGGTCACGCAGGCTGGGATGGGTGTCCGCCAGGTCGCTGACACGAGACAGTGCCAGGCGCAGCGCCTCGCGCGCGAATGCGGGGTCCGGCGCCAGGGCCAGCTGCGTGCGCATGGACTGGAAGGGACCGGCAGGCAACGCCGCCGTGGCCGCCGTGCGCCAGTGATCGGCCCAGAAGCGCTGGTCCAGCCAGGCGCTTTTCACTTCGATCTCCACCAGCGCCGCCGTTGCCACCTCCGCGCCCAGCAGGCGGCCGGCGATGCGATCGGCCTCGTACTCATCCTGCCGCGCCAGTGCGAAGGTCTTGGCCGCAAAGCGCGGGAAGTACCAGTTCAGGAAGGCCTGCGTCGCCGCGGAGGCGATGTTCTCGTCGTGGCGCATGCTGTCATGCAGGCGCAGCCATGACTGCCTTGTCCGGTAGATCCAGGCTGCGAAGCGTCCGTGGTCACCGCGCAGGTGGCCGTATTCGTGGGTGAGCACCGCCAGCAGGCGTTGCCTGTCCAGCGCCATCAGCAGCGGCAGGCCGAGCGTGAGCGTGTTCACGGCGCCGCCCAGCAGCCCCCAGCGCGGCGCCTGTCGGATGCTCGCGTTGAAATCCCCGTCGAGGTAGACCGCGTGGATGGGCGGCCCGTGGATCTTCTTGCGGATGCGCTCCAGCGCGTCGAACAGCGCAGGCGCCTCGCTGGCCATGATGGCGACGCCCTCGGGCGCGTCGAAGCGCACCCACAGGGCCCGCAGACTGGCCCACAGCAACCCCAGCGCCGCCAACAGGCCCCACACCAACGCAAACCGGAAACGCCCATGCAACAGCTGCGGCAGCAGCCACGCGACCAGACCGGCCGCCAGCGCCAGGCACCCCAGCACCCAGGCATAGCCCAACGCCGCGAACACGGCCACGCTGCGCCGATAGGACCGGCTGTCATGCGCGCTGGCCTGCTCGCTCAGCCGCACCATGTGCACGAAATCGGCCTGATCCATGAAACGCCTCCCCGCGGCCAGGCCGCCTCTCTTGCGATGGGCGCGCATGCTAGCCAAGCTTGCCGGCCACCAGACCTTCTTTCACGCGAGGGCATGCCGCAGGTTTTAGAATCTCGCCCGTCCACTGCTTTCCCCGGGGCTTTTATTTCCTTCATCCGATGCTCTATGAGCAAGGGCTTGGAATATGCCGGATGGGCGTGAGCGTCTCGCGTCAGATGAACCCGAAGTCCGGATGACCTGGCCCACCTGATTACCCCTGGGTGTTCAGGATCTCGGCCCCCAGGATTGCGGTGGACACCTTTTCCGCGCCTTAGCATCAGCGCATGAACTACTGGCTGATGAAGTCCGAGCCCGACGAGGCGTCCATCCTCGATCTGCAGAAGGCCGGCACCCTCCCCTGGACCGGCGTGCGCAACTACCAGGCGCGCAACTTCATGCGCGACGCCATGCGCCTCGGCGACGGCGTGCTGTTCTATCACTCGTCCTGCGCCGAACCCGGCATTGCCGGCCTCGCGGAGGTCTGCAGCGCCGCCTACCCGGACGCCACGCAGTTCGACCCGGCCAGCCCCTACTTCGACGCCAAGTCCAAACCCGAGGCGCCGCGCTGGGTGCATGTGGACGTGCGCTGGCGCGAAACGACGCGGCTCCTGAGTCTGAAGGAAATGCGCGACGCGCCCGAGCTGGCCAGCATGGGCGTGCTGCAGCGCGGCAGCCGGCTGTCCATCACGCCCGTCACGCCGGCCGAATGGCAGGCCGTGCTCGCACGGCTGCATTCGGCATGAGCGCCGGCTTCATCGCCGAGCTGCTGGCGCTGGGCCTCGCCGCCGGCTTCCTGGCCGGCCTGCTGGGCATCGGCGGCGGCATGCTGCTCGTGCCCTTCCTGACCTTCATCCTGAGCCAGCGCGGCGTCGCGCCGGACTTCGCGGTCAAGATGGCCATCGCCACGTCGATGGCCACCATCATGGCCACGTCGCTGTCCAGCGTGCGGGCGCATCACCGGCGCGGCGCCGTGCGCTGGGACCTCGTCAAGGGACTGGCGCCCGGCATCCTGGCCGGCGGGCTGCTGGCCGGCGCGGGCCTGTTCTCACTGCTCAAGGGTGCCTGGCTGGCGTTGTTCTTCGCCGTCTTCGTCAGCTTCTCGGCCTGGCAGATGCTGCGCAACAAGCGCCCCGAACCCAGCCGCCAGATGCCCGGCACCGCCGGCCAGTTCGGCGCAGGCGCCGGCATCGGCCTGCTGTCGGGCCTGGTGGGTGCCGGCGGCGGCTTCGTCAGCGTGCCCTTCATGGTGTGGTGCAACGTGCCGGTGCATTTCGCGGTGGCCACCAGCGCGGCACTGGGCTTTCCCATCGCCGTCGCCAACACGCTGGGCTACGTCGTCGGCGGCCGGGGCCTGGAGCCGGCACTGCCGGGTGCCTTCGGCTACCTCTACCTGCCGGCGCTGGCCGTGATCGCCGCCGCCAGCGTGACGATGGCGCCGCTGGGCGCCCGCGCGGCGCATGCGATGAACGTGGCCCAGTTGAAGAAGGCCTTCGCGACGCTGCTGTTCGCGCTCGCGGCCTACATGCTCTGGAAGGGCTTGAGCGAGCTGCTCTAGCCGAACGCGATGGACGCCAGCACGACCTGGTTGCCGCCGCGGCGCTGGGCCTCGTGCACGGCGTTCTCGCTGGCGTTCATCAGCTCGTCCTGCCGCGACGCGGTGTGCGGGAAGCTGGACACGCCCATGGAGACCGACAGGCCCAGGTCCTGACCGTTCAGCACGACGATCTGCGCGGCGCACTGGCGGCGCAGCTGCTCCATGCGCGCATGCGCCGTGGCCAGGCCCACACCGGACAGCAACACGGCGAAGCGCTGCGCGCCGATGCGGCAGGCCGAGTCCATCGCCCGCGTGTTGGCGCGCAGCATGCGGCCGATGCCTTCGAGCAGCCGCTGCTGGGCGTCCTCCCCCAGCGCCGCGACGGCGGGCGACGCGTCCAGCGCGATGACCACGAGCGCGAACTCGCGGTGCTCCCGCGAGGACAGGTCGATCTCGCGCAGCAGCTGGTCGTCGAACTGCGGCCGCAGGTACAGGCCCGACACATCGTCACGGCCCGAGCCCTGCTGCAGTTCGCGGCGGATCTGTTCGATGGCGCCCTGCTGCTGCTCGATCTGCACCAGCGCGCGCTGCAGATGCGACTCGCGGTGGCGCTCCTCGGTGCGCTCGTGCCAGACCGCCAGCAGGAACTCCTGCCCCAGCGCCATCCGCGTGACGCTGAACTCGCGGCGGCGGCCGTTGATCTCCAGCTTGTGCTCAGACACGACCGGATGGCGCTGCGCCATGACCGTCTGCTCGACACGCCGCAGCGCCGTCGTCTCGTCGGGCCGCAGCAGCTCGGCGTCGGTGCGGCCCACGACCGCCTCACACTCAAACATCTGCGCCAGGCCTTCGCTGGCGAAGACGTAGCGGCCGCTGGCCACGGCCTTGATCGCGGCCTGGCTGCCCAGCGGCTCGATCAACGCCACCAGACCGGCCAGCGCCTCGCCGCCCAGCTCGGCGTGACCGGCCAGCCAATGTGCCAGGCTGCCGGGCGGCGTCGCGGAAGGGTCGGCGGTCATGTCCATGAAATCGTTTTGATGCGATCACGTGCCGTCGGCGGGGAACCGGGGCGGGTCCGGGTGTCAGAGGACTGTAGTGGGGCGCAAACCGGGCCAGCAAGGCCGCTTCACCCCACGAATCGGGCTTCCCCCCTAGAAGCCGCACGGGATCACTTGCAGCCATCCTACCGAGTTTCAACAGCCCGACCCGCGAGAATGCGTCCCCATTCACGGGAGGTCTATGCAGGGTTTTGATGTGGTGGTGGTGGGGGCAGGCGCCGCGGGCCTGTTCTGTGCGGGGCTTGCGGGCCAGCGCGGCCTGCGCGTGCTGCTGATCGACCACGCACCCAAGCTGGCTGAAAAAATCCGTATCTCCGGCGGCGGGCGTTGCAATTTCACGAATCGCGACGCCGGGCCGGCGAACTTCCTGTCCGAAAACCCTGCCTTCTGCCGCTCGGCGCTGGCGCGCTACACGCCGCAGGACTTCATCAAGCTGGTGCAACGCCACGGCATCGCCTTCCACGAGAAGCACAAGGGCCAGCTGTTCTGCGACGACTCCAGCGAGCAGATCATCCAGATGCTGCTCAAGGAGTGCGAAGCCGGTGGCGTGATGCGCTGGCAGCCCTGCACCGTGGCCGACGTGCGGCCGCTGCCCGGTGGTGGGTTCGAGCTGGACACCAGCCAGGGGCCGGTGGCGGCACCGCGCGTCGTCGTCGCCACCGGCGGCCTGCCGGTGCCCAAGATCGGCGCCAGCGACTGGGGGCTGCGGCTGGCCAAGCGCCTTGGCCACGCCATCGTCGAACCCCGCCCTGCCCTTGTGCCACTGACCTTCGACGCCGACGCCTGGGCGCCGTTCGCGGCGCTGGCCGGGCTGTCGCTGCCGGTGGAGGTCAGTGTCGGCAGCGGCAAGGCGCGCGGGCGCTTCCTGGAAGACCTGCTGTTCACGCACCGGGGCCTGAGCGGCCCGGCCATCCTGCAGATCTCCAGCTACCGCACGGCCGCAGACCAGCCGCTGCAGATCAACCTGGCGCCGGAACTGCAGCTGGACAAGGAACTGGTCGAGGCCAAGGCCACGTCGCGCCGCCAGCTGGGCAACGAGTTCGGCGCACGCCTGCCGCAGCGCCTGGCCGCCGCCTGGCTGGAGCGTGCGAAGCTGAACGCCGCGCGGCCGCTGCCCGAATGCCGCGACGCCGACCTGCAACGCCTGGGCCGCAGCGTGCACGACTGGCAGCTGATGCCCAGCGGCGACGAGGGCTGGCGCAAGGCGGAGGTCATGCGCGGCGGCGTCAGCACGAAGGATCTCAGCTCGCAGACACTGGAAAGCAGGCGCGTGCCGGGCCTGCATTTCATCGGTGAAGTGGTGGACGTGACGGGCTGGCTGGGTGGCTACAACTTCCAGTGGGCCTGGGCCAGCGCGGCCGCCTGCGCGGACGCGCTGGCGACCCCTTCAACGCCCGCCTGAGCGAATCTTGGCAAGTCGTTGATTTCCCGGCTACAATCCTCGGCTTTGCTGGCAAACCCCGCGCGTCGATTCGCTGCCGTCGTCAAGAAGTGACGCAGTAATCCGGAACCTGCTGCTGAAACTGGCCGCGAACACCGAGCGCAATCTGAAGGAAATACATGACCACCATCCGCGTCAAGGAAAACGAGCCGTTCGACGTCGCCCTGCGTCGCTTCAAGCGCACCATTGAAAAGCTGGGCCTGCTGACCGAACTGCGCGCCCGCGAGTTCTACGAAAAGCCCACCGCCGAGCGCAAGCGCAAGAAGGCTGCCGCCGTCAAGCGCCACTACAAGCGCGTGCGCAGCATGCAGCTGCCCAAGAAGCTGTACTGATAGCCTCCTGACGCGATCCGGAACCTGTTTGAGAAAACAGTTCCGGTGAACTCCAGAACCCGCCACAGGACGCTGTCGCGGGTTTTTGTCTTTTTGAACTGGAACCTCCCATGAGCCTCAAAGACCGCATCACCGAAGACATGAAGGCCGCGATGCGTGCCAAGGAAAGCGACCGGCTGCTGACCATCCGCGGCCTGCTGGCCGCGGTGAAGCAGAAGGAAGTGGACGAGCGCGTTGTCGTGGACGATGCCGCCCTGGTGGCCATCGTCGACAAGCTGATCAAGCAGCGCAAGGACTCCATCAGCCAGTTCGCCGCCGCCGGCCGTGACGACCTCGTCGCCAAGGAAACCGCCGAGCTGGCCGTGCTGCAGGTCTACCTGCCCGAGCGCCTGTCCGCCGAGGCCGTGGCCGAAAAGGTCGCCGCCATCGTGGCCGAACTGGGTGCCAGCGGCCCCGGCGACATGGGCAAGGTCATGGCTGCCGCCAAGGCGGCTCTGGGCAATTCCGCCGAGATGAGCACCGTGTCCGCCGCCGTCAAGGCCGCGCTGGCCAAGTAAGGAGCCTCCCATGAGCCTGCCTCTGCAAGCCATTGCCCCCGACATCTGCGCCGCGCCGCAGCTGACGCCCGACGCCATGGCCGAGGCCGCGGCCATGGGCTTCAAGAGCGTCGTCAACAACCGCCCCGACTTCGAGCACGGCCCCGACCAGCCGACGTCGGCCGAGATCCAGGCCGCCGCCGAGGCCGCGGGCCTGGCGTACCGCCACCTGCCGGTGGCCGGCGGCTACCAGTCGCCCGAGGAGATCGCCGCGTTCGCCCGATTGCTGAACGAGCTGCCGCGCCCGCTGCTGGTGTTCTGCCGCTCGGGCGCACGCTCGACCCGCCTCTTCATGCAGGCGCAGCAACTCGGCTGAATCCCGTCGGGGCTTACCCTGAACGACGGCTCAAAGAAGCCGTCGCCCTTCAAGCGGTCGCTACATTGGCGACCGCTTTGCATTTCAGCCGCCCCGTCCCATGAACGCCCTGCTCTCTCTTGCGCGGCGCATCGACAGCCTCAACGACCGCTTCGGCAAGATTGCCGCCTGGGCCGTGCTGCTGTCCTGCTTCATCAGCGCCGCCAACGCCATCGTCCGCTACGGACTGGACTACAGCTCCAACGCCTTCCTCGAGATCCAGTGGTATCTGTTCGCCACCTGCGTGATGCTGGGCGCGGCGCAGGTGCTGCGCCTCAATGAGCATGTGCGCGTGGACCTGGTCTACAGCCGCCTCAGCGGGCACGGCAAGGTGTACGTGGATCTGTTCGGCCTGGTGGTCTTCCTGCTGCCGGTCATCTGCTACATGGCCTGGCTGTCGTGGGGGCTGTTCGTCGTCAAGCTCAGCACCGGCATGACGGCCACCGACTCGGTCGCCAGCCTCGGCTTCATGGGCTACTGGGCCAAGCTGCTGACGTCGGGGGAGGTGTCCAGCAACGCCGGCGGGTTGATCCGCTGGCCGGCCGTGCTGGTGCTGCCGCTGGGCTTCGTGCTGGTGGCGCTGCAGGGCGTGGCCGAGATCATCAAGCGCGTGGCCTGGCTCGCGCACAAGTTCGAGATGGACACGCATTACGAGAGGCCGCTGCAATGATCTCGATGGAGAGCTTCCCGCCGCTGATGTTCGCGGGGCTGATCCTCGTCATGCTGATCGGCTTCCCCGTCGCGTTCTCGCTGGCGGCACTGGGCCTGGCCTGCGGCTTCTTCGCCGTCAGCCAGGGCTGGTTCCCGCCGGAGTTCATGAGCGCGCTGCCGCAGAACGTGTTCGGCATCCTGTCCAACGACCTGCTGCTGGCCATCCCGTTCTTCACGCTGATGGGCTCGCTGCTGGAGAAATGCGGCCTCGCCGAGGACATGCTCGATTCGATGGGCCAGCTGTTCGGCCCGGTGCGTGGCGGCCTGGGCTACTCGGTCATCATCGTCGGCTTCATCCTCGGCGCCATCACCGGCACCGTGGCGGGCCAGGTCATCGCGATGGCGATGATCTCGCTGCCGGTCATGATGCGCTACGGCTACAACATGCGCTACGCGACCGGCGTGCTGGCCGCGTCGGGCACGATCACGCAGCTGGTACCGCCGTCGCTGGTGCTGGTGGTGCTGGCCGACCAGCTCGGTCGCTCGGTGGGCGACATGTACAAGGGCGCCTGGGGCCCGTCCATCCTGCAGGTGCTGATCTTCGCGCTCTACACCTTCATCCTCAGCCGCGTGAAGCCCGAGCACGTGCCGGGCGTGCCCAAGGAGTCGCGCACGCTGCAGGGCTGGGCGCTGTGGAAGAAGTGTCTGCGCGGCATCATCCCGTCGGCCGTACTGATCTTCGCCGTGCTGGGCTCCATGGGCGGCCTGCCGGGCATCAACACCGCCATCTGCACGCCGACCGAGGCCGGCGCGATGGGCGCCGTCGGCGCCTTCATCCTGGCCGGCATGCACAAGCGGCTGAGCTGGCCGCTGATCAAGGACACCATGCTGGGCACCATGCGCATCACGGCCATGGTGGTGTTCATCCTGATCGGCTCGCGCACGTTCTCGCTGGTGTTCCAGGGCGTCGAGGGTGGCCGCTGGATCGAGCACCTGCTCAGCGACCTGCCGGGTGGCCAGATCGGCTTCCTCATCGTCGTCAACCTGTTCATCTTCTTCCTGGCGTTCTTCCTCGACTTCTTCGAGATCGCCTTCATCATCCTGCCGCTGCTGGGGCCGGTGGCCGACAAGATGGGCATCGACCTCGTCTGGTTCGGCGTCATGCTGTGCGTGAACATGCAGACCAGCTTCATGCACCCGCCGTTCGGCTTCGCGCTGTTCTACCTGCGCGGCATCGCCGACACGCTGTTCAAGAACGGCGCCATCCCGAAGAAGGTGCTGTCCAGCGACATCTACCTGGGCTCCATCCCCTGGGTGGCCATGCAGCTCATCCTCGTCGCCATCGTCATCTTCTTCCCGCAGACGGTGACGGCCTTCCTCGACAAGGAGAAGGCGGTGGACATGAACCAGGCGTCCGAGCTGCTGCAGCAGATGGGCGGCCACGACGAGAAATCGTCCGCCGACATGAGCGCCGACGACGCCAGCAAGCTGTTCGCGCCCGAGCCTGCCGCGTCGGGCGCCAGCGCGGCCGCCACGGACGACGGCGACGCGGTGCGCCGCGCACTGGAAGAGGCCGCCAGGAAGTAGCCCGCCCGCCGCGGCCGGCACGACCGGCCACAAAAAAGCCCCGCATCGCGGGGCTTTGTCTTTGGCGGCGTACGGTCAGAACTTCTGCGACTGCATGAAGTCGTCGAAGCCGGCTTCGGCGAAGCGGAACCACAGGTTCTGGTCGCGGCGGAAGTTGGCGTAGTCCTCGTAGACCTTCTTCCAGTTCGGGTTCTTGGCCGACAGCTCGGCATAGATGGCCATGGACTCCTTGAAGGCCGAGTCCATGACGTCCTTGGGGAAGCGGAACAGCTTGGTGCCCGAGCCGACCAGCTGCTTCAGCGCGATCGGGTTCTTGGCGTCGTAGCGACCCTGCATGTCGATGTGGGCCACCGCGGCGGCCGACTCGACGATGGCCTTGTACTCGGCCGACAGCGCGTCCCAGGCCTTGGTGTTGATGAAGAAGTCCAGCTCGGGGCCGCCTTCCCACCAGCCGGGGTAGTAGTAGTTCGGCGCGACCTTGTTGAAGCCCAGCTTCTGGTCGTCGTACGGGCCGACCCACTCGGCGGCGTCAATGGTGCCCTTCTCCAGCGCGGAGTAGATCTCGCCACCGGCGATCTGCTGCGGCACGGCGCCCATGCGCTCGACGACACGGCCCGCGAAGCCGCCGATGCGGATCTTCAGGCCCTTCATGTCGGCGACGCTCTTGATCTCCTTGCGGTACCAGCCGCCCATCTGCGCGCCCGTGTTGCCACCGGGGAAGCTGATGATGTTGTAGTTGCGATAGAACTCGCGCATCAGCTTCAGGCCGTTGCCCTCCACCATCCAGGCCGTCATCTGGCGGCTGTTCAGGCCGAAGGGAATCGCGCAGCCCAGCGCGAAGGTCTCGTCCTTGCCGAAGAAGTAGTACGGCGCCGTGTGCGCGATCTCGACGGTGGCGTTCTGCACGGCATCCACCACCTGCAGCGCCGGCACGATCTCGCCACCCGCGTGCACCGAGATCTGGAACTTGCCGCCGGTCATCTCGGAGACCTTCTTCGCGAACGTGTCGGCCGCGCCGAAGATGGTGTCCAGCGACTTCGGGAAGCTGGACGCGAGGCGCCAGCGCACCTGCGCCTGGGCGTGCACGATGGCCGGGGCAGCACCCGCCGCCAGCACACCCGCGAGGCCGGCGTGGCGAACGAAGGAACGGCGTTCCATGGACATGGAGGTCTCCTGTTTTCGATTTGAGAAATGACGCGCGATTCTCAAACGCCGCCCCACGCCGCGCGGCCCGGATTTACCCCGGCGCCACCGGTTCTCGGGACGAGCGCCGGGCCGCTCCCAAGCCGGCCCGTCAGGCGATGTGCGAGCGGCTCAATGCCGCGAGCATCGCCGTCCCCTCGGGGGCTGAGGCCGGACACAGGGCGTCCAGTGGACGGCCTGTGCCTGCCGAAGCTATGCGGCAGCGCCGCAGAGCGGTCCCGACCAGGCGACCATCATCCAGCAAAGCCGACTGGGCGAGGGGCCTCAATTCCCCGCCAGCTTCATGCCGGTGACGAGGACCGAGCCCACCGTCTTGGTGCCCATCGTGTACTCGTCGGACCCGATGCCGACGATGCTCTGCAGCATGTCCTTCAGGTTGCCGGCGATGGTGACCTCGTGCACCGGGTAGGCGATCTCGCCGTTCTCGACCCAGTAGCCGCTGGCGCCACGCGAGTAGTCGCCGGTCACGTAGTTGACGCCCTGCCCCATCAGCTCGGTCACGAGCAGGCCGCGGCCCAGCCGGCGGATCATCGTCGGCAGGTCGTCGCCGGGCGCCGTGGCGCGGCTGGTCATGCGCAGGTTGTGCGAGCCGCCGGCATGGCCGGTCGTCTTCATGCCCAGCTTGCGCGCCGAGTAGCTCGACAGGAAGTAGCCCTGCAGCACGCCGCCCTGCACCACCGAGCGGGCACGCGTGACGACGCCCTCGTCGTCGAACGGCGAGCTGCCCTTGCCCTTGCGCACATGCGGGTCCTCGCTGATGTCGATGTGCGCCGCCGTGACCGGCTGGCCCAGGCTGTCGAGCAGGAAGGTCGTGCGGCGGTACAGCGCACCGCCGCTGGTAGCCTGCACCAGCGCGCCCAGCAGGCCGATGGCCACGGTGCTCTCGAACAGCACCGGCACCTCGGCCGTGGCGACCTTGCGGGCCTTCAGGCGCGACAGCGCGCGCTCCGACGCGTAGCGGCCCACGGCCTCGGGCGAGGACAGGTCGGCCGCGTCGCGCATGGAGCTGTACCAGGCGTCGCGCTGCATGCCGTTGCCGCGGCCGGCGATGGGCGCCACCGACAGCGAATGCCGCGAGCTGGCATAGCCGCCCTGGAAGCCGCGCGTGTTGCCCATCCAGAAGTGCGACTGCTGCGCCGACACGGCCGCGCCCTCGCTGTTGGTGATGCGCTTGTCCACGGCCAGTGCCGCGGCCTCGCAGCGCAGCGCGATCTCGGCCGCCTGCGCCGCGTCGATGGCCCAGGGGTGGAACAGGTCCAGCTCGGGCCGCGCGGAGGCGTCCAGCGCCAGGTCGGCCGCGTCGGGCAGGCCGGCGAACTCGTCCTCGGCCGTGAAGCGGGCGATGTCGTAGGCCGCGCGCACCGTGTCGCGGATGGCCTGCGGCGAGAAGTCAGACGTGCTGGCGTTGCCGCGGCGCTGGCCCAGGTAGACCGAGATGCCCAGCGACTTGTCGCGGTTGCGCTCCACGTTCTCCAGCTTGCCCAGCCGCGCCGACACCGACAGCCCGCAACCCTCCGACACCTCGGCACCCGCGTCGCTGGCGCCCAGCTTCTTCGCCTCGGCGAGGGCATCGGCGATCCACTGCTGGAACTGCTCGGGGCTGTAGGCAAAACCGTCTTGGGCTTGGGACATGAAAGGCACTGAATCGGGGTGGGCGACAATCATAGGTCTCGCTCGATCCCGGCCACCAATGCAAGAACACACCCCCGAATTCGAAGACGACGACGACTTCGATCGCCCCAGCAAGTCCCAGATGAAGCGCGACATGACCGCGCTGCAGAAGCTCGGCGAGGATCTGCTGGCCCTGCCCGAGAGCCGCTGGGAGCCGCTGGCGCTGCCCGAGATCCTGTACGACGCGCTGAAGGCCTGCAAGAAGATCACCAACTTCGAAGGCCGCCGCCGCCAGATGCAGTACATCGGCAAGCTGATGCGCAAGATCGACCCCGAGCCCGTGCGCGAGGCCGTGGCCGCCTTCAAGCTGGGCCATGCGCAGGACAGCCTCAAGCTGCACCAGTCCGAGCGCTGGCGCGAGCGCCTGCTGGCCAGCGACGACGCGCTGCAGGAATTCATCGGCGAGCATGCCGACGTCGACATCCAGCAACTGCGCAACCTCGTGCGCGCGGCGCGCAAGGACGCGGCCAACGAGCCCGAGAAGCGCAGCGGCCGCGCGTTCCGCGAGCTGTTCCAGTTCATCAAGGCCAGCGAGCCCCAGGAAGGCGCGGCCGATGAGTGACGCGGTCCCTGAGCCCGTTCGAATCGGCATCGTCTCCATCAGCGACCGGGCGTCCACCGGCGTCTACGAGGACAAGGGCCTGCCGGCCCTGAAGGACTGGCTGACCCGCGCGCTGCTGAACCCGATCGAGTTCGTGCCGCGACTGATCCCCGACGAGCAGGCCGGCATCTCGGCTGCGCTCGTCGACCTCGTCGACACCGAGCGCTGCAACCTCGTGCTGACCACCGGCGGCACCGGCCCCGCGCCGCGCGACGTGACGCCCGAAGCCACGCTGGCCGTGGCCGACCGCGTGATGCCGGGCTTCGGCGAGCAGATGCGCCAGATCTCGCTGCACTTCGTGCCGACGGCCATCCTGTCGCGCCAGGTGGCCGTCATCCGCGGCCAGGCGCTTGTCATCAACCTGCCAGGCCAACCCAAGGCCATCGCCGAGACGCTGGCGGGCCACGAGCAGGCCAGCGGCATCTTCGCGGCCGTGCCCTACTGCATCGACCTCATCGGCGGGCCTTACCTGCAAACGCGCGACGAGGTCTGCAAGGCCTTCCGGCCCAAGAGCGCGCAGCGGCCCGCGGCCGCCTAGCCGTCGACGAAGGCGCCCGGCTCCGTCGGCGACGCCAGCGCGGCCGCCACGTCGTCCAACGGCCGGTTGCTGCTGAGCCCGAAGCCGCCCACCACCCGCTGGCCGAGGGCGCCGCGCCCCGCGGCGGCGTGCACGCCCACCCAGGCATTGCGGCCGGCGCGCTTGGCGGCGTACAGACCCAGGTCGGCCAGGTTGACCACCTGCTGCCAGCTGCGCGCCAGCGGCCGCTCCAGCTCGAACGGCACGCAGGCAAAGCCCACCGAGCAGGTCACCTCGATGCGGCCGCCGTCCTCCAGCTCAAACGGCGCCTCGGCGATGACGGCGCGCATGCGCTCGGCCAGCTCCGCGGCCTGCGCGCGGTCGGTGTCCCGGGCCACGGCCAGGAACTCTTCGCCACCCCAGCGCACCAGGTAATCGGACTCGCGCAGCGTCGCGCGCAGCCGCGTGCCGAACTGCACCAGCACCGCGTCGCCCGCGGCGTGGCCGTAGCGATCGTTGATGCGCTTGAACGCGTCCACGTCCACCAGCAGAAACACGTTGTCGGTGTCCAGCGGCTGGCCGCCGGCCGCCAGCGTCTCCTGCGCGCGGCGCAGGCAGGCGGCGATGTCCTGCTCGATGTGGTCGGCCAGGAAGCGGCGGTTGTGCAGGCCGGTCAGCGGGTCGGTCACGCTGCTCATCTGCAGCTGCGCCGACTTCTCCTGCAGCGCCACGTGCAGGGCCTCCAGCTCGGCGGTGCGCTGGCGCACCTTGCTCTCCAGCTCGCGCTGGCGCTGGCGCAGCAGCCTTGTGCGCATGCGCACGGCGCCCAGTACCAGCAGCAGCAGGCCCGCCGCGAAGCCGATGCGGAACCACCAGGTCTGGTGCCAGGCCGGCAGCACGCGCACCGGCAGCGTCAGCACATGCTCGCCCCAGCGGCCGTCACGGTTGGAGGCGCGCAGGTGCAGCCGGTAGTCGCCCGGCGGCAGGTTGGCGTAGGCGGCCAGCCGGCGCGTCGCGTCGGTGGCCACCCAGTCGGCGTCGTAGCCCTCCAGCCTGTAGGCGTAGCGGTTGCGTTCGGGCGCCGAGAAGTCGGTGGACGAGAACTCGACGGCCAGGCTGTTGGCATCGGGCTGCACGGTCAAGCCCGCCGTCGCGGCACCGCCCAGCACGGGCCGGCCGCCCAGCTTGACGTCGCTGACGAGCACGCTCGGCCGGTAGTGCCAGGGCTGCAGCTTCTGCGGCTGCACCACCGTCACGCCGCCCGCGCCGCCAAACAGCAGCTCGCCGCGCTCGGTGCGCGCGGCCGAGCCGGTCCAATAGGTCGGGAACACGACGCCCTCAGCGCGGCGCAGCGACAGCACGACGTGGGTCTGCGGGTCGATGCGCGCCAGGCCGTTGTCGGTGCTGGCCCAGACGCGGCCCTGCACGTCGCGCAGCAGCGCGTTGACGGTGGAATCCGGCAGGCCCTGCGCCAGCCCCAGGCGCTGCAGCGGCTCGCTGCCGTAGCCCAGGATGTCAATGCCGCCGCCGTAGCTGCCCACCCACAGCCGGCCGCGCTCGTCGGTCAGCAGCGCGGAGACGAAGCCGGCGGACAGCTGCCGCGGCCCCGCGACGCCGGGCAGCCAGCGGGTCACCGCGCGGCCGGCCACCTCGACGCGGTTCAGCCCGTGGCGCGTGCCCACCCACAGCACGCCGGGTTCGCGCTCGTCCATCACCATGACCGTGACGCGCTGGTCGCTGAGGCCTGGCGCGGCCAGCGTGACGGCCTCGGCCCGGCCGTCGCGCAGGCCCAGCCGCCACAGGCCGTCGGTCTGGCCGCCTATCCACAGGTCGTCGCCCTCGGCGAGCAGCGCCCAGACGGAGGCGGCCGGGTCGCGCCCGGCGAGGGCCACGCGCTGCACCTGGCGGCCAGCGGCGTCGGCGCGGTACAGCCCGCGCTTGGTGCCGATGAACAGCCCGCCGTCGGGCGCCGGCGCCATCGCCAGCACGATGTCCGGCGGCAGCGCCGACTCGGGCCGGGCGGCGTCGGGCCGCAGCGCGCCGATGCGCCGGCCGTCGGCGTCCAGGATGTCGATGCCGTTCTTGTGCGTGCCCAGCCACAGCCGGCCGTCGGGCATGGGCTGTATCCAGCTGACCTCGGTGCTGACGAAGCGCGCGTCCAGCGCATCGGCGCCGTCGGGCGTCATGCCGAAGCGGTTCAGCACGGCGGTCTGGCGCGGGTCGCAGCGGCTCAGGCCGCGGTTGGTGGCCACCCAGACCTGGCCAGCCCGGTCGCGGTACAGCGCCCGCAGCGCGTTGTCGCCCAGGCTCATGGGCCAGGCGGGCACGTGGCGGATGCGGCGCGTCTGGCCGCGCTCGACGTCCACGGCCACCAGGCCCTGGCTCTGCGTCGCCACCCACACCTCGCCGGGCCTCACCTCGGCAATGCCGGCGATCTGGCTGCTGCTGAGCAGGTCCAGCCCGTCGGGCGTGCCCTGCTCGCGCACCGGCGAGGCTGGCGCACGGCCTTCGTCCGGCAGCACGAAGACGCCGTGCTGCAGCGTGCCCACCCAGAGGCGCCCGGCGCCGTCCTGGCGCAGCACCTCGGGCTGCACGACGGTGCCGCCGCGCAGCGGCACGGCCTCCAGCTGCGCAGCACCCGGCTCGCGGCGGAACAGCCCGGCCGCGCTGCCCAGCCACAGCGTGCCGCGGCGGTCGCGCAGCAGCACGCGCACCTGGGGGCCGGCCGGCGCCGCCCAGCCCTTGCTGGCATGCTCGATGCGGCCGCTGGCGGGGTCCAGCCGGTCCAGCCCGCCATCGGTGAGCACCCACAGGTTGCCGTCGCCGTCGTCCAGCACCTGGCGCACGCTGACGTGGCTCAGGCCCTGGTCGCCGCCCACGGGGTAGGTGATGAAGCGGTCAGTGGCCGGGTCATGGCGCAGCAGGCCGGCCGACGTGGTGCCCACCCACAGGCGGCCACGGGTGTCGCCATGCAGCGCCTGCACGTAGTTGTCGGGCAGCGCGCCGTCACGAGCCGGGTCGGCCTGGTAGACGCGGAAGCGGTAGCCGTCCCAGCGCGACAGCCCGCCCGGGCTGCCTATCCACAGGAAGCCGCGGCCGTCCTCGGCCATCGCCGTGGCGATGGCGTTGGGCAGGCCCTGGTCCTGGCCGATGTGCTGGAAGGCGATGTCGGCCAGCCGCTCGTGGCGCGGCTCGGCGGCACCCACGCGCGGCGCCAGCGCGGCGAGCAGCGCCAGGGCCAGCGCCAGGCGCCAGCCAGGGTGAAACCGCAGTCGGAATGCGCGCAGCAGCAAATCGGGCCGTCTCGGGTCGGGCCTGCGCCCGGGGGAGCTCGATTCTCACGCACGCCGCGGCCGCTTTTCCGGCCCGACGCGCGACTACTTGACGAGCCGGCTCATCTCCGCGGCGTCGAAGGCCTCGTCGCGTTGCGCGTCACAGGGCACGCAGTCGCCGACCGGCTTGCCGAGCTCGGTCGACAGCTTGCACACGGCGTCCCACAGCAGCGCGATCTGGTGCTCGTGGCCCGACGCGCTGTCGATGAGGCCGCGCATGGCCTGCGCCACCGGGTCGTCGCCATGGGCCACGCCGTAGGCCGAGAAGCCCATGCGCGCGGCGGCCTCCTCGCGGGCCTGGTCGCTGGCGGCCTCGATGATGCGGGCCGGGTTGCCCACGGCCGTAGCCCCCGCCGGCACCGGCTTGGTGACGATGGCGCCCGAGCCGATGCGCGCACCGGCGCCGACCGTGAAGCCACCCAGCACGCAGGCATTGGCGCCGACGATGACGCCCGGGCCCAGCGTCGGGTGGCGCTTGGCGCCCTTGACGAGCGACGTGCCGCCCAGCGTCACGCCCTGGTAGATCGTGCAGCCTTCGCCGATCTCGGCCATCTCGCCGATGACGATGCCCATGCCGTGGTCGATGAACACCTTGCGGCCGATGCGCGCGCCGGGGTGGATCTCGATGCCCGTCAGCCAGCGGCTCCAGTGCGAGGTCCAGCGCGCCAGCCACTTGAAGCCATGCGTCCACAGCCAGTGTGCGCGGCGGTGCAGCATCAGCGCATGCAGGCCCGGGTAGCAGGTCAGCACCTCCCACGTCGACCGGGCGGCCGGGTCGCGTTGCAGGATGAGGGCGATGTCTTCGCGCAGGCGCTGGAACATGGTGTGCTGCCGAAAGGAAAGGCGGGCCAGTCTAGGCGGGCGTTCAATGGCCTGAAGGGCCTGAGGTCTTGCTCATCTGACGGGCGATGCCGCGCAGGATATGCACCTCCTCGTTCGTCAGGCCGGCGCGGTTGAACAGCTGGTTCAGGCGCGGCATCAGCTTCCTGGGCGCGGCCGGGTCGAGGTAGCCGATATCGACCAGCGCGGTCTGCAGGTGGTCCAGCAGACCCTGCACGGCGCGGGCATCGGCGCGTTCGGGGTCGGGCGTGCGAGCCGCGACCACGAAGCCGCCCAGCGCCTGGCGCAGGTCGTAGGCCAGCAGCTGCACGGCCTGCGACAGGTTCAGCGAACCGTAGTCGGGGTGCGTCGGGATGCTCAGCACCGCGTGGCAGCGGTAGACATCCTCGTTGGCCATGCCGTAGCGCTCGGAGCCGAACACCAGCGCCAACCGCGGCGGCGCCTCGCGCGCGGCCAGCTCGGTGAAGAGCTGGCGCGGCTCGTGCGTCGGCGGGCCGAAGTCGCGCGGCGTCATCGCCGTGGCGCAGGCGTAGTCCACGCCGTCCAGCGCATCGGCCAGCGTGGGCACGACACGCGCGCGGACCAGGATGTCCGCCGCGCCGCTGGCCATGGCCACGGCTTCCTCGTGGCAGGCCACGTCGGGAAAGCGCGGCGCCACCAGCACGAGGTCGGAGAAGCCCATCACCTTCATCGCCCGCGCCGTCGCGCCGACGTTGCCGGCGTGGCTGGTGTTGATGAGGACGAAGCGTGTGGATTGCACGGGTTTGTACGGGGGCTGCGGCTAGAATCGGGCGATTATCCGGGCTGGCCGATGCCGTCCCGACGCTCTTTCCCCCTGTCAGCCCCTTCTACCCAGCGAGTGCCCCGCATGCAGCAGACGTCCCTCCATCCCATGCTCAATGTCGCCATCAAGGCGGCGCGCGCGGCCGGCGCCATCATGAATCGCGCCTCGCTGGATCTGGAGGCTCTGCGCATCAACACCAAGAGCCCCAACGACTTCGTCACCGAGGTCGACCACGCCTGTGAAGGGGTGATCATCGAGACGCTGCTGGGCGCCTACCCCGACCACGGCATCCTCGCCGAAGAGTCCGGCCGCACCCACGGCGCCAAGCATTCCGAGTACGTCTGGATCATCGATCCGCTGGACGGCACCACCAACTTCATCCACGGCTTCCCCGTTTACTGCACGTCCATCGCGCTGTCGTTCCGCGGCAAGGTCGAGCAGGCCGTCGTCTACGACCCCACCCGCAACGACCTGTTCTACGCCACCAAGGGCCGCGGCGCGTTCCTGAACGACAAGCGCCTGCGCGTGTCCAAGCGCACCCGCATGAGCGACGCGCTGATCGGCACCGGCTTCCCGTTCCGCCGCGGCGACAACTTCAAGCGCTACGTGAAGATGTTCGAGGAGGTCATGCAGCAATGCGCCGGCCTGCGCCGCCCGGGCGCCGCCGCGCTGGACCTCTGCTACGTCGCGGCCGGCTACTACGACGCCTTCTTCGAGACCGGCCTGCAGCCGTGGGACGTGGCGGCCGGCTCGCTGATCGTCACCGAGGCCGGCGGCCTGGTGGGCAACTTCACCGGCGAAGCCGACTTCCTGCACCAGCGCGAAGTCCTTGCCGGCACGCCGCGCATCTACGCGCCGCTGGTGCAGACGCTGGCGCCCTACAGCCGCGTCATCAAGGACGAAGACCTGACGGCCCCGGCGCCGGCGAGCGCGCCGGCCACGGAGGCCCCCGCCGCGCCGGCAGCACCCAGGAAGCGCGCTCCCGTGCGCATCAAGAAGACCGACAGCGACGAAGCACCGGTCTGACCCGCCCGGTCCGCAGAACAAGCCCTCCTCGCGAGGGCTTTTCTTTTTTTCGCGTGACGAAGTTGGCACCCCTTTGGACTACGGGTGAACCCGAGCATTGCGGTGTGACATGTGCACGGCCGCCCCCCTTACCCAAGGGGGAAGCCTTGGCCAGAATGCGGTTCAACGCGGCTCCGAGCCGCCATCAACGCCCTCCAACCTCTACGTCACGAAAGACTCAAATGCTCGTTCGCTCCGCCCTCGCCCTCGCCCTCGCCGCCGCTGCCACGCTGGCCCACGCCGACGCCAAGGTCCTGAAGAAGGTGGCGCCGGAGTACCCGAACGAGGCCGTGAAGAAGAACATCAACGCCGGCAGCGTGCGCGCCAAGATGACCATCGCCGGCGACGGCAAGGTCTCCGCCGTCGAAGTCGTCGAAGCCGAGCCGAAGCGCATCTTCGACCGCGCCGCCGTCGACGCCCTGAGCCAGTGGAAGTTCGAAGGCACGGGCGCCGCGCAGACGCACGAAGTCAAGCTGGTGTTCAAGTCGGAAGACTGATTCGCTGCTTCGCTGAATCAACAAGGCCCGCGATGCGGGCCTTGTGCTTTTGGGGCGCCAGATAATGCGCGGCCCCATGAAAGCCGATACCGCACCCGACCTCGCCCCTCACACGCCGATGATGGCCCAGTACCTGGGGCTGAAGGCGGACTTCCCGGACACGCTGCTGCTGTACCGGATGGGCGACTTCTACGAAGTCTTCTACGACGACGCGCGCAAGTGCCATGCGCTGCTGGACATCACGATCACCACGCGCGGCCAGAGCGCTGGCCAGCCGGTGGTCATGGCCGGCGTGCCGGTGCATGCGCTGGAGAGCTACCTCGCCAAGCTCATCAAGCTGGGCGAGGCCGTGGCGATTGCCGAGCAGGTGGGCGAGGTCGGCGCCGGCAAGGGGCCGGTGGAACGCAAGGTGGTGCGTGTCGTCACGCCGGGCACCATCACCGACACCGAGCTGCTGGCCGACAAGCAGGACGCCGTGCTGCTGGCCGTCTCGGGTCACGGCCGCCGGCATGGCCTGGCCTGGCTGTCGCTGACGCAGGGCGAGATCGTGCTGGCCGAGTGCAGCGATACGGAGCTGCCGGCCTGGCTGGCGCGGCTGTCGCCGGCCGAGGTGCTGGTGAACCGCGAGGCGCAGCCGGCGGGCGTCATGAAGGCGCGCTTCCCGGTGACGAACCGGCCCAGCTGGCAGTTCGACGCGGCCCTGGGCCAGCGCAAGCTGTGCGAGCAACTGGCCGTGGCCGGCCTGCAGGGCTTCAACGCGCATGAGCTGACGCTGGCCCACGCAGCCGGCAGCGCGCTGCTGGCGTTCGCCGAGCACACGCAGGGCCGCGCGCTGGCCCATGTGCGCTCGCTGCGCGTGCAGCGCAGCGGCGAGCTGCTGGACCTGCCGCCCGCGACGCAGCGCAACCTGGAGCTGGTGCAGACGCTGCGCGGCGAGTCCAGCCCCACCCTCTTCTCGCTGCTGGACACCTGCAAGAGCGGCATGGGCAGCCGCATGCTGCGCCAGTGGCTGCTGCACCCCAAACGCGACCGCGGCGAGGCCATCGCGCGGCACGACGCCATCGCGGCGCTGCAGGCCGAGGGCTACGAGCCGCTACGCGACGCGCTGAAATCGGTCAGCGACGTGGAGCGCATCTCGGCCCGCATCGCGCTGCGCCAGGTGCGTCCGCGCGAGCTGACCGGGCTGCGCGCGACGCTGCAGGTGCTGCCGCAATTGCGCGCCGTGACGCCGGCCGCGCTGCGCGAGGCGAACGCGGCCGCACTGAACCCGCCGGCCGACGTCCTCGAACTGCTGGAACGCGCCATCGCGCTGGAGCCCGCGCTGCTGGCGCGCGACGGCGGTGTCATCGCCGACGGCTTCGACGCCGACCTGGACGAGCTGCGCGGCATCCAGCAGAACTGCGACGGTTTCCTGCTGGACCTGGAGACGCGCGAGCGCGCCCGCACCGGCATCGCCAACCTGCGCGTGCAATACAACCGCGTGCACGGCTTCTACATCGAGGTCACGCAAGGCCAGGTCGACAAGGTGCCGATGGACTACCAGCGCCGCCAGACGCTGAAGAACGCCGAGCGCTACATCACGCCGGAGCTGAAGGCCTTCGAGGACAAGGCGCTGTCGGCCAACGAGCGTGCACTGGCCCGCGAGAAGCTGCTGTACGAACAGGTCATCGACGCGCTGACCACGCGGCTGGAGCCGCTGACCGCGCTGGGCCGCACGCTGGCCGGGCTGGACGCGCTGGCCGCGCTGGCTGAGCGCGCCGCGACGCTGAACTGGTGCCGGCCGGAGTTCGTGCCGCAGCCCTGCCTGGACATCGAGGCCGGCCGCCATCCGGTCGTGCAGGCCCGCCTGGCCGAGACCGGTGGTGCGGAGTTCATGCCCAACGACTGCAAGCTGGACGCCCGCACGCGGCTGCTGGTCATCACCGGCCCCAACATGGGCGGCAAGAGCACGTTCATGCGCCAGGTGGCGCTGATCGCGCTGCTGGCCGCCATCGGCTCCTACGTACCCGCCACGAGCTGCCGCCTGGGCCCGATGGACGCCATCCACACCCGCATCGGCGCGGCGGACGACCTCGCCAACGCGCAGTCCACCTTCATGCTGGAGATGACCGAGGGCGCGGCCATCCTGCACTCGGCGACCGACCAGTCGCTGGTGCTGATGGACGAGATCGGCCGGGGCACGTCGACCTTCGACGGCCTCGCGCTGGCGAGCGCCATCGCCAGCCACCTGCACGACAAGACCCGCGCCTTCACGCTGTTCGCGACGCACTACTTCGAGCTGACCGAGTTCCCGGCCAAGCATCCGATGGCGCAGAACTGGCACGTGTCGGCCGTCGAGAGCGGCGAGGACATCGTGTTCCTGCACGAGCTGCAGGCCGGCCCCGCCAGCCGCAGCTACGGCGTGCAGGTCGCGCGGCTGGCCGGCATGCCCGCCAGCCTCGTGCGCCAGGCGCGCGCGACGCTGGAGGCGCTGGAGGCCCGCTCCAACGCGGCGGACGATCAGTTCGACCTCTTCGCCGCGCCACCCGCACCGCCGCCGCTGCCCGAGCCCAGCGAGCTGGTCGCGGCGCTAGACGGCATCGACCCCGACGCGCTGTCACCGCGCGAGGCGCTGGAGGCGCTCTACAAGCTGAAGCGATTGGCCAAAGCATGAGCGAGAAGGTTCTCGTCTTCTCGCACGCCAACAGCTACCCCGCCGGCTGCTACCGCGTGCTGTTCGAGCGCTGGCGCGCCGCCGGCTGGCGCGTGGAGGCGCTGGACCGCTTCGGCCACGACCCGCGCTTTCCCGTCACCGGCGACTGGCGCCGGCTGCGTGACCAGCTGCTGCACTTCATCGACACCGATGTGAGGCCCGACAGCCCGGTCGCGCTGGTAGGCCATTCGCTGGGCGGCATGGTGAGTCTGCTGGCGACGTGCCGCCGGCCCGAGCTGGTGAGCCGCCTCGTCATGCTGGACTCGCCGGTCGTGGCTGGCTGGAAGGCGGCGGCTGTCGCCGTGGCCAAGACGACGGGGCTGATCCATCGCTACGGCCCGTCCAAGATCGCCCGCGATCGCCGCCATGTCTGGCCCGACCGTGATGCGGTGCGTGCGCATTTCGGCGCCAAGAAGATGTTTGCCCGCTGGGACCCGCGCGTGCTGGCCGACTACGTGGACGCCGGCTTCGAGGAGGCCGACGGCCAGGTGCGGCTGCGCTTCACACGCGACGTCGAGGCCCACATTTACCGCACGCTGCCGCATCACCTGCCGCTGCTGCTGCGCCTGCGCCCGCCGCAATGCCCGGTCGCCTTCGTCGGCGGCACGCGCTCCGCCGAACTGCGCCAGGCCGGCGCGGCCGCGTCGAAGAAGCTGGCCGGCGAGAACTGGCGCTGGATGGAGGGCTCGCACCTCTACCCGTTCGAGAAGCCCGACGAAACGGCCGACCTGGTGCTGGAACTGCTGCGCTGACGCCCTGCCGCGGTCGGCGGGTCGCAGCTCTTCTTCTACAATCAGCATTTCCCACCACAGCAGCCTGTTCTGGGCTGCTGCAAGACATGACCAAATACGTCTTCGTCACCGGCGGTGTGGTGTCCTCCTTGGGCAAGGGCATCGCGTCGGCGTCACTGGCTGCCATCCTCGAATCGCGCGGCCTCAAAGTCACCCTGATCAAGCTGGACCCGTACATCAACGTCGACCCCGGCACGATGTCGCCGTTCCAGCACGGTGAAGTCTTCGTCACCGACGACGGCGCAGAAACCGACCTCGACCTCGGCCACTACGAACGCTTCATCACGACGCGGATGAAGAAGGCCAACAACTTCACCACCGGGCAGATCTACATGTCCGTGCTGGAGAAGGAACGCCGCGGCGACTACCTCGGCAAGACCGTACAGGTGATCCCGCACATCACCAACGAGATGCAGGAGTTCATCCGCCGCGGTGCCGGCCAGGGCACGCCCGAAGCCGTGGACGTGGCGATCGTGGAAATCGGCGGCACGGTCGGCGACATCGAGTCGCTGCCTTTCCTCGAAGCCGCGCGCCAGATGAGCCTGAAGGCCGGCCCGAACAACGTCGCCTTCGTGCACCTGACCTACGTGCCGTGGATCGCCGCCGCCGGCGAGCTGAAGACCAAGCCGACGCAGCACACCGTGCAGAAGCTGCGCGAGATCGGCATCCAGCCCGACGCGCTGCTGTGCCGCGCCGACCGCCGCATCCCCGACGACGAGCGCGAGAAGATCTCGCTGTTCACGAACGTGCCGGAGTACGGCGTGATCTCGATGTGGGACGTCAACACCATCTACAAGGTGCCGCGCGTGCTGCACGAGCAGGGCCTGGATCAGCTCATCTGCACCAAGCTGCAGCTCAACACCAAGGCGGCCGACCTGAAGCGCTGGGACAACCTGGTCTTCGAAGTCGAGAACCCCAAGGAGCAGATCACCATCGCCATGTGCGGCAAGTACACCGACCTGTCGGACTCGTACAAGTCGCTCAACGAGGCGCTGCGCCACGCCGGCATCCACAACCACGCCGGCGTGAAGATCGAATACGTCGACAGCGAGACGCTGACGCCCGAGACGGTCGGCTCGCTGAGCGCCTTCGATGCCATCCTCGTGCCCGGCGGCTTCGGCAAGCGCGGCGTGGAAGGCAAGATCCTGGCCGCGCAATACGCCCGCGAGCACAAGGTGCCCTACCTGGGCATCTGCCTGGGCATGCAGGTCGCGACCATCGAGTACGCCCGCCACATGGCCGGCCTGACGGGCGCCAACTCCACCGAGTTCGACCCCGAGACGCCCCACCCCGTCATCGCGCTGATCGACGAGTGGCAGGACGCCGACGGCAGCATCCAGAAGCGCGACGCCAACTCCGACCTCGGCGGCACGATGCGCCTGGGCGCGCAGAGCTCCGACGTCAAGCCGGGCACGCTGGCGGCGGACATCTACGGCCCCGTCGTCACCGAACGCCACCGCCACCGCTACGAGGCCAACGAGCACTACCTCGACCGCCTGCAGCAGGCCGGCCTCGTCATCTCGGCCATCACGCAGCGCGAGAAGCTGACCGAGATGGTCGAGTTGCCGCGCGACGTGCACCCCTGGTTCGTCGGCGTGCAGTTCCACCCCGAGTTCAAGTCCACGCCCTGGGGCGGCCACCCGCTGTTCACGGCCTTCATCAAGGCCGCGCTGAGCCACAAGAAAGCCTGACCATGCAGCTCTGCGGATTCGATGTCGGCCTCGACAAGCCGTTTTTCCTGATCGCCGGCACCTGCTCGATCGAGAGCCAGCAGATGTCGCTCGACGTCGCCGGCCTGCTGAAAGAGGCCTGCGCGAGCCTCGGCATCCCGCTGATCTACAAGGGCTCGTTCGACAAGGCCAACCGCTCGTCCGGCACCACCAAGCGTGGTGTCGGCATGGAAGCCGGCCTGAAGATCCTCGACGAGGTGCGCCGCCAGACCGGCCTGCCGGTGCTGACCGACGTGCATGACGCCACCCAGGTGGCCGAGGTCGCCAGCGTCGTCGACGTGCTGCAGACACCGGCCTTCCTTTGCCGCCAGACCGACTTCATCCGCGCCGTCGCGCAAAGCGGCAAGCCGGTCAACATCAAGAAGGGCCAGTTCCTCGCGCCCTGGGACATGAAGAACGTCATCGACAAGGCCCGCGCCGCCGCGCGTGAGGCGGGCCTGTCCGAAGACCGCTTCCTGGCCTGCGAGCGCGGTGTCAGCTTCGGCTACAACAACCTCGTCGCCGACATGACCAGCCTGGCCGAGATGCGCAATTCCGGCGCGCCGGTGGTGTTCGACGTGACGCACTCGGTGCAGAAGCCCGGTGGCCTGGGCGGCGCCAGCGGCGGTGCGCGCGAGATGGTGCCGGTGCTGGCCCGTGCCGGTGTCGGCGTCGGCGTGGCGGGCCTGTTCATGGAGACGCACCCCAACCCGGCCGAGGCCTTCAGCGACGGCCCCAACGCCGTGCCGCTCAAGCACATGAAGACGCTGCTGGAACAGCTCGTCGCGCTGGACCGCGTCGTCAAGCAGCAGCCGCTTCTCGAGAATGATTTCTCCTGCTGACGCGAAGCCCCTGCCCCCTTCGAAGGCGCCTGATGTTGTGACGCGGTAACGCCCGCTTGGCACACTGTCGCCGCCTAGTTTTTCACTTCCCTGGAGACCCAAGAATGAGCGCCATCGTTGACATCGTCGGCCGAGAAATCCTCGACAGCCGCGGCAACCCCACCGTCGAATGCGACGTGCTGCTGGAGTCCGGCGTCATGGGCCGTGCAGCCGTGCCGTCGGGCGCGTCCACCGGCTCGCGCGAGGCCATCGAGCTGCGTGACGGCGACAAGGCCCGCTACCTGGGCAAGGGCGTGCTGAAGGCCGTCGAGCACATCAACACCGAGATCAGCGAAGCCGTGCTGGGCCTGGACGCCTCCGAGCAGGCCTTCCTGGACAAGACGCTGATCGACCTGGACGGCACCGAGAACAAGAGCCGCCTGGGCGCCAACGCGATGCTGGCCGTCTCCATGGCCGTGGCCCGCGCCGCCGCTGAAGAGTCCGGCCTGCCGCTGTACCGCTACTTCGGCGGCATGAACGGCAACCAGCTGCCCGTGCCGATGATGAACGTCATCAACGGCGGCGCCCACGCGAACAACTCGCTGGACCTGCAAGAGCTGATGATCATCCCCGTGGGCGCGCCGTCGTTCCGCGAAGCGCTGCGCTGGGGCGCCGAGGTCTTCCACGCGCTGAAGAAGATCCTGCACGACAAGCACATCTCCACCGCCGTCGGCGACGAAGGCGGCTTCGCGCCCAGCGTCGAGAGCCACGAAGCGGCCATCCAGCTGATCCTGCAAGCCATCGACAACGCCGGCTACCAGGCCGGTTCGCAGATCGCCATCGGCCTGGACTGCGCCGCCAGCGAGTTCTACAAGGACGGCAAGTACGTGCTCGAAGGCGAAGGCGGCATCCAGCTGTCGTCGCAGGAGTGGACCGACATGCTGGCCACCTGGGTCGACAAGTACCCCATCATCTCCATCGAAGACGGCATGGCCGAAGGCGACTGGGACGGCTGGAAGATCCTGACGGACCGCCTGGGCAAGAACGTGCAGATCGTCGGCGACGACCTGTTCGTCACCAACACCAAGATCCTGCAGGAAGGCATCGAGAAGGGCATCGCCAACTCGATCCTGATCAAGATCAACCAGATCGGCACGCTGACCGAGACCTTCGCCGCCATCGAGATGGCCAAGCGCGCCGGCTACACGGCCGTCATCTCGCACCGCTCGGGCGAGACCGAGGACAGCACCATCTCCGACATCGCCGTCGGCCTGAACGCCGGCCAGATCAAGACGGGTTCGCTGTCGCGCTCGGACCGCATGGCCAAGTACAACCAGCTGCTGCGCATCGAGGAAGACCTGGGCGACGTGGCCGTCTATCCCGGCCGTTCGGCGTTCTACAACCTGAAGTAAGCGCTTGAAGGTTCTTGCCCTGGTCCTGGCGGTCTTCCTGATCGCCATCCAAGCCCAGCTCTGGGTGGGCCGGGGCAGCCTTCCGTATGTGGCCCACCTCCGGGAGGAGGTGGCCGCCGCGCGGGTCGACAACGACGAGGCCCGCGCCCGCAATGCCCAGCTGCAGGCTGAACTGCGCGATCTGCGCGAAGGCCTGGAGATGGTGGAAGAGAAAGCCCGCTTCGAGCTGGGCATGATCAAGTCCGACGAGGTCTTCGTGCCCGTCGCGGCCAAGACGGCCGCCTCCGCTCCGGCCGGCCAGCGCTGATGCTGGCCACGCTCTGGGCGGCGCTGCTGGCGCCGGCCTTCACCGCTTTCGGCAGCCCGGCCTCGTGGCTGGAGGTGATCGCCTTCGTGCTGGCCGTGTGGATGGTCATCTGCAACATGCGGGTGCACCTGCTGGCCTGGCCGCTGGCCTTCGTCAGCTCGCTGATGTACTTCGCGCTGTTCTGGGACGGCAGGCTCTACGGCGAGGCCTCGCTGCAGCTGGTGTTCGCGGCGCTGGCGCTGTGGGGCTGGTGGCAATGGCGCTTCGGCCGCACGCGTGAGGGCGACGTGCTGAAGGTGCGGCGCCTGGGCCTGCGAGGTCTGCTGCGGCCCGTGCTGCTGACGCTGGCCGCGTGGCCGCTGCTCGGGCTGTTCCTCGCCAGGGCCACCGACAGCCCCCTGCCCTGGTGGGACGCCTTCCCCACGGTCGCCAGCCTGCTGGGCCAGTGGCTGCTGGCGCGCAAGTACGAGGAGAACTGGCCGACCTGGATCGTCGTCAACGCGGTCAGCGTCGTGCTGTTCGGGCTCAAGGGCTACTGGCTGACGGTCATCCTGTACGCCGGCTTCATCCCGCTAAGCGTCATCGGCTGGCGCGCGTGGAGGCGGGTTTGAGCATCGTCGTCGCGCTGCTGGGTGCGGAGTGCACCGGCAAGTCCACGCTGGCCGAGGCGCTGGCCGCGCGCTTCGCCGCCGGGCTCGTCACCGAATACCTGCGCGAGTGGTGCGATACGCACGGCCGCACGCCGCAGCAGCACGAGCAGGCCCACATTGCCGACGAGCAGGTGCGCCGCATCGAGGCCGCCGCGCGCGAGCATGCGCTGGTGATCTGCGACACCACGCCGCTGATCACCGCGCTGTGCAGCGAGCACTACTTCGACGACCCGTCGCTGACCGCCGAGGCGCTGGCCTTCCAGCGCCGCTGCGACCTGACGCTGCTGTGCGCGCCCGACCTGCCCTGGCAGGCCGACGGCTTCCTGCGCGATGGCCCGGGCGTGCGGGCGGCCTTCGACGCCCGGCTGCGCAGCGCGCTGACGACCGCCAACATCCCTTGGGTGGACGTGCGCGGCGCCGATGGCGAGCGCCTGTCGACGGCCATCGCCGCGCTTCAGCGCCCCAGCAGCAGGTAGTCGAACAGCTGGGTGCCACCGGCGCCGCCCAGCGGCACCAGCATGGCCTTCAGCAGCGGCTGGTCGAAGAACGGCGCGAACGCGCCCTCGGACTCGTTCTCCACCTGCGCGATCAGCCGCTTGAACGGCTCCACGAGGTCGGCGCGCGGCTTGCCGCTGCCGGCCAGCCAGCGCAGGTCCGCCTGCATGGACGCCAGCGCGCGGCGGCGCGTGTTCTCGGCCGACTGCTTGAGCAGCAGCGTCAGGCCGATCAGCACCGCCACGTAGAAGCTCACCCCCACCGCGATGGCCGGCGTCAGCGCCCAGTTGTCGAACAGCCGGCTGCGCGCGACAACCAGCAGCGCGATGACGACGAACGGGCCGATGACCAGCCGCGCCACCGGCGCGCTGCGGCGGGCCACCACGCGCACGTCGATCCAGTCGTCCAGCAGCGTGTGCACCAGGAAGTCGTCGCCCCCGTCCGCGGCCGTGCGCCCCCGGTCCTGCGGCCGGGCGGCGAAGCGGTCTGCCCACAGCGCGGCATGCTCCGGCCCCAGCGCCCGGGCAAACATTTGCACGGTGGCCTCGGGGTAGTAGCTGCGGCCGGCGTTGAGGTGGCGCACGAAACGGGTCAGCAGCGTGATGGAGTCCGCCACGGCGACGATCAGCAGCGGCAGCAGCAACAGCAGCGCATACAACCCGGCGGCCACCAGATGCCGATGCTCCTGCCCGCGCACCGGCACGGCCGGCACCTGCACGCCGTTGACGCTGACGAAGATCAGCAGCACCACCGCGACCGTCAGCCCGTACCAGAACAGGCAGCGCGCGGCCCGCGGCAGCGCGCCGCCCCGCTCGCCGTACTCGGCCCACAGCACGCGGAAGTCGCAGCTGAAGCCCACGCCGGCCTTCCAGAACAACACGCTGCCATGCGTCCACCAGGCGCGCAGCAGCCGGCCCAGGTGGGTGTGCACGATGGGGCTGTCCAGTTGCAGCCAGCGCGAGTCCTGGCGCAGCCGCTGCTGCGCATCCGCCCAGGCCCAGTCCAGCGTCCACACGATGAGGAACAGCCCCAGCAGGTGCACCAGGTGCGAGGGCCAGGCGCTGACGCCCTGCAGCCACGCCATGGGTTCGCAGTGCGGGCAAGGCTGGGCGACGCGCACGGGCCAGGCCCAGGCCAGCAGCCCCGCCACCAGCACGGCCAGCACCAGCGGCCGCAGCGCGAGCCGCCCCAGCACCAGCAGCGTCGCCGCGGCGGCCGCCGCCATCGCCGGCGCATGCCAGACGCCCGGCCGGCCGGGCCAGACGAACTCGACGAGGCTGGCCAGCATGAAGGCCAGCAACGCGGCGTGCAGCGCCACCAGCACCCGTGCGGTGGGCGACAGCGGCGGCGCACCAGGCCCGGCGCTCATCAGGCCGCCGGCCTGGCGCAGGGCGGGCGTACCGGGCCACACGAACAGCCCGCCCAGCACCAGCGCCGCCATCGCCAGCGCGATGGTCACCCGGTCCGCATCGCCGCTGTCGGGCGCCTCCGCCAGCGCGTAGCCCGCCAGCGGCACGCTCAGCGTGCGGCCGATCTCGTAGACCGAGGGCCGGCTCAGCGCGGCATCCAGCGCCTCGCGCTCGCGCTCCCGGCAGGCATCGTTGCGGCAACCGGCGCGGCGCGCGGCGGCGTACGTGCTGGTCTGGTAGTTGTCGCGCAGCGGCGGCGTGCCGGCCTGCAGGTCGAACCGGCCCGGCGGCACCGGGTAGAACGCCAGCGGCAGGCTGCTGGCCACGACCAGGTTGCGCGTGAACGCCTGCGTGCGCGGGTGCAGGTAGCGCGCGTCCAGGTCGGTCGTGAAGAACATGCGGTCCGAGAAGTCCTCATGCAGCGCCTGCAGCACCAGCAGCTTGTCGTGCACGTCGTTGGCGAAGATGCCGATGGCGCCGATGGGCGCCAGCCGCGGGTCGCCCTCGCTCTGCTTGAGCTGCGCGCCCAGGCGGCGCAGGTAGTCCAGCTGGTCGCGGCTTTCCGGCCATTCCAGCGTCGGCTGGGCCTTGGGCGAGGCCGGCGCGGCGACGGCGGCGCCCTCCTTCGTGGTGGCGCCGTCGATGCCGCGGAAGAAGTAGATCACCTGCAGCCGCTCGGCGAGCGGGCCGGGCAGCGACTCCTTGAGCTTGCTGACCAGCGCCTGCGCGTAGATGGAGTCGCGCTCGGCCACCAGCACGATGCGGTGGGTCTCGTCCGGCAGGCGCAGCTGCAGCTCGCCCACCAGCCGCTTGATCAGGTCCGTGTCGTCGCCCACCGTGCGGTGCATGCGCACCGGGTGGGCCACGGGGTCGTCGCCGGTCAACCGGCCGAACTGGTGGCTGAGGAACTGGTCCAGGCTGTGGCGGCCCAGGTCGCCCAGCAGGTGGTCCTGCGCATCCAGCTCGGCCAGCATCGCGATGGGCGCGGTGGACGCCGGGTTGTAGAACTGCGCCCGCGACAGCAGCCGGTAGCCGGCCAGCACGTCGTCCGGCAGACCCGCGCCGATGCGGGTGTCGCGCGTGGCGCAACGGGTGGCGTCGTCGCGCGCCAGCTTGCTGGTGCGGATGCCATGCACGTTGTTCAGCTCGGCCGCACAGCGCAGGTCGCGCAGCGCGGTGCGCAGCGCATCGGTGGACGACGGCCCGATGACCGCCAGCCGCGGCACGGCCTCGCCCTCCCCGAAACGCTCGCGTGCCTGGCGCCGGGCGGCGTCGCCCATCAGCTGCTCCACCAGCCGCGCCAGCGCATCCAGCTTGCGCAGCGGCAGCGAGCTTTCGTCCACCCACAGGACGGCGACCTGGCTGTAGCGCGTGGCGCCGGCTGCGCCGTCCCGGGCGGCGGCGTCGCGCCGGCGCAGCGACAGCAGCTCGTAGGGCACCACGTAGCTGCCGCGCGCAGCGCCCGGGTCCTTGGACACCGCGGTGGACGAGGCCAGGCCCGGCGTCAGCAGGTCGAACTCCAGCAGGCTCAGGCGCTCGGCGTTGTCCGGCACATAGTCCTGCGCCAGCAGGCCGGCCAGCGTCGCGTAGCGGATGCGGCGGCGGGCCTCCTCGGCGCCGACGAAATCGGCGCCGGGCATCAGCCCGAGCAGGATCAGCGTGTCGTCGAGCTGCTGGTCATGGTCGCCATCCAGCCGTGCCACCAGCTGCCGCGGGTTGCGCGCATCGGCCGTGCCGCCCTGGCAGTCCACGTCGGGGCGAGCCGTGGCCTGCTTGCGCAGGCGCTCGCAGCGCTCGGCGCGCTCGACCTCGTAGCGGCGCACGGCCGCGAACGGGTCTTCCCACAGCCGTGCGTTGACTTCCAGGTCCGGGTCCAGCGGCGCCTGGGCGCGGGCCTTCTCGGCGGGCCGCAGCGCGTCGAAGGCGTGCGGCACGAGCTGCGTGCTGGCCACGAAGGCCAGCAGCACCGCGGCGCTGGTCCACGGAAAGCCGCCCAGACCGCCACCTTTCGCATCCGCCATGCCGAACTCCCACCGCCAGGCCGGACAGGCCCGGCGGCAAAGTTCTCAGCTGGCCGCGGCAGCGTCAATCACTAGCCGCGAAGACATCCTCACAACGGAGGAGACGCGCGCCTACTGCAGCGTCGATGCCGCCGCACCGCCCTCTGGCTGCTGGCCGGCCGGCGTGAACAGCGCACCGACGTCGACCGCGTCGAACCGGTAGTGGCGGCCGCAGAAGTCGCAGCCGATCTCCACGTCGCCGCGCTCGGCCAGCACGCTGTCGACCTCCTCGCGGCCCAGGCCCAGCAGCATCTGGCCCACGCGCTCGCGCGAGCAGGTGCACGCGAAGCGTGGCGCCTGCGGTTCGAAGCGCGTCACCGTCTCTTCCCAGAACAGGCGGCGCAGCACGGTGTCGGCGTCCAGCGTCAGCAGCTCCTCGGCGGTCAGCGTGGCGGCCAGCATGGAGATGCGGTTGAACGCATCGGACAGGCCGATGTCGTCCTCATTCCGGCGCCCTTCCAGGTTGCCCTCGCCTTCCACCGGCAGGCGCTGGATCAGCAGGCCCGCGGCGATGTCGCCGTTGGCGGCCAGCACCAGCTTGGTGTCCAGCTGCTCCGACTGCAGCATGTAGTGCTCCAGCACCTCGCTCATCTTCTGCAGCGGCTCGCGCTGGTCGCCGTGCAGCGGCACGACGCCCTGGTAGGGCTGCTGGCCGGGGAACTTGTCCTTGGGGTCCAGCGTGATCGCGCAGCGGCCCTGGCCGCGCAGGTTCACCATGGCCTCCAGCGTCGCGCCCGGCTCCACGGTGCCCACGCACTTGGCGGTGGCGCGGTAGCTCAGGTCCGGCTGCGCCTCGGCCACGGCCAGCTTGACCGGGCCGTCGCCGAACACCTGCAGCACCAGCGCGCCGTTGAACTTGATGTTGGCCTGCATCAGCACGGCCGCGGCGCTCATCTCGCCCAGCATGTCGCGCAGCTCGGGCGGGTAGTCCTGGCCGGGCTCGCGGCGGCCCAGCATCTCGCGCCAGGAGTCGGTCAGCCGCACCAGCATGCCGCGCACCGGCAGGCCATCGAACAGGAATTTATGGAGTTCACTCATCGGATTCTTTTCAGTCCGGCCGCATAGCGGCGGCCGTTGTTCACATAGTGGGCGGCGCTGGCCTTGAGGCCGGCGATCTGCGCCTCGGTCAGCTCGCGCACCACCTTGGCCGGCGCGCCGACGATCAGCGAGCCGTCGGGGAATGCCTTGCCCTCGGTCACCAGCGCCCCCGCACCGACGATGCAGTTGCGGCCGATGCGGGCGCCATTCAAGACCACGGCCCCGATGCCGATGAGGCTTTCGTCACCGATGGTGCAGCCGTGCAGCATGACCTGGTGGCCCACCGTCACGTTCTGGCCGATGACGAGCGGAAAGCCGTGGTCGGCGTGCAGCACCGAGCCGTCCTGGATGTTGCTGCCAGCGCCGATGGTCAGCGTGTCGCTGTCGCCGCGCAGCACGGCGTTGAACCAGACGCTGACGCCCTGCTCCAGCGTCACCCGGCCGATGACCTCGGCGCTGTCGGCGACGAAGGCCGTGTCGGCCACGTCGGGCAGCCAGTCGTCCAGTTGGTAGATGGCCATGCCCGTTCTCCCTTGACCGCAAAGCGGCGATTTTAGGTACCCTGCCCGCATGTCGATGAGCCGCGACCGCAGGCGCTGTCTGACGGCACTGGGCCTGCTGCCGGCCCTGGGCGCCGCCGCGCCGCCGGCCGGGCCGGGGCCGCTGATCCGGCACTCGCTGGTGCAGCTGCCGCAGGACGCGCCCAACTACGAGCTGGCCGTGCTGACACTGCTGCTGGAGCGCACGCGGGCCAGCCACGGCCCCTACCGCCTGGCGTTCGCGCCGCCCATGTCGCAGAGCCGCGCGCTGCTGCAGCTGGCCGGCGACGAGCTGGACGTCGCCACCTCCATCACCACCGCCCAGCACGAGGCGCGCGCGCTGGCCGTGCGCGTGTGCCTGTACCGCGGGCTGATCGGCATCCGGCTGCCCATCGCGCTGGCCCGCCGGCGCGCCGAGCTGGAGCGCATTGCCAGCCTGGACGACGCCCGCCGGCTGCGCCTGGCCCAGGTGGAGAGCTGGCCCGACACGCAGATCCTGAAGGCCAACGGCTGGCCCGTGCAGGCCATCACGCGGCGCGACAGCTTCCCCGAGCTGCTGGTGCGCGAGCGCATCGACCTGTTCGCGCTGGGGGCCATCGAGGTCTACCCGCTCGTCGACGCACTGCCGGCGCTGGCCGTGCTGAGCGGCTGGCTGATCGCCTACGTGGCGCCCTCGTACTTCTTCGTCAGCCCGCGCCGGCCCGAGCTGGCCGAGCGGCTGCGGCGCGGCTGGGACCTGGCGCTGGCCGACGGCAGCTTCGCCGCGCTGTTCGAGCAGCGGCTGGGCCCGCAGTTGCAGCGCGCCGCCTTGCCGGAGCGGCGCTGGCTGAAGCTGCGCAACCCCGGCCTGCCGGCCGACACGCCGCTGCGGGACGAGCGGCTGTGGCACCCGCTCGTCAGCGCCCGGCTGCGCGGCTGAGCCTGCCGATAATCCCGGGCATGGAAGCCCGCGCCCTCGCCCTGCACATCCTCTGCCTTGCCGACCCGCTGGCCAAGGCGGCACTGGCGCTGGACCTGGACCTCTCGGCGCCGCTGGACCCCGACGCCCACCTGGCCGAGCCCGCCGGCGTGCCCGGCCGGCCCGAGCATCCCCAGCTCGTCGAGCACATCCGCCTGAAGCCGCCCTCCATGCGCACGCCGGCCGGCATTGCCGCGCTGGTGCACGCCATCGCCCACATCGAGTTCAACGCCATCAACCTGGCGCTGGACGTCTGCTGGCGCTTCCCCGGCATGCCCGACGCCTTCTACCGCGACTGGCTGCGCATCGCGCAGGAGGAAGCCAAGCACTTCACACTGCTGCGCGAGCACCTCGTGACGCTGGGCTTCGACTACGGCGACTTCGACGCGCACAACGCGCTGTGGGACATGGCCGAGCGCACGAAGCACGACCTGCTGGCCCGCATCGCGCTCGTGCCGCGCACGCTGGAGGCACGCGGGCTGGACGCATCGCCCGCCGTGCGCGCCAAGCTGGTGGGCGCCGGCGACCACCGCGCCGGGGAGATCATCGACGTCATCCTGCACGACGAGGTGGGCCACGTGCTGGCCGGCAACCGCTGGTATCGCTTCCTGTGCGAGCAGCGCGGGCTGGAGCCGGTGGCCACCTACGCCGAACTCGCCGCGCGCTACCAGGCGCCCAGGCTGCGCGCGCCGTTCAACCTCGAGGCCCGCCGCGCCGCCGGTTTTGACGAGGCCGAGCTGGCCGCGCTGCAGGCCGGATGACGCGCCCGATGACCCGCATCCAGGCCAACCTGCTGCTCACCTTCGTCGCGCTGATCTGGGGCTCGGCCTTCGTCGCCCAGCAGCAGGGCATGGCCGACGTGGGCCCGCTGCTGTTCACCGGCGTGCGCTTCCTGATCGGCGCGGCCGTCGTGCTGCCGCTGGCCGTGGCGGAGTGGCGGCGGCTGGGCCGCGAACGCCGGCCACTGACGCGGGCAGACGGCTGGCACATCGCCGGCCTGGGCGGGCTGATGACGCTGGGCGCCGTCATGCAGCAGGTGGGCATCCAGCACACCAGCGTCACCAACGCCGGCTTCCTGACGGCCGTCTACGTGCCGCTGGTGCCCGTGCTGGCCTGGCTGCTGCTGCGCCAGGTGGCGCACTGGTCGGCCTGGCCGGCGGCCGGCGGCTGCCTGGTGGGTGCCTTCCTGCTGTCGGGCGCGCACGAGTTGCGCATCGGCCTGGGCGACCTGTGGGTGCTGGGCTCCGCGGTGCCCTGGGCCGTGCACGTGCTGATGGTGGGCCGCTGGGCCGACCGCATGGGCGCGCCCTTCCTCGTCGCCTGCGGCCAGTTCGCCGTGTGCGGCTTGCTGTCGCTGGCGGCGGCCTTCGCCACCGAGCCGGTGCGCTGGGCCGGCCTGCAGGCCGCGGCCGGGCCCATCCTCTACACGGGCGTGCTGTCGGTGGGCGTCGCGTTCACGGCGCAGGTCGTCGCGCAGCGCTACGCGCAGGCGGCGGACGCGGCCATCTTGCTGTCGTCCGAGACCTTGTTCGCCGCCGCCTTCGGCGCGGTGCTGCTGGGCGAGCGGCTGGACACCGCCGGGCTGGCCGGCTGCGGGCTGATGCTCGCCTGCATCCTGCTCGTGCAGCTGGTGCCGCTGGCCGGCACGTGGAAACGCCGCCGGATTCTGACCAGTCCGTCAAATTGAATAGACTTCGGGCTCCCTTGCCAAGGAGGAGCCCCGCATGAGCGCCGACGTTTCCAAGCTGGATGCCTACTGGATGCCGTTCACGGCCAACCGGCAGTTCAAGCAGGCGCCACGCCTGCTGACGCAGGCCGACGGCATGTTCTTCCGCGACGACAAGGGCCGCGAGGTGCTGGACGGCATCGCCGGCCTGTGGTGCGTCAACGCCGGCCACAACCGGCCGAAGATCGTGCAGGCCATCCAGCAGCAAGCCGCGGAGCTGGATTTCGCGCCGCCGTTCCAGATGGCCCACCCCAAGGCGTTCGAGCTGGCCGAGCGGCTGGCCGCGCTGACGCCCGCCGGGCTGAACCGCATCTTCTTCACCAACTCCGGCTCCGAGGCGGTGGAGACGGCGCTGAAGATGGCCATCGCCTATCACCGCGTGCGCGGCGAGGGTGCCCGCACCCGGCTCATCGGCCGCGAGCGCGGCTACCACGGCGTCAACTTCGGCGGCATCTCGGTGGGCGGCATGGTGGCCAACCGCAAGATGTTCGGCACGCTGCTGGCCGGCGTGGACCACATCCGCCACACGCACGACCCGGCGCGCAACGCGTTCTCCGTGGGCATCCCGCCGCACGGCGCCGAGTTCGCCGACGACCTGGAGCGCCTCATCGCGCTGCACGACGCATCCACCATCGCCGCCGTCATCGTCGAGCCGGTGGCTGGCTCCACCGGCGTGCTGATCCCGCCGGCCGGCTACCTGCAGCGGCTGCGCGACATCTGCGACAAGCACGGCATCCTGCTGATCTTCGACGAGGTCATCACCGGCTTCGGCCGCACCGGCAACCCCTTCGGCGCGCAGACCTTCGGCGTCACGCCCGACCTGATGACGGTGGCCAAGGGCATCACCAACGGCTGCGTGCCGATGGGCGCGGTGTTCGCGCAGCAGAAGATCCACGACGCCTTCATGACCGGGCCCGAGCACCTCATCGAGTTCTTCCACGGCTACACCTACTCCGCCCACCCGCTGGCCTGCGCGGCCGCGCTGGCGACGCTGGACACCTATGCCGACGACGGCCTGCTGACCCGTGCGGCGACAATGCAGGCCGAGTTCGCTCAAGCCCTGCACTCGCTGCGCGACGAGCCCAACGTCATCGACGTGCGCAACATCGGCCTGGTCGGTGGCATCGAACTCAAGCCCCTGCCCGGCGAGCCGGCCAAGCGCGCCTTCAACATCTTCCTGGACTGCTGGGAACAAGGCCTGCTCATCCGCACGACGGGCGACACCATCGCGCTGTCGCCGCCGCTCATCATCGAGAGCGGCCACATCGAACGCATCATCGACACCCTCAGAGGCGCCCTGCGCCGCGCCGCATAGAACATGAAATGGCTACTCGCCCTGCTGCTCGCAGGGTCCGCACATGCGCAGAACCTCAGCTACCTCGGCCAGCAGATCGTGCCCACCAGCGCGACCTTCCGCGGCCTGCCGCTCGGGGGGCTGTCGAGCATCGACTTTGTCGCCGCCACCGGCCACTATCTGGCCATCTGCGACGACCGCAGCGACCGCGGCCCGGCGCGCTTCTATGAACTGACGCTGGACCTGTCCAAGTTCCGCCGCAGCGCCGACCCCGGCGACGCCGGCGTGGGCTGGGTCAACATGACCACCGTCCTCGACACCAACGGCCAGCCCTTCGGCCGCAACATGGTGGACCCAGAAAGCCTGCGCCTGGACACGCGGCGCAACCTCATCTACTGGGCCAACGAGGGCCAGCGCAGCGCGGGCAGCATGCAGAACCCGACGATGCGCCGCATGCACCCCGACGGCCGCCCGGCCGGCGAGTTCGCGGTGCCGAGCTACTACAACCCCGTGGGCAGCGCCGGCGGCCTGGCCGCGGGCGACATGGGTGTCTACAACAACCTGGCCTTCGAGAGCGTGGCCATCACGCCCGACGGCAAGACGCTGTGGACCATGAGCGAGAACGGCCTCGCGCAGGACAGCGCGCCCACCGCGGTGGGCCGGCCCAGCCGCGCGCGCATGCTGTCGTTCGACCTGGACACCGGCAAGCCCGGCGCCGAGTACGTCTACGACGTGGCGCCGGTGCCGTTCGCGCCGGCCCGTGCGGGCGACTTCGCCACCAACGGCGTGCCGGACATGCTGGCGCTGTCCAGCACCGAGTTCATCGTCATCGAGCGCGCCTTCGCGGTGGGCGCCGTGACGCCCGGCATCGCCGCGTCCACGAAGCAGCCCACCAGCAACACCATCAAGCTCTACCGCATCGACACCCGCGGCGCGACGGACGTGTCCGGCTGGCCCAGCATCAAGGGCCGCGACGTGGTGCCGGTCAAGCGCACCATGCTGCTGGACCTGTCCTCGCTGACCAACGACGACGGCAGCGTGCTGGCGCTGGACAACATCGAGGGCATCACGTTCGGCCCGCTGGTAAACGGCAAGCGCACGCTGATCCTGGTGTCCGACAACAACTTCAATCCGGCGCAGTTCACGCAGTTCATCGCATTGCAGATCGATTGACCCCTCGCCTGGTCGCGCCACGCTGAACGCGGGCGCGCCCAGTCGGTCCCCCGAGGGGACGGCGATGCTCGCGGCGTCGAGCCGCTCGCACATCGGCCCGCGGGCCGGCTTGGGGCGGCCCGGCGCTCGGCCCGAAAGACCCATTCAGATGCATCCCATTCCCTGGCGCTCCTACGCGCTGCTGGCCACCAGCATGACCCTGGTGGGCAGCTATGTCGGCCTGTCCAAGCTGCTGGTCGCGGCGTTCCCGATCTTCCTGCTGGCCGGCCTGCGCTTCGGCTTTGCGGCGCTGCTGATGCTGCCGTGGCTGAAGAAGCCGGCACACGAGGCGCCGCTGGATGCGCGCTCGCGGCTGCTGCTGTTCCTCGAATCCTTCCTCGGCAACTTCCTGTTCTCCATCTGCATGCTGTTCGGCCTGCGGCAGAGCTCGGCCGTCGTCGCGGGCGTCATCATGGCCGGCATCCCGGCGGCAGTGGCGCTGCTGAGCCGCGTCTTCCTGCGCGAACAACTGGGCACGCGCACGCTGGCCGGCATCGCCTGCGCCGTGGGCGGCATTGCGCTGGTGGCCACCGGCAAGCACGGCGGCGCCGACACGACGCTCGTCGGGGCGCTGCTGCTCATCGCCGCCGTGCTGTGCGAGGCCTGCTACGTCGTCATCGGCAAGCAGCTGACGGCCGGGCTGGGCCCCAAGCGCATCAGCGCGCTGATCAACCTGTGGGGGCTGGTGCTGGTCACGCCGCTGGCGGTCTGGCAGGGCCTGAGCTTTGATTTCTCGGCGCCCCGCGTGCAGGACTGGGGGCTGCTCGCCTACTACTCGGCCACGGCCAGCGTCATCACCGTGTGGCTGTGGATGGCCGGCCTGCGGGGCCTGCCCGCCGCCAAGGCCGGCGTCTTCAGCGTGTTCCTGCCCATCACGACGGCGCTCGTCGGCCTGGCGCTGGGCGAGGCGCTGTCGCCCCAGCAGGCACTCGCCTATGGCCTGGCCCTGGCAGGTGTGCTGCTGGCCACCTGGCCGGCGAAACCGGCGTCTCGGTAGGATGCCGGCATGTCCCTGGAAGCCGACCTCGCGCGCTGGCGCGAGCACCTGACCCGATTCGCCGCCCTGCTGGGCAGCCCGCCGGACCGCCACGCCGCACCGGCGCCCGAGGCCGCGCCGGGCCACTGCCTGATCTTCGCGCCCCACCCCGACGACGAATGCATCGTCGGCGCGCTGCCGTTGCGGCTGCGCCAGGAGGCCGGCTGGCGCGTCAGCAACGTGGCCGTCACGTTGGGCAGCAATACCGAGCGCCGCGAGGCGCGCTGGGCCGAGCTGCTGGACGCCTGCGGCGTGCTGGGCTTCGACTGCATCCGCGTCGGTGAAGACGGCCTGTCCGACGTGCGCGCCGATGCCATGCAGCCCGCGCAGGTCCAGGCGCTCGCCGCCCTCCTCGCCGAGCACCGCCCCGCCCTCGTGCTCGCGCCGCATCCGCTGGACGACAACCCCAGCCACCGCGGCGTCCACCAGCTCGTCGTGCAGGCCATCGCCGCCGCGCGGCTGGACACGGTGCTGGCGCTGACCGAGTTCTGGTCCACGCAGGCCACGCCCAACGCGCTCGTCGAATCCAGCATCGCCGACACCGCCCGGCTCATCGCCGCGCTGGAGCGTCACACGGGCGAGATCGCGCGCAACCCGTATCACCTGCGCCTGCCCGCCTTCCTGGCCGACGCCGTGCGCCGCGGTGGCGAGCTGGTGCTGGGCGCCGGCGAGGCGCCGCCCGACTTCGCCTTCGCCACCCTCTACCGCCTCGTCGCCTGCCGCGCCGGCCAGCCCGTGGGCGACCTGCCGCGCCGCGTGTTCGCTGCCGGCCAGGCCCTGTCGTCTTCCGCCCTGTTCAAGCCCTGAATCCATGTCCAGCCAGCCTACTTCCCTGCGCATCCACCAGTTCGCCGGCCTGCAGCCCGGCCCGCGTTTCCTCGTGACCGGCGCGGTGCACGGCAACGAGATCCACGGCACCCGGGCAATGACCGAGATCATCCGGCAGCTGGACGCCGGCGAGCTGACGCTCAAGCGCGGCACGCTGACCTTCGTGCCCATCGTCAACCCGCTGGCCAACCAGCTGGACCGCCGCGAGGGTGACCGCAACCTGAACCGCAACCTGCGCCCGCCCATCATTGCGCAGGACTTCGAGGACCGCATCGCGCGCGTGCTGTGCCCGCTGATCGCGCAGCACGACGGCATCCTCGACCTGCACAGCTTCCAGGGCAACGGCCCGGCGTTCGCGATGATCGGCCCGCGCAACAACAGCGGCGAGCTGGAGCCGTTCTCGCAGGAGGCCACCGAGTCCGCGCTGGCCGCCGCCCTGGGCGTCACGCGCATCGTCGAGGGCTGGCTGTCGACCTACGCCCTGGGCATCGCCCGCCGCCAGCAGCGCAGCCACGACGGCTCGCGCCGCGCGTCGCTGATCTCCGACCCGCACTACGGCGTCGGCACCACCGAGTACATGCGCTCCACCGGCGGCTGGGCCATCACGCTGGAATGCGGCCAGCACCTGGACCCCAACGGCCCCGAGGTGGCGCGGCTCGCCATCCTGCGCGCGCTGGTGTTCCTGGGCATGCTGGACGAGAGCGCCGTCGCAGCGCACCAGCCCACGCAACCGCCCGAGGTGCTCCAGCTCTACGACGTCATCGACCGCGAGGACATGGGCGACGCGTTCGAGCAGGCCTGGGCCAGCTTCGACGCCATCGAGCACGGCCAGAAGATCGGCACCCGCGCCAGCGGCGAGGCCGTGCTGGCGCCCAGCGAGGGGCGCATCGTGTTCCCGAACGTGAAGTCACTGCCGGGCACCGAATGGTTCTACCTGGCGCGCCCCAGCGACCGCCGGCTCTGAACCCATGCACGGCGGGTGGGCGCTGCTGGGGCTTTGGCTGCTGACCGCGCAGCCGGCGGCAGCGGCGCCGCCGCCGCCGCAGGTCGTCACCATCCCCTACATGGAGCGCGAGGCGCCGCACCGCGCCTACGCCGACCAGTTGCTGGCGCTCGCGCTGCGGCTGTCCACCGACCGCTACGGCCCCTACCGCCTCGTGCAGCAGCGCGAGGAGACCGTCATCCGCCGCCAGCTGCTGGAGCTGGACAGCGGCCAGCTGTCCGTCGCCGTGGCCATGCCCACGCAGGAATGGCTGGACGGCGCGCTGCCGGTGCGCGTACCAGTCATGCGCGGGCTGGCCAGCTTCCGTTTCTTCCTCGGTCGCCAGAGCGAGCTGCCGGCCTATGAATCGGTCCGCACCATCGACGACCTGCGGGCGCTGACCATCGGCCAGGGCCCCGGCTGGTCCACCGCGCCGCTGCTGGAGGGCAACGGCTTCAAGGTCGTCTACGGTGGCGCGCACCCGACGCTGATCCCCATGCTGCACTCGGGCCGCTTCCAGCTGCTGATGCGCAGCGTCTACGAGGTGGCGCCCGAACTGCGCGCGCAGGCCGACGCCCACCCGGGCCTGCTTGTCGTCGACAACTTCGCCGTGTTCACCTACATCCCGATGTACTTCTTCGTCGCGAAGCACCAGCCCGTGCTCGCGCAGCGGCTGGAGTACGGGCTGAAGAAGGCCTACGCGAACGGCCAGCTGGACCGGCTGTTCAACCGCTACTTCGGCGACAGCCTGAAGCTGCTGAAGAACACACGCATGAAGTTCCTGTACCTGCCCAACACCAACATCGACAAGAGCTTCTTCGAGCGCGACCGGCCCTACCTGCTGGAACAGGTCGTCACGCTGGAAAAGGCGGGGCGCCGTTGATGCGCAGAAGCCGCACGCGCCATACTGTGCTGGTGCTGGCGGTCATCGCTGCCGGCCTCGCATCGCGCAGGTTCCCGCTGCTGCTGCCCGAGGCGCTCGGCAAGTACCCGGGCGATGCACTGTGGGCGCTGATGGTGCTGCTGCTCTGGGGCATCGCGCGGCCCGGCTGGCCGGTCGGCCGCGTGGCTGCCGCGGCGCTGGCCACGTCGTTCGCCGTCGAGTTCAGCCAGCTCTACCAGGCGGACTGGATCAACGCGGTGCGGCACACGACGCCCGGGCACCTGGTGCTGGGCTCCACGTTCCACGCGCCGGACCTGCTGGCCTACACGGTGGGCGTGGCGCTGGGCGCCGTGCTGGATGCGCTGCTGCTGCGCTTCAGCCCATGGTCCCGCGCGCCTGCATCGCCTCGCGCCAGCGGCGCAGATGCGGGTGCTCGTCGCCGGGCTTGATCTTCACCACCCGCGCAAAGTCCACCGCCACGACGGCCGTGATGTCGACGACGCTGAACTGCCCCGCCGCGATGAACTCACGGCCGGCGAGGTGGTCGTTCAACGTCGTGAAGAACCGCTGCACCCGCGCCAGGCCGCGCTGGGCCAGCTCGGGGATCTGCGCGTAGTCCACCGGCCCGGTCAGCGCGCGGCCGGCCATCGCCGGGCTGCTGTTGCGGAACGCCTCGGCAATCGCGGCCAGCCCTTCGAATTCGACACGCCACTGCCAGCCGGCAATCTCGGCCTTGTCCAGCGCCGTGCGGCCCAGCAGCGGCGGCTCGGGAAAGCGCGCCTCCAGGTAGGCCGCGATGGCCGCGTTGTCGGTCAGCACCGGGCCTTCGTCGGTCACCAGCGCCGGCACCGTGCACTGCGGGTTGATGCGCCGGAAGGCCTCCCCCAGCTGCTCGCCGCTGCGCAGGTCCACCTGCACGGTCTCGTGCGGCACGCGCTTCTCGGCCAGCAGGATGCGCGCACGGCGCGGGCTGGGCGCGGTGGCGCAGTCGTAGAGGGTGATCATGCTGCCGGCGCCAGCTTGTCCTGCGTCTTGAGCTCGAAGTCGCTGGCGTCATGGCGCTCGTGCAGCTGGTTGTGCGGTTCGCCCCAGGTGCGGTTGACCTTGCGGCCGCGCTGCACAGCCGGGCGCTGCGCGATCTCGTCGGCCCAGCGGATGACGTGCTCGTACTCGTGCACCGACAGGAACTCGCCCGCACCGTAGAGCTGCCCCTTCGCCAGCGCGCCGTACCAGGGCCAGGTGGCCATGTCGGCGACGGTGTAGTCGTCGCCCGCGAGAAACCGGCGCTCAGCCAGCAGCCGGTCCAGCACGTCCAGCTGGCGCTTGACCTCCATCGCGTAGCGGTCGATGGGGTACTCCTGCTTGGTGGGCGCGTAGGCATAGAAATGCCCGAAGCCGCCGCCCAGGAACGGGGTGCTGCCCATCTGCCAGAACAGCCAGCTCAGGCACTCGGCGCGCGCTGCACCGCCCGCCGGCAGGAAGGCGCCGCCGAACTTCTCGGCGAGGTAGACAAGGATGGCGCCGGACTCGAACACGCGCACCGGCTCGGGCCCGCTGCGGTCCACCAGCGCCGGGATCTTGGAGTTCGGGTTGGCGGCGACGAAGCCGCTGCCGAACTGCTCGCCCTCGTTGATGCGGATCAGCCAGGCGTCGTACTCGGCGCCCGTGTGGCCGGCCTCCAGCAGTTCTTCCAGCATGACGGTCACCTTCGCGCCGTTGGGCGTGCCCAGCGAGTACAGCTGCAGCGGGTGTTCGCCGACAGGCAGCGCCTTGTCGTGCGTGGGCCCGGAGACGGGGCGATTGATGTTGGCGAACTGGCCGCCATTGGCCTTGTTCCAGGTCCAGACCTGGGGCGGGGTGTAGTCGGTCATCGGAGCGTCGAGGATGTCAGGCCGGCAACGCTAACGCAAAAGCCAATTTCCCGTTCTTCTTGACGTGATAGAGCGCCTCGTCGGCGGCCCGCACCAGCGCCTGCGGCTCCACGCCGTGCGCGGGCAGGCAGGCCACGCCGATGCTGACGCCCACACGCACCGTCAGGCCGGACGACAGCGGGATGGGCCGCGACAGCCCGTCCAGCAGCGCCTGCATGACCTGGGCCAGCACCGCATCGCCCGGCCCCACGTCGCGCAGCGCGACGAGGAACTCGTCGCCGCCCAGCCGCGCGACCAGGTCGGACGAGCGCCGCACCGCGGCCCGCATGCGCTCGGCGCAGGCCACCAGCACCTCGTCACCGGCCGCATGGCCGTGCGTGTCGTTGATCTGCTTGAAGCCGTCGAGGTCGATGCAGGCCACGCTGAGCAGCCCGCCGCGGTCGCGCGCGTCGGCGACGAAGCGCTCCAGCACCGCCTGGCCGGCGCCGCGGTTCTTCAGCTGCGTCAGCGCGTCATGCTCGGCCAGGTGGCGCACGGCGTTCTCGTCGCTCTTGCGCTCGGTGATGTCGTAGATAACGCCCTCCACCGTCCGCGCGCCCTCGCGCGGCACGGACACCAGGCAGTGCACCCAGCGCCGCACGTCGCCCTGCGGCGCCAGCTCCAGGTCGGCCGACACCGTCTCGCCGCGCCGCGCCGCCTCGTCGATCATCTGCCGCACCTGCTCGGGGCGGCTGAAGACGCGGCCGACAAAGTCGTGCTGGCCGAGCAGGCGCAGCTCGTCCATCGGCAGGCCCACCAGGCGCGACACCATGGGGTTGCCGTTGATGAGGTGGCCCGCCTCGTCCAGCACGAAGATGCCGGCGCTGCTCGCGTCGAAGATCTGCCGGTACTGCGCCTCCATCGCCTCCACCTCGGCCCGCAACGCGCGCTCGGTCTGCAGCTGCCGCTCGTTGGCGTCCAGCAGCGCGTTGGCGCCGGCGATCAGCACACCGATCTCGTCGGCCGCGTGGCTGTCGGGCGTCTGCAGCCGCTCGCCGCTGCCCGGCGTCATGCGGCGCAGCGCGCTGGCCAGGCGCACGATGGGGCTGGACACCAGGCGCGCAGCCAACAGGTACAGCATCAGCGCCAGCAGCGCCGCCTGTCCGGCCATCGCCGCGGCCAGCATGTAGGCCTCCTGGTTGGCGTCGGCGCGCACCCGCGCGTCGTTCAGGCGGATGCGCAGCTGGCCCAGGTTCTCCCGGGCGTCGAAGGGCGACACCAGCGGCCGCGTCAGCAGCGTCGCGTCCGCGTGCTCGCTGGCCCCCTTGCGCACCACCTTGGCCAGCGCCCGGCCGTCGGCGGCCACCACCTCCACCACGTCCACCAGCTCGTTGCGCGCCAGGCCGCCGGCCACCTCCTGCAGCAGCACCTCGTCCCGGGCATAGGCGCCGATGGCCAGCGTCGCCTCCACGGCCATGGCCAGCGCCTGCACGCTGCTGCGGCCGCTGGCCAGCGCGCGCGCCTGCCCCAGCTGGTAGGCGATGCCGGCGGCCACCAGCGCCAGCAGCGTGGCGCTGGCAAACACCAGCAGCATGAAGCGCAGTTGCAGGCTGTTGGCACCACGCACCCGCGGTGCAGGCGTCGTCATTTGGCGGCCGCCTCCTTCAGGACCAGCACGGTGCGCAAGCCCGGCTCCGTCGGCTCGCAGCCCAGCCAGCCCAGCGCGCTGGGGTTGCGGCGCAGGATGCCAGCCATGGCCGTCTCGTCGGGCAGTGCCTGCGGCGGAACGCTCTGGCCCGAGAACATCAGCCGCGACCAGTAGCTGTTGACCTGCGCAGCGCTCATGCCCGTCAGCGCCTGGTAGAAGGCGGCGCGGCGCGGGTGGTCGCGCGGCAGGTCGAAGATCAGCGCGAGGTCGCCGTTGGCGAAGGCCCGGCTGCGGCCCATGAACAGGTCCACCGCCTCCTTCTGCGTCAGCGCGCGCAGCGGGTTGTTGGCGTTGACGACGACATAGAAGTCCGCCCGGGCAGGCAACGCCGCCAGCAGGGCCAGCAGCACGGCGGCGAGGGGGCGGCGAAGGGCGCGGGCGGGCATGGCGCTCAGAAGATGAAGTCCACCACCGCCGTCGCCACGCGCGCGCGGCCCGCCGAGCCGTCCGCGCCCGACCACAGCGACCCGCCGCCGCGCGCCACCTTCACGCGGTCCCACTGCAGCTTCAGCGCCGCCTGGGCGTGGAAGTCCCAGCGCACGCCGCAGGACCAGCTGGACTGCACCAGCCGCCCGCCGTTGAGCACCGCTGCCACCGCCGTGCCCAGCCCCTGCGCCTCGGCCGCGGCGGCCGGGCCCAGCACCGGCGTCAGCACCTGCTGCCAGGCCGGCGGATCGAGCGCCGCCACCGCGTTGCGGGAGCGGCCATGGCCGACGAACGGCGTCCACTCACCCAGCCGATAGCCCAGCATCGCGTAGAACGTGCGCTCCACTGACAGCGGCGCGGCCGACACGCGCACGAACTCGGCGCTGCCCTGCCAGTCGCTGCCTTCAAAGCGCAGGCCCACCTCCGTGAAGAGCGCCTGGATGCCGTTGGCGCCCAGCCGCTCGCGCAGCTGCTGCGCCGGCGCCGCCACCGTGGGCAGCGGCAGAGCGCCGAGCTGGCCCAGCGCTGCCAGCGCGGCGCGCTGCGCGTCATCCTGCTTGAAGTCGATGCGCGCGCGGGCGATGCTGGCCCGCAGCAGCCAGCCGCCCTGCTCGCGCGACACCATGCCGCCCAGCACCGAGTTCAGCCGACCGGCTTCGGAGAAGTTCACGTCGCCGATGCGCGTGGCGCCAGCCATCAGCTTGGCGCGCCACTGCGCGTCGCCGACGATCCAGCTGCGCGCGACGTCGCCGCCATCCAGCGTCGTCGGCAGCCGGGCATAGAACTCCACCGGCGGGCGGATGCTGAGAAAGCCGAAGCCGACGTTGCGGTAGTCGGCCATCAGGAAGGTGTCGACATTGACGCGGCCCGCACGCAGCGTCCACTCGGCATCGGGCCGGTAGCTGGCGTAGGCCCATTCCAGCGCATCGCTGTCCGCGGCGAACGCACCGCGCTTCTTGGCGATGCCCTGGGCCACCAGCTCCAGCGACGTGCCGATGCTGTAGTTCGCCTGCACGCCCAGCCGGGTGTCCACGTCCGCTCGCCAACGGCCGGGCCGGGCGGGCTGAGTCAGCTCGCGCCGGAACCCCCAGGTCGGCGGCGCCTCCACCTCGCTGACGCCCAGCGTGCCGAACCCGCTGATGCGCAGCCCGGTCGTGGCAGGCCGGTCGGCGTCCTGGGCGGCGGCGGCGCCGGCCCAGACCGCCAGGCCCGCGAGCAGGCCGCGCGTCCAGGAGCTGCGATGTCCGAAGTGCATGAAAGGCATGGCGGTAAGCGGGCTGCCGAGCAGTTGGCAAGTATTAGCCCCCGTCTTTCCCGGCTTCACAAGCCCCCTCGCCGCCCCCAATTGCAACCCCTTCACATTTGCAGCCACCTTGCAAATGCCGGGGTTGAAGCCCAGCGCCGAAAATGCCGGCCATGCGTATCGACTTCATCTCCGACATCGTCTGCCCCTGGTGCGCCATCGGGCTGTATTCGCTGGAAACCGCCGCGGCGCGCATCCCGGGCCTGACGCTGGACCTGCATTTCCACCCCTTCGAGCTGAACCCGGCCATGGGCGCCGAGGGTCAGGACATCGAGGAGCACCTGGCCGAGAAGTACGGTGCCAGCCCGGCGCAGCTGGCCGGTACGCGCGAGGCCATCCGCGAGCGCGGCGCGGCGCTGGGCTTCGACTTCCGCATGGCGGCGCGCAGCCGCATCTACAACACCCGCGACGCGCACCGCCTGCTGCACTGGGCCGACGAGGCCTTCGGCGGCGCCGTGCAGCGCACGCTCAAGGTCGGGCTGCTGAAGGCCTACTTCACCGACGGCCGCAACGTGTCCGACCCGGCCGTGCTGCTGGAACAGGCCGTGGCCGCCGGCCTGCCCGAGGATCAGGCGCGCGAGCTGCTCGCCAGCCGGCGCTACGACACCGACGTGGCCGAGGCCGAAGCGCAGGTGCACGCCCAGGGCATCCACGCCGTACCGGCCATCGTCGTCAACCAGCGCCACCTGATCCAGGGCGGCCAGTCGGTCGAGGTGTTCGAACAGTTGCTGCGCCAGGTGATGGCCCAGGGCTGACGCGCCGGCATCCCCAGCGCTGGGGATGTGAGGCGGCCCCCTCGTCACTAGGCTCCAGGCCTCTCGCCAGGAGCCTCACGATGAAGAACTGCCTCGTCCTGACCGGCCTGCTTGCTGCGGCCACCGCCATGGCGGCCACGCCCACCGCCGAGAACCCCTTCCAGATCCGCCAGAACAACAGCGCCAACAGCGGCAACCACGCCACCGGCGACATCGTCGTCTGGGGCGTGCAGAACGTGCAGCCGCCGGCCGGCAGCAGCTACGTCTACGGCGTCTCCGGCATCTGCCCCAACGGCAAGACCTGCGACGCCTTCTCGACCGACCCCGACTGGGTCAGACAGCGCCTCTTCGAGCGCGACTGGACGCTGCTGCCGCACCAGTACTACGCGTCCAACGCCTACAACGCCGAGCAGACCGGCGCCCGGCTGCTGCTGCTGTCCGCCTCCAGCGCCTTTCCGCGCAACGACACCGCCTTCGTCTGGACACCCACGCTGGGCGATGCCGGCGCCATGCCGTTCGTGCAGTCCATGAGCATCAACGGCGCCGGCCTCACGCCCACGATCAGCTGGACGCTGCCCGCCAGCACGCCCAACGGCATCGACCAGATGCGCATCCGCGTGCAGGATGTCAGCCATCCGGTCACCGTCGAGGCCCGCTACGGCGCCGCCACCAGCTTCCAGCAGGCCGACCTGCTGTGGCAGAGCCCCGCGCTGGGCAGCACCAGCTTCACGCTGCCGGCCGGCGTGCTGAGTTTCGGCACCAGCTACGCCATCAGCATCGACCTGTCCCACAACCGCGCCGACGGCACGGTGGTCTCGCGCTCCAGCTCCTATTTCGACTTCACGCCCATCAACCCGGCCACGCTGCCCGGCAACGTCAGCAACATCGCGCTGCCGACGCTGCAGCCGGTGCCCACCACCAGCGGCGCGCTGGCCGGGCCGCTGTACGGCTTTCACGTCGACGACGTGGGGCCCGACCACATCACCTTCATCGACCCCGTCGTCGCCACCGGCTTCAGCTACGCCACCGGCGCGGGCGACCCCAACTTCAAGGCCGTGCAGGTGGCCAGCAACGTCGGCGACGGGCTGTACGAGGTGTGGACCTGGAACGCCGGCGCGTGGCAGTTGAGCGCTGGCGGCGTGGCCGCGGGTACCAGCTTCGACTTCGTCGCCCACGGCTTCGCTGGCGGCGTGGACCGTTTCCAGATCCGCGGCATCGAGGCCTCGGCCAACGTCAACGCGTTCGACGTGACCGGCTTCGTCACCGGGCTGAGCTTCGTGGCGCCGGGCAGCTTCACCGGCACCATGCAGGCCATCACGACGGCCGTGCCCGAACCCGCGACGTACTGCCTGTGGCTGGCCGGCGCCGCCGCGCTGCTCGCCGGGCGGCGGCGCCAGACCTGAGACAATCGGCGCCTGCATTCCGAAGCCCGCCGCTGGCGGGCTTCTCGTTTCTTCAGCGCCCATGTTCAAGAACCTGATCACCTACCGCATCGGCGAAGGCTGGACGGCCGACGCCCAACTGCTCGGCGAACAACTCGCCAAGGAACCCTTCCTGGCCTGCGCCCCCACCCAGCCGCTGGCCGTGGGCTGGGCGCCGCCGCGCGGCGTCGAGCACGCCCCCCTCGTCGAGGTCGTCGACGGCCACTGGCTCATCAAGCTCAAGCGCGAGGCGCGGCTGCTGCCGTCCTCCGTCGTGCAGGAGCGCGTCGACGAGCTGGCCGAGCACATCGAGGAAACCACCGGCCGCAAGCCCGGCAAGAAGGCCAAGAAGGACCTGAAGGAACAGGCCACGCACGAGCTGCTGCCGCGAGCCTTCACGAAGACCTCGGCCACGCAGGTGTGGATCGCGCCCGCGCAAGGCCTGCTGTTCGTCGACGCCGGCTCCAGCAGCCGCGCCGACGAGGTCGTCACGATGCTGATCCAGGCCAGCCCCGGCCTCAGCCTGCAGCTGGTGCAGACGGCCGAGAGCCCCGCTGCCTGCATGGCCGCCTGGCTGCTGGACGGCGTGACGCCCGAGGGCTTCCAGATCGAGCGCGAGTGCGAGTTGAAGGGCAGCGACGACCAGAAACCCGTCGTGCGCTACGCCCGCCACCCGCTGGACATCGACGAGGTCCGCGCCCACCTGACCAGCGGCAAGATGCCCACGCGGCTGGCGCTGAGCTACAAGGAACGCGTGTCCTTCACGCTGACCGAGGGCTTCGCGATCAAGAAGATCAGCTTCCTGGACCTGGCCTTCGAGGGCCGGCCCGAGGCCAGCGGCGACGAGGCCTTCGACGCCGACATGGCGCTGGCCACCGGCGAGTTGAGCGGCCTGATCCCGGCACTCATCGAGGGCCTGGGCGGCGAGCACGACTTCGCCGCGGGCGCCGCGCCGGCGCCCGTGCCGGCCAGCCTGCCGGAACCCACCGAAGCGGTCAGCGAGGAAGCGCCGCCCTGGTGATCAGCGGATGTCGTCCGCGCGCGGCTTGATGCCGTAGCCGCGGAACAGCCGCTCCACGGCCCCGTCGCGCAGCAGCGCCTGGTGGGCCTCCTTCAGCTGCTGCCGGTCGGCGTCGCTGAAGCCGGCGCTGGCGGCCAGCCAGATCTCGCCGGACTCCAGCGGCAGCCCGACCTGGTAGACCGCCGGGTCGCGGCCGCTGTTGCGCACCTTGTCCATGTTGATGACGTCGCCGCCGTAGATCGCGTCCACCACGCCGCGGTCCAGCATGCGCAGCATGTCGTCGACGCTGCTGGCCTGCGTCACCTGGCCGGCGCTGAACCCGTGGCGCTGCAGCTGCGCCAGGTTGGGCGAGCCGCGCAGCACTGCCACGCGCAGCTGGCGGGCCTGCTCCAGGCCGGTCACCGGCGGCTGGCCGATGCGGTTGATGAACACGAAGTGCTGCACGTAGAGCTTGAGCAGCCACTGGAACTGCGCGTCGCGCTCCGGCGTGCGCGTCAGCGGCAGGATGGCGACGCGGGGCTGGCTGCTCGCCGTGGCCAGCGCCCGCGCCCACGGGAAGAACTCCGCGCGGGCCGGCTGGCCGCAGCGCCTGAGCAACAACTCCACCAGCTCGACCAGCACGCCGGGGTGCTCCGGCTGGCCGTCGACGGCGAACGGCGGCAGGTCGCCGGTGACCACGCGCAGCGGCGCCAGTGCCTCGGCGGCGCAGACGGGCGAGGCCAGGGTCAGCGCCATCAGCAGCGGCAGCAGGCGCGGGGGTGAGAGCACGCGGGACAGGTACGGCAACGACATGCGGCCGATGCTGCCTGCGCGCACACGCGCTGGCAATCGCCGCAGACGCGGCGTTCGCGGACGGCGTCAGCGGCGGGCAGCCAAGCTGCCACCGACAGCGCCGGTGAGCGGCAGATAACCCCGGGTGGCCAGCCGCCACGGGTCCAGCTCGCGGCGGTTGACCGGGTGGCCGCCGGCGATCTGGCCGGCCGTCCAGGCCACGCGCGCCCAGGCGCCGTCACCCAGCGCGTCGCGCCACGCGGCCAGCGCCGCCATCAGGCCCGGCTGCAGCCAGACGTCCCAGCAGGGCTCGTCCGGCGCCAGCCGCTTCAGCCCCATGTGCACCGCATCGGCCAGCAGCCGCAGCCGCGCCTCGGCCACCGCGCTGCCGCAGGCCGGCAGCAGGCCGCGCAGCAGCCGGTTGCGCGACGCCGCCTGGCCCGCATTCAGCGTCAGCAGCCGCTGCAGCTGTTGCAGCGCCGTGCGCACAGACGTGGGCGGCAGCGGCGCGCACAGCGGCAGCGCGGGCACGTCCAGCGGCCGGTCGGCATGGGCCGGGCCCAGCATCAGCACGGCCAGCCGCAGCCACTCGATGGGCGCGAGGCCGTGGGCCACGTCCGTGCGCTGCGACAGCGCCCACACCTCGGCAAAGCCGCGCGTGCCCTTGGCGCGGTTCACGCGGGCCGACAGCATCGCCAGGTTGGACGCCGCGTAGGCGCCGTCGTTGTTGAGCCGGTCCACCGACGCGTCGCTGCCCAGCCGCGTCGCGTGGGTCAGCGGCTCGCGCGTCACCGGGCAGTGGCTGATGTCCAGCCGGCGCAGCAGCTCGACCGTGACGTCGGGCGCCACCGCCCGGCCCCGGGCCAGCGCGCCCAGCCGCAGCTGCAGCCACTTGCGCACGAAGCGGTCGTCGTGGCGCGGCCGGGCGCCCTGCCCCGCGGTGGCGGCGGTGAAGCCCTCGCGCACGGCCTGCGGCCAGTCCGCCTGCGGTGCGATGGCGCTGAGCCGGTGCAGGTCGTGGCCGAGGCGGCGCCCCGCCTCGACCGCGTCGAAGTCGTCGTCGATGGTCATCCACATCTCCGGTCGGCCCGGGCACCGCACGGCGGCGCCGGGCGGGCGTCAGAACCCCAGCTTGAAGGTCACGCGCACGGTGCGCGGCTCGGCGGGGTGGATATGCCTGTCGGCCACCGGCGCGGGCTCACCCGGCAGCTGCGACTCGTAGAAGTACTCGATGTCGTTGACCTTGCGGTTGCCCAGGTTGAAGACGTCGAGGGTCACCTCGGCCCTGTCCCACAGCTTGCGGCTGACGCGCAGGTTGGTCGTCAGCGACGAGCGCGAGCGCACGCTGTTGTCCTCGATGAGCGCGCCCGAGCCCAGGTAGCGCCACTGCAGGCTGGCCGACCACGGGCCCAGCTCGCGCAGCGTGACGGCGACGGACGCGACCTTGTCGACCGCGTTGGGGATGCGGTTGCCGGCCGCGTCGGCATCGGAGAAGCGGGCATGCGTCCAGGCCAGGTCGGCGTCGATGAGCAGCCACGGCACCGGCACGTAGCGGTTGTTCCACTCGATGCCGCGGCGCCGCGTGGGCCGGCCGGCCTCGGTGGCGCCGGCATCGCCCACGTAGACGAGCTCGGAGTCGAAGTCCAGCTTCCACAGCGCCAGCGAGCTCTGCAGGCCCGGCAGCCATTCGGTGCGCGCGCCCAGCTCCAGGCCGCGGGCGGCGACGAGGCCCGGCACCTTGTCGACGGCCTCCCCGCTCTTCGGGTCCCGCGTGGCGGTGGTGCCGCGCGCGTCGTTGCTGTGGAAGCCGCGGCCGGCGTTGATGAAGAACTCGGTGCTGGCCCAGGGGCCGGCGATCAGCGACAGCTTGGGCGAGAACAGCCGCGCCGAGCTGCGGCCCGAGTTGGCACCGTCGGTGAGGCTGTCGACCTGGAAGCGCGCCTGGTCGGCCCGCAGGCCGGCGATGGCGCGCAGCCAGGGCGTCAGCTCGACGGCGGTCTGGCCGTACAGCCCCAGTTGCGTCTGGCGCACCTCGTCGTCGCGCGTGGTGTGGGTGATGCGGCGCTCCACGGTGTCGAACAGGCCCACGCGGATGCGGTCGTGGCGCAGCTGCGCGCCCACCTCGCTGCGCGCCGGCAGTCCGCCCAGGCGGTGCTCGACGGCATGGCTGGCGCTGGCGCCGTAGACGCTGCGCCGGTCCTGCTGCAGGAACTGGTCGCCGTCGTCGGGCCGCTCCAGCGCGTAGGTGAAGTTGGAGAACAGCTTCAGGCGGTAATTCATCGCGTAGGCCGCCACCCGCGTGGCGTCGGCGTCCGTCACGCGGTGCCATTCGCCGGACAGGCTGGCACGGCGGGTCTCGCCACCGTCGCTCTTGTCCACGGCGTCGAAGCGGCCGAAGGGTCGGCCGTTGAACGAGCCGGCATCGAGGAGGCGCTCGGGCACCTGGTCGGTCGATCGCCACGTCGCGTCGTACCCCATCAGGCTGGCGCGCCAGCCCTCGGCGCGCGTGCCGCCCGACAGCGTGACGACGCCGTTGCTCTTGCGCAGGTGCTCGGCCAGCGTCCAGGGCCCGTCGTTGTGCTGCACCTCGACGGCACCCAGCAGGTTCAGCCCGCCCCCCAGCGCCGACGAGCCGGCGCCGACAAAGCGCTGGAACTGGCGCTGGCCCAGCGTCAGCGCGGCGAAGTTGTCGTCCAGCGTGCGGCGGTAGGCGATGTCGGCCGAGCCGGCGGCGGAGAAGTCGCCCGTCGTCGCGAAATACGGGCCCTTGCGGTAGTCGATGCGCTCGACCAGCTCGGGGATCAGGAAGTTCAGGTCCGAGTAGCCCTGGCCGTGGCCGTGCGTGGGCATGTTGACCGGCAGGCCGTTGACGGTGGTGGCGAAGTCGGTGCCGTGGTCGAGGTTGAAGCCACGCAGGAAGTACTGGTTGGCCTTGCCGTCGCCGGAGTGCTGCGTGACGATGACGCCGGGCACGAACTCCAGCACCTCGCCGGGCCGCAGCGCGGGGCGGCTCTTCAGCAGCTCGGCGCGGATGCTGCCTTGCGACGCAGCATCGGCGCTGCCGATGGCGTTGTCGTAGTGGCGGCCGGTGACTTCGACCTTCTCCAGCACGGCGGCAGCGACGAGCACGGGCGGCGCGGTCTGCGCATGGGCGGTGGTGGCGAGCAGGCAGGCGGCGGCCAGCAGCGTGGGCTGGAAGCGGCGGATCTTGGGCATGGGGAGTCTCGGCAGGTCCGGGCGTGCGCGCAGGCACGCCCGGCCGGTCAGGTCGTGACCGGCAGGCAACGGCGGGGGGCGGGGATGGCGCGTGTGACGCGCCCGCAGGCCTCAGCCGCGCGGCGGGGCGAGCGCAGGCGCGACGACGCGGTCGCGCCAGGCCGCATGCACCGTGGCCGGGCGCTCGCCGCCCGCCAGAACCGGCAGCACCGGCGCGGCCGGCAACCAGGCCAGGAAGGCGGTCGCGCCACCGCCCTGCCCTGCGTCGTCCAGCGCGTCGGCCGCCTGCACGACGTCGGCCGTGTCCGCCGCATGCCGGTGCAGCACGCCGCCGTGGGCGTGCAGCTCGGCGCCGCTGGCGCGGCTGCTCGTCCAGCCCAGCCGCGGGCTCTGCAGCCGCGCATCCTGCGCGGCGTGCAGCTGGTCCAGCAGGGCCCGCACCGGCTGGGCCAGGCGGGCCAGCACGCCGTCGTGCGGCGCGGCCACGGCGCCCGTGTGCATGTGGCGGTGGCCTTGCAGACCCACCATCCACTGCACCACGCCCTGCAGCGGCAGCACCACCAGCAGCAGCATCAGGATGCAGGTGCGCGCGCGGTGCAGCAGTGACGACGGGATGAGGGGCACGGGGACGAGGTGATGAGCAGAGTGGTGACCGCAGGGCACCGGACCGCGCATCTTCGGCCGGCTCGGTTGCCTGCGTATGACATGCCTACGCGGCGCGGCCGCGCGCGGATGCGCCCCTCAGCCGCCCCAGCTCGTGAACGGCCGCACCGCCAGGTTGGCATTGACGTAGCGCGCGTCGCCCGTCACCTCGGCGCCCAGCCAGGCCGGGCGCGCGAACGCCTGCCCTTCGGTGTCCAGCTCGATCTCGGCGACGACGAGGCCGGCGTTGGCGCCGAGGAACTCGTCCACCTCCCAGGTCATGCCCTCGAACGGGCACAGGTGGCGCACCTTCTCGACCACCGGGCCGTCGCACATCGCCAGCAGTTGCTGCGCGTCGGCCAGCGGCACGGCGTACTCGAACTCGGCGCGCGTGGCGCCGGTCGTCGCGCCCTTGATGGTCAGGAAGGCCGCGTCGCCAGCGATGCGCACGCGCACCGTGCGCGCCGGGTCGCGGCACAGGTAGCCCTGGCTGAAGCGGGTCTGGCTCGCGGCCTGCCGGCGCCAGCCGTCGCCGCCGACGAGGAATTTGCGTTCGATCTCAATGCCCATCGCCGGATGCCTCTGCTGCCTGGGCTGCGGCCTCGCGCAGCTTGTCCTTCTTGCTCTTGCGCGTCGCGCTCTTGATGCCGCCGGTGGCCTGCGCCTCGGTGGCCACGGCCTGCGGCTCGAAGCCGGGCAGCCGCTCACGCGGCACGCGCTGGCCTTGCCGCTTCTCGATGAGGCGGAAGTGGCTCTCGGCGTTCTCCGCGCTGTCCGCGCAGATGAAGCTGACGGCGGTGCCGGTGGCGCCGGCACGGCCGGTGCGGCCGATGCGGTGCGTGTAGTCGGCCGCCGAGCGCGGCAGCTCGTAGTTGACGACGGCGTCCAGCGCATCCACATGCAGGCCGCGCGCGGCCACATCGGTGGCCACCAGCACCTCGACGCTGCCGTCCTTCAGCGCCGCCAGCACGTCGCGGCGCGCGCCCTGGCTGAGCTCGCCGTGCAGCACGCCGGCCTTGAAGCCGTGGGCATGCAGCTTGTCCGACACCAGCTCGGCCGTGTAGCGGCTGGCAACGAACACCAGCGCGCGCTGCCAGCCCGCATCGCGCAGCAGCTGGCGCAGTGCGGGCAAGCGCTGGGCGCGGTCCAGCTGGAGGGCGCGCTGCGTGATCTGCGGCGGCGCTTCCTCGATGGCTATGCGCACCGGCTCCTGCAGCAGCTGCGCGGCCAGCGCCTCGACGGCCGGCGGGAAGGTGGCCGAGAACAGCAGCGACTGGCGCTGCTTCGGCAAGGCGCCGAGCACGCGCTGCAGCTCCTCGGCAAAGCCCTGGCCCAGCAGGCGGTCGGCCTCGTCCAGCACCAGGCAGTCGACGCCGGCCAGCGTCAGGCCGTTGTGGTCCAGCAGGTCCAGCAGCCGGCCCGGCGTGGCCACCATGACGTCGCAGCCGCCGCGCAGCGCCATCAGCTGCGGGTTGATGGACACGCCGCCGAAGGCCAGCGCCACCCGGGGCCGGTGCATCAGCAGCGCCGCCAGCTCGCGCAGCAACTGGGCCGTCTGCATGGCCAGCTCGCGCGTGGGCGCCAGCACCAGCGCACGCGGCCCCGGGCGCGGCGGCGATGCGACGAGGCGCTGCAGCAGCGGCAGCGCGAAGGCGGCGGTCTTGCCGGCACCGGTCTGCGCCAGCGCCAGCACGTCGCGGCCGGCCAGGATGGGCGGCAACGCGGCGGACTGAACGGCGGTGGGGGCGTGATAGCCCTGCTCGCGCACGGCGCGCAGCAAGGCGGGCGAGAGGCCCAGGGATGCGAAGGACATAGCTATAGATTCTGCGGGACAGACCGATCGAGCGGAGCGAGTAGCTCTGTCCTCAACTGACTAAAAAGGGGCCCGCAGCGTCAGAAGAGGCTTTGTTGGTCGCCGGCCAGTTGCCCCGCGGCGCGGGCCTCGATGCGCAGCAGGCGGCGCTTGGTCTCGACGCCGCCCGGCGCGGAGAACCCGGTGGGCTCACCGCCCGCCCCCATCACGCGGTGGCAGGGCACGATGGGCGGGAACGGGTTGTCGCCCTCGGCCCGGCCCACGGCCCGCGCGGCACCGGGCTGGCCCAGCGCGGCGGCGATCTCGCCGTAGGTGCGCGTCTGGCCCGGCGGAATGGCGCGCGTCAACGCATGCACTTGGCGGCGGAACTCGGGGATGCCGCGCTCGTCGAGCGGCACGTCGCCGAGGTCGTGGGCCTCGCCAGCCAGCAGCGCGCGGATGCCGCCGACGGCGTGGGCGATGGGCGGCGGCAGGTCGTTGGTGGGCTGCGCCGTCGGATGCCGGCGCCGCAGCCGCTCGGGGCTGGCGTCCGGCAGCAGCGAGGCGACGATGCCGCGCGCGCTCCAGACGACGCCGCAGCGGCCCAGTGCCGTGTCGAAGGCGTGGCACCACAGCGGCTCGTCCGGCGGCAGCACGGGGCCGGTGTCGAGGGCGTCGACGAACTCCCTCATGGCCTGGTAGTCAGGCCGCGACGGAGATGCCCGACAGCCGCGCGGCCGTGGCCTGCGCGGCGACCTCCCGCGGCGGCAGCGCCTTCAGCCGGTGGTCGCTCCAGACCTGGCGCCAGCGCCGCGCGCCCGGCGTGCCGTTCCACAGGCCCAGCGCGTGGCGCATCGCGTGCGGCCAGGGGCGGCCCGCGGCGTGCAGGCGGTCGAGGTAGCCCAGCCAGGCGTCCTCCACCTGCTCGCGTGAGGCAGCCGGGTCGGGCTGGCCGAAGAAGCGCGAGTCCCACTGCGCCATGCTCCAGGGCTCGTGATAGGCCTCGCGGCCGACCATGACACCGTCCAGCTGCTGCAGCTGCTCGGCGATCTGGTCGGGTGTCTTCAGGCCGCCGTTGATGGCGATGGTCAGCTGCGGGAACTCGCGCTTGAGCTGCGCCACGAGTTCATAGCGCAGCGGCGGGATCTCGCGGTTCTCCTTCGGCGACAGGCCCTGCAGCCAGGCATTGCGCGCGTGGACGATGAAGACCTCACAGCCGGCTGCCGCGACGGTGCCGACGAAGTCGCGCACGAACTCGTAGCTCTCGATGCGATCGATGCCGATGCGGTGCTTGACGGTGACGGGCAGCGCCGTCACGTCGCGCATGGCCTTCACGCAGTCGGCCACCAGCTGCGGCTCGGCCATCAGGCAGGCGCCGAAAGCGCCCTTCTGCACGCGCGGGCTGGGGCAGCCGCAGTTCAGGTTGACCTCGTCATAGCCCCAGCGCTCGGCCAGCTTCGCGCAGGCGGCCAGGTCGGCCGGCTCGCTGCCGCCCAGCTGCAGCGCGACGGGGTGTTCCTCGGCATTGAAGTCGAGATGGCGCGGCTGGTCGCCATGCAGCAGCGCGCCGGTCGTCACCATCTCGGTGTAGAGCAGCGTGTGGCACGTGATGAGGCGGTGCAGGAAGCGGCAATGGCGGTCCGTCCAGTCCATCATCGGCGCGACGGACAGGCGCCAGGGGCTGTGACGTGCTGCTGCGGTCATTCGAGATCCCGCAGCGGTTGCTCGGCGGGGGCCCACGGGCTGACGAAGAAGGCGGCGACTTCGGCCGGGTCGATCTCGGCGACCGTGGCGGGCTGCCAGCGCGGCGCGTGGTCCTTGTCGATGGCCAGCGCGCGGATGCCCTCGACCGTCTCGCTGCACTGCGCGCCGCGCAGGTGGAAGGCGTGATGCACGAGGTCGCGCTCCAGGCGCAGGTCGTCGGCCAGGCTGAGCTCGCGGCCGCGGCGCACCAGCTCCAGCGTGACGGCCATCATCAGCGGCGAGCGCTTGAGCAGCGTCTCGCGCGTGGCCCGGGCCCACGCGTCGTCGGCCTGCGCCAGCGAGTCCAGGATGGCCGCCAGCGTCGGCTGGCCGAAGTGGCGGTCGATGTGCTGCACCTCGGCCTTGGGCTCGGACGGCGGCGCCAGGTCGACGCGCTGCATGACCGTGGCCACCACATGCTCGCCGCTGGGCTGCTCGCTGCGGCGAAGGTCGTCGATGAGCGCGGACCACTGCTCGGCGCGCACGAACACATCGCCCAGCCCCCACTCCAGCGCATCGCCCACTGCGACGCTCTCGCCGGTCAGCGCCAGCCATTCGCCGACATGGCCGGGGCACTGCGCCAGGAACCAGCCGCCGCCCACGTCGGGGAACAGGCCGATGCCGGTCTCGGGCATGGCCAGCCGCGAACGCTCGGACAGCACCCGCAGCCGCGAGCCCTGGCTGATGCCCATGCCGCCGCCCATGACGATGCCGTCCATCAGCGCGACATAGGGCTTGGGGAAGTTGTGGATGAGGTGGTTGAGGCGGTATTCCTCGGTGAAGAAGTCGCCCAGCGCCGGGTCGCCCGCCAGGGCGGCCTGGTGGAAGAAACGGATGTCGCCGCCCGCGCAGAACGCCGGCGGCTTGCCATCGCGGCCTGCGCCCAGCACGGCCACGGCCTGGATCTCCGGGCGCGCGGCCCAGTGGTTCAGCAGCGCCGTCATGTCGCGGATCATGGCCAGCGACAGCGCGTTCAGCGCCTGCGGGCGGTTCAGCGTGATGAGGCCCAGGCAGCCGTTGACCTCGGCCAGGATCTGGCCATCGGACACCAGGGTCGGGATCAGGTCATTCATGCGTTCTTCGAGACGGGTTGGGGAGGCGCCAACGCCTCGTTGGCAATCAGGGCGGCGAGCACGAGGCTACCGCCGATCAGGGCGGCGCTGCCAGGGTGTTCGCCCGCAAAGGCCCAGGCCCACAACACGCCCAGCAGCGTCTCGGCCAGGCCCAGCAGCGCGATCTCGTGGCCGGGCAGTTCGCGCGCCAGGCGCACGGCAAGCAGGCAGGGAATGGCGAGCTGGAAGACACCGAGGAAGCCCAGCAGGCGCAGGTCGTGCGCGCCGGCCTGCAGCGGCCAGGCCAGTGGCAGCGTCACCACCATCGAGATGAGGGCACCGATGAGGACGGCGGGCAGCATGTCGGCGCCGCCGCCGCGCTGACCCACCTTCTGCAGCAGGCACCAGTTGGTGGCGGCGGCCAGCGGCACGCCCAGCGCCACGGCCACGCCGGCAAGGCTGCCGCCGGAGCCGGCCTGCTGGCCGAACATCCAGCCGATGCCTGCGCCGGCCACGACGATGGCGGCCCAGGTGCGCGCGGGGATGTGCTGGCGCAGGAAGACGCGGGCGAATAGCGCGGTGAGCAGCGGCCCCAGCGACATCGTCACCAGCACATTGGCCACGGTGGTCAGCGACAGCGCCACCATGAAGGCCGTGAACATGACGGCCCAGCAGAGCCCGGACGCCCAGACCACCACGCCACGCAGCGCCGGCAGCAGCGCCCGGCCGCGCATGAAGCCCAGGATGACGACCAGCGCCAGCGCGTTGAACGTGCTGCGCCAGAAAGTGATCTCGAAGCCCCGCGCCGCCTCCAGATGCCGCGTGACGACACCCGCCGAGCTCCACATCAGCGTGACCAGCAGCATCAGCAAAACAGCCGAACGGTGCGTCATCAAACAAGAGCGCCCCGTAAACGGGGCGCGGGCAATCAACTGGCTAGAGCCCCCTCTCGGAGGGGGCTGGGGGAGCACAAGGCGCCGCGCCAGCGTGTGTCGCGAGCTTAGGCTCGCGACGCACGCTTGCGTTCGTTTTCGGTCAGGAAGCGCTTGCGGATGCGCACGCTCTTCGGCGTGATCTCGACCAGTTCGTCGTCGTCGATGAAGTCCACGCCGTATTCCAGCGTCAGGTCGATCGGCGGCGTGATCTTGATCGCGTCTTCCTTGCCGGAGACGCGGAAGTTGGTCAGCTGCTTGGTCCGCGTCGCGTTGACGACCAGGTCGTTGTCGCGGTTGTGGATGCCGACGATCATGCCTTCGTAGACCGGGTCGTTGGGCTTCACGAACATGCGGCCGCGGTCGTCCAGCTTGCCCAGCGCGTAGGTGAAGATTTCGCCGTCGTCCATGGAGATCAGCACACCGTTCTTGCGGCCGCCGATCTCGCCCTTGTGGGCTTCGTAGCCGTCGAAGATCGACGAGATCAGGCCCGAGCCGCGCGTCAGGTTCATGAACTCGTTGGCGAAGCCGATCAGGCCACGCGCGGGGATGCGGTACTCCAGGCGCACGCGGCCATTGCCGTCCGGCTCCATGTTCAGCATTTCGCCCTTGCGCAGGCCCAGCGCCTGCATGACGCCGCCCTGGTGGGTTTCTTCCACGTCGGCGGTCACCAGCTCCATCGGCTCGCTCTTCACGCCGTCGATGTCCTTGAACATCACGCGCGGCTTGGAAACGGCCAGCTCGTAGCCTTCGCGGCGCATGTTTTCCAGCAGGATGGTCAGGTGCAGTTCGCCGCGGCCGCAGACTTCGAAGATGCCGTCTTCATCGGTCTCGGAGACGCGCAGCGCCACGTTGTGCTGCAGTTCCTTCTGCAGGCGGTCCCAGATCTGGCGGCTGGTGACGTACTTGCCTTCGCGGCCGGCCAGCGGGCTGGTGTTGACGCAGAAGTTCATCGTCAGCGTCGGCTCGTCCACCTTCAGCATGGGCAGCGGCGTGGGGTTGGCCGGGTCGGTCACGGTGACGCCGATGCCGATGTCCTCGATGCCGTTGATCAGCACGATGTTGCCGGGGCCGGCTTCGGTGACCTGCACGCGGTCCAGACCGTGGAAGGTCAGCACCTGGTTGATGCGGCCGTTGACGCTCTTGCCGTCCGGGCCTTCCATGACGGCGACCTGCATGCCGGGCTTGATGGTGCCCTGGCTGATGCGGCCCACGCCGATGCGGCCGACGAAGGTTGAGAAGTCCAGCGCCGAGATCTGCAGCTGCAGCGGCGCGCTCGCGTCGCCCGACTGGGCCGGCACGTGCTTGAGCACGGTGTCGAACAGGGCCGACATGTCGGGGCCCCACTGCTCGCCCGGCGCGCCTTCGGTCAGCGACGTCCAGCCGTTGATGCCGGAGGCGTAGACGACCGGGAAGTCCAGCTGCTCGTCGGTGGCGCCGAGGTTGGCGAACAGGTCGAACGCGGCGTTGATGACAGCGTCCGGCTTGGCACCGGGCTTGTCGACCTTGTTGACGACGACGATGGGCTTGAGGCCCAGCGCCAGCGCCTTCTTCGTGACGAAGCGCGTCTGCGGCATCGGGCCTTCCTGGGCGTCGATCAGCAGCACCACGCCGTCCACCATGGACAGCGCTCGCTCAACTTCACCGCCGAAGTCCGCGTGTCCGGGCGTGTCGACGATGTTGATGTGCGTACCGCCCCACGACACCGCGCAGTTCTTGGCCAGGATGGTGATGCCGCGCTCGCGTTCGATGGCGTTGCTGTCCATCACGGTGTCGACGACCTTCTCGTGGTCGGCGAACGTGCCGCTCTGGCGCAGCAGTTGGTCGACCATGGTGGTTTTGCCATGGTCGACGTGGGCAATGATGGCAATGTTGCGGATCGGGGTGGTCATGGTGATGCTTCGAAAAAAACCGGATCAGGCGGAAAGCAGAGCCTGGACCTCCGGCGGGGTCAACAGGCGGTCGGCGATCAGTTCGCCAGAGATGATGTGGGCGCTGCCGAGGAAGGCACGCGGCTCGGGGCCATAGACGCGCACGCGCTCGGCGTCGGGCGCGTCGACGCGGCGGCGCAGGCCGGACAGGAAGCGCACGGCGTCGGGCATGTCCAGGCGCAGTTCGGGCGCATCCAGCAGCAGGCGGTCGGGCGAGGTCAGCAGCGCGGCGCGCTCGTCATCGGGCATAGCCTCGATGGCGCTGAGCGTGACGGCGCCGTCCAGCGTCAGGCCGCCTGAAGCCGTGCGGCGCAGCGCGGCCAGCGACGCGCCCACGCCCAGTGCCGCGCCGATGTCTTCGGCCAGCGTGCGGATGTAGGTGCCTTTGGTGCAGCGGACGTCGAGGGTCACGGTGCCAGCCTGCACGCCGACGATGTCGATGGCGTGAATCGTCACGCGACGGCTCTTGCGCTCGATCTCGATGCCGGCGCGGGCGTACTCGTACAGCGCCTTGCCTTCGTGCTTCAGCGCCGAGTACATCGGCGGCATCTGGTCGATCTCGCCGGTGAAGGCGGCACAGGCCGCGGCGATCTGCTCAGGCGTGATGTGGTCGGCGTCATGCCGCTCCAGCACCTCGCCTTCGGCGTCGCCGGTCGTCGTGCGGATGCCCAGCGCCAGCGTCGCGAGGTAGCGCTTGTCGGCGTCCAGGCTGAGCTGGCTGAACTTGGTGGCCGCGCCGAAGCACAGCGGCAGCAGGCCGGTGGCTAGCGGGTCCAGCGTGCCGGTATGGCCGGCCTTCTCGGCGCGCAGCAGCCACTTGGCCTTCTGCAACGCGTCGTTGCTCGACAAGCCCAGCGGCTTGTCGAGCAACAACACGCCATGCAGCGCGCGACGCTGCACCCGCACGCGGGGCGGCCGGTCGGCGTCGTGCCCGTGGGCAGGCTTGGCAACGGTGACGGTGGCCTCAGTCATTCGGTTCGTCGTCCTCGGCCACGCGCGTCGCATTGGCCTTGTTGATGAGGGCGCTCATCTCGGCCGCGCGCTCGGTGGTGCGGTCGAACTGGAAGTGCAGCGTCGGCACCGTGTGGATCTGCAGGCGCTTGAAGAGGCCGTTGCGCAGGAAGCCGGCAGCCTCGTTCAACGCCTCCTGCGTCTCCTTCGGGTCGCCGATCAGCACCGAGAAGAACACCTTGGCATGGGCGTAGTCGGGCGTGACCTCCACCGCGCTGATGGTGGCCATGCCGATGCGCGGGTCCTTCAGGTCGCGGATGAGCTCGGCCAGATCGCGCTGGATCTGGTCGGCGACGCGAAAGCTGCGGTTGGGGATGGCGCGTTTGTGTCTCATGGCGGTTTCCTGAAAGAACAAACCCCGCCCCGAGGGGCGGGGTTAACCCTCGGGACTGTGGGTCAGAGCGTGCGGGCCACTTCCTTGATCTCGAAGAACTCGAGCTGATCACCTTCCTTGATGTCGCTGTAGTTCTTGAGCTTGATACCGCACTCGAAGCCTTCCTTGACCTCGCGCACGTCGTCCTTCTCGCGGCGCACCGACTCGACCTCGCCCGTGTAGACGACGGTGTTGTCGCGCAGCAGGCGGAAGCGCGCGCCACGGCGCACCAGGCCGCTGGTGACCATGGAGCCGGCCACCGTACCGATCTTGGAAGCGACGAACACGACGCGGATCTCGGCCGTACCGAGGGCCTCTTCGCGCTGCTCGGGCGCCAGCATGCCGGACATCGCCTTCGTCACGTCATCCACAGCGTCGTAAATGATGCTGTAGTAACGCAGATCGACGGCATTGCCCTCGGCCAGCTTGCGCGCACCGGCATCGGCACGCACGTTGAAGCCGATGATGACCGCCTTGGACGCGATGGCGAGGTTGATGTCGCTCTCGCTGATGCCGCCGACCGCTGCGTGGACGATCTGCACCTTGACCTCGGCGTTGCTGAGCTTGAGCAGCGAGGCGGCCAGCGCTTCCTGCGAACCCTGCACGTCGGACTTGATGATGAGGGGCAGCGTCTGCACGTCGCCCGCACCCATCTCGCTGAACATGTTCTCCAGCTTGGCAGCCTGCTGCTTGGCCAGCTTGACGTCGCGGTACTTGCCCGAACGGAAGGTGGCCACTTCGCGGGCACGTCGCTCGTCGCTCAGCACCATGAACTCGTCGCCGGCCTGCGGCACTTCGGTCAGGCCCTGGATTTCCACCGGGATGGACGGACCCGCCTCGGTGGCGGCCTTGCCGTCCTCGTCCAGCATGGCGCGCACGCGGCCGAACGTGGAACCGGCCAGCACGACGTCGCCGCGCTTGAGCGTGCCGCTCTGCACCAGCACCGTGGCCACCGGGCCGCGGCCCTTGTCCAGCTTGGCTTCGATGACCAGGCCCTTGGCCATGGATTCCACCGGCGCCTTCAGCTCCAGCACCTCGGCCTGCAGCAGCACCTGCTCCAGCAGCTCGTCGATGCCCTGGCCGGTCTTGGACGACACGCCGATGAACGGCGAATCGCCGCCGAACTCTTCCGGCACGACCTGCTCGGCCACCAGCTCGCTCTTGACGCGCTCGGCGTTGGCGTCGGGCTTGTCGATCTTGGTCATGGCGACCACGATGGGCACGCCAGCCGCCTTCGCGTGGTGGATGGCTTCCTTCGTCTGCGGCATGACGCCGTCATCGGCCGCACAGACCAGGATGACGATGTCCGTCGCCTTGGCACCGCGAGCCCGCATGGCCGTGAAGGCCGCGTGACCCGGGGTGTCCAGGAAGGTGATCATGCCGCGCGGGGTTTCCACGTGGTACGCGCCGATGTGCTGCGTGATGCCGCCGGCTTCGCCCGCGGCCACACGGCTGCGGCGGATGTAGTCCAGCAGCGAGGTCTTGCCGTGGTCGACGTGACCCATGACGGTGACGACCGGCGCGCGCGGCAGCGACTCGTGCTGCTGCTCGGCGGCGGTGCCCTCTTCTTCCAGGAAGGCGTCCGGATCGTCCAGCTTGGCGGCCATCGCCTTGTGGCCCATTTCCTCGACGAGGATCATGGCCGTTTCCTGGTCCAGCTGCTGGTTGATGGTGACCATCTGACCCAGCTTCATCAGCTGCTTGATGACCTCGGCAGCCTTGACCGACATCTTGTGCGCCAGGTCGGCGACCGAGATGGTCTCGGGCACATGGACCTCGATGGTCTGCTGCTCGGCCGGCGGCGTGAAGTTGGAGCCACCGTCGTCACGGCCACCGCGACCACCGCGGCCACCACGCGCCGGAGCGCGCCAGTTGCCACCGCCACCCGGGCGGCCGGCACCGGCGGGGCCGGCACCGATGGTCTTGAGGCCGCGCTTCTTGGCGGCGTCATCGGCCCAGCTGGACGACAGCTTCTCGGACTTGACCGATTTCTTGTCGCCCGGCTTGCCGGCGCCAGCGCCGGTCGTGGCCGCGGCCGGCGCCGGAGCGCCCGCCTTCTTGTGGATGGTGCCCTTGATGCCGGCGCCTTCAGCGGGCTTGGGCTCCTCGGGCTTCTTCGCGACGAGCACCTTCTTGGGTGCGTTCATCATCGCGCGGATCTTGGCGGCCTCGTCCTCGGCGGCCTTGCGGCGGCGGGCCAGGTCGTCCTGCTTCTGCTTCTCTTCGGCAGCGGCATCGACGGCCTTGACGACGCGCAGCGCTGGCTTGGCAGCCTCGGGTGCGGGCGCAGGAGCCGGCGGCGGCGGCGCGACGACTTCCGGCGCCGGTGGCGGCGGAGCCACCACCTCAGGTGCCGGTGCGGCCTTGGGGGCGCGCTTGGCGGCAGCCGCCTTGTTGATGGCAGCGGCCTCGGCGGCGGCAGCGGCGGCGCTGCGCTGGCGCGCCTCGGCAACCTGCTCACCGGTCTTGTCGGTGGCCTTGGCGGCTGCCGCTTCGGCGGCAGCGGCGGCGGCCGCGGCTTCGGCAGCCTCGGCAGCCGCCTTAGCGGCGGCTTCGGCGGCAGCCTGCTCCTCGGCGCGGCGGCGCTCGGCAGCCTCGCGCGCAGCGCGTTCGGCGTCCTCGCGGGCCTTCACCTTGGCGGCCAGCTCTTCTTCCTGCTGGCGCAGCGCCTCGGCCTGGGCCTGGGCTTCTTCCTCGCGACGGCGCAGGTCGGCGTCGTCGGGGCCAGAGACCTCTTCGCCGGATTCGTCACGCTTGACGAAGGTGCGAGTCTTCTTGACCTGGACCTGGATCGTGCGGGCCTTGCCAGAGGCGTCGGCTTGCTTGATCTCGGTGGTCGACTTCTTGACGAGCGTGATCTTCTTGCGCTCGGCACCGGCGGTGCCATGGGCACTGCGCAGGTGGTCGAGCAGGCGTTCCTTGTCGCTCTCGCTCAGCGAGTCGTCGACGGAAGACTTCTTGACGCCCGCGGCTTGCAGCTGCTCCAGCAGACTGCTCGCCGGCTTGCTCAGCTCGGCGGCGAATTGGGCGACGGTAGTCACGGCCATGTGGGGATCCTTCAAATTGCTTTCGGTGCGGCGCGGCTTGTGTTGTTGATCGATCAGTCGTTGAACCAGTGTTCACGAGCCTTCATGATCAGCGCACGTGCGGCCGCCTCGTCCAGGCCGGACAGTTCGACCAATTCGTCCACGGCCAGGTCGGCCAGGTCGTCGCGGGTGTTGATGTCGCCAGCTGCCAGCTTGGCCAGCAGCTCGGGCGTGACGCCTTCGAGGTCACGCAGGTCCTGGGAGACCTCCTCGACCTTCTCTTCCTTGGCGATTTCCATCGTCAGCAGCGCATCCTTGGCACGGGTGCGCAGCTCGGTGACGGTGTCTTCGTCGAAGGCCTCGATCTCCAGCATTTCCTGCATGGGGACGTAGGCGACCTCTTCCAGGCTGGTGAAGCCTTCGGCGATCAGGATGTCGGCGACTTCGGCGTCCACGTCGAGTTTCTCGACGAAGAGCTTGCGCACCGATTCGCTTTCCAGTTCCTGCTTGGCGGCCGATTCCTCGGCCGACATGATGTTGATGCGCCAGCCGGTCAGCTCGGACGCCAGGCGCACGTTCTGGCCACCGCGGCCGATGGCGATCGCGAGGTTTTCCTCGTCGACGACGACATCCATCGCATGGCGCTCTTCATCGACGACGATGCTCTGCACGTTGGCCGGGGCCAGCGCGCCGATGACGAACTGAGCCGGGTCCTCGCTCCACAGCACGATGTCCACGCGCTCGCCAGCGAGCTCGTTGGTCACGCCGTTGACGCGCGAACCGCGCACGCCGACGCAGGTGCCGATGGGGTCGACGCGGCGGTCATGGCTGACGACGGCGATCTTGGCGCGGCTGCCGCTGTCGCGGGCGCAGCTCTTGATCTCCAGCAGGCCCTGCTCGATTTCCGGCACTTCCTGCGCGAAGAGTTCCTTCATGAACTCGGGCGCCGAACGCGACAGCATGATCTGCGGACCGCGCTGCGTCGGGTCCACGCCGAGGATGACGGCACGCACGCGGTCGCCGGTGCGCAGGTTCTCTTTCGAGATCATCTCGCTGCGCTTCAGGCGGCCTTCCACGCGGCCGGACTCGACAATGATGTCGCCCTTGTCCAGGCGCTTGACGGTACCGACGAAGATCTTCTCGCCGCGCGACATGAAGTCGTTCAGCAGCTGCTCGCGCTCGGCGTCGCGGATCTTCTGCAGGATGACCTGCTTGGCGGCCTGTGCGCCGATGCGGCCGATGGGCACGGACTCGACGGGTTCCTCGATGTGGTCGTCCACCTCGATGTCGGCGATCTGCTCCTGGGCCTCGAACAGCAGGATCTCGGCGTCGGCGTTCTGCAGGCCGGCCTCGTTGGGCACGACATGCCAGCGGCGGAAGGTCTCGTACTCGCCCGAATCGCGATCCACGCTCACGCGGATGTCGGCTTCACCGCCGTAAATCTTCTTGGTGGCCGAGGCCAGGGCGGCTTCCACCGCACCGAACACGACATCGCGCTCCACGCTCTTCTCGCGCGAGATCGCATCCACCAGCATCAACATTTCGCGGTTCATTGCTTGAGACCTCCGTCAACCTTGTCTTGGCCGGGCGCCGCCTCGGTGGGCTCGCCCGCTTGTTTTTTCGCCGGTACTTTCTTCGGCTTGATGACGCCCCGCTGGCCGGGCTTCCGATCGGGGGCAGGCTCGCCGCCACGCCCCTTGAAACTGAACATCGGCACCAGGCGCGCGTCGCGCACCTCGTCGAGCGTGAAGTCGAGCGCGTGTTCGGCACCGTCTTCATCGAACACCAGGCGCCAGGCCTGGTCGTTCTCCGCGCCGGGCTGGGCGCTGACGATGCCGCGATATTTCTTGCGCCCCTGGAAGGGGTGCTTCAGCGTGATGTCGATTTCCTGGCCAACGAAGCGCGCGTAGTGCGCCGCGTTGCGTAGCGGTCGATCCAGCCCCGGCGAGGACACCTCGAGCCGGCTGTAATCGAAAGCCTCGACCTCCAGCACATACTGCAGCTGGCGCGTCACCTTCTCGCAATCGTCCACCGTGATCAGTTCGCCGGCGGCCGCCTCGGCGGGCAGCCGGTCGATCGTCACGCGCAGCAAGCCACCGGCACTGCGTTCGCAGTCCACGAGTTCGTAGCCGAGGCCGGCGACGGTGGTCTCAACAGCGGTTTGCCAACTCATGCGTGAAATGGAGTCCTGATCCGAGGCGAAGAAAAACGAAAAGCAAAAAAAATGGGCTGGATGAATCCGCCCACCTCTTTCACCAGATCCAGCCCCGGGGGATATCGTCCGAAGCGGTTTGTCATTTCCAGTGAAGCTCGCATTGTACTGTGCAAGTCCCGTGCCGGCAAGCCGCCCACCCCATCACGTGCCAGAATCTGAGGCTGTTTGAGACCTCACTGGAGACAAGAATGGGCTTTCTCGCCGGCAAGCGGCTGCTGATCACGGGCGTACTGTCCAACCGTTCCATCGCCTACGGCATTGCCCGTGCCTGCCACCGCGAAGGGGCCGAACTGGCCTTCAGCTATCAGGGCGAGCGTTTCAAGGATCGCATCAGCGAATTCGCCGCGGAATTCGATTCCAAGCTGATCTATGACTGCGACGTCACCAGCGACGAGCAGATGCAGGCCTTGTTCGACCAGTTGGGCGAAGTCTGGCCCGAGTTCGACGGCTTCGTGCATTCCATCGGCTTTGCGCCCCGCGAGGCGATTGCCGGAGATTTCCTGGAAGGCATGACGCGCGAGAACTTCCGCATCGCCCACGATATTTCCGCTTACAGCTTCCCCGCCATGGCCAAGCTGGCCGCGCCGCGGCTGCGCGAAGGCGCGGCACTGCTGACGCTGAGCTACCTCGGCGCCATGCGCGTGGTGCCCAACTACAACACCATGGGCCTGGCCAAGGCCAGCCTGGAGGCCAGCGTGCGCTACCTCGCGCAGGCGCTGGGCCCCAGGGGCGTGCGCGTCAACGGCATCTCGGCCGGCCCGATCAAGACGCTGGCCGCGTCCGGCATCAAGGACTTCGGCAAGCTGCTGGGCCAGTTCGCGGCCCAGGCGCCGATCCGCCGCAACGTGACCATCGAGGACGTCGGCAACACGGCCGCCTTCCTGCTATCGGACCTGTCGGCCGGCATCAGCGCCGAGATCACCTACGTAGACGGCGGCTTCAGCCACACGGCCATGGCCGCCGAGTAAGCGGCCCGGCCCGGCGCCCCGCGCTCAGCCGCGGCGCCGGCGCCAGGACGCGAAGCCGGCCGCCGCGAACCCCAGCAGCACCAGCCCGCCGGGTTCGGGCAGCCCGGTGGGGGTGTCGCGCACGAGGATGGAGCCGGCGGCGACCTCGCCGTTGTCGCCCACCTCGCCGATGTAGAGGAACAGCCCGGCCGTCGACGTGGCGGCGGTCAGGTTGAAGTCGATCGTGCCGTTGTCGCCCATGCTGAGGAAGCCGGCGGGCGTGACGGTCGACGACTCGGCGTCGAACAGGCCCAGCGTCGCGACCGCGTCGTCGAGCGTGGCGCCGGAAGCGTCGGTGCCGAAGAGCTTGGGGTCGGTCGGCGCGCGCTGCGCACCCGGCGCGAACAGCGTGCCGGTCGTGAAGTTGAACACCGGCACGGCCACCGCCGTCGCGGCGCAGGCGGCGTCCAGGCAGTCGGTCATCGACAGCTTGATGGCGTCCAGGTCGAAGCCCGAGAACTGGCCGGCCGCGCCGCCCAGCCCGCTGCTGTTGTCGCGGATGCCGATGGACAGGATGGTGGACAGGCCGATGCTGGACAGGTCGGCCTTGTAGACCGCGGTGCCGGCCGCCGTGCCGCCGGTCAGGCCGGTCAGCTTGGTCAGCGCCACCGGCACGGCCGGGGCCGCCGAGGCCAGCGCCAGGGCCGCCGCGGCGACGAGTGCTTTGTAAGTCGATCTCATGGGAATCTCCCAGGCAGTAGTGGACGAACACCCCTGGGCGCATGGCGCATGCCAGCCCGGCCCCCTAGGTCGCGCAAGCGATTGATCCAGCGTCTGTTTTCGGGAATCGCCGGTGGCCCGTGGGCGACGACCATCAGAAATGACCGACCCACTGTCATTTCGACCGACACCCTAGTTCTAGGCATGCGCACCGCCGCATTCGTAACAGGCTCACATCTGGTGACAAGTGCGCGCGCGGGCCCGGAAGCCCCATCAGATCTGACAGAGTGCGTCACGCCGCGACAAATCTCGTCACCCGGGGCGGCCCTGCGATGCCGCAAGCGACGCATCTGGTCAGATCGACGCCGTTTTTTCGCAGGCATGGGCGTTGCAGGCCACAGGCGATCGCCCCACGGAGCCCGCCCATGCCCGCCGCCCAACCGTTACGTCTCGGCCGCCTTGCCGCGCTGACCCTGCTGGGCAGCCTGGGCGCCGGCCCGCTCGCCGCCCAGACCATCACCGTCTACAGCAGCGGCAGCCTGCCCATCGGCAGCAGCCGCCAGCTGACGGCCTATGTGCCGCTGTCGCCGAACACGGTGACCTGGAGCGTCAACGACATCGCCGGCGGCAATGCCGCGCTGGGCACGGTGGACGCGACGGGGCGCTACACGGCGCCCGCCGCGGTGCCGGCGGCCAACAACATCGTCGTGAAGGCGACGAGCACGGCCTACCCGGCCAAGTCCGGCAGCGTCACGCTGGCCGTGACGCAGGTGCAGCCGCGGCTGTGGAGCCTGAGCCCGGCGAGCGTGCAGGCGGGCGCGTTCACGATCCGCCTCAACGGCGCGTCGTTCCCGGTCAACGTGGCCGTGAAGATTGGCGACCTGCAGGCCAGCGTCACGCGGCTGTCGGCCACGCAGCTGCAGGCGTCCGCCGTGGCGCCGGCGACGTGGGTGGGCAAGAGCCAGCCGGTGCAGGTCTGGGCCACGGGGCTGGGCGCCATCGGCTCGGACGTCGTCCAGCTCGCCGTGGCAGCGGCCGCGCCAACGCCCAGCCCGACACCCAGCCCGGCGCCGTCCCCCGCTCCGGCGCCCGCACCAACGCCGGCCCCCTCCCCTGCGCCCGGCCCGGGCCAGGGCACGGCCAACCTGGCCGCGGCGCGCTTCCTGGAGCAGGCCACGTTCGGCCCCAACGCCAGCGCCGTGGCGCGCCTGCAGGCGCTGGGCACCGAGGACTGGCTGAACGAGCAGTTCGCGATGGCCGAGACCGCCATCACCGTGCCCACCGACCGCAGCATGAGCACGGCGCAGTCGCAGATGCTGACGCGGCTGAGCGACGCGCCCGACCAGTTGCGCCAGCGCGTGGCCTATGCGCTGGCGCAGGTGCTGGTCATCTCGGCCAACAAGAACATCTACCCCGATGAGCTGGTGCCGCACCTGCGCACGCTCGGCAAGCACGCGTTCGGCAACTACCGCGCGCTGCTGGAGGAGGTGGCGCGCAGCCCGCAGATGGGCAAGTTCCTGGACCTGGCCAACAGCAACCGGCCGTTGGGCGGCTCGGCGGCCAACGAGAACTTCGCCCGCGAGCTGCTGCAGTTGTTCACCATCGGCCTCGTCAGGCTGAATGCCGACGGCAGCCCGCAGCTGGACCTGGCCGGCCGCCCCGTGCCGACGTATGACCAGGCCGCCGTCCAGCAGGTGGCGCTGGCGCTGACCGGCTGGACCTACGCCGGTGCCGGCAACAACAACTGGGAGAACTTCGGCGGCCCGCTGGTGTCGCGCGAAGTCAACCACGACCCGCGCGCCAAGAGCTTCCTCGGCTGCTCGCTGGCGGCCAGCCAGGGCGTGGAGGCCGACCTGAAGGCGACGCTGGACTGCCTGTTCCAGCATCCCAACACGGCGCCTTTCGTGTCGCTGCGGCTGATCCGCCAACTGGTGAAGAGCAACCCCAGTCCGGCCTATGTGCAACGCGTATCAGCCGTGTTTACGAACAACGGCAGCGGCGTGCGCGGCGACCTGCGCGCCGTCGTGCGGGCCGTGCTGCTCGACCCCGAGGCGCGCAACGACGCGGCGGGCATGAACGACGGCCGGTTGCGCGACCCCGTCCAGCACATCGCCGCCACGCTGCGCGCGCTCAACGGGGGCTTCCAGGCCGGCAACCAGCTCGGCTGGGAGATCGGCCGCACCGGCCAGACGCCGCTGACGCCGCCCTCCGTCTTCGGCCACTACGCGCAGCTGTTCCGGCTGCCACAGACGACGCTGGCCGCACCCGAGTTCCAGATCTACACGCCCACCGAGGCCACGCTGCGCGGCAACTTCCTGTGGGGCCTGCTGACGCAGCCCGGCGCCAACCTGCGCGTCAACCTGCAGCCGTTCACCGCCGCGGCGGGCGACACCACGGCGCTCATCAACGCGGTGGACCAGGCGCTGCTGTGGGGTCGCATGTCGCCCGCGATGCGCCAGAGCCTGGCCAACGCCATCAACGCCCAGCCCGACGCGACGCAGCGCGTGCAGACGGCGCTGTACCTGACGCTGCTGTCCGGCCAGCACGCCATCCAACACTGAAGGGGACGCGCCATGAGCACCCGCAACACCACCCGCCGCGCCCTGCTGCGCGCGGCCTGCGCCCTCACCGCCGCGCCCACCCTGCCCTCGCAGGCACAGGCGGCCGAGGACTACCGCGCCCTCGTCTGCATCTTCCTGGCCGGCGGCTGCGACGGGCACAACGTGCTCGTGCCGCAGGGCGCGGCCGCGTATGCGGCCTACCGGCAGATCCGCGGCGGCCTGGCGCTGCCGGACCAGTCCGCCAGCCTGCTGCCCATCACGACGACCGACGGCGTGGCCTACGCGCTGAACTCGGGGCTGCAGGCCATCCACCCGCTGTGGGCGCAGCGCCGGCTCGGGGCCATCGCCAACGTCGGCCCGCTGCTGGCGCCGACAACGCGCGCGCAGATCGTCAACGGCACGGCCACGCTGCCGGCCAACCTGTTCTCGCACTCGGACCAGATGCAGCTCGCGCAGGCCGGCAACGCCAGCGGCGGCGGCACCGGCTGGGGCGGGCGCGCGGCCGACGCGGTCATCGCGCGCAACGGCGCGTCGCGCTTCCCGGCCGCCGTGTCGATGGCCGGCGGCGCGCTGTTCACGAACGGCGCGCAGGTGCCCAGCGCCAGCCTGGTGCCGGGCTTCAACCTGGACGTCAGCGGCATGAGCACCTGGCCCGCCACCGCCACGGCGGCGCGTGCACAGGCGCTGAACGAGATCCTGGCGCTGGACGGCGGCGTGCGGCTGATCCAGGCCGCCAACCAGGTGCGGCGCGATGCGCTGAGCCTGGGCGCGCTGCTGCGCAGCAGCGGCGCGGGCACGGTCGGCACGGTCTTCCCCGGCACCGACCTCGGCCGTCAGCTGCAGCAGGTGGCCCGCGTCATCGCGCTGCGCGGCAGCGTCGGCGTGCGGCGCCAGGTGTTCTTCGTGCAGTTGGGCGGCTTCGACACGCACAGCGGCCAGAGCTGGCAGCAGTGGGACCTGCTGCGCCAGCTCGGCGACGCGATGGGCGCGTTCTACAACGCGACGGTGGAGCTGGGCGTGGCCCCGCTCGTCACCAGCTTCACGCAGAGCGAGTTCGGGCGCTCGCTGCAGCCCAGCGGCTCGGGCACCGACCACGGCTGGGGCAACCACCACCTCATCCTCGGCGGCGCCGTGAAGGGCGGCCAGGTCTACGGCCGCTTCCCCTACCCCGCGCTAGGCGGCGCGGACGACGCGGGCAGCCGCGGCGCACTCATCCCGAGCACGTCGCTGGAGCAGTTCGGCGCGACGCTGGCGCGCTGGTTCGGCGCCGACGCCGCCGGGCTCGCCACGGCCTTCCCGGCCCTGGGCGCGTTCGCGCCACAGGACCTGGGCTTCATGGCCTGACCGGCCCTCAGGCCTTGACGCAGTCCACGTAGTAGAAGCCGCGGCCGGACTCTTCGTCGATCTCGTGCACGAGGCCGTGCACGTCGGTCGCGAAGCCCGGGAACTTGGCGTTGAAGCTGCGCGTGAACTTCAGGTAGTCGACGATCTTCTTGTTGAAGCGCTCGCCCGGGATCAGCAGCGGGATGCCGGGCGGGTAAGGCGTCAGCAGCGAGGTCGTGATGCGGCCTTCCAGCTCGTCGATGGCGACGCGCTCGGTCTTGCGCTGCGCGATGTGGGCGTAGGCGTCCGTGGGCGTCATGGCCGGCTGCAGGTTGGACAGATACATGTCCGTCGTCAGCCGCGCGATGTCGCCCTCGGCATAGGCTTGGTGGATGCTATGGCAGAGGTCGCGCAGGCCCATGCGCTCGTACTTGGGGTTCTTGGCGCAGAACTCCGGCAGGATGCGCCACAGCGGCGCGTTCTTGTCGTAGTCGTCCTTGAACTGCTGCAGCGCCGTCAGCAGCGTGTTCCAGCGGCCCTTGGTGATGCCGATGGTGAACATGATGAAGAACGAGTAGAGGCCCGTCTTCTCGACGACGACGCCATGCTCGACGAGGAACTTCGTCACCACCGACGCCGGGATGCCGGTGGCGGCGAAGCGCCCTTCCATGTCCAGCCCGGGCGTGATGATGGTGGACTTGATCGGGTCCAGCATGTTGAAGCCCTCGGCCATGTCGCCGAAGCCATGCCAGTCCTCATTGGCGTGCAGCATCCAGTCGGCCGACACCGGCTCGCTGCCCTCTTCCGAGCGCAGATAGTCCGGCCCCCAGACCTTGAACCACCAGTCGTCGCCGTAGTCGCCCTCCACCTTGCGCATCGCGCGGCGGAAGTCCAGCGACTCCTTGATGCTCTCTTCCACCAGCGCGGTGCCGCCGGGCGGCTCCATCATGGCGGCAGCCACGTCGCAGCTCGCGATGATCGAGTACTGCGGGCTGGTGCTGGTGTGCATCAGGTAGGCCTCGTTGAAGAGGTGCTTGTCCAGCTTCACCGACTGCGAGTCCTGCACCAGCACCTGCGAGGCCTGCGAGATGCCAGCCAGCAGCTTGTGCGTGGACTGCGTCGCGTAGACCATGGCCTCCTTGGGGCGCGGGCGGTTCTTGCCCATCGCGTGGAACTGGCCGTAGAAGTCGTGGAAAGCCGCGTGCGGCAGCCAGGCCTCGTCGAAGTGCAGCGTCGGGATGTAGCCGTCGAGCTTCTTCTTGATGGTCTCGGTGTTGTAGAGCACGCCGTCGTAGGTGCTCTGCGTCAGCGTGACGATGGAGGGCTTGACGGTGGCCGGGTCGATGTGCGCCAGCAGCGGGTTGGCGGCGATCTTGGCGCGGATGGCCTCGGGGCTGAACTCGCTCTCGGGGATGGGGCCGATGATGCCGTAGTGGTTGCGCGTCGGCGTCATGAAGACGGGGATGGCGCCGCACATGATGATGGCGTGCAGGTTGCTCTTGTGGCAGTTGCGGTCGATGACGACCACGTCGCCCGGCGCCACCGTGTGGTGCCACACCATCTTGTTGGACGTGGACGTGCCGTTGGTGACGAAGAAGCAGTGGTCGGCATTGAAGATGCGTGCGGCATTCTTCTCGGACGCGGCCACAGGGCCGGTGTGGTCCAGCAGCTGGCCCAGTTCTTCCACGGCATTGCAGACGTCGGCGCGCAGCATGTTCTCGCCGAAGAACTGGTGGAACATCTGGCCCACCGGGCTCTTCAGGAACGCCACGCCGCCGGAGTGGCCGGGGCAGTGCCAGGAGTAGGAACCGTCCTGGGCGTACTCCATCAGCGCCTTGAAGAACGGCGGCGCCAGGCCGTCGAGGTAACTGCGGGCCTCGCGGATGATGTGGCGGGCCACGAACTCCGGCGTGTCCTCGAACATGTGGATGAAGCCGTGCAGTTCACGCAGCACGTCGTTGGGCAAGTGCTGGCTGGTGCGCGTCTCGCCGTAGACGTAGATCGGGATGTCCGGGTTGCGGAAGCGGATCTCGCCGATGAACTTGCGCAGGTTCAGCACGGCCGGGTCGAGGTCGGGGCCGGGCGTGAACTCCTCGTCGTCGATGGACAGGATGAAGGCCGAGGCGCGGCTCTGCTGCTGGGCGAACTGCGACAGGTCGCCGTAGCTCGTCACGCCCAGCACTTCCATGCCCTCTTTCTGGATGGCCTCGGCCAGCGCGCGGATACCCAGGCCCGAGGTGTTCTCGGAGCGGTAGTCCTCGTCAATGATGACGACGGGAAAGTGAAAACGGATCATCGCGGCCTCCAGCGGGCGGGCATCAAAAAACGAAGCGGCGAAGTGTAGGGCCGCAGTGTGTGCCGGCCGTGTCGGTGCGGTCTATAAACTGCCCCGGGCAATACGGACCTTGGGAGGCGACATGGACTGGAACTGGGCCACCGTCTGGTGGATCGTGGCGGGTGTGTTGGTGGCGGCCGAACTGGCCAGCGGCAGCTTCTACCTGCTGATGCTGGCCGTGGGTGCCGCAGCGGGCGCGCTGGCGGCCCACCTGGGCCTCGCGCCGGCCGGGCAGATGCTGGCCGCCGCGCTGCTGGGCGGCGCCGCCGTCATGGCGTGGTACCGGCACCGCAGCCGGGTGCCCAAGGCCGCGCCCGCCGCCAGCAACCCGGACGTCAATCTCGACATCGGCCAGAGCGTGCAGGTCGACCACTGGTCCGGCGGGGGGCTGGCCCAGGTGCACTACCGCGGCGCCGCATGGCAGGCGCGCTTCATCGGCAGCGCGCCGGCACAAGGCGGCCGGCACGTGATCCGCGCGATCGAAGGCAGCTGCCTGCTGCTGGACCGCTGAACCAAACCATCACCCGGAGAGAACCCATGGGATTTCAGATCGCCTTCGTCATCCTCGTCATCGCTGCCATCTTCATCGTCCGCGCCATCAAGGTCGTGCCGCAACAGAACGCCTGGGTCGTGGAGCGCCTGGGCAAGTACCACGGGACGCTGACGCCGGGGCTGAACTTCCTCGTGCCCTTCGTCGACCGGCTGGCCTACAAGCACTCGCTGAAGGAAATTCCCCTCGACGTGCCCAGCCAGGTCTGCATCACCAAGGACAACACGCAGCTGACCGTCGACGGCATCCTCTACTTCCAGGTGACCGACCCGATGCGCGCCAGCTACGGCGCCAGCAACTACGTCGTCGCCATCACGCAGCTGGCGCAGACGACGCTGCGCTCCGTCATCGGCCGCATGGAACTGGACCGCACCTTTGAGGAACGCGATGTCATCAACAGCTCCGTCGTGCAGGCGCTGGACGAGGCGGCGCTGAACTGGGGCGTCAAGGTGCTGCGCTACGAGATCAAGGACCTGACGCCGCCGCCCGCCATCCTGCACTCCATGCAGGCGCAGATCACCGCCGAACGCGAGAAGCGCGCGCTGATCGCCGCGTCGGAAGGCCGGCGCCAGGAGCAGATCAACATCGCCACCGGCGAGCGCGAGGCTGCCATCGCCCGCTCCGAGGGCGAGAAGCAGGCCGACATCAACCAGGCCCAGGGTGAGGCCGCCGCCATCACGGCCGTGGCCGATGCGACGGCCGATGCCATCCGCAAGATCGCGTCCGCCATCCAGCAGCCGGGCGGCGACCAGGCGGTGCAGCTCAAGGTCGCCGAGAAGGCCGTGGACGCCTTCGCCCAGCTCGCGCAGAAGAACAACACGATGATCGTGCCGGGCAACATGAGCGAGGTGGCCGGGCTGATCGGCACGGCCATGGGGCTGGTCAAGGCCGCTGGCAAGACCTGAGGCAAGGCGAAAAAAACCCGCGAGGGCCCGGTGAGGGGCGGTCGCGGGTGCAAGACGTTCGGGGGGCGCCGAACGAAAGCGGTGGAGGAAACGCTTTTCGGTTGACCTCCGGGGTCAGACGATTCAGCCGCCGGTGAACGGGAAGCCCAGCAGCTCGATGATCACGTCCCAGAACGACAGGTTTTGCATTGGCGCCATCCGTGCAGCGGTTGAGATGGCACGCAGTGTGGAGGCCTCGCCCTACCGGGTGAACTACAAACCCTGGTAGTCCCGGCAGCCCCGGTCAGAGCAGCCCCAGCTCCATCGCCTTCATGACGGCCTGCCCCTTGGTGGACACGTCCAGCTGCTGGAACAGGCGCTTCAGGTGGTAGTTCACCGTGTTCTCGCTGATGCCCAGCAGGTTGCCGACGACCCAGGCGCTCTTGCCCTCCTTCGTCAGCCGCAGGATCTCCAGCTGCCGCTGCGGCAGCTGGATCGGGCTGGGCGGCAGCAGGAGCCGGGCGGCAGCCTCCTGCGCATGCACGGCCAGCAATTGCAGGTCCGCCACCATGCGGTTCAGCTGGAGGCTGTCCGTGGGTAGCGCCTGCTCGCGATCCATGCCCAGCAGCAGGCGCTTGTGGCCGGGCATGTGCACTGCCACGGCCACGCCGGTGCGGTAGCCGAACGGCGCCACCATGTCCCACAGGTCGGCGGCACCGGACTTGACGTAGAAGTCCTGGTCGTAGATCAGCGGCGTCCAGCGCTGCATCAGCTGCGTGTGGACCGGGTCGCGCCGGGCGAACGCCGGGTCTCGCGATGCCTGCAGAAACTTCTCCGGCGTGTTGCCCACCGAGAAGTAGTCCGTCTTGCCACTGGCGCCAAGCCGCTCGACCGCCAGCACACCGACGACCAGGCCGAAACCCTGGTCGTGCGCGAAGTCGACGAGGCCCTGCCTGAACGCCGCGAGATCCGGCGCCTGGCTGACTTGTTCGTATCGCTGCAGGTTCATCCTGGCACCAGGCGCTACTAGGGTTGGTAGGCGCGAGGCGCCGGGGACAAACGCAAACTGCAAGTCATGCAGATGACGGGAGACCCGGATGCAGCCGGCAGCATGGCGACTGATGACCTGCGGATGGGTCGTCAAGACTGTAAACGAGTTCGATTTGGCGACCCATGAGCTTCGCCAGGTGGGCCGGCGCGTGCGTGTGGAGCGCAGCCGCGACGGATTGCGCTGCGGCCGGGACGTCTGGTCCACGGCCGACCACCAACCCATCCGGATCGCGTGGGAATGGACGGAGATCCAGCCCGACGTGGTCGCGCTGTTCGACCCGATGAACATCCTGTGCAACGTCGCACTGATCGACGGCGAAGGCCACGCGCTGGCCTATTCGCGACGCATGCTGCATCTGAACAATGTCGTCCACCGGCTGGATTGGCGACTTGCTATCTGAAGGCAGCAAGTTTCTCCGCAGCCGCGCGTAATCGGTTATGATGGTAGGCTTGCAGGAGAGGTGGATGAGCGGTTTAAGTCGCACGCCTGGAAAGCGTGTGTGGGCTAATACCCACCGCGGGTTCGAATCCCGCCCTCTCCGCCAAGCACGATCGGGCCCTCTGGGCCCGTTTTGCTTTCTGCGCCCGATCGACCGCCCGCACCCTGCCGCAGTTCATCCCCGGGAAAGCGCAATTCGTCGCGCCGGACTGGTTTGACGGGTTCGCTTGCTGAACACTGTGCATCACGCCTTGCAATCGCAAGGCCGGAGTTGGAAATGCGACCAAGCAAGGGATGGATAAGTCTGAGCCTCACACTGGGCCTGCTCGCGGGTGGACTGCCCGCCGAGGCCAGTGAAGTGGTCAAACTGGCGCGGCTCGTCGTCGGCGGCAAACGTGCCGCCACCACCGAGAGCGCGCGCACGACGCCGGCGGAACAGCGCCCAACCAACACCGGCAGCCAAGCCCAGGGCAACACCGGGGGCGGCGGCGGAGAAGACACCGGCAATGCGCCGGCGCCGGCACGCGGCGTCTCCTGACGCCAGGCATTTGTCATACGCCCGTTACCGGGCATCCAAAAACAAAATGCGCCGAAACCCGTGAGGGCTTCGGCGCATTGCGATTTTGGCGGAGTGGACGGGGCTCGAACCCGCGACCCCCGGCGTGACAGGCCGGTATTCTAACCAACTGAACTACCACTCCGCGTGGGATGAATTCAATATTGTAATTCAACAATATCTGAGTTTCATCAAACTCTCCCGTCTTGCGACGAGAATCCAAATATTCGCCTTGCGGCAGCAATCTGGCGTCCCCTAGGGGATTCGAACCCCTGTAATCACCGTGAAAGGGTGGTGTCCTAGGCCTCTAGACGAAGGGGACGGAACCTTTCGATTTTAAATCACGCTACCGATCAAACCTGAGTTTGATTTGGTGGAGGTAAGCGGGATCGAACCGCTGACCTCTTGCATGCCATGCAAGCGCTCTCCCAGCTGAGCTATACCCCCGGGTGGAGCGTGATTCAAAATCATCATCAAAAACAAACGGCCAATAAATTGGCCGTTCATTTACCGGGCGAACCCGATGAAAACCTTGGCGGAGTGGACGGGGCTCGAACCCGCGACCCCCGGCGTGACAGGCCGGTATTCTAACCAACTGAACTACCACTCCGCGTGGGATGAATTCGATATTATCGCACAGCTTTCGCTTATTCAATAATACCCAAGCTCATCAAACTTGGCGTCCCCTAGGGGATTCGAACCCCTGTAATCACCGTGAAAGGGTGGTGTCCTAGGCCTCTAGACGAAGGGGACGAATCCTTCATAACTTGAACCGCGCGCCGCCAAACAGGAAACCCGTTTGGTGGAGGTAAGCGGGATCGAACCGCTGACCTCTTGCATGCCATGCAAGCGCTCTCCCAGCTGAGCTATACCCCCGTTGTTTTCGATTCAACCATCAACTTGCGTTGCCGATCTCTTCGTTAACAGCGCTGTTCAAGCGAGACCAAGAGTATATGACGAATTTCAGAGGGATTGCAAGCGTTCGAGAACTTTTTTCTGATCGAACTGTTCGAGCACCGCATCCAGGCTGGGCGTCTGCGCGCGGCCGCACACGATGACGCGCACCGGCACGGCCAGTTGGGGCATCTTCAGGCCGACGGCCGCCAGCGTGTCCTTCAGTGCCTGCTGGATGTTGACCTTGGTCCAGTCGGTCACGCCGGCCAGGCGTTCGGCGAGGGCCGCAACCGCAGGACGGACGGCATCGGTCACATGCGTGGCCAGGTCCTCGGCAGACGGTGCCACCGGCGCAAAGTACATCGCGAGCCAGTCAGCCAGCGCGGCAACAGTTGCGCAACGGTCCTTGAACAGGCCCACCTTGGGCTGCACCTGCGCCACCGTCACGGCGATGCCTTTCGTGGCCAACTGCTCGACCACCAGCGCGGCCAGCCGCCCTTCGTCGATCTGCTTCACGTAGTGCCCGTTGACCCAGTCCAGCTTGGCGGGGTCCCACTGGGCCGGGCTCTTGGACAAGTGCGTGCCGTCGAACCAGCTGACCATCTGCTCGGCCGAGAACAGTTCGTCGTCGCCGTGGCTCCAACCCAGGCGGGCCAGGTAGTTCAGCATGCCTTCCGGCAGGTAGCCGTTGGCCGCGTAGTCCATCACGCTGACGGCGCCCCGGCGCTTGGACAGCTTCAGGCCGTCGTCGCCCAGGATGATGGGCAGGTGGCCGAAGGACGGCAGCGGCGCGCCCAGCGCGTTGAAGATGTTGATCTGCCAGGGCGTGTTGTTGACGTGCTCGTCGCCGCGGAAGACGTGGCTGATGCGCATGTCCCAGTCGTCGACGACGACAGCGAAGTTGTACGTCGGCACGCCGTCGGTGCGAGCAATGATGAGGTCGTCGATCTCGCGGTTGTTGATGGTGATGGGGCCCTTGACGACGTCGTCCCAGGTCACATCGCCCTCGATGGGGTTGGCGAAGCGGATGACCGGCTTCACGCCTTCCGGCGGCGTCGGCAGCACCTTGCCGGGCTCGGGGCGCCAGCGGCGGTCGTACAGCGTCTTCTCGCCGCGAGCCTTCTGGGCCTCGCGCATCTCGGTCAGCTCTTCGGGCGTCGCGTAGCAGCGGTAGGCGCGGCCAGCGGCGATCAGCTGGTCGATGACGGCCTGATAGCGGTCCAGGCGCTGCATCTGGTAGATCGGGCCCTCGTCGTAGCTGAGGCCCAGCCAGTTCATCGCGGCAATGATCTGGTCGACCGAGTCCTGCGTGGAGCGGGCGACGTCGGTGTCCTCGATGCGCAGCACGAATTCACCACCGTGGTGGCGGGCATAGGCCCAGGAGTACAGCGCGGTGCGGGCGGTGCCCAGGTGCAGGAAGCCGGTGGGCGACGGCGCGATGCGCGTGCGGATCTTGTCGAAGGAGCTCATTCGGGACTCGATGTTGTCGGGGTGCGCATTCAGCCTTCGCTACCGCTCTGCAGCGCCAGGCGGCTGCGGGCGGCGGCGTCTTCCTCGTCGCCCTGCGACGCGCGCTGCTCGCGGATCGCAGCGAAGTCGGCCAAGCTGACGTCGCCGGTCACGTAGTGGCCGTCGAAGCAGCTGGCTTCGAAGCCGGCGAGGCCGGGGCGCAGCGCAGCGACGACGCGCTTCATCGCGTCCACGTCCTGGTAGATCAGCGCGTCGGCGCCGATGTACTCGCGGATCTCCTCGATGCTGCGGCCGTGGGCGATGAGTTCCTCCTGCGTCGGCATGTCGATGCCGTACACGTTGGGGAAGCGCACCGGCGGCGCGGCGGAGGCCAGGTAGACCTTGCGGGCGCCGGCGTCGCGGGCCATCTGCACGATCTCCTTGGACGTCGTGCCACGCACGATGGAGTCGTCCACCAGCAGCACGTTGCGGTTCTTGAACTCGACGCCGATGGCGTTGAGCTTCTGACGCACGCTCTTCTTGCGCGCGCCCTGCCCCGGCATGATGAAGGTGCGGCCGACGTAGCGGTTCTTCACGAAGCCTTCGCGGTAGGGCTTGCCGATGCGATGGGCCAGCTGCATGGCCGACGGGCGGCTGCTCTCGGGGATGGGGATGACGACGTCGATCTCGTTGGGCGGCATCGTCGAGATGACGCGCTGTGCCAGCGTCTCGCCCATGTTCAGGCGGGCCTGGTAGACGGAGATGCCGTCCATGACCGAGTCGGGGCGCGCGAGGTAGACGAACTCGAACATGCAGGGGTTCAGCGACGGGCTGTCGTTGCACTGCTCGGTGTGCAGCTTGCCGGTCAGGTCGATGAACAGCGCCTCGCCGGGCGCCAGGTCGCGTTCCAGCTGGTGGCCGGTGCCTTCCAGCGCCACGCTTTCGCTGGCGACCATGAACTCGCCGTTGGCCGAACGGCCGAAGCACAGCGGGCGGATGCCGTAGGGGTCGCGGAAGGCCAGCAGGCCCTGCCCGGCGATCAGCGCGATGACGGCGTAGCTGCCCTTGATGCGCTTTTGCACGGCGCGCACGGCGTTGAAGATTTCCTTGGGCGTCAGCGGCAGGTCGCGCGCGGCCAGCTCCAGCTCGTGGGCCAGCACGTTGATCAGCACCTCGGTGTCGCTCTCGGTGTTGATGTGGCGGCGGTCGACGTCGAACAGCTCGTCCTTCAGCGCATGGGCGTTGGTCAGGTTGCCGTTGTGCACCAGCACGATGCCGAACGGCGCGTTGACGTAGAAGGGCTGGGCCTCTTCCTCGCTGTAGGCGTTACCGGCAGTCGGGTAGCGCACCTGACCCAGGCCGATGTTGCCGGGCAGCGCACGCATGTTGCGGGTGCGGAAGACGTCGCGCACCATGCCGCGGGCCTTGTGCATGAAGCACTTGGGGCCTTGCATCGTGACGATGCCGGCGGCGTCCTGGCCGCGGTGCTGCAGCAGCAGCAGCGCGTCATACAGGAGCTGGTTGACGGGAGAGGCAGCGAGGGTGCCGACGATGCCGCACATGGCGAGGGTCCTTAATCAAGAGCTTCCGCGCCAGATGGGGTCATCGAGCGGGAAACAAAGCGAGCAATGGGTTCGGGCAGCAGCGGCGCGGCGTCGCGCAGCACGCCGGCCAGCACGGGGGCGGCGCGCGAGGCCTGCCAGGTGGTCGATTCGGCCAGCGGCGATGCGCCGATGACCAGCACCAGCAGCAGCGAGATGAACACGCCGCGCAAGGCGCCGAAGCCGGCGCCGCCGAGGCGGTCCACGACAGACAGCGGCGTGGCATGGATCAGCGTCTTGACCAGCCGCGTGGCCAGGCTCCACACGATGAGCACGAAGAAGAACGCAAGGGCCAACGAGACGACGTGCACGACGGCCGGGCCGAACTTGCCTTCGGGCAGCAGATCGGCGATGACGGGCGCCAGTGGCGAGGCAGCGAAATAGGCCACCACCCAGCCGGCCAACGACATCACCTCGAACACCAGGCCGCGCCACAGGCCGATGCCGATCGACAGCAGCAGCAGCGCCGCCAGTGCGAGATCGACCCAGCTGAGTTCGACGTCCATGGGCGTGCCGTCAGAGGGTCAGGATGGCGCCCGGCAGGCCGGCACCCTTGAGCTTGGCGGACGCGCGCTCGGCGTCGTCGCGGCTGGCGAACGGGCCCAGGCGCACGCGGATGCGCTTGCCGTCCGCCGTGTCCACGGCCTGCGCGTAGGTCTTGAGGCCCAGCTTCTCGACCTTGCCGCGCATCTCCTGCGCGGCCTTGTTCTCGCCGTAGGCCCCCACCTGCACGATGTAGCGCGCCGCGGCCGGCTCCTTGCCGTCCAGCAAGGCCTGGGCGCGGGCGCCGTCGTTGGCGGCCTTGGGTTTGTCGGCGGGCTTGTCCGCAGGCTTCTCGGCCAGCTTGACCGGGGGCTTGTCGACCGGCCTGTCGGCGGGCTTCTCGGTCGGCTTTTCAACCGGCTTCTCCAGCGACTTCTCGGCCACCCGGGGCTCCACCGGCAACTCCACGCTGGCGGCCGGGGTCGGCTGCGGCGCGGGTTCGGCCTGGCTCAGCGGCTCGCGCGTCGGCACGACCAGCGGCGGCGCGGACTCCTTGCGCGGGATCTCGATGGGCAGGTCCACGGGGATGGGCCGCGGCTGTGTCTCGAAGATGAGCGGGAAGCCGACCACGCCGGCGGCGACCAGCACCGCGGCGCCGATGAGGCGTCGGCGGGCGCGCACGCGCAGCACCTGCACATCGTCGGCCGCGCTGGCCTTGGCGCCGGACTTGGCCGACTTCTTGGGCGCCGCCGCGGCGGCGGCGTCATCGCGCTTGAGGAAGGAAAACAGGCCCATCGGCGGCGTGGCTTCAGTGGAGAGTGGGGGGCTGGGGTGCGGTGGCACCGGCGGTCACGCGGGGAATGCCCTGCTGGAGCACGCCTCCCACGGTGAAGAAGGAACCGAAGACGAGGATTCTATCGGCCGTGGTCGCGCCAGCCGCCGCGGCATGCAGCGCGTCCAGCGGGCTGGCGTGGGTCTGCGTCTGGACGCCGGGCGGCGTCTTCAGGCCGGCGGCGAGGAAGGCTGTTTCCAGCTGTTCGGCGGAGGCGGCACGCGGGAGGGGCAGATCGGTGAAGTGCCACACGTCCACCAGCGGCGCGATGCGCGCGAGGATGCCGGCCAGGTCCTTGTCCGCCATCGCGCCGAAGACGGCGTGCGTGCGCGGGAAGAAGCCCATCTGGTCGAGGTTCTGCGCCAGCGCGGCGACGGCGTGCGGGTTGTGCGCCACATCCAGCACGACGGCCGGCTGACCGGCCAGCACCTGGAAGCGGCCGGGCAGTTCGACCAGCGCGAGGCCGGTGCGCACGGCCTGGGCGCTGATGGGCAGGCGGTCGGCCAGCGCCTCGAATGCGGCCAGCACGCCGGACGCGTTCAGCAGCTGGTTGACGCCGCGCAGCGCCGGGTAGGACATGCCGGAGAAGCGCTTGCTGCGACCGGCCCACTGCCACTGCGTGCGGTCGCCACTGAAGGTGAAGTCCTTGCCGAGCTGGCGCAGGTCGCAGCCGAGTTCGGCCGCGCGCGCGGCCAGCGATGCTGGCGGCATCGGGTCGCTGATGACGACCGGGCGACCCGGCCGCATGATGCCGGCCTTCTCGCGGCCCACGCTCTCGCGGTCGGGGCCGAGGAACTCGGTGTGGTCCAGGTCGATGCTGGTGATGACGGCGCAGTCGCTGTCGATGACGTTGACGGCATCCAGCCGGCCGCCCAGGCCCACTTCGAGGATGACGAGATCCAGCGGCTCGTGCTGCAGCCGCCGCATGATGGCCAGCGTCGTGAACTCGAAGTAGGTCAGCGTGATGTCGCCACGCGCGGCCTCGACGGCCTCGAAGTGCGGCTCCAGCGACTCGGCTTTAACGGGCTCGCCACCCACGCGGCAGCGCTCCTGGAAGTGCACCAGATGCGGCTTGATGTAGAGGCCCACGCGGTAGCCGGCGTGAAGCGCGATCGACTCCAGCATCGCGCAGGTCGAGCCCTTGCCGTTGGTGCCGGCGACGACGACGGTCGGGCAGTCGAAGGCGATGCCCAGCCGCTCGCGCACGGTGGACACGCGGTCCAGCGTCATGTCGATGGTCTTGGGGTGCAGGCGCTCGCAGTGGGCGAGCCAGTCATCAAGCGTCATGGCGGATCACGGAAAAACAAAAGCCAGGCACAGGGCCTGGCTCGGAACTATCGCGACGTGGTTCAGGCTACCGCGTCGGCGCTCTGGCGCTGCAGCATGGCGAGCTGGCGGGCAATCGTCTCGCGCAGCTGGCGGCGGTCCACGATCATGTCGACGGCGCCCTTCTCCATCAGGAACTCGGCGCGCTGGAAGCCCGGGGGCAGCTTCTCGCGCACGGTGTTCTCGATGACGCGCGGGCCGGCGAAGCCGATCAGCGCCTTGGGTTCGGCCAGCACGATGTCGCCGACGAAGGCGAACGACGCCGACACCCCGCCCATCGTCGGGTCGGTCAGCACGCTGATGTAGGGCAGCTTGGCCTTGGCCAGGCGCGTCAGCGACGCGTTGGTCTTGGCCATCTGCATCAGGCTCAGCAGGCCTTCCTGCATGCGCGCGCCGCCGGTGGCGGTGAAGCAGATGAACGGCGTCTTCTGCTCGATGGCCGTCTCGACGCCGCGCACGAAGCGCTCGCCGACGACGGAGCCCATCGAGCCGCCCATGAAGTCGAACTCGAAGCAGGCCGCGACGACCGGCACGCTCATGACGGCGCCGCCGATGACGACCAGCGCATCGGTCTCGCCGGTGTTCTCCAGCGCTTCCTTCAGGCGGTCGGGGTACTTCTTGCTGTCCTTGAACTTCAGCGCGTCGACCGGCAGCACTTCCTGGCCGATCTCGTAGCGGCCTTCCGCGTCGAGGAAGGCATCCAGCCGGGCGCGCGCCCCGATGCGGTGGTGGAAGCTGCACTTGGGGCAGACGTTGATGTTCTGCTCCAGGTCGGTCTTGTAGAGCACCGTCTCGCAGCTCGGGCACTTGATCCACAGGCCTTCGGGGACCGTGCGGCGGTCGGCCGGGTCGCCTTGCTGGATCTTGGGCGGGAGGAGTTTGTCGAGCCAACTCATGCATCAATCCTTATCGAGTGCGGCGCGGATTTCACGGATGAACGCGGCGCCGGTGGAAGCGACATTATCGGCCGGCTGGCGCTCCAGCAGTTCGACCAGCTTGGAGCCGATGACCACCGCGTCCGAAACGTCGGCCACGGCCCGCGCCGTCGCGCCGTCGCGGATGCCGAAGCCCACGCCCACCGGCGTGCTGACATGCCGACGGATGCGCGGCACGGCTTCAGCGACGGCGGTGGTGTTCAGGTGGCCAGCGCCCGTCACGCCCTTCAGCGACACGTAGTAGACATAGCCGCTGGCGAGCTGGCCGACCTGGGCCATGCGGGCCTCGGTGGACGTGGGCGCGAGCAGAAAGATCGCGTCCATGTTCGCGGCGCGCAGCCTGGTGGCGAATTCCTCGCACTCCTCGGGCGGGTAGTCGACGATGAGCACGCCGTCCACACCGGCCGCCGACGCATCGGCCACGAAGGCGTCCAGGCCGTAGCGCTCCACCGGGTTGGCGTAGCCCATCAGCACGAGCGGCGTCCTGTCGTTGCGGGCGCGGAACTCGCGGACGTAGTCCAGCACCTTGCGCAGGCCGATGCCGTGCTTCAGCGCACGCTCGCCGGCGCGCTGGATGACGGGGCCGTCGGCCATCGGGTCGGAGAACGGCACGCCCAGCTCGATGACGTCGGCCCCGGCTTCGGCCATGGCCAGCAGCAGGTCGACGGTGGCGGTCGGGTGCGGGTCGCCGGCGGTGACGAAGGGAATCAGCGCCTTGCGGCCTTGTGCCTTCAGCGCGGCGAAAGTGGTGGTGATGCGGCTCATGCCCGGCCTCCCGGCAGCGCGACGACGGTCTCGCCGCCCTTGACCGACTGCCCGCGGCAGGAGGGTCGACAGTAGAAATCGGCCTGGGATAGATCGGCCACGGTGCCGATGTCCTTGTCGCCCCGACCCGAGAGGTTGACGAGCAGGATCTGGTCCTTGGCCATCGTCGGTGCGATCTTCATCGCATGCGCCACGGCGTGGCTGGATTCCAGCGCCGGGATGATGCCTTCGGTGCGGCACAGGTGATGGAAGGCGGCGAGCGCCTCGGCGTCCGTGACGCCCACGTACTCGGCGCGGCCGATGTCCTTCAGGTGTGCATGCTCGGGGCCGACGCCGGGGTAGTCCAGGCCGGCAGAGACGGAATGCGTCTCGGTGATCTGGCCGTCCTCGTCCTGCAGCAGATAGGTGCGGTTGCCGTGCAGCACGCCCGGGCTGCCGGCGGACAGCGTGGCGGCATGCCTGCCGCTGGCAATGCCCTCCCCGGCCGCCTCCACGCCGATGAGGCGGGTGCCGTCGTGCGGGATGTAGGGGTAGAAGATACCGATGGCGTTGCTGCCGCCGCCCACGCAGGCGATGACGGCATCCGGCTGGCGGCCGGTCATGTCGGGCATCTGCTCCAGGCACTCGTCGCCGATGATGCGCTGGAAGTCGCGCACCATCATGGGATAGGGGTGCGGGCCGGCCACGGTACCGATGATGTAGAAGGTGTTCTCGACGTTCGTGACCCAGTCACGCATCGCCTCGTTGAGCGCGTCCTTCAGCGTCTTGCTGCCGCTCTCCACCGGCACGACGGTCGCGCCCAGCAGCTTCATGCGGTAGACGTTGGGCGACTGGCGCTTGACGTCCTCGCTGCCCATGTAGACGACGCATTCCAGGCCGTAGCGGGCGCAGATCGTTGCCGTCGCCACGCCGTGCTGGCCGGCACCGGTCTCGGCGATGACGCGCGGCTTGCCCATGCGCTTGGCCAGCAGCGCCTGGCCGATGACGTTGTTGATCTTGTGCGCGCCGGTGTGGTTCAAGTCCTCGCGCTTCAGGTAGACCTGGGCGCCACCCAGTTCGCGACTCAGGCGGTCGGCGTGATAGATGGGGCTGGGCCGGCCAACGAAGTGCTTGAGTTCGCGCTGGTACTCGGCCAGGAACTCGGGATCGTTCCGGTAGTGCGCGTAGGCGTCCTTCAGCTGGCCCAGCGCATGGACGAGGGTCTCGGAGACGAAGCTGCCGCCAAAGGTGGGCGTGCCGGCATGGCGGAAATGCCCGGTCGCATCGGGCTGGTCGTAGGCAAACATGGTTTTTCCTCAGGTCAGTTTTGCATCGGCGCGGCGTACCGCGGTGCAAAACTCATGGATCAGGTCGGCGCTCTTGATGCCCTTGGACACCTCGACGCCGGAACTCACATCAACGGCCCAGGGCCGCACCCGTGCGATGCCATCGGCGACGTTTGCTGCATTCAACCCACCAGACAAAACGAGGCGAGAGCTGACGCTTGGAGGAATGAGTGACCAATCGAAGACCTTGCCGCCACCGCCATAACCTTCGACGGGGGCGTCGAGCAGGATGGCCTGGGCGCTGGAAAAACGAGAACCGAAGTCTACCAAGTCGAAGCCCGGCGACACCGCGGCCGCACGCAGGTAGGGCCGCTTCACGCGATCACAGTCGGCGGGCGCCTCGTCGCCGTGAAACTGCACCAGCATGTTGGGCAGCGCGTCCAGCCCGGCCTGCAGCTCGGCCTCGGTCGCGTTGACGAACAGGCCCACCGGCGTGACGAAGGGCGGCAGCAGCTTCGCCAGCGCCCTCGCCCGCTCCGGCGTCACGGCGCGCGGGCTCTTGGCGTAGAAAACGAAACCGATGGCGTCAGCGCCGGCCGCGACGGCGGCTTCAATGTCAACTTCGCGGGTCAGGCCGCAGATCTTGATGCGTGTCATGTTTGCCCCTCGGCTGTCGAGTACGCCAGCCGATCCCCCGAGGGGATGCGGGCCGGCTTGGGGCGGCCCGGCGCTCGGCCCGCCCTCATGGAAGCCAATCCAGCGCGGCCACGTGCCGCGGAATGTCCAGCTCGGCGTCGTAGGTCGGGCCGAGGAAATAGAGCCCGTCGGGGGCGAAGGTCGGCGCCGCCACCTTGCGGTCACGGGCGGCCAACACGTCAGACACCCAGTCTGCAGACCGCGTGCCGCTGCCCACGGCCAGCAGGCAGCCCATCAGGTTGCGCACCATGTGGTGCAGGAAGGCGCTGGCCTCGAACTCGAAGCGCCAGTAGGCGCCGCGACGCTGCACGCTGATCTCGCGCAGCGTCTTGATGGGCGACGCGGCCTGGCATTCCGACGAGCGGAACGACGAGAAGTCGTGCTCGCCGATCAGGCGCGCCGCCGCGGCTTCGAGCGCCGCCTGGTCCAGCGGCCGGAAGAACCAGCCGCACTGGCCCGACTCGATGGCCGGCCGCACGGGCGACTCCAGCAGCAAATAGGCATAACGCCGACCGCGTGCGGAGTTGCGCGCATGGAAAGCCTCGCCGGGGAAGCGGCTCCACTGGATGGCGATGTCCGGCGGCAGGTAGCGGTTGACGCCGCGCACCCACGAGAACGGCTCGCGCTCGACCTCGGTGTCGAAGTGGATGACCTGGTTGATGCCGTGCACGCCGGTGTCCGTGCGGCCGGCGCAGATCGTGCGGATGGGCTGGGCCGCAAACGCGGACAGGCCTTTTTCGAGCGCATCCTGCACCGTGCGGCCGCTCGGCTGGCTCTGCCAGCCGTTGTAGCCGCCACCGCGGTAGCTCACGCCAAGTGCAACTCTCATCAATCCTCAAATGAAAAACGCCCGGCCAGGCCGGGCGTCGAAGTATCGCGGGTTGCGCTCAGCGCAGCTCGTTCAGCATCGCCTGCGCACGGTCGCGCAGCGAGCCGCTGGCGCGCTGGATCAGCTCCTGCAGCACCTCGCGGGCGCCTTCGGTGTCGCCGATCTGGCGGAACTCGTCGGCCAGTTCCAGCTGACGCACCAGCGGATCGCCGTCGTCGTCGCCCAGCGCCTCCAGCGCATCGGCCAGATGGTCGGGGGGCGTCTCGCCGGGCTGGGTGGGCTCGCCCAGGTCGAAGTCCAGCTCCGTCGGCGCGGCGGCCGGCGGCGTGGGGGTGACCGACAGGTCGCCCATGCCGCTGAGGTCGAAGCTCAGGTCCGGCGCGGGCGGCGCGGTGCGCGTGCCGCGGGCGGAGATGTCGAAGTCCATCGTCATCGGCGCATGCTCCACCGACGCCGGCATGGCCTGCGTGGCGGCCAGCGCGGTCGGCGAGACGGGCTCCGGCGCGTCCAGGTCCAGGTCCAGCGCGAGGTCGAAGCCGCTGACCGGGCCGGTGTCCGGGCCGCTGCGCGCCAGCGCATCGGTGCCGAGATGCGCCGCCGCGGCAACCGCGGCTCCGCTGGGCAGCGCCGTCTGCGGCAGCGTGCTGGCGTTCATCGGCTCGGGGCGCTCCGGGCCACCGTCGTCGTGCAGCAGCGGCGCGCCGCCGGGCTGATAAAGCGGGTTGTCGGGGTCGATGCCACGGCCCAGTTCCTGCGCCTTGGCCCAGTCCTCGCCGGTGCCTTTGGTCTCGGCATACAGCTGCACGGCCAGTTGCTCGAAGCCCTTGGTGTCGCGGCGCTTGGCGTAGACCTCCAGCAGCTTCAGGCGGATGGCCAGGCGTGTCGGGTTGGCACGCAGCGCTTCCTTCAGGATTTCCTCGGCCTGCAGGTCGCGGCCGTAGGCCAGGTAGACGTCGGCCTCGGCCACCGGGTCCACGTCGCCGATGGCGTCCAGTTGGCTGAGCGAATAGCTCATCGACGACTGGCCGCTGTTCTGCGCGTCGCGCGTGTCCACGCGCTGGCCGCCGGTGCCGCCGAAGAAGGAATCCGGCTGCAGGCGGCTTTCGTGGAAGCCGGTCTCGGCCGCATTGGCCGGGCGGCGCGAGCGCAGGCGCAGCAGGCCCAGCACGCCCAGCACGGCCACCAGCATGCCGGCCAGCGGCAGCACGATGGGGCTGTCGATGATCTGCTCGACGAAGCCGGGCGGCTCGGCGGCCGGCGGCGGCGCGAGCGGCGCGCTGGCACGGGCCATGGGCTTGGAAGCCGCGGCACTGGCGGCCACCACCGGGGCCGGCACCGACGCCGCCGCAGACGCGGCCTCGACGGCAGCGACGACGGCCGCGGGGGCAGGTAGCACGGGCGCCGGCGCGGCCGATGCAGCGACCGGCGCGGCGGGCTTGGCGGCGCTGGAGAGCTTCTTCAGCTCCTCGACGTTGCGCGTCAGCTCGGCCACGCGCGCGGCAGCGTCCTTCTTCTCGGTGTCCTTGGACAGCTTGGTCTCGGCGGCGCTGGCCGAGCCGGCCTTGCTGAGCATGAGCTTGTCCGGCGTGGGCGCGGCCGCGGGCTTGCGGTCTTCCACGGCGGCCTGCACCTGGCCCTTGGACTGGCGCTCGCTCTCGGTGCTCTGCAGCGTCGGCGCCGCGGAGGCGAGGCGTTGGCGGTAGGCAGAGAAATCGGCGCTCTGCGCCAGGATGATCTGACGCGCCTCGCCTTGCGAGACCGAGGCCAGCGACTCGCTGCCGGGCACCTGCAGCGTCGAACCGGCCTTCAGCAGGTTCATGTTGCCGTCGATGAAGGCATCGGGGTTGTTGCGGAACAGGCCCACCAGCATCTGGTCCAGCGAGATGCCGCTGACCTGCGTGCGGCCAGCCACCTTGGACAGCGAATCACCGGGGCGCACGCGGTACTCGGACGCCGCCGTGACGGGCGGGCGCACCGGCGCGGGGGCCGGCGTGGGCGCTGCAGCGGGCGGGCGGGCCACGGCCAGCGGAGCCGGCGCGGGCGCACGCGGCAGCGTCGTCGTGTTGGCGGGCGACGGTGCGGGCACCGCCTCGCTGGATACCGCCGGCGCCCCTGCCACGGCGGGCGCCGCGGTGATGACCGGTGCCGGCTTGGGCAGGCTCGGCGGGTCGAACAGCAGCGTGTATTCGCGCACCAGCCGGCCGCTGGCCCAGGTCAGCTCCAGGATGACGTCGACGAACGGCTCCTGCACGGCGCGGTCGCTGCTCACGCGCAGCACCGTGCGGCCGCCCTGGCGCACGACCTGCACCTGCGCGGAACTCAGCACGGCGTTGTAGTCGACGCCGGTGGCGCGGTAGGTGTCGGGCGGCGCCACGCGCACCTTAAGCGTCGAGGCTTCCTCGGACGTCAGGCTGGTGACGTCGATCTCGGCGCGCATGGTCTCGCCAAGGGCCGACTGCACATTCAGCTTGCCCAGCCCCAGCGCCTGCGCGCCTCCGGTGGCCACCAGCAGCGCTGCGGCCAGCGCCACGTGATGGCGGACAAACCCGGTCGGGCGGACTCCCTCGAATGCGTCGCGGATGTGGTCTTTCAAGGCATTCCCCAAAGCAACAAGGCGGGGCAATGGGCCCCGCCTGTCTCGATCTTCAGCACGCGCTGTCCGGAACGGGTCTGCACGCTGATTTGCACGCTGATCTGCACGGTGTCGCCTGCGTCGAGTTTTGAATCAAAAACACAACGGCATCAAGCATATACGCGGAAATGCTCAAGGGGTACCTGATGTGTCGCTTGGTTTCAATATCGACGCCCGGGTGAACCCTAGGTCCAAGCGTAAAAGACCGTAAGCAAAAACGGGCCTCGCGGCCCGTTTTCTGTTTTAGCGATCCAGCAGGATGCGCAGCATGCGGCGCAGCGGCTCGGCCGCGCCCCACAGCAACTGGTCGCCGATGGTGAAGGCGCCCACGTACTCGGGGCCCATCGCCAGCTTGCGCACGCGGCCGACCGGGATGGTCATCGTGCCGGTGACGGCCACGGGCGTCAGGTGCTTGAGCGTGTCCTCGCGCGTGTTGGGCACGTACTGCACCCACTCGTTGTCGGCACGGATCATGGCCTCGATGTCGGCCAGCGGCACATCCTTCTTCAGCTTGAAGGTCAGCGCCTGGCTGTGGCAGCGCATCGCACCCACGCGGACGCAGAAGCCGTCGACGGGAATGCCGTCCGAACCGAGGATCTTGTTGGTCTCGGCCATGCCCTTCCACTCTTCCTTGGACATGCCGTTGCCGAGGTCCTTGTCGATCCACGGGATCAAGGAGCCACCCAGCGGCACGCCGAAGTTGGCGGTCTCGTCAGCGCTCAGCGAACGCTGCTTGGCAATGACCTGACGGTCGATCTCGAGGATGGCGCTCTTGGGGTCGTCCAGCAGCGGCTTGACGGCGGCGTTCAGCGTGCCGTACTGCGTCAGCAGTTCTCGCATGTGCTGGGCGCCACCGCCGCTTGCTGCCTGGTAGGTCTGCGTGGACATCCACTCGACGAGGCCGGCCTTGTACAGCGCGCCCACGCCCATCAGCATGCAGCTGACGGTGCAGTTGCCGCCGACCCAGTTCCTGCCACCGGCGGCCAGCGCCTGCTTGATGACCGGCATGTTGACCGGGTCCAGCACGATGACGGCGTCGTCGTTCATGCGCAGCGACGAGGCCGCGTCGATCCAGTGGCCGGCCCAGCCCGCGGCGCGCAGCTTGGGGAAGACTTCGTTGGTGTAGTCGCCGCCCTGCGCGGTGATGATGATGTCGCAGCGCTTGAGCTGTTCGATGTCGAACGCGTTCTGCAGCTTCGTCTCGTTCTTCGCCTGCGCGGGAGCGGCGCCGCCGGCATTGGAGGTCGAGAAGAACAGCGGCTCGATCAGGTCGAAATCCCGCTCGGCAGTCATGCGGTCCATCAGGACCGAGCCCACCATGCCACGCCAGCCAACGAGGCCTACCAAGGTCGTCATCTTCAAATCCTTTTAGTCACCAAACCCCATCCACTTTGGGCCCCGGCTCGTTCGCCGGGTTTGGTGGGGCGAGACGAGACGGAGCTTCAGCTCTTAATGGTTTTGGTGGTCGTGATGGCTTTGACGACGGCGTCGCCCATCTCAATGGTCGTGACCTTCGAGGTGCCTTCACTCCAGATGTCGGCCGTGCGCAAGCCCTGGGCCAGCACCGATTCCACCGCGGCTTCAATGCGAGCAGCGGCGTCGGGCAGGTTGAGGGAGAACTTGAGCATCATGGCAGCAGACAGGATTGTAGCCAGCGGATTGGCAATCCCCTTGCCGGCGATGTCCGGCGCGCTGCCGTGGCTGGGCTCGTAGAGGCCCTTGTTGTTGGCGTCCAACGAGGCGGACGGCAGCATGCCGATGGAGCCGGTCAGCATCGCGGCCTCGTCGGACAGGATGTCGCCGAACATGTTGCCGGTCACGACCACGTCGAACTTCTTCGGCGCCTTGACGAGCTGCATCGCTGCGTTGTCCACGTACATGTGGTCCAGCTCGACGTCGGGGTAGCTCTTGTGGACCTCGATGACGATGTCCTTCCAGAACTGCGAGGTTTCCAGCACATTGGCCTTGTCGACGCTGGTCAGGCGCTTGTTGCGCTTCTGGGCGGTCTGGAAGGCGACGTGGGCGATGCGCTCGATCTCGGGGCGCGAGTAGCGCATCGTGTCAAAGGCTTCGTCGGCGCCCGGGAAGTGGCCGTCGACGGCCGTGCGGCGGCCGCGCGGCTGGCCGAAGTAGATGTCGCCCGTCAGTTCACGGATCAACAGGATGTCCAGGCCGGCCACCAGCTCGGGCTTCAGCGACGACGCGTGCGTCAGCTGCTCGTAGCAGATCGCCGGGCGGAAGTTGGCGAACAGGCCCAGCGCCTTGCGCAGGCCCAGGATGGCCTGCTCGGGGCGCAGCGAGCGCTCGAGCTTGTCGTACTTCCAGTCGCCCACGGCGCCGAACAGCACGGCATCGGCGTCCAGTGCCAGCTTCAGCGTGGCAGGCGGCAGCGGGTGGCCGCTGGTCTCGTAGGCCTTGCCGCCGACATCGGCCCAGTCGAGCTGCAACGGCAGGTCGAGTGCGTTCAGGACCTTGACGGCTTCGGCGACGATCTCGGGGCCGATGCCGTCGCCCGGCAGTACTGCAATCTTCTTCATCTCAAATCACTCGGTTGGCCAGCCAGGGTTTGGCGGCGATGCGCTGCGCCTCGTAGGCGCGGATCTTGTCGGTGTGCTGGAGAGTCAGACCGATCTCGTCGAGGCCGCCGATCAGGCATTCCTTGCGGAAGGGCTCGATGTCGAAGGGCAGCTCGGCGCCATCGGGCTTCACGACGACCTGACGCGGCAGGTCGACGATGAGTTGGTAGCCCGGGAAGGCCTTCACCTCGTCGAACAACTGGCTGATGGCCGACTCCGGCAGCTGGATGGGCAGCAGGCCGTTCTTGAAGCAGTTGTTGAAGAAGATGTCGGCGAAGCTGGGCGCCAGGATGGCGCGGAAGCCGTACTGCTGCAGCGCCCAGGGCGCATGCTCGCGGCTGGAACCGCAGCCGAAATTGCTCCGTGCGATCAGCACGCTGGCGCCGGCGTAACGCGGCTGGTTCAGCACGAAGTCGGGGTTGGGCTTGCGGCTGGCCGGGTCCTGGCCGGGCTCGCCGTGGTCCAGGTAGCGCCACTCGTCGAACAGGTTGGGGCCGAAGCCCGAGCGCTTGATCGACTTCAGGAACTGCTTGGGGATGATGGCGTCGGTGTCGACGTTCTCGCGGTCCATGGGCGCGACGAGGCCCTTGTGGAGGGTGAACTTGTCCATGGCAATCAGGCGAGGTTTCGAACGTCGACAAAGTGGCCGGTCATCGCGGCAGCGGCGGCCATGGCCGGGCTGACGAGATGGGTGCGCCCACCGGCGCCCTGGCGGCCTTCGAAGTTGCGGTTGCTGGTGGACGCGCAACGCTCGCCCGGCTCCAGCCGGTCGGCGTTCATCGCCAGGCACATGGAGCAGCCCGGCTCGCGCCATTCGAAGCCGGCGGCCTTGAAGACCTGGTCCAGGCCTTCGGCTTCGGCCTGCGCCTTGACGAGACCGGAGCCCGGCACCACCAGCGCCAGCTTGATGTTCTTGGCCAGCCGACCACCGACACGCTTCACGACGGCCGCGGCTTCGCGCATGTCCTCGATGCGGCTGTTGGTGCAGGAGCCGATGAAGACCTTGTCGACGTGGATGTCGCTGATGGCCTTGTTGGGCTCCAGCGCCATGTAGGTCAGCGCACGCTCGATGGCGCCGCGCTTGACGGCGTCCTTTTCCTTTTCGGGATCGGGCACGCGGTCGTCCACGGCCAGCACCATCTCGGGCGACGTGCCCCAGCTGACCTGCGGGCGGATCTGCGCGGCGTCGAGTTCGACGACCTTGTCGAAGTGCGCACCGGGGTCGGAATGCAGCGTGCGCCAGTAGGCGACGGCCTGGTCCCACTCCACGCCGGTCGGCGAGAACGGGCGGCCCTTGACGTAGTTGATGGTCGTGTCGTCCACGGCGATGAGACCGGCGCGGGCGCCGGCTTCGATGGCCATGTTGCAGACCGTCATGCGGCCTTCCATGCTCAGCGCGCGGATGGCGGAGCCGGCGAACTCGATGGTCGAGCCGTTGCCGCCGGCCGTGCCGATCCTGCCGATGATGGCCAGCACGATGTCCTTGGCGCCGCAGCCGGCGGGCAGCTTGCCCTCGACCTTGACGAGCAGGTTCTTGGCCTTCTTGGCCGACAGCGTCTGCGTGGCCAGCACGTGCTCGACCTCGCTGGTGCCGATGCCATGCGCCAGCGCGCCGAAAGCGCCGTGCGTGGACGTGTGGCTGTCGCCGCAGACGACCGTCATGCCGGGCAGCGTGGCGCCCTGCTCCGGTCCGATGACGTGCACGATGCCCTGACGCTTGTCGTTCATCTTGAACTGCGTGATGCCGACGCGGTCGCAGTTGGCGTCCAGCGTGTCGACCTGCAGCCTGGAGACCGGGTCGGCGATGCCTTCGCTGCGGTCCGTCGTCGGCACGTTGTGGTCGCTGACGGCCAGGTTGGCCGACAGGCGCCAGACCTTGCGGCCGGCCAGGTCCAGGCCTTCGAAGGCCTGCGGGCTGGTCACTTCATGGACGAGGTGACGGTCGATGTAGAGCAGCGCCGTGCCATCCGGTTCGGAGTGCACGACATGCTCGTCCCAGAGCTTGTCGTAAAGGGTACGGGAGGTCATTGCTTTTCTCGGGGAATGAGGGTGTCCACGAAGCGTTGCACCACGGTGGGCAAGCGCTGTTGGCGCAGCACACCCAAGTAATAGTCGCGCTCGGCCCACGACTCTTCAAGTCGCAGCGCGCGCACGCCGAAGACGCGCGTGAAGCGCTCGGCCGGTTGCTCAGGGAGGACGGCGACGCCGAGGCCCGACTCGACGAGCTGGGCGATGCCGTCGAAGCCACGCACCTGCAGGCGCGCGTTCAGCGTCTGGCCGCGGGCGGCCGCCTGTTCGCGCATCAACTCCTGCGCGCTGGCGCCGGCATGCAGGCCGATGAGGTCGTAGGCCAGCAGGTCGTCGAAGCTGACGGCCTCGCGGTGCGCCAGCGGGTGCTTCAGCGGCACCAGCGCGGCCAGGCGGCTGCGGGCGAAGACCCAGGTCTGCACGCGGTTGTCCAGCACGGGTGCGGTGAAGATGCCGACATCCGCGCGCCCTTCGGCGACGGCGGCCTGCACTTCAGCGCTGGTCAGGTCTTCCAGGCTGATGCGGATCTGCGCATGGGCCTGCGAGAACTCCACCAGGTACGGCGGCAGGCATTCGGCGATGGCGCTGGTGTTGGACGCGATGCGCAGATGGCCCTTGATGCCGCGCGAGAACTCCATGACCTCGGTTTCGAGGGCGTAGAGCGACGCATGCAGCGAACGGATGTGGCGCACCAGCGCACGGCCGGCCTCGGTGGGCTCCACCCCGCGGGCGCGCCGCTCGAACAGCTGCACGCCCAGGCGGCTCTCCAGGTCGGACAGGCGCTTGCTGGCGGCCGCCAGCGCCAGGTGCTCCTGGGCGGCGCCGCGCGTGATCGAGCGGGTCTGCTCGATGGCCAGCACGAGGTTGAGAGTGGTGAGGTCGTGGCGCATATCGTTTGACTCCAGCATAGCCTTCGCGGGGAAGGCAATTCTGCGCCAAAAAACGACAATGATTTCGCCAACGACGAACTTCAGCGTGTCTTCTGGTGGTCCACCTGCGTCAACAGCCCGCGCAGCACATTGCGGCTGTGCGCACCAAAATGGCTCAGCAACTCGGCGATGCGCGCCTGCAGCGCGTCGCGCTGGCCCTGCATGTCGCGCGCCAGCTCCGGGCCGAGCTGGGCCTCGTTGGCCGCGAAATCGAAATTGGGGTCAGTGACGAATTTCGCCGGCGCGCCGACGACGACGGCCGCGTCGGTCGCCGGGCCGGCCGCGAAGGCCTCGGCGGCCACGACGTCGCGCACATAGGCCGGGCTCCACGGCGGATAGCGCTTGTCCAGCGCCAGGTCGCGCAGCGCCTGCTCCAGCGGGCCGTCGCGCCGCTGGCGGGCGGCGTCCATGATCCAGTTGGTCTGGAAGCGCTCCAGCACGAAGTGGCGGTTGCTCTGCAGCACCACCAGCCCCTGCCGGTCGGCCGGCGCGCCGAGCTGGGCCATCAGGTTGACCCACATCATGTGGCCCAGGCTCGCGCCCGGCGCGGCGCTGGCGTGGTAGGGCTGCGTCAGGTCTTCCACGTGGTGCAGCGCCAGGCCGGCGAAGCGCCAGCCCCAGTAGGCGTGGCCGGTCTTCCAGGCCAGCTGGGCCAGGCCGCCGTACTGCTGCACGCGCAGCTCGGTGAAGGTGCGCGCGAAGCTGGGCGCCAGCGTGTTGAAGATGGCGCCCTGGTGGAAGAAACCCATGTGGAACGGCGCCTGCGAGCCGATGGCGACGGCCGGGTTGCCGAACGGCTGATTGCCGAAGCCGTAGGACGGGCTCTTCGGCGCACCCGGGTTGTCGTCGAACAGGTTCAGGTCATGGCCGTAGTCGGGCTCGTCGCAGGCCGAGGCCAGCACGGCCAGCGGCGCGACGGCCTCGCCCGGCTGCAGCACGACGAAGCGCTGCGTGGCGCCCTTGCTGTTGGGCACGGCGCTGACCTGGGAGGCCTCGGCGGCGGGGCGTGCGGTGTCGGGGTCGCGCGGGTCCACCTGCAGGTACAGCGACAGCTTCGATTGCGGCGACAGCCGCAGCGCGCGCAGGAAGGCGACCCGGCGGTCGGCGTCGCTGCGACTCGCGTCCGGCATGTAGCGCAGCGCGTCGGGGCGCGGCGCGTGGCCCTTCAGGTGCTCGCGCGCCCAGGCTTCCTGCGCGTCCAGCTCGCGGGCGATCGCGGCGTCCTGGTCACGCAGGAAATCGACCAGGGGTTCGGCCTTCACGGCCGCGGCGCTGGCGACCTCGGGCATGCGCTCGAAGGCGCGGTAGCACATGGGGCTGTGGTTGCCCCAGGCCTGGGCCAGCATGGGCAGCAGGGCCAGCGTGAGGAGGAGATGGCGCATCGGGCGGCGTCAGCAAGGCGAAGTCGCGCATTCTGGCCCCGGCGGCCGAGCAAAGCCTTGCGACCGAATCCACGAAGCCGCTTGTGGTGACCCCGCCTTCCGGTGTGCCACGGGCCGGTCAGCCCAGCGCGGCACGCGCAAGTTTTGCTGCATGCAGGTTAGGCGTGGCAGCGCGAATGCAGAAGCGGCGGTTGGGTAAGCGGCGCTTCGCCGCATGTCAAAGCTCGGGTTTGTCCGGGGCCGGCGCCTGTCGTCGTTTCGGCGATCCAGCGCGTTGCGATGCGCACAAGGGCGCCGATCGCCCAGGGAGTTGCAGATGACCCAGTTCCTGAGCCCACGCCGGCTCGGCCTTGCCTTGCTGATCGCCGCCGGCCTCGCCGGCTGCGGGCAGCTCGAACCGGCACCCGCCTCTCAGCGCCAGGACGCCGCGCCGCCGCAACTCGAGCGCGTCCAAGCCCCGCCACCGCCGCCCACCCCGGTGGCGCTGCCGGTGCCCGCCAAGCCGATAGCGCCGCCGCCGGCGCGGGCGATGGCCTTGCCGCCAGCGGCCTACATCGCCACGCCGATGGCCGTCGCGCCGACACCCTCCACCGCGCGCTACACGGCCTTCGAGGACCGCCCCTGGCAGCGCGTCGCCGAGGCGCCGGTATCGACCTTCAGCGCCAGCGTCGATACCGGCAGCTACGCCAATGTGCGCCGCTTCCTGAACCGCGGCGCGCTGCCGCCGCGCGACGCGGTGCGCGTGGAGGAACTGGTCAACTACTTCGGCTACGACTACGCGGCGCCGGCCGCCAACGCGGCCACGCCGTTCGCCGTCGACGCACGCCTCGTCGCGTCGCCGTGGAACGCCGAGCGCGGCCTGCTGCGCATCGCGATCAAGGGGCAGGACCTGGCCAAGCAGAGCCTGCCGCCGGCCAACCTCGTCTTCCTCGTCGACGTGTCCGGCTCCATGGGCCCGCAGGACCGCCTGCCGCTGGTGCGCTCGGCACTGCACCTGCTGACCAACCAGTTGCGGGCACAGGACCGCGTGTCCATCGTCAGCTACGCCAGCGGCACGCGCGTGGCACTGGAGGCCACGCCGGGCGACCGCAAGGACGCCATCCACGCCGCCATCGACACGCTGAACGCCGGTGGCGGCACCTACGGCGAGGCCGGCATCCGGCTGGCCTACGCGCAGGCGCGCGCCGGCTTCATCGCCGAGGGCATCAACCGCGTGCTGCTGGCCACCGACGGCGACCTCAACATCGGCGTGACCAACGCCAACGAGCTGAAGACGCTGGTGGAAGGCGAGCGCCAGCGCGGCGTGAGCCTGACGACGCTGGGCGTGGGCGACAGCAACTACAACGAGGCGCTGATGAAGAAGCTCGCCGACGTCGGCGACGGCAGCTACCACTACCTGGACACGCTGCAGGAGGCGCACAAAGTGCTCGTCAACGAGATGACCAGCACGCTGGCCGTCATCGCGCAGGACCTGAAGCTGCAGATCGAGTTCAACCCGGCCCTGGTGCAGGAGTACCGCCTGATTGGCTACGAGCTGAACAACCTGACGCGCGAGCAGTTCAACGACGACAAGGTGGACGCTGGCGACATCGGCGCCGGCCACACGGTGACGGCGCTGTACGAGGTCATCCCCGTCGGCGCCAAGGGGACGGTGGACCCGCTGCGCTACCAGCCGGAGAAACCCGCCAAGCACGCCGACGGCCGCTCAAACGAGATGGCCTGGCTGAAGCTGCGCTACAAGCCGCCGGGCCAGGCCGACAGCAAGCTGGTGCAGCTGCCCATCGCCAAAGCCGGCGCCTGGCCGGCACTGGACAAGGCCAACGCCGACCTGCGCTTCGCCGTCGCCGTGGCGGCCTGGGGCCAGTGGCTGCGCGCCAGCACGCAGATCGGCGACTACGGCCCCAGCCAGATCACCGCACTCGCCCACGACGCGCGCGGCGCGGACCGCTACGGCCACCGCGCGGAGTTCGAGCGGCTCGTCGAGCTGTCAGGCAGCCTCAAGCGCTGAAGGCCCGCGGCTACATCTGCTTGAACCGCGCCTGGTAGCTCTGGCTGACGCCGAGCCGCTCGGGGTGGTTCTTCAGATGCACGTGCATGTGGCCCAGCGCGTTGCGCTCGATCCAGTCCACATGGGCGAGGTTGACGATGGTGTTGCGGTGCACCTGCCAGAACTGCTGGCCGTCCAGCTGCGCGCCCAGTTCCTTCAGCGACAGCCGCACCCACCAGCTCGCGTTGGCCGTGACCACCTGCGTGTACTTGGTCTCGGCACGGAAGAACAGCACGTCGCCCACGGTGATGAGCCGCAGCTGATCCCCCTGCCCCACCTGCAGCCAGCGCAGCGGCTGCACGGGCGCGGCGGCGTGGTTCGCCGCCGTGGCCTGCAGCGAGCGCAGCAGGCCGCCGAGGTCCGGCGGGGCCTGCGTCAGCCGCTGCTGCAGGCGCTGCACCGTCTGCGCCAGCCGGGCGGGCTGCAGCGGCTTCAGCAGATAGTCCACGGCGCCGTGCTCGAAGGCTGCCAGCGCATGCTGGTCGAACGCCGTCACGAAGACCAGATGCACGTGGCGGCCGATGGCCCGGGCCAGCTCCACGCCATCCATGCCGGGCAGGCGGATGTCGACGAAGGCGATGTCCGGGCGCTGCGCGTTCACCAGCGCCAGGCCCTGCAGTCCGTCGCCGGCCTCGCCGACGATCTGCAGCTCGGGCCAGAGCCGCGCGAGCTGCTCGCGCAGGTCGGCGCGCGGGAAGGCTTCATCTTCGATCAGTACGGCCGTCGGCATGGACTCATGATTGTTGTTCTTGCGGCACCCAGATCAGCGCAGTGACGCCACCTTGCGCATTGGCCGTCACGTCCAGGCGGGCGGTCAGGCCGTACATCAGGGACAGCCGCTCGCGCAGGCTGCTCAGCCCCAGCCCGCTGCCGCCCGTGCGCCCGCGAGCGGCCGCCTGCAGGCCAATGCCGCTGTCGCCCACCTCCAGCGCCAGCCCGCCGTCGCTCGCACGGGCAAGCACGTGCAGCGTGCCACCACCCGGCTTGGGCTCGATGCCATGCTGGATCGCGTTCTCGATCAGGCTGCCCAGCATCAGCGGCGGGAACGGCCAGGCGGCCAACGGCTCGGGCAGGTCCAGCGTGACGCGCAGCCGGTCGCCCAGCCGCATCTGCATCAGCGCGAGGTAGGCATCGGCCAGCGCGAACTCGTTCGCCAGCGTCGACATGGGCTCGCGCATCGCCGGCAGCGCCAGCCGCAGGTAGTCGTGCAGCCGGCCCAGCATGCGGTCGGCCAGCGCGGCGTTGTGCCGCACGAGGTACTGGATGCCGGCCAGCGTGTTGTAGAGGAAATGCGGCTCCACCTGCGCCTGCAGCGTCTTCAGCTCGGCCAGCGTGACCTGGCGGGACAGGTCGGCCACGGTCGCGGCCTGTCGCAGCCGCGTGGCCTCGGCCGCATGCCTGCGCTGCTCCCGCCAGCGGGCGGCCAGCGGCGGCAGGTGCAGCACCAGCGCCAGGCTGATGGCCGGCAGCAGCTGCGCCGCGAGCGCCGCGCCCACCGGGAACCGGTGCCAGGAGAAGTCGGCCGTGAGCGGCAGCCCCAGCAGCGCGCCGAATGCGGCCGCCGGCAGCGCCGCCGTCAGCCAGACCGGCCCGCGGCCGCGCGCCGCGCTCAGCGCCCACCACGCCAGCGTGTAGGCCAGCCAGAACTGCGCCGCGACACCCAGCACGCGCTGCGCAACACCGGGGCCCAGCTGCCAGCGCAGCAGCCCCCAGCCCAGCCAGAACGCGAGGACCGGCAGCAACTGCGTGCGACGCGGGCGATAGTCCCGCAGCAGGTCGGCGGCCGGTGCGCTCATTCGAGGCTGAGGTTGGGCGGAACACGGCGTGTGGCCTTCTCCGCCAGGCGCCGGGCCTCGGCCTCGCGCTGCGCGGCGGTGGGCAGCGGCATGCCGATGCGCGCGGTCGTCAGCGGCACCTCGGGGCCCACCTCCTCGAAGCGCATCGCGCTCAGCCACACCTTGCCCTCGCCGACGACCACCGCGCCCACCGACGCCATCGCCGCCGGTGTGCTGGGCACGTCGACGACGATGCTGACCTCGGTCCAGCGGTCCTGGGCGGTGGTGCTGCCGGCGCCGAAGGGCAGGTCTTCGGTCTTCAGGTCGGAGCGGCCGGAGCCGAAGAAGCGCTCGGTGCCGTCGGCGTCAACACGCACGAACGCGCCCGCCCATTGCTTGACGTCCGCGCTGCGCATCCAGCCGCTGAAGCGCACCCGCCGCCCCTGGTAGCCGAAGGCGTTCTGGATGACGGCGCCATAGGAGTCCGCGTTGATCAGCCCCTCCTGCGACTGCACCGACACGCTGCGCTGGCCCTGGAACTGCACGCTGCTGTCGATGCCCATCGCATAGGCCTTGGAGGTCTTGCCGGTCGAACCGCTCGACCAGCCGTTCAGCGGCGACAGCGGCGCCGCACTCGCCACCAGCAAGGCTGCGGCCAGCGGTGCCGCGGCGAAGATTTTCCAGTCCATGGTTGCTCTCGAAGAAGTGGATGACGCCGCCACTGTGCGGCGCCATGCCGCGGCCCGGGGCCTCGCGCGACGAGCCAGCGCCCCGCGCGACGAGCCAGCCCGGCGCGCGACGGCCGCGGCGTCAGCCCAGCGCCTTAACCACCTCGGCCGGTGCCTGCACCAGCTCGATCAGCACGCCCTCGCCACCGAACGGGAACTGCTCGTTGCCCTTGGGGTGGACGAAGCAGATGTCGTGCCCCGCCGCGCCGCGGCGGATGCCGCCGGGGGCGAAGCGCAGGCCCTGCGACTCCAGCCACTGCACGGCCACGGGCAGGTCGTCCACCCACAGGCCAATGTGGTTCAGCGGCGTGGCGTGCACGGCAGGCTTCTTCTCCGGGTCCAGCGGCTGCATCAGATCGACCTCAACCGCGTGGGCGCCCTGCCCCAGCGTGCAGATGTCCTCGTCGACGTTCTCGCGCTCGCTCGTGAAATTGCCGGTCACCGGCACGCCCAGCAGGTCCACCCACAGGTGGCGCAACTTTCCCTTGTCGAGACCGCCGATGGCGATCTGTTGCAGGCCGAGGATCTTGAAGGGGCGCGAGGCAGTGGTCATGGCGTCGTTCAGAGTTTGAGCCGTCCCCACAGCCAGCCGGTCTTGACGCCGGACAGCGTGGCGATGGATTGTTGATGGAGGTAGGGCAGCCGGCCGCCCCAGCCGAAGAAGCGGTCGCGCAGCCACGGCGCGACGACGGCGTGCGACTGGAACATCGGCGTGAGGCCACGGCTGGCCTGGCCGTAGAAGCGCAGGTGGGCGCGGCGGCGGCGCGTGTAGCGCTCGAACACCTGCGGCCAGTCGCCGCCGCCCAGCTCGGCGGCGAGTTCGTGCGCGTCGATGAGCGCCATGTTGGCGCCCTGCCCCAGCTGCGGGCTCATGCCGTGCGCGCAGTCGCCGATGGCCAGCACGCGGCCGTCGTGCCAGCGGGCCATGTGGACGTCGGCATAGCGCGCCTCGCGGAGCTGGCCGGCGTCCGTCAGCCCGGCGATCAGCGGCGCGACGTCGGGGAACAGATCGGACATGCGCTGCTTGAGCGCCCCCAGGCCGATGCGCTGCTGCCAGCCCTCCAGCTCGGCGACGGGCAGGCTCCAGAACAGGTTGATGCCGCGCGCCGTGTCGTCCGACGCGGCCTTGCCGACGGGCATCAAGCCCAGCATCTGCGACGCCGAGCGGAAGCGCTGGCGCAGCTCGATCTGCGGGAAGCCCGCCGGCGCCGGCAGCACGGTCCACACGGCGCCCCAGGGGAACAGCCGGCCGCTCTGACGCACCTTCATGCCTTCCCGCAGCCGCGAGAAGCTGCCGTTGGCGAGGATCAGCGCGGCGTGCCGCGCCGTCGCGCCACCGGCCAGGCGCAGCGTGACGCCGCCGGTGTCCTGCGCGAAGCCCTCAACGGCTGTGCCGCATTGCCAGGGGATGCCCAGCTCGCGCACGCGCCGCCACAGCAGCCCCATCAGCGCACCGCGCTGCAGGCCCAGGCCGTAGGCCTCGGGGTGGAAGCGGCGGTAGCTCATGTCCAGCACCGTGCGGCCGGCTGGCGTGTCGCCGAACAACCGGTCCACGCGCGTGCCCAGCGCCAGCGCGTCGTCCAGCAGGCCCATGGCCGCCAGCACGCGCTGGCCGGTCGGCTGCAGCAGCAGGCCGGCGCCGATGGGCCTGGGCTCCGGCACGGCCTCGTACAGCGTGACGGCGATGCCGCGCTCGGCCAGGCGCACCGCGGCCGCAGCGCCGGCCACACCGGCGCCGACGATGGCGATGCCCGCTTCAGGCAAAACGCAGGATGGGCTGGTCGACGGACAACGACTCACCCGGCTTGGCCAGCACCTCGGCCACCGTCACGTCCTGCTGGGCGCTGAGGATGTTCTCCATCTTCATCGCCTCGATGACAGCCAGGCGCTCGCCGGCCTGCACGGTCTGGCCCACCTGCGCGGCCAGGTGCACCAGCAGCCCGGGCATGGGCGACAGCAGCAGCTTGGACGTGTCGGGCGGTGCCTTGTAGGGCATCAGCGCCTGCAGCTCGGCGGCACGCGGACTCAGCACCGTCAGCTCCATCGAACGGCCGCCGTGCTGGATGCGGTAGGCCAGCGGGTTCTTCGCCGTGCCGCGCTCGGCCTGGGCCGTGAACGGCTGGCCGTTGACGGTGCCGGTGATGCGCACGTCGTTCAGGCGCGAGCGGCTGACGAGGCGGTAGTCCTTGCCGCCCACCTTCACCAGCGCCTCACCCAACGCGCCGGCGAACTCGCTGATGTGCATGGCATGCTGCTCCGCACGGCCGCCGCCGAGATTCACGACCGCCACATAGTCGTGCTCGATCTGCACCTCATGGCCTGGCAACTGGCCGCTGATGCCGGCCTCGCGCTCGCGCGCCTTGCGGCGGATGAAGCCGGCCAGCGCGACGAGGAACAGCGGGTCGTCGTGCGGCACGTCCTCGGCCTTGAAGCCGTCGGCGTAGTGCTTGGCGATGAAGCCGGTGTTGAAGTTGCCGGTGCCGAAATCGGGATGCGCCAGCAGCGCGGCCTGGAACGGGATGTTGCTGGACACGCCGCGGATGACGAAGCCGTTCAGCGCCTCGCGCATCTTGGCGATGGCCTCATGGCGATCCTTCCCGTGCACGATGAGCTTGGCGATCATCGAGTCGTAGAACATCGGGATCTCGCCGCCCTCGTAGACGCCGGTGTCCACGCGCACGCCGAAGCGCTGCGGCTCGGCCTGCACCATGTCCGCCTCCGGCGGCTGGTAGCGCACCAGGCGGCCGGTGCTGGGCAGGAAGTTGCGGAACGGGTCTTCCGCGTTGATGCGGCACTCGATGGCCCAGCCGTCGCGCTTGATGTCGGCCTGGCCGAAAGTGAGTGCCTCGCCGGCCGCGACACGAATCATCTGCTCGACGAGGTCCAGCCCCGTGATGCATTCGGTGACCGGGTGCTCCACCTGCAGGCGGGTGTTCATCTCCAGAAAGTAGAAATCCTGGTCCTTGCCGACGACGAACTCCACGGTGCCGGCGCTCTGGTACTTGACCGCCTTGGCCAGCGCCACGGCCTGCTCGCCCATCGCCTTGCGCGTCGCTTCGCTGATGAAGGGCGACGGCGCCTCCTCGATGACTTTCTGGTGGCGGCGCTGGATGGAGCATTCGCGCTCGTGCAGGTAGACGACATTGCCCTGCGAGTCGCCCAGCACCTGGATCTCGATGTGCCGCGGCTGCTCGACGAACTTCTCCATGAAGACGCGGTCGTCGCCGAAGCTGTTGCGCGCCTCGTTGCGGCAGGACGTGAAGCCCTCGAAGCAGTCCTTGTCGTTGAAGGCCACGCGCAGGCCCTTGCCACCGCCACCGGCGCTGGCCTTGATCATGACCGGGTAGCCGATGCGCTTGGCGATCTCCACCGCCTCTTCCGGCGACAGGATGGGCTCGTTGTGGCCGGGGATCGTGCTGACTCGGGCCTCGTTCGCCAGCTTCTTGGACGCGATCTTGTCGCCCATGGCCGCGATGCTGTAGTGCTTGGGGCCGATGAAGACGATGCCCTCTTCCTCGCAGCGGCGGGCGAAGCCCTCGTTCTCGGACAGGAAGCCGTAACCGGGATGCACGGCCTGCGCGCCGGTCTGCTTGCACGCGGCAATGATCTTGTCGGCGACCAGGTAGCTCTCGCGCGACGGCGCCGGGCCCAGCAGCACGGCCTCGTCGGCCAGGTCGACGTGGCGGGCGTCCTTGTCGGCCTCGGAGTAGACGGCGACGGTCTTGATGCCCATCTTGCGGGCGGTCGCAATCACCCGGCAAGCGATCTCGCCACGGTTCGCAATGAGGATCTTGGTGAACATGGAGTACCTCGTTATTTCGTCTTGCCCAGCAGCGTCTTGCGCTGCTCGGTGAAGTTCCACCACGGCTGGGCGGGCCCGCCGTTCATGAAGTCGTGCGCGGCCATGAAGGTGTCCAGCACGCAGGGGTCGTGCAGGCGGCCCTGGGCGTCGCGCAGCGCGTCGTAGGCCTGGAACGGGTCCATGCGCTTCACGTCGGCCGGCGTGTGGATGCCCAACGCGATGAGGTCTGCCGCAGCAGCCTTGCCGATGTTGGGAATGTCCGTGAGACGCTTGGCCTCGGCGGCACAGGTGGCCTTGCTCATGGCGTCTACAGCGGGATGTTCCCGTGCTTGCGCCACGGGTTCTCCAGCTTCTTGTCCTTCAGCATCGCCAAGCTGCGGCAGATGCGCTTGCGCGTCTCGTGCGGCTGGATGACGTCGTCGATGAAGCCGCGCGCGCCCGCCACAAACGGGTTGGCGAAGCGGGCCTTGTACTCGGCCTCGCGCTCAGCCAGCTTGGCGGGGTCCTTCTTGTCCTCGCGGAAGATGATTTCCACCGCACCCTTGGCCCCCATCACCGCGATCTCGGCGTTGGGCCACGCGAAGTTGACGTCGCCGCGCAGGTGCTTGGAGGCCATCACGTCGTACGCGCCGCCATAGGCCTTGCGCGTGATGACAGTGATCTTGGGCACCGTGGCCTCCGCGTAGGCATAGAGCAGCTTGGCGCCGTGCTTGATGATGCCGCCGTACTCCTGCGAGGTGCCGGGCATGAAGCCGGGCACGTCGACGAAGGTGACCACGGGAATGTGGAAGGCATCGCAGAAGCGCACGAAGCGCGCGGCCTTGATGCTGCTCTTGATGTCCAGGCAGCCGGCCAGCACCAGCGGCTGGTTGGCGACGATGCCCACCGTCTGGCCTTCCATGCGCGCAAAGCCGGTGACGATGTTCTTCGCGTAGTCGGGCTGCAACTCGAAGAAGTCGCCGTCGTCCACGACCTTCAGGATCAGTTCCTTGATGTCGTAGGGCTTGTTGGCGTTGTCGGGCACCAGCGTGTCGAGCGAGTAGTCGATGCGCGTGGCCGGGTCGCCGCTGGGGCGCACGGGCGCCTTCTCGCGGTTGGACAGCGGCAGGTAGTTGAAGAAGCGGCGCAGCATCAGCAGCGCCTCGACGTCGTTCTCGAACGACAGGTCGGCCACGCCGCTCTTGGTGTTGTGGGTCAGCGCGCCACCGAGCTCCTCGGCCGTCACTTCCTCGTGCGTCACCGTCTTCACGACCTCGGGGCCGGTGACGAACATGTAGCTGCTGTCCTTCACCATGAAGATGAAGTCCGTCATCGCGGGCGAGTACACCGCGCCGCCGGCGCACGGCCCCATGATCATGCTGATCTGCGGGATGACGCCGGAGGCCAGCACGTTCTTCTGGAACACGTCGGCATAACCGCCCAAGCTGGCGACGCCTTCCTGGATGCGTGCACCGCCCGAGTCGTTCAGGCCGATGACGGGGGCGCCGACCTTCATCGCCTGGTCCATCACCTTGCAGATCTTCTCGGCATGGGACTCGCTCAAGGCGCCGCCGAAGACGGTGAAGTCCTGGCTGAACGCGAACGCGAGGCGGCCGTTGATCATGCCGTAGCCGGTCACGACGCCGTCGCCGGGGATCTTGTTGTCGGCCATGCCGAAGTCGACGCAGCGATGCTCGACGAACATGTCCCATTCCTCGAAGCTGCCCTCGTCGAACAGCAACTCCAGCCGCTCGCGGGCGGTGAGCTTGCCCTTGGCGTGCTGGGCGGCGATGCGCTTCTCGCCACCGCCCAGCCGCGCGAGCGCGCGCTTGGCTTCCAAGGCTTGCAGGATGTCTTGCATGGTGTGGACGCTTTCGTCAGAACGGGAAGTTGATCTCCACGCCGTTGCCGGCGGGGTCTTGCAGGAAGAACTGGTGCTGCCGCGTGACCTCGGAGCGGGACTCGCGGAAGGCCACGCCGTGGGCCTGCAGCCGCGCGGCGGCGGCTTGCGGGTCGCTGCCGGTGAAGGCCGTGTGGTCGTAGGTGCTGGGCGCAGCCGGGTTCACCGGGCCACGCGGCACCTCGTCGGGCCGCTGCGTGGACAGGTGCAGCACCGGGTGGCCACCGGCGTAGAGCCAGAAGCCCGCGGTGCCGAAGTCCGGCCGCGGGCCGACCTCCAGGCCGAGCGCGTCGCGGTAGAAGTCGCGCAGCGTCGCCAGCAGGTCGGCCGGGGCGCGCAGGTTGATGTGGTTCAGGCCGGTGATCATGTGGGCTGCCGGAAGGCGGCCAGCAACTGGCGGGCCGCGGTGGAGGGAGGCGTGCGGCCGTCGCGCACCGCAACGGTCGCGGCATCGAGCTGGGCCTGCACGGCCGGGTGGGCCGTGAAGGCCTGGCGCAGCCCGGTCTGGATGCGCTCCCACATCCACGCCAGCGACTGCTCGCGCCGCCGGGCGGCCCAGGCGCCGCTCGCCTCGCGCTCGGCGCGCAAGGCCGTCAGCGCGGCCCACACCGGCGCGATGCCGTCGGCCTTCAACGCGCTGACCTTCAGCACGCGCTGCGTCGCGTGCGCATGCGTGGGCAACAGCCGCAGCGCCGACGTGATCTGCGCCTGCGCGCGCGTGGCGGCCACATCGTCCAGGTCGGCCTTGTTGATGACGACCAGGTCCGCCAGCTCCATGACGCCCTTCTTGATGGCCTGCAGGTCGTCGCCCGCGTTGGGCAGCTGCAGCAGCAGGTAGAGGTCGGTCATGCCGGCCACGGCCGTCTCGCTCTGGCCCACGCCCACCGTCTCGACGATGACGACGTCGTAGCCCGCCGCCTCGCACAGCAGCAGCGCCTCGCGCGTCTTCTCGGCCACGCCGCCCAGCGTGCCGCTGCTGGGGCTGGGGCGGATGAAGGCGCGGGTGTCCATGGAGAGCTTTTCCATGCGCGTCTTGTCGCCCAGGATGGCGCCGCCGGACAGGCTGCTGGACGGGTCCACCGCCAGCACGGCCACGCGGTGGCCCTGGTCCAGCAGGAAGGCGCCGAAGGCCTCGATGAAGGTGCTCTTGCCCACGCCCGGCACGCCGGAGATGCCCAGCCGCAGCGCGCGGCCGGTGGCGGGCATCAGCGTGGTCAGCAGCGCGTCGGCCTGCTCGCGGTGGTCGGCCCGGGTGGACTCGACCAGCGTGATGGCCTTGGCCAGCGCGCGCCGGTCGCCGGCTTGCAGCGGCTCGGCCAGGTTCACGCGGTGGCCTCCCAGCGGTATTCGATGTCGAAAGCCTGTTCCTCGACCACGCGGAAGCCGTGGCGGCGGTAGAAATCGTTGGCGCGGCTGTCGCGCAGCGCGGCCAGCGTGATGGGCAGGCGGTGCGACTTGACCCGGTCCAGCACCCACGCGCCGAGGCCCTGCCCTTGCGCGGCCGGCTTCAGGTAGAGGTGATGCACGCGCAGTTCGCCGTCAAGCGGCTCGACGGTGAAGTAGCCCACGCGCTCGCCATCCACGACGAGGTGCTGCATCCACTCGGGCCGGAACTGGCTCTTCAGCCGGGCCCGGGCGACGTCGGGGTCGAAACGGCCCAGCCGCGTGAGGCTCTCCCGCAGCGCCTCGATGCGCAGGGCCAGCATGGCCTCGAAGTCGGCGTCGACCACGGGCGCCAGCGCGGGCGTCATCAGGCGGCCACTCCGGTCAGCGCCGCGCGGATCTGCTCCAGCACATCCTTGGCGCTGGCCGGGATGGGCGTGCCCGGGCCGTAGATGCCCTTGACGCCGGCCTGGTACAGGAAGTCGTAGTCCTGCGCCGGAATGACGCCACCAACGAACACGATGATGTCGTCCGCCCCCTGCTTCTTGAGCTCGGCAATGATGGCCGGCACCAGCGTCTTGTGGCCGGCGGCCAGCGTGGAGATGCCCACCGCGTGCACATCGTTCTCGATGGCCTGGCGGGCGCACTCCTCGGGGGTCTGGAACAGCGGGCCGATGTCCACGTCGAAGCCCAGGTCGGCAAACGCCGTGGCGACGACCTTGGCGCCGCGGTCATGGCCGTCCTGGCCCAGCTTGGCGATCATCACGCGCGGGCGGCGGCCCTGGTCCTCGCCGAAGGCGGCGATCTCGCCCTGCAGCTTGGCCCAGCCCTCGGCGGAGTCGTAGGCCGCGGCGTAAACGCCGCTGACCTTGTGCGTGTCGGCGCGGTGGCGGCCGAACACGGCTTCCAGCGCGTCGCTGACCTCGCCCACGGTGGCCCGCAGCCGCATCGCCTCGATGGACAAGGCCAGCAGGTTGCCCTCGCCGTTCTCGGCGGCGCGGGTCAGCGCGCCGAGGGCCGCCTGCACGGCCTCGGTGTTGCGCGTGGCCTTGATCTGCTGGAGGCGGGCGATCTGCGCCTCGCGCACCTTGACGTTGTCCACGTCCAGGATGTCGATGGGATCTTCCTTGGCCAGCTTGTACTTGTTGACGCCGACGATGACGTCCGCGCCGGAGTCGATGCGGGCCTGCTTCTCGGCGGCGCTGGCTTCGATCTTGAGCTTGGCCCAGCCGGAGTCCACCGCCTTGATCATGCCGCCCTGCGCATTCACCTCTTCGATGATGGCCCAGGCCTGGTCGGCCATGTCCTGGGTCAGCTTCTCCATCATGTAGCTGCCGGCCCAAGGGTCGACGACGCTGGTGATGTGGGTCTCTTCCTGGATGATGAGCTGGGTGTTGCGCGCGATGCGGGCGCTGAACTCGGTGGGCAGCGCGATGGCCTCGTCCAGCGAGTTGGTGTGCAAGGACTGCGTACCGCCGAACACGGCGGCCATGGCTTCGATGGTGGTGCGCACGACGTTGTTGTACGGGTCCTGCGCGGTCAGGCTCCATCCCGAGGTCTGGCAATGGGTGCGCAGCATCAGGCTCTTGGGGTTGGTGGCGCCAAAGCCCTTCATGATGCGGCACCACAGCAGCCGGGCCGCGCGCATCTTGGCGATCTCGAGATAGAAGTTCATCCCGATGGCCCAGAAGAACGACAGCCGCGGCGCGAAGTCGTCGACGTTCAGCCCCTTGGCGATGGCCGTGCGCACGTACTCCTGCCCGTCGGCCAGCGTGAAGGCAAGCTCCAGCGCCTGCGTGGCGCCCGCCTCCTGCATGTGATAGCCGGAGATGCTGATCGAGTTGAACTTGGGCATGGCCCGCGCCGTGTACTCGATGATGTCGCCGACGATGCGCATCGACGGCTCCGGCGGGTAGATGTAGGTGTTGCGGACCATGAACTCCTTGAGGATGTCGTTCTGGATGGTCCCGGCCAGTTGCTCCTGGCCCACGCCCTGCTCTTCCGCCGCGACGACGTAGCCGGCCAGCACCGGCAGCACGGCGCCGTTCATCGTCATCGACACCGACACCTTGTCCAGCGGGATGCCGTCGAACAGGATCTTCATGTCCTCCACCGAGTCGATGGCCACGCCGGCCTTGCCGACGTCGCCCGTCACGCGCGGGTGGTCGCTGTCGTAGCCGCGGTGGGTGGCCAGGTCGAAGGCCACCGACACGCCCTGGCCGCCGGCGGCCAGCGCTTTTCTATAAAAGGCGTTGCTTTCCTCGGCGGTGGAGAAGCCGGCGTACTGGCGGATGGTCCAGGGCCGGGCGGCATACATCGTGGCCTGCGGGCCGCGCAGGAAGGGTTCGAAGCCCGGCAACGTGTCGGCGTGCAGCAGGCCGGCCGTGTCGGCGGCCGTGTACAGCGGCTTGACCGTCAAACCCTCAGGCGTGACCCAGTTCAGCGCGCTCACGTCGCCGGCGGGCGCCGACTTGGCCGCGGCCCGGGCCCACTGCTCCAGCGTGGCGGTCTTGAACTCCGGGGCATCCCCCCGGCCCTCGGCGTTCTGGCTGGCGTCCGACATCGAAACTCTCCTGTCTCTGAGCCGTCATCTTAGCCGACCCGTCATTCATAATTATGAATTCAGATTCGCTACACTGAGCTGACAAGTGCCGCTCATGCCGACCTCGCCCACCCCCCTCCTCGCCGCCGCGCCCCTGTACGAACAGGTCGCCGACCGCCTGCGCCAGCGCATCCTGGCGCGGGAGCTGGAGCCGGGCGCCTGGGTGGACGAGCTCAAGCTCTGCGGCGAACTGGGCATCAGCCGCACCCCCATGCGCGAGGCGCTGAAGGTGCTGGCGGCCGAAGGCCTGGTGACGATGAAGCTGCGCCGCGGCGCCTACGTCACCGAGATGAGCGAGCGGGACGTGCGGGAAGCCTATCAACTGCTGTCCCTTCTAGAAAGTGACGCCGCGGCGGAAGTTGCCACGCGCGCCACCGACGCCGAGCTGGCCGAACTGGGCGAGTTGCACCGGGCGCTGGAAGAAGCGCTGCATGAATCCGCAACTTCGCGCGACGCCTTCTTCGCCGCCAACGAGCGCTTTCACCTGCGCGTGCTGGAGATCGACGGCAACCGATGGCGGCTGCAGATCGTCGGCGACCTGCGCCGGCTGATGAAGCTCAACCGCCACCATTCGCTGTTCCGGGAGGGACGGCTGGCGGAATCGCTGGACGAACACCGCGCCATCGTCAAGGCCTTGCTGTCGCGGGACGCGGCGGCCTGCCGGGCGCTGGTGGCGGCCCATTTTTGTAACGGGCTGAGCGCCACGCAGACAGCTTCGTGAAAGGAATCGGGGCGGCCGTGAACTGCCACCGAAAGCCTGCCCTTATCGGTGCGTGGACAGCGCCCGCCCTGAATAGCATGCTAGCCAGTGGGTAAACCACCCTGGGTCCGTGCATGCGAGGGACGGACGGGGTGTTCAAACGGGCTTGATTCGAGAACAAATTCCTCAAGTCATGCCCGCATGGCCCGATAACCGACTGAAGCTCTAAAAACCGCAAGTTACAAGTTGCCCGTTTCGGGTGGCCTGGCACTCGCACCCGAAAAGCCCCGGCGTCGAGGGGCACAGATCCGATTCGACGCAAGGCCGCTGCCTGGTTTCCAGCCAGCGGCCGACAGCACAACAGCAGGTGAAAAACCATGGCAACCGTCATCCCGTTCATTCCCGTTTCGCGTATTCCTGGCCTGACCACGACGACGATCCGGGACTTCACGACCGAAGACTGGGCCGCCTTCAGCACCGACCAGTTGATTGCGCTGACAAGCACCCAGGCCGCTGCGATCACCTCCAGCGGCCTTTCTGCGTTGAGCAGTGACCAGATCCGCGCCTTCCAGACGGAGGACCTGCGATCGATCACCACCACGGCGCTCGCCGGGTTCCGGTCCGACCAGATCAATGCCTTCACGACCACGCAGGTCCAGGCCCTGACGACGCAGCAGGTCGCCTCGCTGTCCAGCAGCCAGGTCGTCGGCCTGACGACGGACGGCGTCGCCCAGCTCACGTCATCGCAAGTGGCGGCCATCGGCAGCAACGCGCTGAAGGCGCTGGGCACCGACCAGGTCGCGGCCATCGAGTCCGGCGACATCAAGGTCATCACGACCACCGCGCTGCGTGGCCTGACCAGCTCGCAACTCGACGCCCTGACCAGCGAGCAGCTGCAGGCGCTGACCTCCACCCAGCTGAATGCGCTGACCTCCTCGCAGCTGCGCAGCCTCAACAGCGATGACCTGAATGCGCTGACGACCGACCAGTTCGCCAAGCTCAGCACCGCCCAGGTCGCGCTGCTGACGACGGACCAGATCGCCGCCATGGAGACGGCCGACCTGGCCGCGCTGACCACCGCGCAATGGGCGGCCCTGGGCTCGGCGCAGATCGCCGCGCTGTCCACCGACTCGCTGCCCAGCATGGAGACGGCCGACCTGCGCGCCATCACCACGGCGGCGCTGGCCGGCCTGTCCAGCGACCAGCTGCGGTCGCTGGTGTCCGGCGAGGTCGCCGCGCTGACGACCAACCAGCTCGCCAAGCTGACGACCGCCCAGCTGCAGGGTCTGGAAACGGACGACATGGCCGCGCTGACGTCCGGCCAGATCGCCACGCTGAGCAGCGACCAGTTCAAGTCGCTGTCCACCGACCAGATCGCCGCCATCGAGTCCGGCGACATCAAGTCCATCACGACGGTCGCGCTGCGCGCGCTGACCAGCGCCCAGCTGGACGCCCTGACCAGCGACCAGCTGCAGGCGCTGACCTCCACGCAGCTGAATGCGCTGACCTCCACGCAGCTGCGCAGCCTCAACACCGATGACCTGAACGCGCTGACGGGCGACCAGTTCGCCAAGCTCAGCACCGGCCAGGTGGCCGCGCTGACGACAACGCAGATCGCCGCCATGGAAACGGCCGACCTGGCCGCAATGACCTCCGCCCAATGGGCCGCGCTGAGCTCGGCGCAGATCGCCGCGCTGTCCACCGACTCGCTGCCCAGCATGGAGACGACCGACCTGCGCGCCATCACCACGGCGGCGCTGGCGGGCCTCTCCAGCGACCAGATCAGGTCCCTGGTCTCCGGCGAAGTGGCCGCGCTGACCACCGTGCAGCTGGCCAAGCTCACGACGGCCCAGCTGCAAGGGCTGGAGACGGATGACGTGGCCGCGCTGACGTCCAGCCAGATCGCCGTGCTGAACAGCGACCAGTTCAAGGCGCTGACGACCGACCAGATCGCCGCCATCGAGGCCGGCGACATCAAGTCCATCTCCACCGTGGCGCTGCGCGGCCTGACCAGCGCCCAGCTGGACGCGCTGACCAGCGACCAACTGCAGGCGCTGTCGTCCACCCAGCTCAACGCGCTGACGACGACGCAACTCCGGAGCCTGGCCACCGATGACCTGAACGCGCTGACGTCCGACCAGTTCGCCAAGCTCGGCACCGGGCAGATCGCCGCACTGACGACGACGCAGATCGCCGCCATGGAGACGGCCGACCTGGCCGCGCTGACCAGCAGCCAGTGGGCCGCGCTGGGCTCCGCCCAGATCGCCGCGCTGTCCACCGACGCGCTGCCCAGCATGGAGACGGCCGACCTGCGCGCCATCACCACGGCGGCGCTGGCCGGCTTCTCCAGTGACCAGATCCGGTCGCTGACGTCCACGGAAGTCGCTGCGTTCTCCACCGGCCAGCTCGCCAAGCTGTCGACCGCCCAGCTGCAAGGCCTGGAAACGGACGACATGGCCGCGCTGACCTCGGGCCAGATCGCCGCGCTGTCGTCCGACCAGTTCAAGGCGCTGACCACCGACCAGATCGCCGCCATCGAGGCCGGCGACATCAAGTCCATCACCACCGTGGCGCTGCGTGCACTGACCAGCGCCCAGCTGGACGCGCTGACCAGCGACCAGCTGCAGGCGCTGTCGTCCACCCAGCTCAATGCACTGACGACGACGCAGCTGCAGAGCCTGAACACCGACGACCTGAACGCGCTGACGAGCGACCAGTTCGCCAAGCTCAGCACCGGCCAGGTGGCCGCGCTGACGACGACGCAGATCGCCGCCATGGAAACGGCCGACCTGGCCGGGATGACCAGTGGCCAGTGGGCCGCGCTGGGCTCCGCCCAGATCGCCGCGCTGTCCACCGACTCCCTGCCCAGCATGGAGACGGCCGACCTGCGCGCCATCACCACGGCCGCGCTGGCGGGCTTCTCCAGCGACCAACTGCGGTCGCTGACCTCCACCGAAGTCGCCGCGTTTTCGACCAACCAACTCGTCAAGCTGTCCACCGCCCAGCTGCAAGGCCTGGAAACCGACGACATGGCCGCGCTGACGTCCAGCCAGATCGGCGCGCTGACGAGCGACCAGTTCAAGGGACTGACGACCGACCAGATCGCCGCCATCGAAGCCGGCGACATCAAGTCCATCACGACCGTCGCGCTGCGCGGCCTGACCAATGCCCAGCTCGATGCGCTGACCAGCGACCAGCTGCAGGCGCTGTCGTCCACGCAGCTGAACGCGCTGACGTCCACGCAGCTGCGCAGCCTGAACACGGACGACCTGAACGCACTGACGACGGATCAGTTCGCCAAGCTCAGCACCGGCCAGGTGGCCGCGCTGACGACGACGCAGATCGCCGGCATGGAAACCGCCGACCTGGCCGCGATGACCAGCGGCCAGTGGGCCGCGCTGGGCTCGGCCCAGATCGCCGCGCTGTCCACCGACGCCCTGCCGAGCATGGAGACGGCTGACCTGCGTGCCATCACCACGGCCGCACTGGCAGGCTTCTCCAGCGACCAGCTGCGGTCGCTGACCTCCACCGAAGTCGCCGCGTTCTCGACCAACCAGCTCGTCAAGCTGTCCACCGCCCAGCTGCAAGGCCTGGAAACGGACGACATGGCCGCGCTGACCTCGGGCCAGATCGCCGCACTGACGTCCGACCAGTTCAAGGCGCTGACCACCGACCAGATCGCCGCCATCGAGTCGGGGGACATCAAGTCCATCACCACCGTGGCGCTGCGTGCGCTGTCCACGGCGCAGATCGATGCGCTGACCAGCGACCAGCTGCGCGGGCTGACCAGCACGCAGCTGAACGCGCTGACCACGACGCCCCAGGTTGTCGGCATCACGACCGACGACCTCAACGCGCTGACCACCGACCAGATCTCCCGCCTGTCCACGGGCCAGATCCTGGCGCTGACGACGGACCAACTCAGCCACCTGTCCACCGACCTGCTGCGCGCCCTGTCCACGGGCCAGTGGGCCGCGCTGACGTCCAGCCAGATCGCGTCGCTGACGAGCGACCAGTTGCCCAACCTGGAGACGGCCGACCTGCGCGCCATCACCACCGTCGCGCTGGCGGGCTTCTCCAGTGACCAGATCCGGTCGCTGGTGTCGGGCGAGGTGGGTGCGCTGACGACCAACCAGCTCGTCAAACTGTCGACCGCCCAGCTGCAAGGCCTGGAGACGGACGACATGGCCGCGCTGACGTCCGGCCAGATCGCCGTGCTGACGTCCGGCCAGCTCGCCGCGCTGACCACCGACCAGGTCGCCGCCATCGAAGCGGGCGACATGAAGTCCATCACGACCGTCGCGCTGCGCGGCCTGAACAGTGCCCAGCTGGATGCGCTGACCAGCGACCAGCTGCAGGCGCTGTCGTCCACGCAGCTGAACGCACTGACGTCCACGCAGCTGCGCAGCCTCAACACCGATGACCTGAACGCGCTGACGACCGACCAGTTCGCCAAGCTCAGCACCGGCCAGGTGTCGCTGCTGACCACGACACAGATCGCCGGCATGGAAACCGCTGACCTGGCCGCGATGACCAGCAGCCAGTGGGCGGCGCTCGGCTCCGCGCAGATCGCTGCGCTGTCGACCGACTCGCTGCCGAGCATGGAGACGGCCGACCTGCGTGCCATCACCACGGCGGCACTGGCTGGCTTCTCCAGCGACCAGCTGCGGTCGCTGACGTCCACCGAAGTCGCCGCCTTCTCGACCAACCAGCTCGTCAAGCTGTCCACCGCCCAGCTGCAAGGCCTGGAGACGGACGACATGGCCGCGCTGACCTCGGGCCAGATCGCTGCGCTGACGTCTGACCAGTTCAAAGCGCTGACCACCGACCAGATCGCCGCCATCGAGGCCGGCGACGTCAAGTCCATCACCACCGTGGCGCTGCGTGCACTGACCAGCGCCCAACTGGACGCACTGACCAGCGACCAGCTGCAGGCACTGAACTCAACCCAGCTCAACGCGCTGACCTCCACGCAGCTGCAGAGCCTCAACACCGACGACCTGAACGCGCTGACAAGCGACCAGTTCGCCAAGCTGAGCACCGGCCAGGTGTCGCTGCTGACGACGACGCAGATCGCCGCCATGGAAACCGCCGACCTGGCCGCGATGACCAGCGGCCAGTGGGCGGCCCTCGGCTCGGCCCAGATCGCCGCGCTGTCCACCGACTCGCTGCCGAGCATGGAGACGGCCGACCTGCGCGCCATCACCACGGCCGCACTGGCCGGCTTCTCCAGCGATCAACTGCGGTCGCTGACCTCCACCGAGGTCGCCGCGTTCTCCACCAACCAGCTCGTCAAGCTGTCCACCGCCCAGCTGCAGGGTCTGGAAACGGACGACATGGCCGCGCTGACCTCGGGCCAGATCGCTGCGCTGACGTCTGACCAGTTCAAGGCACTGACGACCGACCAGATCGCCGCCATCGAGGCCGGCGACATCAAGTCCATCACCACCGTGGCGCTGCGTGCACTGACCAGCGCCCAGCTGGATGCGCTGACCAGCGACCAGCTGCAGGCGCTGTCATCCACGCAGTTGAACGCGCTGACCTCCACGCAGCTGCGCAGCCTCAACACCGATGACCTGAATGCGCTGACGACCGACCAGTTCGCCAAGCTCAGCACCGGCCAGGTGTCGCTGCTGACGACGACGCAGATCGCCGCCATGGAAACGGCCGATCTGGCCGGGATGACCAGCAGCCAGTGGGCCGCGCTGGGCTCGGCCCAGATCGCCGCGCTGTCCACCGACTCGCTGCCGAGCATGGAGACGGCCGACCTGCGTGCCATCACCACGGCGGCGCTGGCCGGCTTCTCCAGTGACCAGATCCGGTCGCTGACGTCCACCGAAATCGCCGCGTTCTCCACCAACCAGCTCGTCAAGCTGTCGACCGCCCAGCTGCAGGGTCTGGAAACGGACGACATGGCGGCGCTGACGTCCAGTCAGATCGGCGCGCTCACCAGCGACCAGTTCAAGGCACTGACGACCGACCAGATTGCCGCCATCGAGGCCGGCGACGTCAAGTCCATCACGACGGTCGCGCTGCGCGCGCTGACCAGCGCCCAGCTCGATGCACTGACCAGCGACCAGCTGCAGGCGCTGTCGTCCACCCAGCTGAATGCGCTGACCTCCACGCAGCTGCGCAGCCTGAACACGGACGACCTGAACGCGCTGACGACGGATCAGTTCGCCAAGCTCAGCACCGGCCAGGTGTCGCTGCTGACGACGACGCAGATCGCCGGCATGGAAACGGCCGATCTGGCCGCGATGACCAGCGGCCAGTGGGCCGCCCTGGGCTCCGCCCAGATCGCCGCGCTGTCCACCGACGCCCTGCCCAGCATGGAGACGGCCGACCTGCGTGCCATCACCACGGCGGCACTGGCCGGCTTCTCCAGCGACCAACTGCGGTCGCTGACGTCCACCGAAGTCGCCGCGTTCTCCACCAACCAGCTCGTCAAGCTGTCGACCGCCCAGCTGCAAGGCCTGGAGACGGACGACATGGCCGCGCTGACCTCGGGCCAGATCGCTGCGCTGACGTCTGACCAGTTCAAGGCGCTGACCACCGACCAGATCGCCGCCATCGAAGCGGGCGACGTCAAGTCCATCACGACGGTCGCCCTGCGTGCACTGACCAGCGCCCAGCTGGATGCGCTGACCAGCGACCAGCTGCAGGCACTGAGCTCCACCCAGCTCAACGCGCTGACCTCCACGCAGCTGCAGAGCCTGAACACCGATGACCTGAACGCGCTGACGAGCGACCAGTTCGCCAAGCTGAGCACCGCCCAAGTCGCGCTGCTGACGACGACGCAGATCGCCGCCATGGAAACCGCCGACCTGGCCGCGATGACCAGCGGCCAGTGGGCGGCCCTCGGCTCCGCGCAGATCGCCGCGCTGTCCACCGACTCGCTGCCCAGCATGGAGACGGCCGACCTGCGTGCCATCACCACCGCCGCACTGGCCGGGTTCTCCAGCGACCAGCTGCGTTCGCTGACCTCCACCGAGGTCGCCGCCTTCAGCACCACGCAGCTGGCCAAGCTGTCCACCGCCCAGCTGCAAGGTCTGGAGACGGACGACATGGCCGCGCTGACGTCCACGCAGATCGGCGCGCTGAGCTCTGACCAGTTCAAGGCGCTGAAGACCGACCAGATCGCCGCCATCGAGGCCGGCGACGTCAAGTCCATCACCACGGTCGCGCTGCGTGGCCTGTCGACGGCACAGCTGGATGCGCTGACCAGCGATCAGCTGCAGGCGCTGAGCTCCACCCAGCTCAACGCGTTGACCTCGTCGCAGCTGCAGAGCCTGAAGACCGACGACCTCAATGCGCTGACGAGCGACCAGTTCGCCAAGCTCAGCACGGCCCAGGTCGCGGCGCTGACGACGACGCAGATCGCCGGCATGGAAACGGCCGACCTGGCTGCGCTGACCAGCGGCCAGTGGGCCGCGCTGGGCTCGGCCCAGATCGCCGCGCTGTCCACCGACGCCCTGCCCAGCATGGAGACGGCCGACCTGCGTGCCATCACCACCGCCGCACTGGCCGGCTTCTCCAGCGACCAGCTGCGGTCGCTGACGTCCACGGAAGTCGCTGCGTTCTCGACCAACCAGCTCGTCAAGCTGTCGACGGCCCAGCTGCAAGGCCTGGAAACCGACGACATGGCGGCGCTGACGTCCAGCCAGATCGGCGCGCTCACCAGCGACCAGTTCAAGGCACTGACGACCGACCAGATCGCCGCCATCGAGGCCGGTGACGTCAAGTCCATCACGACGGTCGCGCTGCGCGGCTTGTCGACGGCCCAGCTGGATGCGCTGACCAGCGACCAGCTGCAGGCGCTGAGCTCCACCCAGCTCAACGCGCTGACGACGACGCAGCTGCAGAGCCTGGCCACGGATGACCTGAACGCGCTGACGGCCGACCAGTTCGCCAAGCTCAGCACCGGCCAGGTGGCCGCGCTGACGACGACGCAGATCGCTGCCATGGAGACGGCCGACCTGGCCGCGCTGACCAGCACGCAGTGGGCGGCGCTGGGCTCCGCCCAGATCGCCGCGCTGTCCACCGACTCGCTGCCGAGCATGGAGACGGCCGACCTGCGCGCCATCACCACGGCGGCGCTGGCCGGCTTCTCCAGCGACCAGCTGCGGTCGCTGACCTCCACCGAGGTCGCTGCCTTCAGCACCACGCAGCTGGCCAAGCTGTCAACCACCCAGCTGCAAGGCCTGGAGACGGACGACATGGCCGCGCTGACGTCCACGCAAATCGGTGCGCTGACGTCCGACCAGTTCAAGGCACTGACGACCGACCAGATCGCCGCCATCGAAGCCGGCGACGTCAAGTCCATCACGACGGTCGCGCTGCGTGGCCTGTCGACGGCGCAACTGGACGCGATGACCAGTGACCAGCTGCAGGCGCTGAGCTCCACCCAGCTCAACGCGCTGACCTCCACACAGCTGCAAGGCCTGAGCACGGATGACCTGAACGCGCTGACGGCCGACCAGTTCGCCAAGCTCAGCACGGCCCAGGTCGCGCTGCTGACGACCACCCAGGTCGCCGGCATGGAGACGGCCGACCTGGCGGCGCTGACCAGCGGCCAGTGGGCGGCACTCGGCTCGGCCCAGATTGCCGCGCTGTCCACCGACGCGCTGCCGAGCATGGAGACGGCCGACCTGCGCGCCATCACCACGGCCGCACTGGCAGGCTTCTCCAGCGATCAGCTGCGGTCGCTGACCTCCACCGAGGTCGCCGCCTTCAGCTCGGCGCAACTGGCCAAGCTGTCCACGACCCAGCTGCAAGGCCTGGAGACGGATGACATGGCGGCGCTGACGTCCAGCCAGATCGCTGCGCTGACGTCCGACCAGCTCAAGTCGCTGACGACGGACCAGATCGCCGCCATCGAGGCCGGCGACATCCGCGCCATCGCGACCGGCTCCCTGCCGGCACTGTCCACGGCCCAGTTGGACGCGCTGACCAGCGACCAGCTGCAGGCGCTGTCGTCCACCCAGCTCAATGCGCTGACCTCCGCGCAGCTGCAGAGCCTGAAGACGGATGACCTCAATGCGCTGACCGCCGACCAGTTCGCCAAGCTCAGCACGGCCCAGGTCGCGCTGCTGACGACGACGCAGATCGCCGCCATGGAAACCGCCGACCTGGCCGCGCTGACCAGCACGCAGTGGGCGGCGCTGGGCTCGGCCCAGATCGCCGCGCTGTCGACCGACGCGCTGCCCAGCATGGAGACAGCCGACCTGCGCGCCATCACCACGGCGGCGCTGGCGGGCTTCTCCAGCGACCAGCTGCGGTCGCTGACCTCCACCGAGGTCTCAGCCCTCAGCACGACGCAGCTGGCCAAGCTGTCCACCACCCAGCTGCAAGGCCTGGAGACGGACGACATGGCCGCGCTGACGTCCACGCAGATCGGTGCGCTGACGTCCGACCAGTTCAAGGCGCTGACGACCGACCAGATCGCCGCCATCGAGGCCGGCGACGTCAAGTCCATCACCACCGGTGCGCTGCGGGCACTGTCCACCGCACAGCTGGACGCGATGACCAGCGACCAGCTGCAGGCCTTGAGCTCCACCCAGCTCAACGCGCTGACGTCCGCGCAGCTGCAAGGCCTGGCCACGGATGACCTGAACACGCTGACCGCCGACCAGTTCTCCAAGCTCAGCACGGCACAGATCCAGCTGCTGACCACCACCCAGGTGGCCGGCATGGAGACCGCCGACCTCGTGGCGCTGAGCTCCAGCCAGTGGGCGGTGCTGGGCTCGGCGCAGATCGCCGCGCTGTCCACCGACGCCCTGCCCAGCATGGAGACGGCCGACCTGCGCGCCATCACGACGGCAGCGCTGGCCGGCTTCTCCAGTGGCCAGCTGCAGTCGCTGCTGTCGACGGAAGTCGCCGCGCTGACGACCGGCCAAGTGGCCGCGCTGACGACGGCGCAGCTGCCGGGCCTGACGACGGAGCACATGGCGGCGCTGACGTCCACGCAGGTGGCGGTGTTCAGCACGGCCCAGATCCAGGGCCTGTCGACCGACCAGATCGCCGCCATCGAGCCGGATGACCTGCGCTCGCTGACGCCCACCTCGCTGCAGGCCATCACCACCGCCCAGCTCGGTGCGCTGACGACCGACCAGCTGCAGGGCCTGGCGGGCCGCGTCATCTACCTGACGACGTCGCAGATCCAGAGCATGGCGACCGACGACCTGAACGCGTTCACGTCCAACCAGTTCCGTGTGCTGACCTCTTCCGAGGTGATGGCCTTCACAACGGCGCAGATGGCCGCGCTGGAGACCGACGACCTGCGTGCGCTGACGACGGCCAACTTCGCGGCGCTGAGCACCGCGCAGATCCAGGCCATCACCAGCGACCAGTTCGCGACGCTGAGCTCCGCGCAGATCACCGCGCTGACGACGACCCAGGCGCATGCGCTGACGACCGACCAGATCCATGCGCTGACATCCGATCAGACCATCGGCCTGGAAACTCGCGACATGGTGGCCATGACCGATGACCAACTCAAGGCGCTGACCAGCGAGGCGATGAGCGTCTTCAACGACGCGCAGTTCAACACGCTGCTGTCGATCACGCCGATCGCGCTGGACCTGGACGGCCACGGCGTCAACACGCTGGCGGCGGCCCAGGGCGTCAACTTCGACCTGCTGGGCACCGGCCAGGTGAACAAGGTCGGCTGGGTGGCGGGCGGCGACGGCCTGCTGGTGATGGACCGCAACCACGATGGCGTCATCAACAACGGCAACGAGCTGTTCGGCATGGGCACCATCCTGTCCAACGGCAAGCGCGCCGCGGACGGCTATGCCGCGATGGCCGAGCAGGACAGCAACCACGATGGCAAGCTCGACCAGAAGGATGCGCACTGGAAGGAGCTCAAGGTCTGGGTGGACGCCAACCACGACGGCAAGACCGACGCGGGCGAGCTGAAGTCGCTGGAGGAACTGGGCATCGCCTCGCTGGACCTGAATGCCGCGAAGGGCACGACGGTGGACAACGGCAACCTGCTGGGCCTGGTGTCCAGCTACACGACGACCGACGGCAGCCAGCACCAGATGGCGGACGTCTGGTTCGCCAAGGACGTGCAGCCGCAGAAGGCCGACGACGCCCAGGCGCCGGTGACGCTGACCGACGTGCTGGCCCCGGCAGCCGGCGCGCTGCTGGCGGCCGAACCGGTCGACCTGGCCAAGGCGGCCCACGCTGCGGCCACCGGCGCGGATGCCCACCTCGCCGCCATCGACCGCAAGCTCGCGGACGAAGAGGAACTGCGCCGCAACAACGGCGGCGCGCTGATCTGACGACGCTGCGCGGGGCGCTAGCGCCCTGCTGACGCCGCCATCCCGGCGGCCCCGACAGGCCCGGTGGAGCAATCCGCCGGGCCTGTTCTCATTCGAGGGGCAGCGCCGTGACGGATTCGGCCGGGCGCGCGTGCCGCCTTTCAGCGATTTCCTGCGCCAATCACTGGGCCTATCCCCTCCCCAACAACTATATTTTTCCCTGGCTGTTTGAAAATTCGGGCGCCTCGCATCAGGGGCATCATGCGGGCCAGTTCAAACGCTCCACCACCGGCGCGCCCTTCGCGCCCTGCCCTCGGAAACCTCCGCGCATGAAAGCAGTGATATTGGCCGGCGGCCTCGGAACCCGGATTTCCGAGGAAACCCATCTGCGCCCGAAGCCGATGATCGAGATCGGGGGCAAACCCATCCTCTGGCACATCCTGAAGATCTACGCCCACCACGGCGTGACGGAATTCATCGTCTGCTGCGGCTACAAGGGGTATCTGATCAAGGAATACTTCGCCAACTATTTCCTGCACCAGTCCGACATCACCTTCGACCTGGCCAACAACCGGATGGAATTGCACGAGCAGCATTCCGAGCCCTGGAAGGTGACGCTGGTGGACACCGGCGAGAAGACGCAGACCGGCGGCCGGCTGCGCCGCGTGGCCTCGCACCTGCGGGACGGGGAGCCCTTCTGCCTGACCTATGGCGACGGCGTCGGTGATGTGGACATCACGGCGGCCATCGCCAAGCACAAGGTCAGCGGGCTGTCGGCCACCGTGACGGCCACCTACCCGGCCGGTCGCTTCGGTGCGCTGGACATCCAGGACGGCCAGGTGCTGTCCTTCGCCGAGAAGCCGCGCGGCGACGGCGGGCTCATCAACGGCGGCTTCTTCGTGCTGGAGAAGTCGGTGCTGCCGCTGATCGCCGGCGACGACACCATCTGGGAGCGCGAGCCGATGGAAACGCTGGCCGCCACGGGGCAGCTGGGCTGTCATATCCACGAGGGCTTCTGGCAACCGATGGACACGCTGCGCGACCGCGTCTACCTGGAAGAGCTGTGGAACGGCGGCAACGCGCCCTGGAAGGTGTGGAGCTGATGAGCCGCGCCGCGATGCCTTTCAGCTGGGTCGGCCGCCGCGTGTTGCTGACCGGGCACACCGGCTTCAAGGGCAGCTGGCTGGCGCTGTGGCTGCACCGCCTGGGCGCGCAGGTCAGCGGCGTCGCCCTGCCCCCGCCGAGCGAGCCCAGCCTGTTCGAGCTGGCCCGCGTGGGCGAGCTGGTCAGCCACCACGAGGCCGACATCCGCGACCTGGCCGCCGTGCGCGCCGCGCTGCAGGCCGAGCAGCCCGAACTGGTCATCCACATGGCCGCGCAGAGCCTGGTGCGGCCGTCCTATGACGACCCGGTCGGCACCTACGCCACCAACGTGATGGGCACCGTCCACGTGCTGGAGGCCGCCCGGCTGCAGCCCACCGTGAAGGCCGTGCTGGTCATCACGACCGACAAGTGCTACGAGAACCGCGAGTGGCCCTGGGGCTACCGCGAGACCGACCCCATGGGCGGCCACGACCCCTACAGCAACAGCAAGGGCTGCGCCGAGCTGGTGTGCAGCGCCTACCGCGCGTCCTTCATGGCCGCGCAGGGCGTGGCGCTGGCCACCGCGCGCGCCGGCAACGTCATCGGCGGCGGCGACTGGGCGCGTGACCGGCTGGTGCCGGACGTGCTGGCCGCCTTCGGTCGCGGCGAGCCGGTTCAGCTTCGCCACCCGCAGGCCGTGCGCCCCTGGCAGCACGTGCTGGAGCCGCTGAACGGTTACCTGATGCTGGCCCAGCGCTTGCTGGCCGGCGACACCGAGGCCGCGCAGGCCTGGAACTTCGGCCCCCGCGACGACGATGCCCGCCCCGTGGGCGACGTGGTGGCTGAACTGGCCCGCCGCTGGGGCGATGATGCGCGCACGGCGCAGCAGCCCGGCGACCACCCGCACGAAGCCACCTGGCTGAAGCTGGACACCAGCCTGGCCCGCCAGCGCCTGGCTTGGCGCCCGCGCCTGGACCTGGGCCGTGCGCTGCAGCTGACGGTGGACTGGCACCGCGGCTGGCTGGCCGGCGCCGATGCCCGCGCCCTGACCCTGGAACAGATTGCAAGCTACGAGGCCCTGGCCTGATGGACAACGACAAGACCCGCGCGCTGCGCGCACAGATCGCCACGCTGGTGCAACAGTACGCCGAGGAGGCGCTGCGCCCGCAGGCGTTTTTCCCCGGCGTCAGCGTCATCCCGCCGTCCGGCAAGCTGATCGGCGTGGAAGAGCTGCAGCTGATGGTGGAGGCCTCGCTGGACGGCTGGCTCACCACCGGCCGCTTCAACACGCAGTTCGAGCGCGAGCTGGCCGCCTTCATCGGCGTGAAGCATGCGCTGAGCGTGAACTCCGGCTCCTCGGCCAACCTGGTGGCCTTCCATGCGCTCACCTCGCCGCGCCTGGGTGCCCGCGCCATCAAACCGGGTGACGAGGTCATCACCGTCGCGGCCGGCTTCCCGACGACGGTCAACCCCATCCTGCAGTTCGGCGCCGTGCCGGTGTTCGTCGACGTGGACCGCCACACGCACAACATCGACGTCAGCCAGCTCGAACTCGCGCTGAGCCCCAGGACCAAGGCGATCATGATTGCCCACTCGCTGGGCAACCCGTTCGACCTCGGCGCCGTCACCGCCTTCTGCAAGGCCCGCGGCCTGTGGCTGGTGGAGGACTGCTGCGACGCCCTGGGCTCCACCTACGACGGCCGCAAGGTCGGCACCTTCGGCGACATCGCCACGCTGAGCTTCTACCCGGCGCACCACATCACGATGGGCGAAGGCGGCGCGGTGTTCACGAACAACGACGAGCTGCGCACCATCGCCGAGAGCTTCCGCGACTGGGGCCGCGACTGCTACTGCGCGCCCGGCAAGGACAACACCTGCGGCAAGCGCTTCGGCTGGACCTGCGAACAGCTGGGCGGCAGCCTGCCGGCCGGCTACGACCACAAGTACACCTACAGCCACCGCGGCTTCAACCTGAAGATCACCGACATGCAGGCCGCCTGCGGCGTCGCGCAGATCGCCAAGGCGCAATCCTTCATCGATGCGCGCAAGCGCAACTTCCTGATCCTGAAGGAGAAGCTGGCCGCCTGCGAAGAGTTCGTGCAGCTGCCGCAGGCGACGCCCGGCAGCGACCCGGCGTGGTTCGGCTTCCCGATCACGCTGAAGGACAACGCGCCGGTCAGCCGCGTGGACCTGCTGGCCTACCTGGACCAGCAGAAGATCGGCACGCGGCTGCTGTTCGCCGGCAACCTGACGCGCCAGCCCTACATGCAGGGGCAGCACTTCCGCGTGGTCGGCGATCTCGCCAACACCGACCACATCATGAACAACACCTTCTGGATCGGCGTGCAACCCGCGCTGACGCCGGACATGCTGGCCTACGCCGCCCGCCACATCGAGACCTACCTCGGCGTGGACTTCTGAGGAGCCCGACCATGAAGACCCTGACCAAGCCCCTGTTCGTCCTCGAGATGGCCAACAACCACATGGGCGACCTCGACCATGGCATCCAGGTCATCCGCGAGTTCGGCGCCGTCTGCCGCGGCTACCCGGAGTTCAGCTTCGCGTTCAAGCTGCAGTACCGCGACCTGGACACCTTCATCCACCCCGCCATGCAGGGGCGCGACGACATCAAGTACATCAAGCGTTTCTCGGAGACGCGCCTGACCCGCGCGCAGTTCGACACGCTGGTGGCCGAGATGCGCGCCCAGGGCTTCCTCGTGATGGCAACGCCATTCGACGAGCCGTCCGTGGGCCAGATCGAAGACCAGAAGCTGGACTTCGTGAAGATCCCCAGCTGCTCCTTCAACGACTGGCCGCTGCTGGAGCGCGTGGTGCAGACCAACCTGCCCATCATTGCCTCCACCGCCGGTGCGGCCGTGGAAGACATGGACCAGGTCATCAGCTTCCTGCAGCACCGCAGCAAGGACTTCGCCATCCTGCATTGCGTGGGCGAGTACCCGACGCCCGACGAGCGCATGCACCTGTCGCAGATCGACTTCCTGCACAACCGCTATCCGGACGTCGAGATCGGCTTCTCCACCCATGAAGACCCCGACCACACCGACCTCGTCAAGATCGCCATCGCCAAGGGCGCGCGCATCTTCGAGAAGCACGTCGGCGTGGCCACCGACCGCTATGCGCTGAACGGTTACTCGGCGTCGCCGCAGCAGGTGGACCGCTGGCTGGCCGCGGCCCGCCATGCGTTGATGCTGTGCGGCGTGGGCGACCGCCGCCTGCCACCCAACGAGGGCGAAGCCGCCTCGCTGCGCTCGCTGCGCCGCGGCGTGTTCGTGAAGCGCGGGCTGAAGGCCGGCCACGTCGTCGGCGCCGACGACGTGTACTTCGCCTTCCCGCCGCAGGACGGCCAGATCACGGCCAACAACTGGTCCAAGTACGCCAGCTTCACGCTGACGGCCGATGTCGAGGCAGACGGCGCGCTGACCACCGACAACACCCGCCGCACCGACGTGCGCGCCAAGGTGCTGGAGATCGTCGGCCGCGTGAAGGACCTGCTCGAGAAGAGCCGCACCATCGTGCCGGGCCGCACCGATCTGGAGATCTCCCACCACTACGGCATCGAGAACTTCGACGAGACGGGCCTGACGATGCTGACCGTCGTCAACCGCGGCTACTGCAAGAAGCTGCTGGTGTCGCTGCCGGGGCAGAAGCATCCCGAGCAATACCACCAGCAGAAGGAAGAGACCTTCCACGTGCTGTACGGCGAGATCACGCTGACGCTGGACGGCGTGCCGCGCCAGTGCAAGGTGGGTGACGTCGTCAACGTCGAGCCCGGTGTGCGCCATGCGTTCGAGACGCGCGAGGGCTCGGTGATCGAAGAGATCTCCTCCACCCACTTCAAGAACGACTCCTTCTACACCGACGAGTCGATCCAGCGGAACCCGAACCGCAAGACCCTGTTGACTCACTGGATGGCCTGATGACGCTCGCAAATTCCGCCCCCATCCGGGTGGCCGACTACCTGATCCGCCGGCTGGCCGACGAAGGCCTGCAGGACATCTTCCTGCTGCCCGGCGGCGGCGCCATGCACCTGAACGACGCGGTGGCCTGCGAGCCGCGTATCACCGGCCACGTCTGCCACCACGAACAGGCCTGCGGCATCGCCGCCGAGGCCAACGGCCGCGTCAACGCGACCGGCTTCGGCTGCGCGATGGTCACGACCGGCCCGGGCGCCACCAATGTGGTGACGCCGGTGGCCGGCGCCTGGATCGAATCGCTGCCGCTGCTGGTGCTGTCCGGCCAGGTCAAGCGCGCCGACGCGCTGCGCGGCCGCCCGCTGCGCCAGGGCGGCGTGCAGGAGGTGGACATCGTGTCCATCGTCAAGCCGGTCACCAAGTTCGCACGCACCGTGCAACAGCCCGCCGACATCCGCCGCGACCTCGAAGAGGCGCTGTGGAACCTGCGCACCGGCCGCTCCGGCCCCGTGTGGCTGGACGTGCCGCTGGACGTGCAGGCGGCGCAGATCGACCCGTCGCAGCTCGAAGGCTTCGTGCCGCCGGCCGACATCGCCCCCGCGCTGGACGCCAAGGTCTTCGCCGAACTGCAAGCGCTGCTGGCCCAGGCCAAGCGGCCGCTCATCATCGCGGGCCACGGCATCCGCATCGCCGGCGGCGCCGAGGCCTTCGCGCAGCTGGCCGAGCGCTTCGGCATTCCCTGCACCTTCACCTGGAACGCGGCCGACCTGCTGCCGTTCGACCACCCGCTGTACGTGGGCCGCCCCGGCGTCGTCGCCGCGCGCGCGCCCAACCTGGCGGTGCAGAACTGCGACCTCTTGATCAGCATCGGCTGCCGGCTGGACAACATCATCACCGCCTACAACCCCGCCGGCTTCGCCCGCGCGGCGCGCAAGGTGGTGGTGGACATCGACCCGCACGAGCTGGCCCGCCACGAGCTCCCCATCGACCTCAAGGTGCAGGCCGATGCCAAGGCCTTCCTGCAGGCCTGGCAGGCGCAGGTGGACACGGCCTCGCATGGCGACTGGTCGTCCTGGCGCGAGCGCTGCGCCGACTGGAAGGCGCGCTTCTCGGCGATGGAAGGCCGCGACACGCAGGCCGGCGCGGTGATGACGCACTACCAGTTCGTCGACCGCCTCAGCGAGCTGGTGCCCGAGGACACGCTGCTCGTCACCGGCAGCTCCGGCCTGGCGGTGGAGGTGTTCTACACCGTGTTCCGCAACAAGCCCGGCCAGCGCTTCTTCCTGACCTCGGGCCTGGGCTCCATGGGCTACGGCCTGCCCGCGGCCATCGGCGCCTGCGTCGGCGCGGGCGGCCGGCCCACGCTGTGCGTGGAGAGCGACGGCAGCCTGATGCTGAACCTGCAGGAGCTGGCCACGCTGCGCCAGTCCGGCCTGCCGATCACGCTGGTGATCATGAACAACAACGGCTACGCGTCCATCCGCAACACGCAGAAGAACTACTTCGAGCAGCGCTACCTGGGCACCGGCCCGCAGTCCGGCCTGTGGATCCCGGACTTCACGGCCATCGCCGCCTCGATGCAGATCCCGGCGCAGACCGTGCGCACGCCCGACGAGCTGGCCCAGGCGCTGGCCGACACCGGCACCGCGGGCCCGCGCCTCATCGACGTGCGCCTGTCGCACGAGGAGATCCTCAGCCCCAAGGTGGCCGCGATCCCGCAGCCCGACGGCTCGATGATCTCCATGCCGCTGGAAGACATGAGCCCGCTGCTGCCGCTGGAGCAGCTGTCGCGCGAGATGCTGATCGAGCTCGATCCGCGCTCCGTGAAGGCCCGCGCCCAGACCGCATGAACGCCTGCCCCTGCTGCGCTCACACGGCGGCGCAGGCGCTGCCGGAAGACACCACCCCGGGCGTTGCGCCGCGTGCGTTCCAGCGCTGCGACCGTTGCGGGCATGTGTGGTCGCTGGCCGCTGCACCCAGCGGCGCCTACTACCAGTCCCTGGTGGGCCGCAACGCCACCGACAGCGCCACGCTGCAGGCCAAGCTGGACGGCCGCATCGCGTCGCTGCGCAGCGTGCTGCGCGATGGCCTGCGCATCCTGGAGGTGGGCTGCGCCGAGGGCGCGCTGGGCCAGCGCATCAAGCAGGAATTCCAGGTCCGCTACGTCGGCCTGGAACCGTCCAAGGACGCCGACACGGCGCGCCATGTGCTGGACCGCGTGCACGCCAGCCACGATGAGCTGCTGGCCGCCGACCCCGACGCGCAGTTCGACCTGATCCTGAGCTTCCACGTGCTGGAGCACATCCCCGACGTCGCCGCGGAACTGGCCGCCTGGGGCCGCCTGTGCACGCCGGCCACGCAACTGCTGCTGGAGGTGCCGCACGAGGCGGGCCACCCGCTGCTCGCGCTGGACCGCAACGCCGAGCATGTGCACCAGTTCAGCACCGCGTCCATGGCCACGCTGCTGCAGCGCCACGGCTTCACGGTGCAGCAGCTGAGCATGGGCCATTTCGAATCGGCGGTCTACCCGGACAGCTTGCGCCTTGCCGCCCGCCCCAGCCTGGGCGCGGCGCAGCGCCAGGCCGCGCTGCTAGCGCGGCTGGAGGGGTTGTTTCCCGACGGCTTCGCCATCTACGGCATCGGCGGCGACTTCCACAACTACCTGCTGCCGCTGCTGCCGCGGCTGGCGCCGGGCCGCCTGCGCGCGCTGCACGACAGCAATGCCGAGCGCTTCGGCCAGTGCCTGCCCGCCCTGCCCGCGCTGACGATCACCGCCTTTGCCAACAACGGCCTGCCGGTGCTGATCGCCAGCGCCCGTTTCACCAGCGCCATCCGCCAGCAGCTCGGCGCGGCCGGCGTGCCGGCTTCGCTGCTGTTCGACCTCTCCGACGTGCTGGGGCCGCTGCCGGCCGCCGCCGCTGCCTAGGATCACCGCCCATGGAATCCCGCGCCTGCCCTGTGTGCCGCAGCACCGAGGCCACACCGCTGTTCGACAACCGCATGCTGGCCATCGGCGAGTTCGACATGAGCTACGAGGTGGGCCGCTGCCAGGGTTGCGGCTTCCACTTCGCCCACCGGCTGCCGCCGGCGTCGCAGTACGGCGCCTATTACAAGGCCGCGTCCAAGTACGACGTCGCCAGCAGCGTGTCCGCGCTGGACCGCCTGCGCATCGAAGCCGCGGTGGACCTGATGGGTCGCTGGATTCCCAAGGACCACCGTGTCGTGGACCTGGGCTGCGGCTACGGCGCCATGCTGGCCGCCATGCGTGACGCCGGCTGGCAGCGGCTGCAGGGCGTGGACCCGGCGCCGCAGTCGGCGCTGCGGGCGCGCGAGAACTTCGGGCTAGAGGGCATCCACTGCGGCACGCTGGACAACGCGCACGAATGCGTGGACCTGCAGGCGGCTGACCTCGTCTGCCTGATGGCCGTGCTGGAGCACCTGCCGCACCTGCGCACCGACCTCGAACAACTAGTGGCACGGCTGCGCCCGGGCGCGCGGCTGCTGGTGGAGGTGCCGGCCATCGAAGGGTTCCGCGCCGACGGCGCCGAACCCTTCGGCGAGTTCTCCATCGAGCACATCCAGTTCTTCTCCTTCGCCAGCCTGCGCAACCTGCTGTCCAGCATCGGCATGCAGGTCATCGCCGAGCAGGCGCAGGACCTGCCGCTGGCCGGTACCGGCTCGGCCTTCGTGCTGGCCGAGCGCACGGCCGTGCCCACTCCGGCGCCACTGGCACCCGAGCCGCAGGCGCGCTTCGACGCCTACATCGCCGACTCCGAACGCATCATGCAGGGCGCGTTGCAGCGCATCCCGGCGGGACGCTTCCTGGTCTACGGCGCCGGCTCCCACTCGGCACGCCTGCTGCCGCGGCTGCCCGCCGAGGCCCAGGCGCGCATCGCCGGCGTCGTCGACGGCAACGCCAACCTGACGGGCAAGCCGTTCGGCGCGTGGACCGTGCAACTGCCCGCATCGATCGCCGACACGCCGGAGCTGCCCATCCTGGTGTCATCGTTCCGCGCCCAGCACGACATCGCGGCCAGCCTGCGCAGCAAGTTCCCCAACCCGCTGGTGCTGCTCTACTAGCGCCCGATGAAACTCCTGCTGACCGGCGGCACCGGCTTCTTCGGCAAGGCCCTGCTCCGCTACTGGCAGCAGCAGCCGGCCGCGGACGTCTGCATCCTGAGCCGCGACCCCGAGCGCTTCCGCGCGGCGCACCCTGACCTCTGCCGCCTGCCCGGGCTGCGGCTGCTGCGCGGCGACATTGCCGATGCGGCCACCCTGCCCCGCGGCGAACAGTTCACGCACGTGCTACACGCCGCGGCCGACTCCACACTCGGCCCGCAGCTCACGCCGCTGCAGCGCTACGACCAGATCGTCGGCGGCACGCGGAACCTGCTGGACTTCGCCGTCGCCAGCGGCGCCGAGCGCTTCCTGCTGACCAGCTCGGGCGCCGTCTACGGCCGCCTGACCGGCGCGACGGGCGTGCGCGAGGACTGCCTGCAGATGCCCAACCCGCTGGAGCCCGGCCAGGCCTACGGCGTCGCCAAACGCACCGCCGAGCACCTCTGCGCGCTGTACCGCCAGGCGCACGGGCTGGAAACCGTCGTCGCGCGCTGCTTCGCCTTCGTCGGGCCCGACCTGCCGCTGGACGTCCATTTCGCCATCGGCAACTTCATCCGCGACGCGCTGGCGGCCGACGCCATCGTCGTCAACGGCGACGGCCTGCCGCTGCGCTCCTACATGCACCAGCACGACCTCGCCCACTGGCTGACCGCGCTGCTCGAACGCGGCGCGCCCGGCGAGGCCTACAACGTCGGCTCGCCCGAGGCCTTGTCGGTGGGCGAACTGGCCCACCGCGTGCGCGACCTGCTCGCGCCCGACAAGCCCGTGCGCGTGCTGGCCCGGGGCGACGCCGCCGCGGCCACGCGCAACGGCTACATCCCCAACGTCGAGAAGGCGCTCGCCCTCGGCCTGACCCTGAACTGGTCGCTCGACGACGCCATCCGCGACACCGGTGCGGCGACGCGAGCCCGGAGACTGCCTTGACCCTCGCCCCCGTCCTCTTCGACCTCGACGGCACGCTGATCGACAGCGCGCCCAGCATCCTCGCGTCCATGGGCGCCGCCTTCGCCGAACTGGGCGCCGAGCCCGTCTGCCCGCTGGAGCCCTCGCTGATCGGCCCGCCGCTGATCCCCACACTGCGCAAGCTGCGCGGCGACGCGCCGGGCGGCCCGTCGGTGGAGGAACTGGCAGCCGCCTTCAAGGCCCACTACGACCGCGAGGGCTACCGCGGCAGCGTCGTCATCGAGCCCATGCCCGCACTGATGGACGAACTCGCCGCGCAGGGCCGCGAGCTCTACATCGTCACCAACAAGCGGCTGCATCCCACGCTGCTGATCCTGGAGCACCTCGGCTGGCGGCCGCGCTTTCGCGGCGTCTACGCGCTGGACGCGCTGACGCCAGCCGCCACCAGCAAGGCCCAGGTGCTGCAGCACGTCGTGGCGACGCACGGCCTGCCCGCCGCGCGCTGCTGGTACGTGGGCGACCGCGACGAGGACGCCGAAGCCGCCGAGGACGCCGGCCTGCCCTGCCTGCGCGTGCCCTGGGGCTATGGTGGCGACACGGTGTCCGCCGCCAGCCTGGCCAACTTCCGCCAACGCCTGCTGCAGGAACCATGAGCCTGAACGACGCCATCGCCGGCGCCGAACAGCGCGCCACCCAGGGCGACGTGGCCGGCGCCATCGCCGTCTACCGCGACTGGCGCGCCGGGCCTGGCGCGGCCGGCACCGCGCAGGAACGCTACGTGACCTGGCACAACGAGGCCGTGCTGCACCTGCGCGCCAGCCAGCCGGCCAGCGCGATGAGTGCGTGGCAGCAGGCCATTGCCGAACTGCCCGATTCGCCGGAGGCGCACATCGGCCTGATGTCGCTGTGGTGCTCGCTGGGCCTGCCCAGCCAGGCGCTGCAGCATGTGCAGCAGGCGCTGCTGCTGTCCAACGACATCAACCTGCAGACCCAGCTGCGCCAGCGGTTGCAGCAGGTGCTGGCGCTGCTGCCCGGCCCGGCGCTGCGGCCCAAGGGCCTGTGGGCCTTCGACGGCCCGCAGGACGACCCCGACACGCAGCGCGTGCGCGCCGACGTGGCGCAGCAGCGCCTGCTGCCGCGCTTCCATCACCGGATGGCCGCGCGCCAGCGCTACGACCGCGGCAGCCGGCCGCTGCGCGTGGGCTACCTGGCCGCCACACCGGCACATCTGCCGGCGCCGGCGCTGCACCACGATCTCACGCGCGTGGAACCCCTGCTGTTCACCTGGGACGCCGCCGGCAAGGACCTGCCACCGGGCGCGCCGCGCGCCGGCCTGCCCGCCCACCACAGCCTGCACGACCTGATCGACGATGACGCTGCCAGCGTCATCCGCCGGCTGCAGGTGGACGTGCTGCTGGACGTGCACGGCCTGAGCGCCGACGGCCGCCCGGGCATCTTCGTCTACCACCCGGCCCCGCTGCAGCTGGTGTGGGCCGATGCCGCCGGCGACGCCGCGCTGGCCGCGCAAGATGCCAGCCTAGGCGACGCTACCTGGCCCTGGCCCAACGGTGCCCTCTGGGTGCCCGACACGCCGGCCGCACCGGCCGCGGCCTCGCCAGGCCTCGTCTGGGGCAGCTGCCTTGCCGCCACTGAACTGGGCGAGGACCTGTGCGCGCTGTGGATGCGGCTGCTGGCCCGCCACGCCGGCAGCCGGCTGCGCCTGTGGGCGCCGGAGACGGGGCTGGTGCAGCGGCTGCGCCAGCGTGCCGCCGCCGACGGCCTGCCGCCGGACGCCATCGAGGCGGCCGACGACGCCGACGGCTTCTGGACGGGCCTGTCCGTGCTGCTGGACCCGGTGCCGGCGCGCTGGCCGCGCCTCAGCGCCGAGGCCGTCGCGCGCGGCGTGCCGGTCGTGACGCACCGCGGCCGCGGCGCCGCCGCGCAGCAGGGCGCACTGCTGCTGGCGCGGCTGGGCCTGGCCGACACCGCCGTGGCCGCCGACCTGGCGCAGTACGAGGCCCTGGCCACCGCTGCCGCGCAGCGACCGCACACCGCACCGCCCGAGGCGGTCGCTGCGCTGCGGCCTGCCGCGTGGATGCAGGCGCTTGAAACCCGGCTGCTGGACGCCACGGCCGCGCTGCCGCCCCGCCCCGTGGTGCCCACGGCCTCACCCGCCGAACTGGCAGCGCTGCGCGACCTGCGGGAGTTCACGCTGCCGGGGCCGAACGGCGCGGAGTTCCGCCGCCGCTACGTCATCGGCGCACCGCCGCACGAGCACAACTCGGCCGGCATCCGCGTGCTATACGACCTGCAGAAATGGCTGGTGCGCGCCGGCTACGACGCGCTCGTCTGCACCTATTCGCCGGACTACCCCAAGGCCCAGTTCGTCGACGACATCGTCATCTACCCCGAGGTGGCGCCGGGCAACCTGCTCAACGCCAAGCGCATCGTGCGCTACGTGATGAACACGCCGGGCAAGCTGGGCCGCGGCGAGCGCAGCTACGCGGCGAACGAATTCCTCGTCGCCTACAACCAGCACCTGGCGCCGTACGCCGACGGCCGGGTGCTGGAAGTGCCCTCCATCGAGCCCTGGTTCTACGACCCCGGCGCCGAGTCGCCGCGCGACGTGGACGTGTTCTACGTCGGCAAGGGCCGCAACACCGGCCACCATCCGCCCGACGCGCTGCAGATCACCAAGGCCTGGCCTGCCACCCGACGCGAGATGGCCGCGCTGCTGCGCCGCGCGCGGCGGCTTTATTGCTACGACGGGTTCACGATCATGGTGCGTGAGGCCTGGCTCTGCGGCTGCGAGCCCATCCACCTGCTGCCCGACGGCACGCAGCGGCCGTTCGCTCGCGAGGCCATTCCCACCGTCGACGAGTTCAAGCAGCAGCTGCACGAGTTCATCGTGGCGACTCAGGCTTTGTAGCCCCACACAGGGGCAGAGGCCGGCTCGTCAGCGCAACGGCGTCGCCACGCCCCGGCCCATGCTCCAGATCAGCGCGACCACCTGCTGCGCATCGAACATCGCGTTCACATGCGCAACGCGCATGCCGTAGTAGTCGCCCTCGGCGGCCATCACGTCGAACAGCGAGCGCCGGCCCAGCTGCTGCCACTGCTGCAGCGTGGACGCACGCACACGGTCGCTGTTGCGCAGGATCTCGACGATGCGCCGTGCGCGGTCCAGCGCGGACAGGCCCACCTCGTGCATCTCCAGCAGCCGGTAGCGCTTGGCCTCGATGGCCTCGTCGCGCTGCAGCACCGTCGCGCGGTAGCGCTGCACGGCGGCACTGGCCTGGGCCTGCGCGCCGGGCTGCAGGATGGGAATGGTCAGCGACACGCCGGCGCCGATGTCACCCGAGCGGTTCTCGCCCGCGACGGCAGCGCCGCTGCGGTACAGCGCGCTGGCCGAGCCCGTCAGGTTGACGCTGGGCTTCTGGCCGGCGATGACCGACTCGGCAAAGCTGCGCTGCGAGCGCGCCTGCGCCTCGGCCTGCGCCACGTCGGCCCCCAGCAGGATGTCGCTCTCCATCTGCGCCAGCTCGGGCAGCACCGACAGCGTGGCCGTCATGCCGATGCTGGGCGGCAGCGGCTCGCCCACCAGCCGCCTCAGGCGCACCTCGGTCTGGCGCAGCGCCGACATCGTCTGCTCCAGCGCCAGGTCGGCCTGCTGCAGGCTCTTCTGCGCCTGCACCAGCTCGCTGGCGCGGCCGCGGTCGGCCTTGGTGATGATCTCCAGCGCATCGACGAGGCAGGCCATCTTGCGCACGTACTGCGTGTAGACCTGGCCCTGCAGCACGTAGCGGCTGCGGTCCAGCGCCAGCGACACGACGGTCAGCGACAGTTGCTCCTCCGCACTGCGCTGGCCCTGCGCGGCCACCTCGGCCAGCTCCTTGCGCCACTCGGTCAGCTTGGCGACGCGGCCGAAGTCCCACAGCGGCATGCCGGCGCTCAGCGTGACGCCCAGCTGCGCCCGCTTGACGCTGAAGTCGCCCACGCGCTGGTAGACGGCATTGGGGCTGACGCTGAGCGTCGCCGTGGGCAGGCCCAGCGCGCGCGTTTCCTCGACGTCGGAGCGGGCGGCGTCGGCCAGCAGCCGCACGGCGCCCAGCGCCTTGCTGCGCGACGTCGTCGTCTCGATCAGCGCCTGCAGCGCCGCGCGCGGGTCGCTGCTGTTGGTCTCCAGCGCCGTCATGTCGCGGCCCAGGCGCGACAGGCCGGCGTCCTCCTCGTTGCAGCGCCCCTGAGGCGCCTCGACGGCGGGTGCCGGTGGCGGCACGGCCGGCTTCGCGGGGCGCGACTGCGCCGCAGCGAAGGCACCGAAGGTGGCGAAACCCAGCGCGAAGAGAAGGCGGATGACGTACAGCATGGCCCCGTCACTAGACCATCCCGCCCCCCGGTCCAAAGCCCGGAAAAGCGGGCTTGGGCCAGCCCTTGTTCACGCCATCCCGAGGTCGACCCGGCTGTCTTTCGGGCCGAGCGCCGGGCCGCTCCCAAGCCGGCCCGTCAGGCGATGTGCGAGCGGGGCCTCCCCCGCGAGCATCGCCGTCCCCTCGGGGGCTTCGGCCGGACACATTGAGTCCAGTGGACTCGATGTGCCTGCCGAAGCGTAGCGGCCACTGGCCGCTACGCGGTCCCGACTGGGTAGGCCCGCGTCCAGCGCGGCCAGACCAGGCGAGGGGCCTACCTTTCGCGCAACGCCTCCTGCGACTTCATCATCGGCCGCAGCAGATAGCTCAGCACCGAGCGTTCGCCGGTCTTGATCTCGACCTGCGACGTCATGCCCGGGATGACCGGCAGCTTCTCGCCCTTGTACTTGAGGTTGTTGCGCTCGGCGGTGACGATGACGCGGTAGTGGCCCTCGCCGGTCTTGTCGCCCTCGGTGACGGCGTCGGGGCTGATGTAGGTGACCTTGCCTTCCAGGCCGCCGTAGGTGTTGAAGTCGTAGCCGGCCAGCTTGACCTCGGCCGTCTGGCCAAGCCGGACGAAGCCGATGTCGCGCGGCTTGATGCGCGCCTCCACCAGCACCTTCGGGCCGATGGGCGCGATCTCCAGGATGGGCGCGCCACTGGCGACGACGCCACCGGTGGTGCTGATCTTCACGGCCTTGACGACGCCGTGCACCGGGGACTTCAGCACCGTGCGCGTCAGCGCGTCCTGACGCACCACCATCTGCTCGTCCAGCTGCGCCAGCTCGCTCTGCACGCGCACCAGGTCCTGGCTGGCCTCCTGGCGGTAGCGCGCCTGGCGCTCGGTGCGCTGCTGCTGCATCTCGTTGACCTGGCGGTTCAGCCGCATCACTTCCACGTCGCTCATCAGCCCGCTGCGCGACATGTCCTGCGCCAGCTTCAGCTCCTTGGAGATCAGGCCCAGGCTGCGGTTGATGGCGGCCACGGCCTCCTCCATCAGCCGCTTGCGCGCCTCGAACGATTCGGTCTCGGCCAGCGCGGCGCGGCTCTTGGGGTCCACGTCGGCCGGCCACTGGATGCTGGCGCGGCCGTTGGACTCCGCCGTCAGCCGCGCGGCGGCGGCCTTCAGCGCCATCAGCTTGACCTGGCCCTCGGCCTGCTGGGACTCGGCGCGCGTCGGGTCCAGCGTGGCCAGTTCGTCGCCCGCCTGCACCTCCTGGCCTTCGCGCACCTTCAGCTCGCGCAGGATGCCGGCATCCAGGCTGGCGATGACCTGCTCACGACCGTCCGGCACGACACGGCCGTCGCTGCGGGTGATCTCGTCCACGCGCGCCAGCGACGCCCACGTGATGGCCACCACCACCACCGCGCACAGCAGGTACAGCGCCCAGGTCGCGCGCGGCAGCGGCTCGTCGATGTGCGCGGCGTGGATGGCGCTGACGAACAGGCCTTCCTCTTTCGTCAGGCTGCTCATACCGAGGCCGAGCGCTGCACAGGTTGGGCCGACGGATGCATGTGCACGCCCTCGCCGCCCTGGGCGGGCGTGGCCGGGCGCACACCGGACAGCGCGGCCAGCACCTGGTCGCGCGGGCCATCCATGACGATGCGGCCGGCGTCCACGACGACGATGCGCTGCACCAGCTCCAGCACGGCCGGCCGGTGCGTCACGACCACCAGCGTCGCCGTGCCCGCCGCATCACGCAGCTGGCGCAGGAAGGCCATCTCGCTCTGCGCGTCCATGGAACTGGTGGGCTCGTCCATCAGCAGCACCTGCGGCTTGGTGATCAGCGCGCGCGCCAGCGCGACGAGCTGGCGCTGGCCGCCCGACAGCAGCTGGCCCATCTCGCCCACCGGCAGGTCCCAGCCCATCGGGTGGCTGGCCACGACGCGGTCCAGCCCCGTCAGCTTGGCCACCTCGACGAGGCGGCCGGCGTCCAGGTGGGCGCGGCCCATCAGCACGTTGTCGCGCAGCGTGCCGAGGAAGAGGCGCGGCTCCTGGCTCACGAAGCCCACGCGCGAGCGGTACTCGGCCGGGTCGATCTGGCGCAGGTCGATGCCGTCCACCTCCACCATGCCCTCGGTGGGCTGGTACAGGCCGCCCAGCAGCCGCAGGATGGTGGACTTGCCGCTGCCGATGCGGCCCAGGATGGCGACGCGCTCGCCGGCCTGCAGCCGCATCGTCGCGTTGCGAAGCACCTTGGGCGCCGTGCCCTCGGGGGTGCCCTGCGCATGGCTGGTGGCGGCGGCCGGGTAGGCAAAGCCCACGTCGTGCAGCCCCACCTTGCCGGTCACGGTGCCCAGCGGCACGTAGTTGCGGCTGCCGTCGCGCTCGACCGGCGCATTCATCATCTGGTTCAGCGACAGCATGGCCGCGCGCGCACCCTGGTAGCGCGTGGCCAGGCTCACCAGGCTGCCCAGCGGCTGGATGGCGCGGCCGGCGAACATCACCGAGCCGATCAGCGCGCCGGCCGTGATGATGCCGTCGTGGATCAGGTAGACGCCCCAGACGAGGATGATGAGGTTGATGGCCTGCTGAAGCGTGCTGGACAGGTTCATGCTCCAGCTGGACAGCGCGCGTGACGTCAGCGCGGTATCGGCCACCACCGCGGTGGCCTGCTCGTAGCGGCGCAGGAAGCGGCCTTCGGCGCCGGAGGTCTTCAGGTCTTCCAGGCCTTCGAGCGACTCGACCAGCGTGCCGTGCAGGTCGGCCGTCTCCTGCATGTTGGTGCGCATCGCGCGGCGCAGCGCGCCCTGGATGGTCCAGCTCAGGCCCAGGATGACCGGCACCGCCAGCACCAGCACCCAACCCAGCGGGCCGCCGATGACGAAGGTCATCGCGATGAAGATGATGAGGAACGGCAGGTCCGTCAGCGCCGACAGCGTGGCGCCGGTGAAGAACTCGCGCACCATCTCCACCTGCGCCAGGTGGGCCGCGTAGGCACCGGCCGACGCGGGCTTGTGCTCCATGCGCACCCCCAGCGTCTGGCGGTAGAGCTTGGCGCCGATGAGCAGGTCGGCCTTGCGGCCGGCCAGGTCGATGAGGTGCGAGCGCAGCTGGCGCGCGAACAGGTCGAACAGCAGCGCCACGCCGGCGCCCACGGCCAGCGTCCACAGCGTCACCATCGCCTGGTGCGGGATGACCTTGTCGTAGATGACCGACGTGACCAGGCCCGACACCAGCATCAGCACGTTGGACAGCAGCGCCGCGATCATCGACGCGCGGTAGTACGGCATGAAGCGCTTGAGCGTGCCCCACAGCCAGTGCGAGGACAGGCCCTGCTCGCCGAACTTCAGCAGCGGCGACTCGGCGCGCGCGCCCTGCGCCGACTCCACCGGCGACACCGCCAGCATGAAGCCGCTGTACTCGGGCTCCAGCTCGGCCGTCGTGGCCGGCACGGCCGCCGCCTCGGGGCCGGGGAAGACAACCTCGTAGCGGCAGGCGCCCGGCGCCACCGCGGCGGGGTCGTCCAGCCGGCGCACCAGCACGCAGGCGTCGCCGCCGTTGAGCAGCAGCACTGCCGGCAGCAGCAGGCCGTTGATGTCGTCGATGGACTTGCGCAGCAGGCCGGCGTTGTAGCCGGCCTCGCGCATGACACGGATGGCGCCGTCGGGCGCCAGCAGCCCGTCCACCGGCGCGCCGGCGCGCAGCGACTCCGGCGAGCGCGGCTTGCCATGGTGGCGCGTCAGCCAGGACAGCGCCTGCAGCAGCGGGTCGCCGGCGGGCTGGTTGGCCAGGCCTTCCAGCGGGTCCGGCGGCGGTGGCGGCTCGCCGTTGGCGGCCAGGCGCAACCCCGGCGCCTGCGGCTGGCCGTCGAAGAAGGGGTCGTGCGGGCGGGGCATCAGGCTTTGGCGCGCTCGGCAAGGGCCAGGCGCTCGAACTCGCGCTCTATATCGCGCACGATGGCCGGGATGTCAAACAGCGGCGAGCTGCGGCCGTGCTCGGCCAGGTAGCGCTTGTAGGACGCCGCCCGCGCCGGCTGGTTGCCGATCTGCACCGCCCGCTGCTCGTACTCGTCAATCGTCGTCGTGATCAGGTCGGGCAGGCCCACGGCCGTCAGCAGGCTGCCGGCCATGCGGGAGATGTAGGTCTTGCCCGAGCGCGTCAGGATGGGCGTGCCCATCCACAGGCAGTCGCTGGCCGTGGTGCCGGCGTTGTACGGGAAGGTGTCCAGGAACAGGTCGGCCAGCTGGAAGCGGGCCAGGTAGTCGGCCGGCAGCGCGCGCGGCGCGAACACGAGCCGCTCGGGCGCAATGCCTTCTTCGGCCGCGACGCGGGTCAGGTTGGCCTGCGCGAACGGGTTGTCCGCCAGCAGCCATAGCACGCTGCCTTGCACCTGCCGCAGCACGCGCATCCAGCAGCGCCACACCGGCTCGCTCATCTTGTGGTTGTTGTTGAACGCGCAGAAGACGAAGCCGTTCTCCGGCAGCCCGGCCTCGGCCCGCGTCGGCGGCGCATTGGCCACGCGCTGGCGGTCGCTGACCTGGTAGCAGTGCGGCAGGTAGATGGGCTTTTCGGTGTAGTACGGCAGCGCCTCGGGCGGCATGACGAAGCGGTCCGCCAGGATCCAGTCCACGCCCGGGATGGCAGACGTGGCCGGCAGGCCCAGGTAGCTGACCTGCACGGGCGCGCCGCGCCAGCCCAGGATGCCGGGGCGGGCGCCGCTGGTCAGGCCCTGCAGGTCCACCAGCACGTCGATGCCGGCGGCCGCGATGGCCTCGGCGGCCTGGCGGTCGGTCATCGCGTGCACCGGCGTGTAGCTGTCCATCGCGGCGCGGATGCGTGCGCGCAGCGGCGTGCCGTCTTCCTTGCTCCAGCTGAACGCGTGGATCTCGAACTTTTCCTTGTCGTGCAGCTCGTACAGCTCGGCCGTCAGCAGGCCCACGGCGTGCATGTGCAGGTCGCCGGACAGGTAGCCGATCCTGATCTTCCCCTCGCGCTGGCGGCCCTTGTGCAGCGGCGGCTCGGTGACCTTGGGCACTTTCTCGTGGATGAAGCGCATCGACGTCAGCAGCTGCAGCGCCGGGTCGTCGCTCTCGTCCAGCATCGCCAGCAGCGACGTGCTCATCAGCAGGTGGTTGTGCGTGACCTCGCCGAAGGTCTGGTAGGCCGGCCAGGCGCACTGCTTCTGGCGGATGTGCACATAGTGCTGGGCCACGTCGCTCTGGCGCGGGTCCAGCGTCAGCGAGCGGCGCATCAGCGCCTCGGACTCGTCGTAGCGCTTCTGCTGCTCCAGCAGCCGCGCGGCGTTGTTGAAGCCGTGCAGGCGCAGCGCCAGCGGCTCGGCGCCCAGGCTCTGCGGCTGCTCGTTCTCGTAGACGGTGCGCCATTCGGCCAGCGCCTCGTCCTCGCGGCCCAGGTGCTCCAGCTGGTGGCCCAGGTTCAGCCGGGCCTGGTCGAACTTCGGCGCGATGGCCAGCGACATGCGGTAGATGGCCTCGGCTTCGGCATGCCGGCGCAGTTCGCCCAGGATGGCGCCCCAGTTGAAGCAGGCCACGTAGCGCAGCGGCGACGGCGTGCCGGCCACCCAGGTCTGGTACAGCAGCAGCGCCGCGTCGACGGCGCCGGCCCGTTGCAGCTGAGACGCCGCATTCATCAGGTCCGGCAGCGACATGTCCCCGCCGCGGGCCAGCGCCAGCCACTGCTCGACGAGGGCGAGGCCTTGTGGCGGGTTGGCGGGAGGCGTGGTCATGTCCATGCGGCGGGCGGCTTGAGCGGATCGTCCCTGGATTCTCAAGCCGCATCGCCCCCGCCGGGCCGGGAAATAGGCTGCGGATTGCGCAGCATTTCCCGCCCTGGCGGCGTATCAGCCGCCCAGGTAGTCGTTCTTGCCCAGCGGCACGCCGGCATGGCGCAACAAGGCGTAAGTCGTTGTCGCGTGGAAATAAAAGTTGGGCAGCGCGAAATGCCGCAGGTAGTTCGCGCCGTCGAACTTCAGCGGGTCGCCGCTGCGGCGCGGGATGCTGATCTCGCGCGTCTCGGCGCCGGCGAAGGCGGCCTCGGGCACGGACAGCACGAAATCACGCGTCTTGCGGATGCGCTCGGCCAGCTCGTCCAGCGAGGCTTCGTTGTCCTCGTACTTCGGGATCTCCTGGCCGGCCAGGCGGGCCACGCAGCCCTTGGCGGCGTCGCTGGCGATCTGGATCTGCTTCGTGAACGGCAGCATGTCGGGCGCCAGCCGCAGCGTCAGGTAGACGTCGGTGGAGAATTTCTTCGCCTCGGCGTGGGCCTTGGCGGCCTCCAGCCAGGTCAGCATGTTGGACAGCATCTTGGCGAACGCGGGCGCGCTCGCGGCGTGCATGGAGAAGGTGGTCATCGGGTGGGTCTCCTATCGGGAAAGCGATCGTAGCCAGCCCACCGGAAGCCTGCTCGACCCGAGGGCACAATGCCCCAAAACGTGATGCCCCCATGAACGTCATCATCCTGGACGACTACCAAGACGCCGTGCGCAAGCTGCGCTGCGCGTCCAAGCTGGAACCCCTCAACGCCAAGGTCTTCACGAACACGGTCAAGGGCATCGGCCAGCTGTCCGTGCGGTTGCGTGACGCCGAGGTGCTGGTGCTGATCCGCGAGCGCACGGCGTTCCCGCGCCAGCTGCTGGAGAAGCTGCCCAAGCTCAAGCTGATCTCGCAGACCGGCCGCGTCGGCAGCCACATCGACGTGGACGCCTGCACGCGGCTGGGCATCGCGGTGGCCGAGGGCGTGGGCAACCCGGTCGCGCCGGCCGAGCTGACCTGGGCCCTCATCATGGCCTCCATGCGCCGGCTGCCGCAGTACATCGGCAACCTCAAACACGGCGCCTGGCAGCAGGCCGGGCTGAAGGCGGCGTCCATGCCGGCCAACTTCGGCCTGGGGATGGTGCTGCGCGGCAAGACGCTGGGCATCTGGGGCTACGGCAAGATCGGCCAGCTGGTGGCCGGCTACGGCCGCGCCTTCGGCATGCAGGTGATGGTGTGGGGCAGCGAGGCGTCGCGGCTGCGCGCCGAGGCCGACGGCTACCGCGCCGCGCCGTCGCGCGAGGCCTTCTTCGGCGAGGCCGACGTGCTGACCGTGCACCTGCGGCTGTGCGACGCCACGCGCGGCATCGTCGCGCCCGAGGATCTGGCGCAGATGAAGCCCACGGCGCTGTTCGTCAACACGTCGCGGGCCGAGTTGGTGCAGGAGAACGCGCTGGTGTCGGCGCTGAACCGCGGCCGGCCCGGCATGGCCGCCATCGACGTGTTCGAGAGCGAGCCCATCCTGCAGGGCCACCCGCTGCTGCGGCTGGAGAACGCAGTCTGCACGCCGCACATCGGCTACGTGGAGCAGGACAGCTACGAGCTCTACTTCGACGCGGCGTTCGACAACGTGCTGAACTTCATCAGGTCGCAGCCGACCAACATCGTCAACCCGGACGCCCTCAAGGTCCTGCGGTGACCCGCCCGACATCGCCGGCCGAGCTGTTCGTCGCCTTCACGCGGCTGGCGCTGCAGGGCTTCGGTGGCGTGCTGGCGGTGGCGCAGCGCGAGCTGGTGGAGCGCCTGGGCTGGATGACCCGGGAAGAGTTCGTCGAGACGCTGGCCATCGCGCAGGTGCTGCCCGGGCCCAACGTCGTCAACCTGTCCATGATGATCGGCGACCGCTTCTTCGGCCTGCGCGGCGCCGTCGCGGCGCTGGCCGGCATGCTGGCGGTGCCGGCGGCCGTCGTGCTGGTGCTGGCGGCGGTGTTCGACCAGCTGGCCGGCCACCCGGTGGCGCTGGACGCGCTGCGCGGCATGGGCGCCGTGTCGGCCGGGCTCATCCTGGCCACCGGCATCAAGCTGCTGCCGGCGCTCAAGACCAGCCCGCTGGGCCGGCCGCTGGCCGCCACGCTGGCGCTGCTGGCCTTCGTGCTGATCGCGCTGCTGCGCTGGCCGCTGATCACGGTGCTGGCGCTGCTGGGCGGCGGCGGCGTGGCCATCGCGTGGTGGAAGCTCAAATGACGACGCCGGTAAACCTGCCCGACCTGTTCCTGCACTTCCTGACGCTGTCGCTGCTGTCGATCGGCGGTGCGATCTCGACGGTGCCGGAGATGCACCGCTTCCTCGTCGACCGCACCGGCTGGCTGTCGGACGCCGGCTTCACGTCGTCCATCGCGCTGGCCCAGGCTGCGCCGGGGCCCAACGTGCTGTTCGTCGCCGTGCTGGGCTACAACGTGGCCGGGCTGGCGGGTGCCACAGCCTCCATGGCGGGCATCCTGCTGCCTTCCACCGTGCTGACGCTGACAGCCACGCGCTGGATGCGCGCCAACCGCGGCCATGTGGGCCTGCGCGCGTTCTCGGCCGGCATGATGCCGCTGACGCTGGGCCTCATCCTGGCCACCGGCTGGCTGCTGGCCCTGCCCTTCCTGCGCGCCAGCGAGCACCGTTGGGGCACGCTGGCGCTGATCGCCGCCACCGTCGCGCTCACGCTGAGGACGAAGCTGGGCCTCGTCTGGATGGTGCTCGGCGGCGGCGTGCTGGGCGCGCTGGGCCTGGTTTAGACACCAATGCCGGCCTGGACGGTCGTGGACCGCTTGCTGACCGGCGACGCGCTCAGCGTGACCTGCGCATAGACCTCGTCGGAGCGCGGCATGATGATGGGCGTGTTGATGTCCGCCCAGCCGACGATCTGCGTGCCGGCGTCTTCATCGAGCTTGCTGGTCTCGATGGCGCGCTTCTCCGAGAAGTTCACGCTGCCGGCCGCCAGCACCGTCACGGCCTTGTAGGGCCGCAGCAGCACGCCGCCGGCCAGCCAGGTGTAGGTGCTGATGAGGTCGTCGGCGCCGCTGTCGCCGGACGGCAGGTTGTCGCCCGTGAGGTCCTCGCCATAGAGCTTGATCTCCAGCCGGTAGGTGCGGCCGACGTCGCTGGCGTCGAATTTCATCGTGCCGGCGACGGTCACGTCGCGCTTGCCGGCGGCGATGGCACCGAGGGTGATGGTGGGGGTGGTGAGTGTGGCCATGTCGCTCTCCTGGAGTCGGGGGTGGCGCGCCGGACTGGCTTGCCTGCCTGTACAGACGCAGCGGCGCGCCGCCAGGGATCACCGGGCCGGGGGGTGAAATTTCACGCCGCCGCGCCGCCCGGGCGGAAGGCCGCGGGCGGCCGCCCCAGCAGCCGCAGGAAGGCGCGGCGCATGCGCTCGGTGTTGCCGAAGCCGCAGTCCAGCGACACCCGCAGCACCGACGCCGCCCCGCCCTCCAGCGCCGCGCGGGCAGCCTCCACGCGCAGCCGCTCCACCGCCTCGGCCGGCGTCGCGCCCGTCTCGGCGCGGAAGCAGCGCGCAAAGTGCCGCGGGCTCATGCAGGCCCGCGCCGCCAGGTCTTCCACGCGGTGGGCCTGGCGCAGGTCGCGGCGCACCTCGTCCAGCAGCACGCCGAAGCGCCCGTCCGGCCGCTGCAGCTCCAGCAGCGGCGAGAACTGCGACTGGCCGCCCGGCCGGCGTCGCTCCACCACCAACTGGCGCGCAGCTTCGCGGGCGATGTCCTCGCCGTGGTCGTGCGCCAGCAGCGCCAGGCACAGGTCGATGCCGGCCGTCATGCCGGCGCTGGTCCACACCTCGGGCCGCTGCGGCGCGCGCTGGGCCGGCTCGCGCACGTAGATGCGGTCGGGCTGCAGCCGCACGGCGGGGTAGTCGGTGGCGAACTGCCGGCTGCGCGACCAGTGCGTCGTCGCCGTGCGCTCGTCCAGCAGCCCCGCCGCCGCCAGCAACAGGCTGCCGCTGCAAATGCTGGCGATGCGCGCACCCGAGCGGCTGGCGCGCTTCAGCCAGCGCATCAGCGTGGCGTCGCCGCAGGCCGCATCCACGCCGTCGCCGCCGATCACCATGACGAGGTCCAGGTCGCTCAAGGCCCGCGGCAGCCCCTGCACCGGCCAGGCCACGCCGGCCGAACTGCGCACGGCCGGCGGCGCGCTGGCCACCAGCCGCCAGTCGTAGCTGCCCGGCAGCGCCAGCCGCGCGACCTCGAAAACCGCCATGGGCCCGGCCAGGTCGAACTGCTGGAAGCCGGGGAAGACGACGAAGGCGATGCGGCAGGTCACGCCGCGATGATGGCAGAAAAGGTGGGAACAGCGTCATGGCGGCCATCGAGCGATGCCCACAAACTCGCGGCCATCGATCACCCAGGACACGCCATGACGGACCCCGGACACGCCCTCATCACCATCACCCAGCGGCCCGCGACGGTCTTCGCCGAAGGCCACGGTGCATGGCTGGTCGACGAGGACGGCAAGCGCTACCTCGACCTCATCCAGGGCTGGGCCGTCAACAGCCTGGGCCACAGCCCGGCGCTGATCACGCAGGCACTGCTGGCGCAGTCGCAGCGCCTGCTGAACCCCAGCCCCGCGTACTACAACCGCCCGCTGCTGGACCTGGCCGGGCGGCTGGTGGAGATCAGCTGCTTCAACCGCGTGTTCCTGGCCAGTTCGGGCGCCGAGGCCAACGAAGGCGCGGTGAAGCTGGCACGCCGCTGGGGCAGCCGCCGGCGCGGCGGCGCGCACGAGATCGTCGGCTTCGAGCAGGCCTTCCATGGCCGCACGCTGGCCATGATGAGCGCGTCGGGCAAGCCGGGCTGGGGCGACATCTACGCGCCCATGCCGACCGGCTTCAAGAAGGCGCGGCTGAACGACATCGCGTCGGTGGAGCGCGCGCTGACGCCACACACGGCGGCCGTGATGATCGAGCTGGTGCAGGGCGAGGCCGGCGTCGTCGTCGCCGAACCGGGCTTCGTGCGCGAGCTGCGCGCGCTTACCGCTGAGCGCGGCGTGCTGCTGATCGCCGACGAGGTGCAGACCGGCATCGGCCGCTGCGGCCACGCTTTTGCCTACGAGCACTACGGCATCAAGCCCGACGTGATGACGCTGGCCAAGGGCCTGGGCGGCGGCGTGCCGCTGGCGGCGCTGCTGTGCAAGGAGGAATTCAACTGCTTCGAGCCGGGCGACCAGGGCGGCACCTTCGCCGGCAACCCGCTGATGGCCGCCGTGGGGCTGGCCGTCGTCAACGAGGTGTGCCGGCCGGAGTTCCTGGCCGGCGTGCGGGCGCGCGCCGTGCAGTTGTCAGCCGGCCTGCAGGCCCTCGCGCGGGAGTTCGGCCTGGTCGGTGAACGCGGCCTGGGCCTGCTGCGGGCGCTGGTGCTGCCCGTGGACGTGGCGCCCGCGGTGGTCGCCGCGGCCCAGGCGCTGGAACCCGTCGGCCTGCTGCTGAACGCGCCCCGCCCTCACTTGATCCGGCTGATGCCGGCGCTGAACATCAGCGAAGCCGAGCTGGACGAAGGCCTGGCGCTGCTGCGCCGGGCGCTGCGCGAAGTCCTTTGAGGACGATCACGTGGTTCCAAAGATCTTGTCCCCGGCGTCGCCCAGGCCGGGGATGATGTAGCCCACGTCGTTCAGGTGGCTGTCGATGGCCGCCGTCCAGCAACGCACGTCCGGGTGGGCTTCCTGCAGCGCCTTCACGCCCTCGGGCGCGGCCACCAGCACCAGCGCGCGCACGTCCTTGCAGCCGCGCGCCTTCAGCAGGTCGACGGTGGCGATCATGCTGCCGGCCGTGGCCAGCATGGGGTCGATGATGAGCGCCGTGCGGGCTTCCAGACTGCCGACGAACTTGTCGAAGTAGTTCACCGGCTTGAGCGTCTCGTGGTCACGCGCCAGGCCGACGACGGACACCTTGGCGTTGGGCAGGATGTCCAGCACGCCGTCCAGCATCCCTAAGCCCGCGCGCAGGATGGGCACCACGGTGACCTTCTTGCCGGCGATCTGGTCGCACTCGGCCGGGCCGCTCCAGCAGTTGATCGTGACCTTCTCGGTCGGGAAGTCCGCTGTCGCCTCGTAGGCCAGCAGCCGCGCGATCTCGCCCGTCAGCTCGCGGAACTTCTTCGTCGAGATGTCCGCCTCGCGCATCAAGCCGATCTTGTGCTTGACGAGCGGGTGCTTGACTTCGATGACGGCCATGGCGGGAACCCCCAGTTTTTCTAAACAGTCAGAATTATCGACTGCCCGACGTGGTCCGCTGGCGCAGCACCTCGTACAGGCACACGCCCGACGCCACCGACACGTTCAGGCTCTCGACGGCGCCGGCCATCGGGATGCGCACCAGCTCGTCGCAGGTCTTGGCCGTCAGCTGCCGCATGCCCTCGCCTTCGGCGCCCAGCACGAAGGCGATCGGGCGCTTGAGGTCGAGGTCATAGATCGAGCGTTCGGCCTGGTCCGACGTGCCGACGACCCAGATGTCGCGTTCCTTCAGCTCATTCAAGGTACGTGCCAGGTTGGTGACCATCAGGTAGGGCACCGTCTCGGCGGCACCGCTGGCCACCTTGGCCACCGTGGCGTTCAGGCCCACGGCGCGGTCCTTGGGCGCGACGACGGCATGCGCCCCGGCGCCATCGGCCACGCGCAGGCAGGCACCGAGGTTGTGCGGGTCGGTCACGCCATCGAGCACCAGCACCAGCGGCGGGCCTTCGACGGCGTCCAGCACGTCGTCCAGCGAATGCGGCTGCGCGATGGCCGCCACGCGGGCGACGACGCCCTGGTGGCGCGGGCTGCCGGCCAGTTGGCTGAGCCGCTCGTCGCTGCTCTCCACAAGCTTGGCGCCGGCCTCCTTGGCGCGCTCGATGAACGCGCGCATGCGCTGGTCACGCCGCGCGGGGTCGAAGTGGACCTCGGCGACGGACCCCGGCTGGGTCTTGAGGCGGACGGTGACGGCGTGGAAGCCGAACAGGACGGACTTAGGCGAACTCATACGCGCATTGTCGGGCCGAGCGCCGGGCCGCCCCAAGCCGGCCCGCCAGGGCGATGTGCGTGCGGCTCAACGCCGCACGCATCGCCGTCCCCTCGGGGGACCGGCCAAGGTACGCCTTGGACGAGGGGCGCACTTGCCTAGCGGCCCGCCTGCTTGCGCACGTTTTCCATGATGTTGACCATCGAGTCGGTCCAGAAGCGTGCCTTGTTCTTCGCGAGATGGTCCAGCAGTTGGTCATGCGCCTCGCGCGTCACGCTCAAGTGCTCGGCGCCCACGCCGTGGAACAGCAGCGACACCATCGCGCCCTGCGCCGCCGCCTTCTCGACCAGCGCGATCAGCTGCTCGCCCGTCCAGCCTTCGACGAAGTAGGCCGGCATCGCGTACGGGTCCAGCTGCGCGGTGTCGGTCGTCAGCGCCGGCGGCGCGGCGCGGAAGGCGACGAAGTGCGGCTGCAGCGCCTTCACGAAGTCCTGCCCGCCGGCCGTCAGGTCGAAGCACGGTGGCGTGAACGTGCGGCGCGTCTTGCCGTCCAGCGCCTGCAGCCAGGTGTTGGCGGCAATGACCTGCTCCTGCACCTGCGCGGCCATCTGGCGGTCCAGGTCGCGCTGCGGCTGCACCCATTCGCGGCCGGGCCCCTTGGCCGAGCAGCCGTGGAACAGGCTGTGGTTACCCAGTTCGTGGCCGGCCGCTGCGGCGGCCTTCCACTCGTTCTGCCGCGCCGGCAGCGTGGGCCCGTTGATCGGGATGTAGAAGCTGGCGCGCAGGCCACGCTTGTTCAGCTGCGGGATGACGTGGTCCAGCTGGCTGTCCAGCGCGTCGTCGTAGCCCAGGCTGACGGCCGCCTTCGCGCCACCGGGCCAGGCGAACGGCGCGGCGCCAGCGGCCGCCGACAGCAGCAGGCCCAGCGCGGCCGCGAGCATCGTTTTCTTCATCTGCGGATCTCCTCAACGAACGAACTGGACGGCCATCAGCGCGCCGATCAGCACGGGCTGGTGGACCATGTAGAAGCTCAGCGACCAGCGCCCCAGCACCGCCAGTGGCGCCGGCGCCGGGCCCTGCCAGAGCCGCGGCCAGCGGCGCGTGACGGCGAAGCCCAGCAGCATCAGGCCCATCCACGGCAGCAGCGGCACGTAGTCCTCGGTGACGGGCTTGTGCGTGACCAGCCCCACCCAGTCCGTCCAGCGCGAGTCGAACCACGGGTGCTGCACGAAGCGCGGCAACGCGATGGCGGAGGCGGCCAGCACCAGCAGCGCCGCGTCCGGGAGTCGCGCCAAGCCCAGCCGCAGCAGCACCAGCATCACGGCGATGCCCTGCAGCACGCCGAAGCTGATCCAGCTGTCCGGGAACATGACGCGCGAACTCAGCGTCACCAGCAGCGCGCAGCCCGCCACCTGCGCCCAGCGCCGCCAGAAGCGCCCGGCCCGCTGCCCCGCCGCCACGGCCAGCGCCTGGCCGCCGCCGGCGCAGAACAGGAACAGGCTGACGATGCAGGTGCGCTGCCAGGTCCAGACCGGGTCGCGGTAGAAGTCCTGCCGGATCCAGCCGAAGTGGTTCAGGTCGAAGCAGAAGTGGTAGGCCGCCATCCAGACGATGGCGGCGCCGCGCAGGGCGTCGAGGCGGTCGGAGCGGGCGTGCAAGGTTGAGGGCGCGCGTCAGGGCAAGGGTGTGGAGGCCGGATTCTGGCCCCGCAGCACCGACTGCTGCTGCCGCCGCGCCAGCCGCTCCTCGGCGATGCGGCGGCGCGCGATGCGGTCGCCCTCGTCCGGGTCGGCCGCGCTGTGCATGGCCTCGGCGCGCAGCCGGGCGTCCTGGCGGGCGCGGTCGCTGAGCTGGGTCTGCGCCGCCTGGGCCTCACGGCTGATGTCCCAGTCAGCGTCGCGGTAGCGCCCCTGGCCGCTGCGGCACTGGCGCGCGCGGCGCACCTCGTCCTGCAGGAACTGGCGCTCGGCGTCGCCCAGCGTCGTGGAGTTGGCGCGGGTCTGCATGCCGCGGATCTCGCCATCGCCGGGGCAGGCGTTGCCCTGCGACGGCGGGGCCGCCGGCGCCGACGCAGCGGTCCGGCCCATCGCCGCGTCCACCACTTCCGGCTTGATCGCGTCCACCACGTTGGGCCGCAGGCTGCGCTCGGACACCGGCTTGCCGGCCTGCGGGCAGGGCTTGTCGCTGAAGACGACCTTGCCGTCCGCCTCGCACTTCCACACCTGCTGCGCCCAGGCGCCCGACAGCGCCAACCCCAGCCCCAGACCCCATAACGCTCGCTTCATGCATCCCCCTTCGTCTGCAACCACAATGCGCCGCATCGACACCGCCACGGCCTGCGCCATGTTCCTGCGTCTGCTCGCGCTCCCGCTCATCGTATTGCTCGCCACCGGCCCCGCCGAGGCCCAGAACAAGGCCGCCCAGCCGCGGCCGGTCGCCGCCCGCGGCGCGCTGGACGCCGAGGAGATGAACAACATCAGCGTCTTCAAACGCGTGAGCCCGTCGGTGGTGCACATCACGACGCTGTCCGTGCAAAGAGATTTCTTCTCGCTGCGCGCCAGCGAGCAGCCGCGCGGCACCGGCACCGGCTTCGTCTGGGACGCCGACGGCCACATCGTCACCAATTTCCACGTCATCCAGGACGGTGACCGCGCCACCGTGACGCTGCACGACCAGAACAGCTATCCCGCCAAACTGGTGGGCGCCTTCCCGGACCGCGACATCGCCGTGCTGCGCATCGAGGCGCCGCGCGACAAGCTGCCCGCCATCCAGATCGGCACCAGCCGCGAGCTGCAGGTGGGCCAGAAGGTCTATGCCATCGGCAACCCCTTCGGGCTGGACCAGACGCTGACGACCGGCATCGTGTCGGCGCTGAACCGCGAGATCGAGTCCGTCACCCGCCGCACGATCAAGGGCGCGATCCAGACCGACGCGGCCATCAACCCCGGCAACTCCGGCGGCCCGCTGCTGGACTCCGCCGGCCGGCTGATCGGCGTCAACACGGCCATCTACAGCCCCAGCGGCGCCAGCGCGGGCATCGGCTTCGCGATCCCCGTCGACGAGGTCAACCGCATCGTGCCGCGGCTGATCCGTGACGGCCGCTTCATCCGCCCGGCGCTGGGCATCACCGCCGGCGCACCGCAGCTGTCCCAGGCGCTGGGTGCGCCCAAGGGCGTCCTGCTGGCTGACGTGGCCAGCGGCAGCCCGGCGGCGGCAGCCGGGCTGAAGCCGTTTGGCTACGACCGGTTCCGGCGCATCGTGCAGGGCGACGTCATCACCGCCGTCGACGGCCAGCCGGTGGCGGACCTGGACGACATGCTGTCACTGCTGGAGACGCGGCAGATCGGGGAGAAGGTGACGCTCACCGTGTGGCGCAGCGGGCAGACGAGGAAGGTGGCGGCGACGCTGGGAAGTTCCGATTGAGGCGGTCCCGGCATCGCGCCAGAATCAAGGCGCGCTTCGAGGCGCATCAACACTGCATGGAGACGAGCTCATGGGCAATTCAAGCAACGGACTTCCGGACAAACTCAAGGCGGGCATCGAAGCGCTGTCGGGCATGAACCTGGACCACGTCCGCGTCCACTACAACTCCTCGAAGCCGGCGCAGTTGAACGCCCATGCCTATGCGCAGGGCACCGACATCCACCTCGCGCCGGGCCAGCAGCACCACCTGCCCCACGAAGCCTGGCACGTGGTGCAGCAGGCGCAGGGGCGCGTGTCGCCGAACGGGCGCAGCCACATCGGCCTGAGTGCCGACGCCGACGCGCTGCAGCTGGAGCGCGAGATGTTGGCCCGGCGCACGCCGCTGTAGGCCCGCGCCGCAGCCCGTAAAGTAGCGCCCCGCCCGAGGCCTGTTGCCTCGGGCTTCATCACGCAAAGACAGGATTCGCCATGGGCGCGCAATGGAAAGCCAAACACAAGGACATCGCCGCCAACGCGAAGGGCAAGCTGTTTGGCAAGCTGGCCAAGGACATCATGATCGCGGCGCGCAACGGCGCCGATCCGAAGGACAACTCCAAGCTGCGCATGGCCGTCGAGGCGGCGCGCAAGGTGTCCATGCCCAAGGACACGCTGGACCGCGCCATCAAGAAGGGCGCCGGGCTGACCGGTGAGACGGTGCACTTCGAGCAGGTCATCTACGAGGGCTTCGCGCCGCACCGCGTGCCGGTGATGGTGGAGGTGCTGACCGACAACACCAACCGCGCCGCGTCGGACATGCGCGTGCTGTTCCGCAAGGGCCAGCAGGGCACGCCGGGCTCGGTGAGCTGGGACTTCGACCACGTCGGCCTCATCGAGGCGGAAGCCACCACCCCCGGCGCGGATGCCGACACGGCCGCCATCGAGGCCGGCGCGCAGGACCTGCTGCCGGCCGACGAGGACGGCGTCACCGTTTTCCTGACCGACCCGACCGACCTGGACCTCGTCAGCCGCGCGCTGCCGGCCCAGGGCTTCACGGTGCTCAGCGCCAAGCTGGGCTACCGGCCCAAGAACCCCATCGCCGCCAGCAGCCTCACGGCCGAGCAGCTGGAGGAGGTGGAGAGCTTCCTGGCCGCGATGGACGACAACGACGACGTGCAGCACGTCTACGCCGGGCTGGCGGGCTGAGCCTGCCTCGCCGCTGCGGGCCCGGGTCACCCGGGGCAGCGGGCGGGCGCGTCCACCGACAGATCCAGACGACATGGGAGCACACATGAAAGCCTGCATTGCCCTGGCCGCGGCCCTGCTGCTGAGCGGCGCCGCCGTCGCCGACACGCCGTCGTTTTCCGTCAAGCAGTTCGGCGCCCAGTTCATCGAGGCGCCACCGGGACGGGACAACAACCTGCTGCCCATGGGCAGCCTCGGCGCGCAGGAGAAGGTCGAGACGCATGCGGTCGTCGCCTTCGACAACCGGCTCATCGTCGACCTGCCCAGCTTCGGCGACGACGCCAAGGTCACCGCCACGGCCATCCTGGCCAACAAGACGCAGGCACCGCTGGGTGCGGCCAGCGTGGCGGGCTTTCGCAAACTCAGCGCCGACGGCCGGAAGACGACCTATTCGTTCTCCGTGACCCGGCTGCCGGATGGCGGTGTCGCGGGTGTCGTCTTCAGCGGCCAGGTCAGGGTCATGGTGGCGAGCGCGGTCAAGAAGACCAGCGTGCCGTTCCAGCCCAAGGTCGGGCAGAAGCTGGAGCTGGGCCTGGGCAACGTGGTGGTGGCCAACGTCGATGCCGGCTCCGTGACGCTCAGCGGCGATGACCGGGTCAGCGCCATCGCCGCCGTCAGGCTCGTCAAGCCGGACGGCTCGGCCGTCGCCGGCGAGCGCGGCGCTTATTCCAGGCGCGGCGGCACCGACGGCACCACCGTCGCCGTGCAGTGGCAATTCGCGGCGCCCGTCTCGGCGGGCAAGCTGGAGGTGTCGGTGTACCAGGATCTCGGCGCTGTCCAGGTGCCAGTCAACCTGGTGGTCACCAAACCCTACTGATGCTGCCTGGTCAGGCGTCCGCCTGGCCGCAGGCAGCCAGCAGCCACTGCTCGAAGGCTTTCACCGCCGGCCGAGCCTTGGCCGCCGGGTCGACAATGAGGCGGTAGGCCCGTGCCGACGCGATGCCGGCGTCGAACGGCGTGACGAGCTGGCCGGACGCCAGCAAGGCGTCCACCAGCGGCCGCCGGCCCAGCGCCACGCCCTGCCCCGCCACGGCGGCGGCGATGGCCTCCGAATAGCTCGAAAAGCTCAGCCGCGCCGCCGGCCGCAGGTCGGCCAGGCCCCAGGCGCTGAGCCAGGCCTCCCACTCGGCCGGCATGCCCGCGCTGTCGCCGTCCATCGCCAGGTGCAGCAGCGTGTGGCGGGCCAGGTCGGCCGGCTCGCGCAGTGGCAGGCCCAGTTCGCCCACCAGCCGCGGGCTGCAGACCGGCACCATGGATTCGGCAAACAGCTGCCGCCCCTGGGCCACGCCCACCGGGCTGTAGCGGATGGCCAGATCGAACCCCTCGCTGGCCAGGTTGCGGTTGCCCAGGCCCGCGTCCAGGCGCACATCGATGCCCGGGTGGGCGCGCGTGAACGCGGTGAGCCGCGGGATCAGCCACAGCGACGCGAAACCCGGCGTCGTCGTCAGCGCCAGCAGCTGGCGCTGGTGCGGCTCGCGCACGGTGCGCACCGCCACGCGCAGCGTGTTCAGCGCGCTGGCGCAGGCGGCGTACAGGCGCTGGCCGTCCTCGGTGAGCGCCAGCGCGCGGTGGCGGCGCTCGAACAGCGTCACGCCCAGTTCCTCCTCCAGCTGGCGCATCTGCCGGCTCATCGCCGACTGCGTGACGAAGCGCTCCGCCGCCGCCTGCGTGAAGCTCAGGTGGCGGGCGGCGGCCTCGAAGGCGGCCAGCAGCTGCAGCGGCGGCAGGCGGTCCAACGGCTTGGTTGACATGATCTGTGGGAATGTGAAGTCTTCCGAATCATCGTTTGTCTACCATGAAGCTGGCAATCACCATTCAGGCCACACACCATGCCCAGAAAGCATGCAAGGAGCCTGACATGCTGATCGACGTCCCGCACACCCGCCTGCTGCTGCAACGCGGCCAGACCTCGCGCCTGCCCGAGGCGCGCGACACCCACCTGTGCAGCGCCGAGGGCACGCTGTGGGTGACGCTGGACCATGACGCGCGCGACATCGTGCTGGAGCCGGGCCAGTGCTTCGTCGTGCCCGATGACCGCGGCGTCACCGTCAGCGCGCTGAGCGCCCGCGCCGTGCTGGACCTGCGCCCCGCCGAGGCCCGGCCGTGAACACCGCACTGGCGCCGGCCACTGTCGAGGCCGCCCATCGCTGGGTGCTGCCCGGCGGCCGTGCGGCGCTGCTGCGGCTGCTGCGCCCGGGCGACAAGTGCGCCGAGCAGACCTTCTTCAACGGCCTGTCGCTGGACTCACGCCACCAGCGCTTCCATTTCGGCCTGCGCGAGCTCAGCCCCGCGCTGCTGACGCTGCTGACCGACGTGGACCAGCGGCTGCACCGCGCCTGGGTCGTGGAGGCCGGGGCGCCCGGCCGGCCGGTCATTGCCGACGCGCGCTTCGTCTGCGACCCGGCGCAGCCGTCGGTCGCCGAATTCGCGCTGGCCGTGGCCGACGACTGGCAGGGCCTCGGCCTGGGCCGGCGGCTGATGGCCCACCTGGCCACCGAGGCCCGGCGGCAGGGCGTGCAGCAGCTGTTTGGCGACGTGCTGGCCGACAACCGCCGCATGCTGGCGCTGATGCGCGAATCGGGCGCCCGGCTGCGGCCCCACCCGGACGGAGCGCAACTGGTGCGCGGCACGCTGATGCCGGGCGCATGAACTGACCTTTCAATTCAGGACACAGAACCGCACTCAGGCACCACAAGTCTTTGTTTTACATTTGATTTTTACTTTCAATTCAGGACAAAATTCAGGACACACCGCCTGAATCCATGCCCGCCGATCTGCCCAGCCTCGAACGCCTGCTCCGCCCACGCGGCCCGCTGGGGCTGGCGGACATCGCCGCGGCGCTGGGCTGCTCCACGAAGACGGCGCAGCGGCTGATCGCCACGGCCGGTGACGCCGTCGTGGCGGCCGGGCAGACGCGGCGGCGGCGCACCGCCTGGCGGCGCGAGATCCGCGGCCAGCGGGCAGAAGCGCCGCTGTACCGCATCGACGCCGACGGGCGGCCGCAGGCGGTGGGCCTGCTGCGGCCGATCTGGCCGCGGGGCTGCCACCTGGAGGCCGCCACACCGGCCTGGCCCGTGCCCGAGGAGGCGCGCGACGGCTGGCACGACGGCCTGCCCTACCCGCTCTACGACCTGCGGCCGCAGGGCTTCCTGGGCCGCGCCTTCGCGCGCCGGCACGCGCCCGGCCTCGCGCTGCCGCCCGACCCGCGCGACTGGGACGACGACGCGCTGCTGCTGTCGCTGGGCGCCTTCGGCGACGACCTGCCGGGCGAACTGTTGGTGGGCGACGCCGCATTGCGCCGCTTCCTCGACCACCGGCTGGCCGCCGCGGCGCCGCTGGCCGAGGACGACCTGCCCGCCGCCTGCGCACGGCTTGCCGCACAGGCGCTGGACGGCGCGCTGCCCGGCTCGTCGGCCGGTGGCGAATTCCCGAAGTTCACCGTCGCGCGCGCGCTGCCGGGCATGGCCACGCCGCACTGCGTCGTCAAGTTCAGCGGCGCCGACGACTCGGCCACCGTGCAGCGCTGGCGCGACCTGCTCGTCTGCGAACAACTTGCCGCCGACGCGCTGGGCGACGACGCGGCGCGCACGCGGCTGCTGGCGCACGCGGGGCGGCATTTCCTGGAGAGCGAGCGCTTCGACCGCGTGGGCCTGCACGGGCGGCGCGGCGTGGTGAGCCTGGCGCAGGCCAACGCCGGCCTCGTCGGCGAGGCGACGGACGACTGGACCCGCGTGACCGCGGCATTGGCCGCCCGCGGCCTGCTGAGCGCGGCCGACGCCGAACGCGCGGCGCAGCGCCAGCTGTTCGGCCAGCTCATCGGCAACAGCGACATGCACGGCGGCAACCTGGGCTTCTTCCACGACGCCACGGGCCTGCGCCTCGCGCCCAGCTACGACCAGCTGCCCATGCGCTACGCGCCGCAAGCCGGCGGCGAGGTCACGTCGCCCGCGCTGCAGCCCGCCCTGCCCTTGCCGGCCGAGCGCGAGCGCTGGCAGTGCACGGCGCCGGGTGCGCTGGGCTTCTGGCGCGCCGCGGCGGACGACCCGCGCATCAGCCCCGCCTTTCGAGCCCTGTGCGCCGACAACGCCGGCAGGCTGGCGCAAGCGATGGCCCTCGCGTGAAACGACCCGTCATCGCGCTGCTGGCGCTCGCGCTGTCACTCACGCTGGTGCTGGCCGGCATCAGCCTGGCCGCCGGCGAATGGCTGACGCGCCCCGTGCCCGCCGCCATCGGCGCGCCGCCGGCCGACCTGCACGCCGAGACGGTGACGCTGCGCTACGGCGACGGTCAGCACCTGGCCGGCTGGTTCGTGCCCGGCCGCCCCGGCGAAGGCGCCGTGCTGCTGATGCACGGCGTGCGCGGCAGCCGCCTGCAGATGCTGGCGCGTGCCCGCTGGCTGCAGCGCGAGGGCATCGCCAGCCTGCTGGTGGACGCGCCGTCGCACGGCGAGAGCAGCGGCGGGCGCATCGGCTTCGGCCGCCTGGAAGCGCCCGGCGCCGATGCGGCGCTCGCGTGGCTGCGGACACGGCTGCCAGGCGAGAAGGTCGGCGCCATCGGCGCGTCGCTGGGCGGCGCCTCGCTGCTGTTCGCGCAGCGCCAGCCGGAGCTGGACGCGCTGGTGCTGGAGTCGGTCTACCCCACCATCGTCGACGCGCTGCAGGACCGCCTCGCGATGCGCCTGGGCCGCACTGCCGCCCACCTGCTGGCACCGCTGCTGCTGGTGCAGATCCCGCTTCGGCTGGGCATCAGCACCGATCAGCTGCGCCCCATCGCCGCCATCACCCGCGTGCGTGCGCCGCTGCTGGTGGCTTCGGGCACCGACGACCTGCACACCCGCTGGCCCGAGACCGAGGCGCTGTTCGCTGCCGCGCCGGCGCCCAAGACGCTGTGGGCCATGCCGGGCGCCGCGCATGTGGACCTGCACGCCTTCGACGCGGCCGCCTACGAGGCGCGCATCGGTCCCTGGCTGCAATCACACCTGCGCAAATCCCCGGGCTGACGGGGCCAAGCCAGCGTCGGCAAGATGGCGGCATGACTGCCCTGCCCCCGCTCTCCATCCTGGACCTCGCGCCCGTCGTCGAAGGCGCCACCACCCGCGACGCGCTGCTGAACAGCCTGGACCTCGTCAAGCTGGCCGATGAGCTGGGCTACACGCGCTACTGGGTGGCCGAGCACCACAATATGGAAGGCGTGGCCAGTTCGGCCACGGCCGTGCTGATCGGCCAGCTGGCGGCGGCCTCCCGGCGCATCCGCGTCGGCGCGGGCGGCATCATGCTGCCCAACCATGCGCCGTTGACCATCGCCGAGCAGTTCGGCACGCTGGCCGAGCTGTTCCCCGGCCGCATCGACCTGGGCCTGGGCCGCGCGCCGGGCACCGACCGGCCCACGATGCGCGCGCTGCGCCGCAGCCTGGACAGCAGCGGCGGCGAAGACGGCTTGCCCAACGACGTGCTGGAGCTGCAGGGCTACCTGGCGGCCGAGTCGCCGCAAGCGCCGGTGCGCGCCGTGCCGGGCCAGGGCACCGAGGTGCCGATCTGGCTGCTGGGCTCCAGCCTCTACTCCGCGCAACTGGCTGCCTACCTGGGACTGCCGTTCGCGTTCGCGTCGCACTTCGCGCCGGAGATGCTGATGCAGGCGCTGCAGATCTACCGCAGCACCTACCGGCCCAGCGCGCGGCACCCGAAGCCGCATGCAATGGTGGGGCTGAACGTCGTCGTCGCGCCCACCGACGAGGAGGCGCAGCGCCTGTTCACGTCGGCGCAGCAGCGCTTCCTGGGCATGGTGCGCGGCCAGCGCGGCAAGCTGCCGCCGCCGGTGGCGAGCATGGAGTCGCTGTGGTCACCCGCGGAGCGGCTGCAGGTGGAGCGCATGCTGAGCGAGGCGGTGGTCGGCTCGCCGGCCACCGTGCGCGCCGGGCTGGCCGCCACCGCGGAGCGCACCGGCGCCGACGAGTTCATCATGGCCTGCGCCGTGCATGACCACGCGGCGCGGCGGCGGTCCTACGAGTTACTGGCCAGGCTCTGACCCGGTCGCCGCGCCCGCGCTTGCTGCCGCGCGTTCACGGCAGGCTCAAGTCCATCCCGAGCGTCCGGGCGAGTCCGAAGGTGAGGAGCAGCAAGACCAGCAGCAACACCACGAAGATGGCGACGATCTTGCCGCTCGCGCGCAGCAGCGCGCGTCTGTCCGCGCCCCGCTTCTCACGGTCGTAATGCCACTTGATGGCGAAAACCATGCCCGTGACGAACACCAGGGCCTTGAACACAACGAAAACTACAAGAACCCAATCCATCTGGGCGATTCCCGGCTATGGCGCGACGCCGTCTATCTTGAACCTAAAGACGGGCCGGTGGCATTGGACGTTTTGACTCACGGCCTGTGGGTCGCGCCGAAGAAGCGCACGCAGCCTCCTGCATCGCCGCGGCTACATTGACGGCCGCGCCCCGAGCGCCACACCAGCCCATGCGCACGGAGACCTACTACACCGCCACATCCCCGCGCCTGGGCTTGCCGGCGGCGGCCGAGACCGTCGATGTCGACGTGGCGCTGATCGGCGGCGGCTTTGCCGGGTTGGCAGCCGCGCGCGGGCTGCAGGAGCGCGGCATCCGCAGCGTGGCCGTGCTGGAGGCCCGGGCCATCGGCCACGGCGCGTCGGGCCGCAACGGCGGCTTCGTGTTCGGCGGCTTCAGCCGCGATGCCATGGACCTCGTGCGTGACCTGGGCCTGGCGCCGGCCCGCGAGCTGTACGCGCGCAGCCGTGACGCCGTCGCGCTGATCCGCTCGCGCATCGATGCGCTGGCCATCGACTGCGACAAGGTCGAAGGCGGCGCGCTGCTGCTGAACTGGTTCCGGCACAGCGCCCGCGCCGAGCACGGCCTGCGCGAACAGGCGCGCTGGCTGCGCGAGCAGTTCGGCGTGACGTGGGACGAGGTGGCGCCCGCCCAGGTACGGCAGTGGCTGGACACCGGGCGCTACGGCGGCGCGCTGCTGGAGCGCGACGCCTTCCACTTCCACCCGCTGAAGTACGCGCTGGGGCTGGCCCGCGCCATCGAGCAGGCCGGCGGCCGCGTGCACGAGCACAGCCCGGTGCAGGCCGTCGACCGCCGGCCAGGCGGCAGCTTCGAGCTGCGCACGGCGCCGGGGGCAGCCATCCGCGCGGCCCAGGTCGTCGTGGCGGGTGGCGGCTATCTGCAGACGCTGCTGCCGGCGCTGACCGGCGCACGCCTGCCCATCGCCACCTACGTCATCGCGACGGCGCCGCTGCCGCAGGAGCTGCGGCCCATCCGCACGGCGGCGGCGCTCTACGACAACCGCTTCGCCTTCGACTACTACCGCATGCTGGCCGACCACCGGCTGCTGTGGGGCGGGCGCATCTCCATCCGGGAGCGCGACCCGGCGCACATCGCGCAGTTGCTGCGGGCGGACCTGCTCAAGGTCTACCTGCAGCTGGCCGGCGTGCGCATCGAGCACGCGTGGAGCGGGCTGATGAGCTATGCGCGGCACAAGATGCCGCAGGTCGGCCGCCTGGCCCCGGGGCTGTGGTTCGCGCAGGCCTTCGGCGGGCATGGCGTGGCCCCCACGACGCTGGCCGGCGAGTGGCTGGCGGACGCGATCAGCGGCCGCGCCGACCTGCCCGCCGCGCTGCAGCGCTACGGCCTCACGCCGGTGTTCGGCCAGGCCGGGTTGCTGGCTGCGCAGGCGTCGTACAGCTGGGCGGAGCTGCGGGACGCGCTGCGCGAGCGGCTCACTTGATGCGCTGCTTCTCCAGCTTGCGCGCCAGCGTGCGGCGGTGCATGCCCAGGCGGCGCGCGGTCTCGCTGATGTTGAAGTCGGTCTCGGCCAGCACCTCGTGGATGCGCTCCCACTCCAGCGTCTTGATGTTGACGGTCTGGCGCTCGGTGACCTCGACGTCGGCATCGCCCTGGCGGCGCGCGAACGCGGCCTCGATGTCGTCGGTGTTGGCCGGCTTGGCGAGGTAGTGGCAGGCCCCCAGCTTGATGGCCTCCACGGCGGTGGCGATGCTGGCGTAGCCGGTCAGCACGACGATGAGGACCTCCGGGTCCCAGCCGTGCAGCTGCTGCACGCAGGCCAGCCCCGAGGCGCCACCGGCGAGCTTGAGGTCCACGACGGCATGGCCCAGTTCCTCGTCGTCGGGCAGGCCGTCCAGCAGCGCCTTCATGTCGTCCAGCCCGGTGGCGCGCAGCACGCGCCAGCCGCGGCGCTCGAAGGAACGGATCAGGGTGCGGGCGAAGCTGTCGTCGTCTTCGACGATCAGCAGCAGGCGGTCTTCTTCAGGGGCGGGCATCGGTGGGGGATTGTCGTGGCAGCAGGGATGCCAGCGGCAGCGTCAGGGTCACGGCGGCGCCGCCCTCCTCGCGGTTGGCGGCCTCCAGCCGGCCGCCCAGCGTGCGCGCGACGTTGACGGACAGGAACAGCCCCATGCCGCGGCCGGGCTGACCCTTGCTGCTCTGGTAGGGCTCGCCGAAATGCTTGAGCCGCTCCTCGTCGAAGCCGGGGCCTTCGTCCAGCACGCTCAGGCTCAGCGTGTCCTCATCCGGGCAGCCCGCCTGCAGCACCAGCGGCCGGCCGGGCGCGGCCTCGGCGGCGTTGTCCAGCAGGTTGGCGACGACCTGCTGCAGCGCGCTGTCCGAGATGATGTCCATGTCGGGCAGCGCCTCGCTGCGCAGCGCCAGCTCGGCACCGGGGTGCGCCGCCCGCCAACGGCTGGCCAGGCCGTCGACGAAGACCTGCAGCGGCGTCAGCTGCGGCGCCTCGCCGCGCATCTCGCCGGCCGACATCAGGATGCCGGTGACGATGGCCTTGCAGCGCAGGATCTGGCGCTGCATCTCCTCGATCTCCTCGCGCAGCTCCGGCTCGCCGGCGAACGGCGCCATGTGCGCCCAGTCGCCCAGGATGACGCTGAGCGTCGCCAGCGGCGTGCCCAGCTCGTGCGCGGCGCCGCTGGCCAGCAGGCCCATGCGCACGATGTGCATCTCCTCGGCGGCGCGCTGCTTGAGCTCGGCCAGCTCGTTGTCGCGCTGGCGCAGGTTGCGGTTGATGCGCACGATGAACACGCTCAGCAGCGCCACGTTGAGCAGGAAGCACAGCAGCAGCCCACCCAGGTAGTTGGGCGACAGCGTCGTCGGCGACGACGGGTCCAGCGCCAGCGGGCGGTGCCACTGCGTCAGCGCGACGAAGCCGGTCAGCGTGCTCAGCACGATGGCACCCAGGTAGCCCGGCCGCAGCAGCACCGAGGCGACCGCCACCTGCAGCAGGTAGAGGTAGATGAAGGGGTTGTCGCTGCCGCCGGCGAGGTAGAGCTGGCCGGTCAGCACGCCGACGTCCACCAGCAGCGCGATGCACAGCTCCAGTTGCGACACCGGCTGCGTCAGCCGGTTGCGCCACAGGCTGAACAGGTTGAAGGCCGCCAGGATGCCCAGCAGGCTGAGCATCTCGGCCCACGGCAGCTCGATGCCCAGGCCCGCGTGAACCACCAGCACGGTGGCCAGCTGGCCGCCGACGGCCAGCCAGCGCAGCTCGATGAGCTGGCGCAGGTTGGCGCGGCCCGCGCGGCGCTCGGGCGCGACGATGACCGGTTCGGCAGGTACGGCGGTGAGGGGCGGCGGCGTGGTGTTCAAGGCGGGGCGCGCCGGCGCTCCTCGCGGACCAGGTAGAAGACCGCGGCGGCCGCCATGGCCGCGAGCGCCAGCCAGGTGGCGGCGTAGACGGCGTGATTGTTGGCGAAACGCACGACCGTCAGACCGGGGCGCGGCCAGCGCTGCGGCTGGGCGGGGTCGGCGGCCTCGTCGACGAAGTACGGCGCGGCCCGGTCGGCCACGCCCAGTTGGGCCGCAAGGCCCGCCACGTCGCGCGAATACCAGCGGCCCTCGGCCGGCTCGTTCCTGCGCAGCGGGCCGCCGCCGGTCTCGGTGAGGCGCAGCAGGCCGGTCAGCTCGACCAGCCCGTCGGGCGCGGCGTGCATCTCGGGTGCACGGCGGTCCGGCGGCACGAAGCCGCGGTTGACGAGAACGATGCGGCCATCGTCCAGCCGCAGCGGCGCGATGACCCAGTGGCCGCCGCCGAAATCAGTGGTGGCCTGCACCAGCGCCTCGCGCGGCTCGAAACGGCCTTGCAGCCGCACGCGACGGTACTCGTCGTCCTTGCCGACCGACGCATCCCGAATCGGAGGCTCGACAGGCGCGGCCTGCAGGCGCTGCTCGACGCGGGCAATGAGGTCCTGCTTCCAGGACAGGCGCTGCACCTGCCAGGTGGACAGCGCCATGAAGCCCATGCTGGCCAGCGCCGCGGCGACGATGAGTGCGACGCGCGCGGTGCGGGCCATGGCCGGCGTCACATCGTCCGCATCGCCGCCGGATCCGGCGTCGGCATCATGTTCGCGTTCATGTGATACATGACCCACACCGAGCCGGCCAGCATGATGACGACCAGCGCCACCGTGAACAGCAGCGCCAGCATGGACCAGCCGCCCTCGACCTTGGCGTTCATGTGCAGGAAATAGACCATGTGCACGACCATCTGCACGGCCGCGAAGCCGAGGATGACCAGGCCGGTGGTCTGGGGGTTGCCCAGCACCTTGTCCATGACCAGCCAGAACGGGATGGCCGTCAGGATGACCGACAGGATGAAGCCGGTGGCGTAGCCCTTGTAGCTGACGTGGAAGTCTTCCTCGCCGTCGAGGTGGTCGTCGTGACCGTGCGAATCATGTGCATGGGCGCCCATCACATCACTCCCATCAGATAAACAAAGGTGAAGACGCCGATCCAGACGACGTCCAGGAAGTGCCAGAACATCGACAGGCACATCAGGCGGCGGCGGTTGGGCGGCGTGAGGCCGCGCTTGCTGACCTGGATCATCAGCGTGACCAGCCAGATGCAGCCGAACGTGACGTGCAGGCCGTGCGTGCCCACCAGCGTGAAGAAGCTGGACAGGAAGGCGCTGCGCTGCGGGCCCGCGCCCTCGTGGATGAGGTGGTGGAACTCGTACAGCTCGATGCCCAGGAACCCGAGGCCCAGCAGGCCCGTGATCGCCAGCCACGCGAGCACGTGGCTCTTCTTGCGCGCCTGCATCGCGATCATCGCGAAGCCGTAGGTGATGGACGAGAACAGCAGCAGCGCCGTGTTGGCGGCCACCAGCGGCAGGTCGAACAGATCGGCGCCCGACGGGCCGGCCGCGTAGTTGCGGCCCAGCACGGCGTAGACGGCGAACAGCACCGCGAAGATGAGGCAGTCGCTCATCAGGTAGAGCCAGAAGCCCAGCAGGGTGCCGTTGGGCGGGTGGTGCTCGCCGCTGCGGTCGTAGTAGACCGGTGCGCCGTTCACGTGCGTGGCAATGGTTGCAGACATGTCAGCGGTCTCCCGGTCAGGCGGCGTTGTTGGCGGCGGCAAGGGCGCGGGTGCGCGCGTCTTCGCTGCGGGTCACGACGTCGGCCGGGATGTGGTAGTCGCGGTTGTAGTTGAAGGTGTGCACGATGGCGGCGATGACGGTGGCGGCGAAGCTGACCGCGGCGATCAGCCACATGTGCCAGATCAGCGCAAAGCCCATGGCCGTGGCCAGCATCGCGATGACGAAGCCCGCGCCCGTGTTCTTGGGCATGTGGATGGCGACGAAACCGGTCGTCGGACGCTCGATGCCGCGCTGCTTCATGTCGTGCCAGGCGTCCATCTCGTGGGCGATGGGCGTGAAGGCGAAGTTGTAGTCAGGCGGCGGCGAGGCCGTGGACCACTCCAGCGTGCGGCCACCCCAGATGTCGCCCGTCGTGTCGCGCAGCTCGTTGCGGCGCAGCACGCTGACGGCGATCTGGATCAGGAAGGCCGCGATGCCCATGGCCACGATGCCGCCGCCGATGGCCGCCACGACGAAGTAGGGCTGCAGCGACATGTCGTCGAAGTGGCTGACGCGGCGCGTGATGCCCATCAGGCCCAGCACGTACAGCGGCGTGAAGGCGACCCAGAAGCCGATGAACCAGCACCAGAACGAGACCTTGCCCCAGAACGCATCGAGGCGGAAACCGTAGGCCTTGGGGAACCAGTAGTTGATGGCCGCGAACACGCCGAACACCACGCCACCGATGATGACGTTGTGGAAGTGGGCGATCAGGAACAGGCTGTTGTGCAGCACGAAGTCCGCCGCCGGCACCGCCAGCAGCACGCCGGTCATGCCGCCGATGACGAAGGTCACCATGAAGCCGACCGTCCACAGCATCGGCACCTCGAACTGGATGCGGCCACGGTACATCGTGAACAGCCAGTTGAAGATCTTCGCGCCCGTCGGGATCGAGATGATCATCGTCGTGATGCCGAAGAACGAGTTCACGCTGGCGCCGGAGCCCATCGTGAAGAAGTGGTGCAGCCAGACGAGGTAGGACAGGATGGTGATGACGACCGTGGCATAGACCATGGATGCGTAGCCGAACAGCTTCTTGCGGCTGAACGTGGACACCACTTCCGAGAACACGCCGAAGATCGGCAGGATCAGGATGTAGACCTCCGGGTGGCCCCAGATCCAGATCAGGTTCACGTACAGCATGGCGTTGCCGCCGAGGTCGTTCGTGAAGAAGTTGGTGCCGAGGTAGCGGTCGGCCGTCAGCAGCGCGAGGGCCGCGGCCAGCACGGGGAAGCTGGCGACGATCAGCACGTTGGTACACAGCGAGGTCCACGTGAAGACAGGCATCTTCATCATGGTCATGCCGGGCGCGCGCATCTTGATGATGGTGGCGATCAGGTTGATACCCGACAGCGTCGTGCCCACACCCGCGATCTGCAATGACCACAGGTAGTAGTCCACGCCGGGGTCGGGGCTCGCGAGGATGCCCGACAGCGGCGGGAAGGCCAGCCAGCCGGTCTTGGCGAACTCGCCGACGAACAGCGAGATCATGACCAGGATGGCGCCGCCCACCGTCATCCAGAAGCTAAAGTTGTTCAGGAACGGGAAGGCCACGTCACGCGCGCCGATCTGCAGCGGCACGACGTAGTTCATCAGGCCCGTCACGAACGGCATCGCGACGAAGAAGATCATGATGACGCCGTGGGCCGTGAAGACCTGGTCGTAGTGGTGCGGCGGCAGGAAGCCGGCGTTCTCGCCGAAGGCCATGGCCTGGTGGGCCCGCATCATCAGCGCGTCGGCAAAGCCGCGCAGCAGCATGATGATGCCCAGGATCATGTACATGATCCCGATCTTCTTGTGGTCGATGCTGGTGATCCAGTCGCGCCACAGGGTGCCCCAGAGGCGGAACTTCGTGATCAGGAACAGCACCAGCAGGCCGCCCAGGGCGACGGCGATGAAGGTTGCGACGAGGATGGGCTCGTGCAACGGCAGGGCATGCAGGCCCAGCCGGCCGAAGACCGGGTGGAGCTCATCAGGGTAGACGGTCATCGGACTTCTCTTAGTTCTTGGTCACGGCAGCCGCGGCGGCGGCTTCACCTTCGGGCAGGCCCTGCGGGTTCGTGGGCGTGCACAGCGCGGCCACCACCAGGCGCTCGCGCTTGCTGCCGTCCGCGGCCGCCCAGTTGCTGCGCATCGTGCCGGCCACGCCGCCCTTGCCGGCACCGCCGGCGGCGTCGATGGCCATCATCTGGCTGGCGCACATCTTCTTGCCGTCGACGCAACGGTCGACGATGGCGCCCCACAGGCCCGGCTCGACGCTGGCGAAGCGGCGCACCGGTTCCTTGGTGCTGGGCTGCTCAAGCTTCAGGTAGTCCTCACGCGTCAGCGCCTGGCCGCCGGCCTTGTTGGACTCGACCCAGCGGGCGAAGTCCTCGTTGCTGACGCCGTGGAACTTGAAGCGCATGTCCGAGAAGCCGGCGCCGCTGTAGTGCGCCGAGATGCCGTCGTAGACGCCCGCCTTGTTGATGATCGCGTGGAGTTGCGTCTCCATGCCGGGCATCGTGTAGATCATGCCGGCCAGCGCGGGCACGTAGAAGGTGTTCATCACGTTCGTCGACGTGAAGCGGAAGTGGATCGGGCGATCCACCGGCGCGGCCATCTCGTTGACGGTGGCGATGCCCTGCTCGGGGTAGATGAACAGCCACTTCCAGTCCATGGACACGGCGTACACCTCCAGCGGCTTCACGCCGGCGGCCAGCGGCTTGCCTTCCGAGATGCGGTCCAGCGGACGGAACGGGTCCAGCTTGTGGGTGCTGATCCACGTGATGGCGCCCAGCGCGATGATGATGAGCAGCGGCGCGCCCCAGATCACCAGTTCCAGGCGCGTGGAGTGATCCCAGTCCGGCGAGTAGGTCGCTTCCTTGTTCGATTGCCTGTAACGGAAGGCAAAGAACAACGTCAGCGCGATCACCGGGACGATGATCAGCAGCATCAGCAACGTCGACGTGACGATGAGATTGGCCTGTTGTTGCGCGATGTCGCCGTGCGGCTTCATCACGATCCAATCACAGCCAGCCAATGAGGCACTGGCCGACAAGACCAGGGCGCGAGCAAGGAGAGACTTTGTGGGGTACATCCGGACTTACGCGCGAGGGTTAACGATCTTGCACGTGGGACAGGAATGTAAGTTGATTGAGGCAAATCAACGAGTGGACATTTTGTCCTAGTGACCGACGGAGACAAGACCGATATGGCAGTTGCAAGCAGTACCTTCCAGGCCCCGAAGTCCGGTCCCCTGACCAGCCGCACCGACGAGGATCTGGCGCCCGGCGACATCGCCGTCGGCGTGATCATCGGCCGGGCTTCGGAATATTTCGACTTTTTTGTGTTCGGCATCGCGTCGGTGCTGATCTTTCCGCAGGTGTTCTTCCCGTTCACCGACCAGCTGACGGGCACGCTGTACGCCTTCCTGGTGTTCGCGCTGGCTTTCGTCGTCCGACCGGTCGGCACGCTGATCGGCATGGAGATCCAGCGCAAGTTCGGCCGCTCCGCCAAGCTGACCGCCGCCCTGTTCCTGCTGGGCTGCTCCACCGTGGCCATGGGCCTGCTGCCCGGCTACGCGACGGCGGGCACCACGGCCATCGTGCTGCTGGCGCTGTGCCGCGTGGGCCAGGGCCTGGCGCTGGGCGGCTCCTGGGACGGCCTGCCATCGCTGCTGGCGCTGAACGCGCCGCCGGACCGCCGCGGCTGGTACGCCATGCTGGGTCAGCTGGGAGCGCCGCTGGGCTTCCTGGTCGCGTCGGGCGTGTTCCTGTACGTCTACACCAGCCTGAACACCCAGGACTTCCTGTCCTGGGGCTGGCGCTTCCCGTTCTTCACGGCCTTCGCGATCAACGTCGTCGCGCTGTTCGCCCGGCTGCGGCTGGTCGTCACGCACGAGTACGAGAAGCGCATGGAAGAGCATGAGCTGGACCCGGCCCACCTGCACGAACTGCTGCCGGCGCAGGGCCACCACATCGTCATCGGCGCCTTCGCCGCGCTGGCCAGCTACGCCCTCTTCCACCTGGTGACGGTGTTCCCGCTGTCGTGGGTGGCGCTGTCCGACCCGCAGGGCATCGACGACTTCATGCGCATGGAACTGCTGGGCGCCGCCTTCGCTGCCGCGGCCATGCCCATGTCGGGGCTGATCGCCGACAAGATCGGCCGCCGCAGCTTCCTGGGCACGCTGGCCATCGCCATCGGCGTGTTCGCGCTGTTCGCGCCCATGATGCTGGGCGGCGGCCGTTCGGGCCAGGCCGCCTTCCTGCTGATCGGGTTCGTGCTGCTGGGCCTGTCCTACGGCCAGTCGGCCGGCTCGGTGACGTCCAACTTCCTGCCGCATTTCCGCTACACCGGTGCGGCGCTGACGGCTGACATGGCCTGGCTGCTGGGCGCGGCCTTTGCGCCGGTCATCGCGCTGTACCTGTCGTCGCGCTTCGGCCTCGGGTCGCTGACGGTGTACCTGCTGTCCGCCGTGGCCTGCACCTTGCTGGCGCTGCGCGTGAACAAGAAGCTGCGCGAGGCGGCGGTCGTGCAGGACTGACGCTCACCGCACCACATCAAGGCGGGCTTCGGCCCGCCTTTGTTTTTTCCGGCACCCGGAACAGGCGAGGCCGACAGCACAGCCAGCCTCAGGTTCGATGCAGCGCCCCACAGGTGCCGGCAAAACTGCACGCTTGGGTGCACCAACTTGGCGTCAGGGAGACGGACGACCAGCGCACGCGCCGTAAGCTTTTCGCTCTTGACGGGTTCCGCGTCGCGCATCACCTCTTTTTTGCGAAGGTGGCGCTCCGGGCCGGGTTTGCCGGCTTGCTGCTGCAGGGGCCAATTGCGCCGGGTTCCCGGGGCAGTTTCATCCATGCCGCGGGCTGGCCCTGTCTATCGTGCTTGGTGGCGAAGTTCGCTCGGACGGCAGGTCCGACAGCCCCGGCAACTCCGCAAGCCCTGGCGGCACCCGCCGCCTGGACCGCCGACCTTCTGAACTGGTGCCCACATGACTCTGTCGACCGCCGTGAACCCCTCACGCCACGTCCGCACCTCCCCACTTTCCAATTCCTCCGGCGCCGCCCCCTGGCCCCGTCGCGCGCTGGCCACGCTGCTGGCCTGCGGCCTGGCGTCGGCCGTGGCGCAGACCGCACCGCCCCAGCTGCCCCCCGGCGCCGAGCCCGGCCGCGGGCCGCTGCTGCCCGTGATGCCGCAACCTTCGCTGGGCGTGCCCCGCATCGAGGTGCCGCGCAGCGCGGCCGCCGAGCCCCCGCCCGGCGCCAGGGAGGCGAAGTTCGCGCTGCGCGAGCTGCTCATCGAAGGCGCGACCACCTTCCCCGCCGAGGCGCTGCGCCCGCTCTACGCCAACCTGATCGGCCGCGAGGTCACCGTGGCCGAGGTGTTCGAGGCCGCCAACGCCATCGAGCTGCACTACCGCAATGCCGGCTACGTGACTTCACGGGTCATCGTGCCGCAGCAGACCGTCGCCGACGGGCGCTTTCGCCTCGTCGTCGTCGAGGGCTTCGTGGCCGACCTGGTCTACCAGGGCGACATCGGCCCGGCGCGCGCCGCCGTCGAGCGCCTGATGGGCAGCCTGCGCGGCCTGCGGCCGGTGACGCTGGCCGCCATCGAGCGCCGCCTGCTGCTGGCCAACGACCTGCCCGGCATCACGGTGCGCGGCACGCTGGAGCCGGCGCCCGGCGAGGTGGGCGGCTCGCTGCTGGTGGTGCGCATGGAGCGGCGAGCCAGCGAAGGCTCGGCGACGCTGGACAATCGCATCTCGCCCTACCTCGGCGGCGGGCAGCTTGGCGCCAACCTGGCCTGGAACGCTGTCGGCGAACGCGCCGACCGCTTCAGCCTGAACGCGCGCAGCTCGTTGCGCGTCGAGCGCAGCCACTCGCTGGGCGCCAGCTACGACGCGCTCGTCACCGACGGCGGCGGCACGCTGGGCCTGCTGCTGTCGCACGCCCGCTCCAAGCCCGGGCGCGAACTGGCGGCGCTGGACGTGCGCAGCCGCGTGACCAGCGGCCTGCTCACGTTCAGCCACCCGCTGCTGCGCGGGCGCGAGGAGAACCTGCGTGCGATGGGCCAGCTGGAAGTGCGCGACGTCAGCACCGACATCGCCGGCACCGGCTTCACCCGCGACCGCCTGCGCATCCTGCGCGCCGGCCTGAGCTACGACCGCAGCGACCGCTTCGATGGCATCACCACCGTGCGCGGCACGCTGCACCAGGGCCTGTCGGGGCTGGGCGCTTCGTCCAACGGCTCCGCGCTGGCCTCGCGCGTGAACGGCCGCAGCGACTTCACCAAGCTGACGCTGGACCTGACCCGCCTGCAGCAGATCGGCGAGCGCACCAGCCTCGTCGCCAGCGTGACCAGCCAGCTCAGCCACCGCCCGCTGCTGGCCAGCGAGGAGATCGGCCTGGGCGGCGCCAGCTTCGGCCGGGCCTTCGACGACGGCGAGATCGCCGGCGACAACGGCGTGGCTGCCATGCTGGAGCTGCGCCATGTGCCGGCCGCCTGGTCGAACCAGGTGCAGTTCTACGGGTATGTGGATGCCGGCCGCGTCTGGGCCGCCAGCGGCGGCGCCCCAGTGCAGCGGCCCCGGCTCGCGTCGGCCGGTGGCGGCGTGCGCGCCAGCCTGAACCGCAGCGTCTTCGCGACGCTGGAAATCGCCAAGCCGATCAACACCGAGGTCAGGACGCAAGGCGACAAGAACGCCCGCGCCTTCGTCAGCGTCACGGCGCAGTTCTGAGAACGCCGCCCTCGCCCGCCCTCTTTCCAGTTTGAGTACCCGCCCATGAACCACCCCGACCAAGCCTCCCGCCAAGTCCTGCGCCGCGCCGCCCTGCGCGCCCGCCGCCTGCAGCGTTCGCTGCAGCGCGCCATGGCGCGCCGAGCGGGCCCGGCGGGCCTGTCGACGATGGCCCTGGTGGTCGGCTGGCTGATGGCCAGCCCGATGGCACAGGCCAATCCGACGGGTGGCGTGGTGGTCGGCGGCACGGCCAACATCACCAACACGGTGCCGGGCACGACCGACATCGTGCAGACCAGCAACCGGGCGATCATCAACTGGCAGAGCTTCGGCATCGGCGCGGGCGAGACGGTCAACTTCGTGCAGCCGTCGTCCAGCAGCGTGACGCTGAACCGCGTGCTCGGCAATGACCCGTCGCAGATCTTCGGCCGCATGAATGCCAACGGCATGGTCATGCTGGTCAACCCGAACGGCATCGTGTTCGGCAAGACGGCGCGCGTGGACGTGGGCGGGCTGGTGGCCACGACAGCCAACGTCCGCGACCACGACTTCATGGCGGGCCGCTACGACTTCAGCCAGGCGTCGCCCAACCTGAACGCCGCCGTCGTCAACGAAGGCCACATCAGCATCCGCGACAGCGGCCTGGCCGCGCTGGTGGCGCCGCGGGTGCGCAACTCGGGCCTCATCGAGGCGCGCCTGGGCCGCGTGGCGCTGGGCGCCGCACAGCATTTCACGCTGGACTTCCACGGCGACGGGCTGCTGAGCTTCGGCGCCGGGGCTGAGGTCGGCAACGCGCTGGTCGACAACAGCGGCGTGATCCGCGCCGAAGGCGGCAACGTGCTGCTGACCGCTCGCGCGATCAAGGGCGTCGTCGACAACGTCATCAACACCAGCGGCATCATCGCGGCCACCTCGGTCAGCGGCAGCGGCGGCAGCATCGTGCTGTCGGGTGGCAGCGCCGGCAGCGTGGCCGTCAGCGGCACGCTGGATGCGTCGTCGGCAGCGGGCCAGGGTGGCGTGGTGATGGCCACCGGCGAGCACATCGCGGTCGTGTCCACGGCCCGCATCAATGCCTCGGGGTCGACCGGCGGCGGCGAGATCGCGCTGGGCAGCACCGGGCTCACGGATGCCGCGCAACGCTTCGGCAACAAGTCGACCAGCGTCGTCGTCGACGCCGGTGCGCAGCTGCGCGCCGACGCGCTGGACACCGGCCGCGGCGGCAACGTCACGATGTGGTCGACCGACCGCACCGTGTTCGCCGGCGAGCTGTCGGCGCGCGGTGGCCGGCTGGGCGGCGACGGCGGCTTTGCCGAGGTGTCCAGCCTGAAGGACATCGGCCTGACCGGCAACGTCGACCTGCGCGCGCCGCTGGGCAAGAGCGGCCTGCTGCTGATCGACCCGACCGACCTGCGCATCACCGACGCGGCCTCCAGCGGCAGCCAGGACGCCAATGCCGCCGACGCCAGCGTGGCCGCCGGCGACGCCAACGCCGGCTCGGGCGCCACGCTCAACACCATCTCGCGCGGCCGGCTGGAGTCGCTGGCCGGCAACGCCAACATCGTGCTGCAGGCCACCGGCCAGATCACGGTCGACGCGATGGCCGGCAAGCTCATCAACCTCGCCACGACCGCCGGCCACGGCTTCACGCTGCAGTCCACACAGACCGGCGGCATCCGCTTCGTCGACGCGCAGACCGAGATCCGCACGCAGGGCGGCTCGATCACGCTGGAAGCCCAGGGCATCGGCAGCACGTTGAGCAACATCGGCAAGCTCACCACCAACGGCGGCGCCGTGACGCTGCGTGCCACGGGCGACATCGAACTGGCCGGCAACATCAACGCCGGCGCGGGCGCGGTGGACGCGCAAAGCACGGTAGGCGGCATCCGCAATGCCGGCGGCACCGCGCCGCTGCTGACCGGCGGCTCGGTCGCGCTGACGGCCGGCGCCGGTGCCATCGGTGCTGCCGGCAGCGCCATCGCCACGCACACGACGCAGCTGGCCCTGGAAGCCGGCGGCAGCATCCACGCCAGCAGCGACACGGCGCTGGCCAGCCTCGCGCTGACCGCGCTGGACGTCGCCCCGGGCACGCGCACCTACCAGGTGGACGCCCCAGGCCTGAGCTTCACGGTCGCCGACGGCAGCAGCCTGGCGCTGACGCAGATGACCCAGGCCGGCGGCCTGGACCTGCGCGTGACCAGCGACCGCAGCATCGACGCCGGCACGCTGAACGTGGGCAGCGGCACGCTGGCCCTCACGTCGACCAAGGGCAACCTCACCGGCACCGCCGGCAACACGCTGACGGCGGGCTCGCTGACGCTGACCGCGCAGGGCAGCCTGGGGAGCAACGGCGCGATCGGCACGGCCGCGCAGGCGCTCAACACCAGCACGGCCAGCCTGTCGGCCGCGGCCGGCAGCGGGGGCGTCTACGTCGCCAACACCGGCGCGCTCGCGCTGACGCGGCTGGCAGCCACCGGGGCTTCCAGCGCGACGGCCAGCGGCACGCTGACCGTCGGCGCCGTCGATGTCGGCAGCGCGGCGCTGACGCTGGGCTCGGGCGCCGGCAGCGTGCTGGACGACGGCAATGCCGCCACCCGCATCGCCGCCGGCAGCCTGCAGCTGACGGCTGGCGGCGCCATCGGCGCCAGCGGCAACAAGCTCGCCACCACGGCATCCACGCTGTCCGCCAACGCGGCCATGGGCGGCGTCTACCTCACCACCTCGGCGACGTCGAGCGTGCTGTCCAGCATCGTCTCGGGCAACGGCGCCATCGACATCGTCACCGGCGGCAGCACCACGCTGACCAGCCTGACCTCCAGCACCAGCAGCGCCGCCAACACCATCACCGTGGCCGCCAGCGGCACGGGCTCGTTCAGCGTCGGCACCGTCAACGCGGGCACCGCCGGCAATGTCAACCTGAGCACCTTCAGCGGCTCCATCTTCGGCAACAGCGGCAACATCACCGGCGACACGGTCACGCTGAACGCCGCCAACAGCGGGTCGGTGACAGTGCGCACCGCCGCATCGCACCTGGACGTGCAGGCCGGCTCCAGCAGCATCAGCATCACGCAGACCGGCAGCGTCACGCTGGACCGCCTCGCCACGCCCAGCACGCTCATCAGCGTCACCAACGGCAGCGGCGACATCACGGTGGGCAACGTCAGCACGTCCGCCGGCGGGCAGGTCAGCCTGACGGCCAGCGCCGGCGCCATCCGCGACGACGGCAACAGCGCCACGCGCATCACCACCGGCACGGCCCAGCTCAGCGCCAGTGGCGGCATCGGCGCGCCCGGCCAGGCCGTGCAGACCAAGGCCACCGGCCTGACGGCCAGCAGCACCGGTGACCTGCTCGTCACCAACACCGAGGCCACGCTCACCAGCCTGAGCCTCACCAACCGCCACAGCGCGCCGGGCAATGCGGGCACGCTGCAGGTGGATTCGCCCTACCTGACGTTCGACGTCGCCGACACCGGCACCTCGTACACGCTGAACCGCCTGGTCGGCGTGCCGCTGAACAGCCTGTCCTTCAACGGCGATGCCACGCTGCAGGTCGGCCAGGTGCAGGCGGCCGGCTCCGTGAGCCTGACCGCCACCCAGGGCCACATCGTCGATGACGGCAACCTGAACTCGCGCGTCACCTCCGGCAGCACGCTGACGCTGAGCGCCGCACAGGGCAGCGTGGGCAGCGCGGTCAACCCGATCGGCGCCAATGCGTCCGCGCTGACCCTGACCACGCGCGGCGACCTGTACGTCAACAACCTCAGCGACCTGAGCACGCTCACCGTCACGAGCACCCACGCCGACACCACCACCAGCCACGGCATGGCCATCACCGCGCCGTCGCTGAAGCTCAGCGTCAGCGACTCGGCGGCCGGGCACCACGTGGCCACGTTGACCGACAACACCTCGCTGACCCTGAACTTCACCAGCGACCGCGACATCACGCTGGGCCAGGTGGACGTCACGAACACCGGCACGGCGCGCTTCACATCCACGGCCGGCGTCATCAAGGACGACGGCGACAAGAACACCCGCGTGCTGGCCAACAGCACCACGCTGAGCGGCCAGGCCGTGGGCGCCAGCGGCGCCAACTACCTGGACGTGGTGACCGGCACGCTGAGCGCCACCGCCAGCGCGGGCGGCGTCTATGTGCAGTTGCCCATGCCCACCGGCAGCACCAACACCACCAGCACCGTCACGCTGGGCACCATCACGGCCACCGGCCCGGTGGCCATCACCGCGCTGGAGGGCGACCTGTCGCTGGGCGGCTTCATGACCGCCACCAACCAGGCTGTCGCACTGACGGCCTCGCAGGGTTCCATCCTCAGCCCCTTCGGCTACGGCATCTCCATCGGCACCGGCCGCCTCACGCTGAACGCGGCCAAGGCCATCGGCGCCAGCGGTGCCGTGCTGCCGGTGACCAACAGCGCCGGCGCCACGCTGACGGCGCAGGCCGGCAGCTCGATGTTCATCAGCGGCAGCGGGCCGCTGACGCTGTCCAGCCTGAACGCGGGCAACAGCATCAGCTACACCCAGAGCAGCGGCGCCATCACGGTGGGCCAGGTGGACGCCACTGCCGGCGGCACCGTGGCCATCACGGCCAGCAGCGGCGCCATCCAGAACGACAGCGACCCGGCCACCGGCATCCGCGCCAGCCAGGTGACGCTGAGTGCCGCCCAGGGCAGCATCGGCAGCGGCACGGCCATCGCGGTGAATGCGCCCAAGCTGCTGCTCACGGCCAACGGCGAGGTCAACGTCAGCGACAGTGCCACGCTGGACACGCTCTCCGTCACACGCGGCAGCGGCTCGTCCGGCAGCCTGGCCATCACGGCCGGCGCCGGCCAGAGCTTCGTGCTGTCCGAAGACGCCAGCGAGCACTCCCTGCAGACGGTGAGCAGCAGCACGCCGCTGGCGTTCAGCTTCTCCGGCCAGCGCAACGTCAAGATCGGCAGCATCGCCGTGGGCAGCGCCGGCTCGGCCAGCATCGCCTCGGCGGCCAGTCTGGTGGACGACGGCCAGTCCGGCACGGTCATCACGGCCGGCACCGTGTCGCTGACGGCCGGCGCGGCCGGCTCCATCGGCGCCAGCGGCAACGCCATCAGCCTGGCGGGCGCCACCGCGCTGACGCTCAGCGCCGGGCGCGACTTCTTCGCCAACAGCAACGCCGCGCTGACCGACCTGCTGATCACCAGCACCAACACCACCACGGCGGCCGGCACGGCCAGCGTGTTCGGCGTCAGCGGCCAGGGCCAGACCTTCGCCATCACCGACAACGGCACGACGCAGAGCCTGGCCTTCAGCGGCACGGCCCTCACCAACACCAGCTTCACCACGCGCAAGAACATCCAGGCGGGCGCCATCACCGCCACCGGCGACGTGACGCTGGCCACCAGCGGCGGCGGTGCCAACAGCAACATCAGCAGTGACAGCGGCTCGGGCACCATCGCCGGCAACCGCGTGCTGCTGACGGCCACGTCCAGCACGGCCGGCGGCGGCTCCATCGGCAGCAGCGGCACGGCGCTGCGCGTGGACGCGCCCACGGTCATCCTGGCCGGCAGCGGCAACGTCTACCTGGACGATGCGCAGAACCTGACCAAGCTCGACATGACGCTGACCCACGGCACGAACACCACGTTCGGCTACGGCGTCACGGCCGGCAACATCAGCAGCTTCGCCGTCACCGACGGCAACACGCAAAGCCTGGGCCTGGCCGTCAGCGGCGCCATGGACTTCAGCTACAGCGTGGACCGCGCGCTGAGCCTGGGCACCATCGACGTGGGCACCTCCGCCAGCGGTACGATGTCGCTCACGTCGCGCAGCGCGCCCACGGGCACCAATGCCCAGATCAACCGCGGCAGCGGCAGCCTCACCGCCGGCAGCATCACGCTGTCGGCCACCGGCAGCAACGGCAGCGTCGGCGGCGGTGCCACGCTGAGCACCAACACCCACAACCTGAGCATCGCCAGCGGCGGCAACGTCGGCATCTCCAACTCCACCACGTTGGACAGCCTGGTGCTGGATGCGCAGCACCGCACCAGCGGCAGCAGCACGCACAGCTATGCGATCAGCTCCACCGGCCTGAGCTTCAGCATCAGCGACACGCTGGGCAGCAACGCCTTCCAGCTGGCGAACATCTCGCAGAGCGGCCTGGACCTCACGGTCAAGGCCGACCGCGTCATCACGGCCAGCAACGTCAACACCGGCGCCGGCGGCAAGGTCACGCTGCAAAGCAGCAGCTATGTGCAGGGCGGCAGCGGTGCCAACGCTGGCAGCCCCAGCATCACCACCGGCGACCTGACGCTGAACGGCGGCAGCGCCTTCGGCTACCAGGGCAGCACGCCGCTGTACACGGCGGCCGGCACGCTGGGCAGCAGCCTCAGCAACACGCTCTACCTGTCCAACGCCGGTGCGCTGACGCTGAAGACCAACACCGTGGCCAGCTCGGCCGACGTGGCCAGCAGCAACAACTCGCTGCTGCAGGGCGTCGGCGGCCTGTTCACCACGCCGACGCTGAAGCTCAGCGCCAACCAGTCGCTGGGCGCCACCGGCACGCTGCTGACCGATGCGCGCCGGCTCACGCTGGTGTCGCGCGGCAACGTGGACGTGAGCAACGCGTCCGATTTGTACGCGCTGAGCCTGACCTCCACGCACGGCACGCCCGGTGCGCAGAACACGATCGCCATCACCGCGCCGCGGCTGGCGCTGGCGCTCACCGACAGCGTGGGCGGCAACGAGTACCACCTCAGCAACCTGGCCGACAGCAGCGGCCTGGACCTCTCGCTCAGCACCGACGTGGCCTTGAACCTGGGCAGCGTCAATGCCCAGGCCGGGCGCGCGCTGGCGCTGTACAGCACCGGCACCGGCACCAGCATCACCAACGACGGCAGCAGCCTGCTGACGGCGGGCAGCATCACGCTGTCGGCCGCCGGCTCCGTGGGCGCGGCCGGCGGCAGCGGCACGCGCATGCAGACCAACGCGCTGGGCCTGGCTCTCATCACCGGCGCCAACGCCTTTGCCGACAACGCGCTGGACCTGAGCAGCCTGTCGCTCACCAGCACGCAGAACGCTGGCGGCACGGCACCGGTCTACCAGGTGACGGCGCCGTCGCTGAGCTTCGACATCACCGACGACGGCACCACCCGCATCAACAACGTGGCCGACAGCACCGGCCTGAACTTCACGCTCAACACGCGGCGCGACCAGGCCGTGAGCGTCATCGACGTGGGCCGCTCGGGCACCGTGTCACTGACCAGCGTCGGCGACATCCTCGGCGACGCCGACAGCAGCAAGCGCATCAGCGCCGCCAGTGCCAGCTTCACCGCCAGCAACGGCGGCGCGGTGGGCAGCGTGGGCAACCCCATCCGCCTGTCGGCCCCGCTGACCAGCTTCGCGGTCACCGGCGCGCTGAACGTGGAGTCGGACACCCACATCGACCGCCTCGCCATCAGCACCACCCACCCCACCGTCACCTACGGCGGCGCGTACAGCATCGTCTCGACGCCCATCAGCGGCGCGGCCTACCCGCTGTTCTCCGCCACCGACAGCGTGACCGGCACCGCGCTCACCAGCCTGGACGACCCGCTGGGCCTGGCCTTCAGCTTCACCAGCGACCGCGCCATGCAGGTGGGCTCGCTGAACCTGGGCACGACCGGCACGGTGACCCTCACCGGCACCAGCAGCGGCGGCATCCTGGGCGACGGCAACCCCAACACGCGGGTGCAGGCCGCCAGCCTGAGCATGACCAGCCTGGGCGGCGCCGTGGGCGCCACCGGCAGCGGCAACGGCATCGACGCCACCGTCAACTCGGTCAGCGCCACCGCGCTGGGCGGCGGCGTCAACCTGGCGCTGCATGGCCGCACGCAGCTGGGCAGCATCTCCGGCACCGGCGGCGTCAACCTCGCCAATGACGAAGGCGACATCGCGCTGGGCTCCATCAACGCGGGCGGCAGCGCCGTCAGCATCAACAACCAGGGCGGCTCCATCCTGAGCGGCTCCATCGCCAATGCCACCACCGTGTCGCTGATGGCCAGCGGCTCCATCGGCAACACCAGCGCCGTCACCACCAGCGCCAACGGCGGCGGCACCACCACGCTGACCGCCTCGGCCAGCGCGGCCCACGGTGCCATCGGCAGCATTGCCATCAGCGAAAGCTACAGCCTGTTCGCCTCGTCCGTCACGGCGCCCGCCGGCGTGACGCTGAGCAGCGGCTACGGCCTGCTGGCCGGCACCATCACCAGCGGCGGCGCGGTGGACCTGAGTTCATCGCAAGGCAGCATCAACGGCAGCGGCGGCAACCTCATCACCGGCACCCGCGTCAGCCTGTCGGCCCGCTACGGCACGGGCAACGGCATCGGCAACAGCGAGGTGCGCCTGAACGTCAACACGCCGCAACTGGTGCTGAACACGCCGGGCAGCGTCTACGTGACCGACACCGCCGACCTGAACCTGCTGACGGTGGACCGCACCAACTATTCCGCCAACGGCAGCAGCGGCACGCTCAGCGTCATCGCCAGCGGCCTGACCTTCAGCGCCACCGACAGCGGCAACACCACCACCCTCACCAACCTGAGCGACGGCACCGGGCTGGACTTCACCTACCTGGGCGTCGGCTCCCTGTCCGTGGGCAGCCTGGATGTGGGCGCCGGCAGCATGCTGCTGCAGGCCTACCTGAGCAGCGGCGACGGCAACATCAACGCCGTCAACAACAGCTCACTGATCACCGCCGGCGCGCTGACGCTGCAGGCCTACGGCTCGGGCAGCAACATCGGCAGCAGCGTCACGCCGCTGAACCTGGCCGTGGGCGGCGTCACGGCCAGCTCGGGCACCGGCGGCATGGTGCTGCGGCAAGCCGGCTCGCTGAACCTGGCCAGCCTTAGCACCACGGGCGACCTGGCGGTCACGGCCACCAGCGGCGACCTGACGCTGGGCACGCTGAGCTACGGCAGCGCCAAGACGCTGAGCCTGACCGCCAGCGGCGGCAGCATCCTCGCGGGCGGCGGCACGCTGACCGGCGGCGGCGCCAGCGCGGCCATCACGCTCAGCGCGGCCAACGGCATCGGCACCGAGCTGGCGCCGGTGCTGGTGAACGCGTCGGCCGGCCACACGGTCAACGCCAGCGTCACCGGCACGGGCTCGCTGAACCTGAACAGCCTGGGCACGCTCAACGGCGGCCTGACCACGGCTGTGAACAACGGCGCCACGCGCATTGCCGCCGCGGGCAACATCCGCCTGCAGTCCATCAGCACGGCCACCGACGCCGCCGGCAACGACATCCGCGTCACCGCGCGCGCCGGCGACATCACCGTCGTCAACGTCTCGGGCGGCGCCAACGCCAGCCACAACGGCGTCAACCTGACGGCCAGCGCCGGGCGCGTGCTGGCCACCGCCGGCAGCACGCTGCAAGGCCATGATGTGCGCGTGTTCGGCGCCACGGGCGTCGGCACGTCCGGCCAGCGCCTCAGCGCCAGTGGCCAGCGCGTCAACGTCGAGAGCGGCGGCGGCGCGATCTACCTGGACGTGAACGCACCGTCGGTGCTGACGGGCGTCAGCTCCAACGGCGGCCTGATCGACATCAGCACCTCGGCCGACCTGCTGCTGGCCAACGCCGCCTCCAACGGAGGCGCCATCGTCGTCACCGGCACCGCCGCCAACGTCGACCTGATCGCCGGCAACATCAACGCGGGCAGCGGCAACGTGACGCTGGCCTCGGCGTCCAGCGGCGGCACCGTGCAGGACGACGGCAACGCGGCCACGCGCATCGCCGGCAACAGCGTGACGTTGACCGGCACGGCCGGCGTGGGCAGCGCCTTGCAGCCCGTGCAGACCAGCGCCGCCACGCTGACCGCCAGCAGCGGCAACGGCATCCATATCGATGACGACCGCAGCGCCGGCGTCAACCTGGCCTCCATCGTCGCCACCGGCGGCGCGGTGTCCGTGAGCAGCGCCGGCCCGACCGTGGCCACGCTCGTGCGGGCAGGCGCCGACAGCGCCGGCAACAACGTCACGCTGGCCACCAGCAGCGGCGACCTCACGCTCGTCAGCGTCAGCGCAGGCGCAAACCAGGGCGCGGTCAACCTCGCGGCGGCCGGCTCCATCCTGGCCAGCGGCAGCGGCACCCATGTCAGCGGCCACAGCGCCACGCTGGCGGCGGGCGCGGACATCGGTGCCGTCACCGACCTCGCCACCGGCGCAGGCGCGCCCGTCCAGCTCGACGTCGGCGCCATCACCTCGCTGAGCTCCAGCGGCAGCAACCGCGTGGTCTCGGTGCTCAACACCGGCAGCACTGCGCTGAGCCTGGGCGGCGGGGCGCTGAGCCTGGGCAGCGGCAGCTCGGCCTACATCGCCACGGCCGGCAACCTGGACGTCAGCGCCGGCATCGCGCTGGCCAACGGCAACCTCGCCCTGACGGCCGGCGGCACGCTGCTGCTGCCCACCACGGCGATCTCCACCGCCGGCACCGTACGCCTGAGCGGCGGCACAGACATCCTCACCAGCGCCAGCGGTGCGGCCGCGCGCGAACTGCGGGTCAACGCCGCCAGCCTGGTGCTGGCCAGCGGCGCGGCGGGTGGCGACACCCGGCTCATCACCTCGGTGGGCAGCATCGACGCCATGCTCGCCGGCGCGGGCAGCCTGAGCGTCCAGAACACCGGCACGCTCACCAGCGCCATGCTGGCGACGGTCAACGGCGACATCACCGCCACCAGCAGCACCGGCATGATGGCCGGCCTGGTGGTGGCCGGCGGCAGCGGCCGGGCCATCAACCTGACCGCCACCGCGGGCGACCTGACGGTGGGCACCGTCGACGCCGGCAGCAACGGCAGCATCACGCTGTCCGCGGCGCAAGGCAGCCTGTCGGGCGCCTCGCCCACGCTGACCGCCAGCACGCTGGACCTGACCAGCGGCAACGGCATCGGCAGCAGCGGCGCCGCCTTCGGCGTGAACGCGGCGAACGTCAGCGCGCAGGTGACCGGCACGGGCGGCATCTACCTGTCGTCCGGCTCGGCCCTGACGCTGGGCAACCTGGCCACCCACGATGGCGACATCGCCATCACGGCGGCCGGCAACGTCACGGCCGGCGCCGTGAGCGCCGGCCAGAGCGGCAACGTCGCGCTGACGTCCACCGGCGGCAACGTGACGCTGTCGCAGGCCTTCAGCAACCTCGGTGCCGACAGCAGCCGCTCTGCCCTCACCGTGCAGGGCCAGCAGATCTTGCTGAACGGCGGCAGCGTGGCCACCAGCGGCACGCAGACCTACAGCGGCGCCGTCATCCTCGGCGCCGACACGACGCTGACGGCCAGCGGCGTCGGCTTCGCTGGCAGCGTGGACGGCGCACGCGCGCTGACCGTCAACGCCGGTGCGGCCGGCGCCAGCTTTGCCGGCACCGTGGGTGCCACCACCCGCCTGGCTGCGCTGGCCATCAACAGCCCGGGCGCCACGACCTTCGGCGCGGCGGTGCGCGCGGCCTCGGTCACCACCGATGCGGCCGGCAGCCTGCAGCTCAACGGCGGCTCGGTCGACACCACCGGCGCTCAGAGCTACGGCGAACGCGCCGTGCTGGGCGCCAACACGACGCTGACCGGCAGCACCGTCAGCCTGGCCGCCGGCGCCGATGGCGCACAACAGCTGGCGATTGCCGGCAACGCCGTGCTCGGCGCGCTGGGTGCCGACCAGGCGCTGGCTGGCTTCACGGTCAGCGGCAGCAGCGCGCTGGGCGGCAACGTCACGACCACCGGCTCGCAGGCTTACGCTGGCGCCGTCACGCTCGCCGGCAACAGCACGCTCAGTGCATCTGGCCTGAGCTTCGGCAGCACCGTCGACGGCGCTCGCGACCTCACCGTCAACGCCGGTACCGGCAATGTCGCCTTCACCCAGGCGGTGGGCGGCATCACGCGCCTGGCCAACCTCGTCGTCAACAGCAGTGGCGAGACCCGCCTGGCGGCACCCATCCGCGCGGCCTCCGTCACCACCGACGCGCCGGGCGCGCTGGTTCTCGCGGCAGCGGTCAACACCACCGGCGCGCAGACCTACGGCGAACGCGCCCTGCTGGCCGCCGACACCACGCTGACCGGCAGCACGCTGACGCTGTCGCAAGGCGCGGACGGCGCCCAGGCGCTGACCCTCGCCGGCAACGCCCAGCTGGGCGGCGCCATCGGTGCCCAGCAAGCGCTGAACAGCCTGACCGTCTCGGGCAGCAGCGCCCTCAGCGGCGGTGCCGTCACCACCACCGGCACCCAGGCCTACGGCGGCGCCGTCACCCTCGGCGCCGACACGACGCTGATCGCCTCCGGCATCGGCTTCGGCTTCGGCAGCACCATCGACGGCGCGCAGGCGCTGACCGTCAACGCCGGCGCGGCCGGTGCCAGCTTTGCCGGCGCCGTGGGCGCCACCACCCGCCTGGCTGCGCTGGCCATCAACAGCCCGGGCGCCACGACCTTCGGCGCGGCGGTGCGTGCGGCCTCGGTCACCACCGACGCGGCGGGCAGCCTGCAGCTCAGCGGCGGCTCGGTGGACACCACCGGCGCGCAAAGCTACGGCGAACGCGCCGTGCTGGGCGCCAACACGACGCTGACCGGCAGCACCGTCAGCCTGGCTGCCGGCGCCGATGGCGCACAACAGCTGGCGATTGCCGGCAACGCTGTGCTCGGCACGCTGGGCGCCAACCAGGCGCTGGGCAGCGTCACCGTCAGCGGCAACAGCGCACTGGGCGGCAACGTCACGACCACCGGCACACAGGGCTACGCCGGCGCCGTCACGCTCGCCGGCAACAGCACGCTGAGTGCATCGGGCCTGAGCTTCGGCAGCACCGTCGACGGCGCGCGCGACCTCACCCTGAACGCCGGCACCGGCAACGTGGCCTTCACCCAGGCGGTGGGCGGCAACACGCGCCTGGCCAACCTCGTCATCAACAGCAGTGGCGAGACGCGCCTGGCGGCGCCCATCCGCGCCGCGTCACTCAACACCGACGCCGCGGGCACGCTGGTGCTGGCCAGCACGGTCGACACCACCGGCGCGCAGGCCTACGGCGAGCGCGCCGTGCTGGCCGCCGACACCACGCTGACCGGCAGCACACTCACGCTGTCGCAAGGCGCAGATGCCACAACAGCGGGCGCCCAGGCGCTGACCCTCACCGGCAACGCCCAGCTGGGCGGCGCCATCGGTGCGCAGCAAGCGCTGAACAGCCTGACCGTCTCGGGCAACACCGCGCTCAATGGCGGCAGCATGGCCACCACCGGCGCGCAGGCCTACGGCGGCGCTGTCACCCTCGGCGCCGACACGGTGCTGACGGCCAGCGGCCTGAACTTCGGCGCGACGGTCGACGGCACGCAGGCGCTCACCGCCAACGCCGGTGCGGCTGGCGTCACCTTCACTGGCGCCGTCGGCGCGACCGCCCGCCTGGGCGCGTTGACGGTGACCACCCCGGGCGTCACCACGCTGGGTGCCGCCGTGCGCGCAGCCTCGCTGGCCACCGACGCGGCCGGCAGCCTGCGGGTCAACGGCGGCACGGTCGACACCACCGGCGCGCAGAGTTACGGCGAACGTGCCGTGCTGGGCGCCAACACGACGCTGACCGGCAGCACCGTCAGCCTGGCTGCCGGCGCCAATGGCGCACAACAGCTGGCGATTGCCGGCAACGCCGTGCTCGGCGCGCTGGGTGCCGACCAGGCGCTGGCTGGCCTCACGGTCAGCGGCAGCAGCGCGCTGGGCGGCAACGTCACGACCACCGGCACGCAGAGCTACGGCGGGGCCGTCACGCTCACCGCCAACAGCACGCTGAGCGCATCGGGCCTGAGCTTCGGTAACACCGTCGACGGCGCCCGCGACCTCACCGTCAACGCCGGCACCGGCAATGTCGCCTTCACCCAGGCGGTGGGCGGCACCACGCGCCTGGCCAACCTCGTCGTCAACAGCAGTGGCGAGACCCGCCTGGCGGCACCCATCCGCGCGGCCTCCGTCACCACCGACGCGCCGGGCACGCTGGTTCTCGCGGCAGCGGTCAACACCACCGGCGCCCAGACCTACGGCGAACGCGCCGTGCTGGCCGCCGACACCACGCTGACCGGCAGCACGCTGACGCTGTCGCAAGGCGCAGATGCCACCACAGCGGGCGCCCAGGCGCTGACCCTCGCCGGCAACGCCCAGCTAGGCGGCGCCATCGGTGCGCAGCAAGCGCTGAACAGCCTGACCGTCTCGGGCAACACCGCGCTCAACGGCGCCAGCGTGGCCACCACCGGCGCGCAGGCCTACGGCGGCGCCGTGACGCTGGGCGCCGACACGACGCTGATCGCCTCCGGCATCGGCTTCGGCAGCACCATCGATGGCGCGCAGGCGCTGACCGTGCGCAGCGGCGCAGGTGGCCAGCGCTTCGATCAGGCCGTCGGCGGCCAGACGCGCCTGGGCGCCCTCGTCATCAACAGCAGCGGCGAGACGCGCCTGGCGGCGCCCATCCGCGCGGCGTCACTCACCACCGACGCCGCGGGCACGCTGGTGCTGGCCGGCACGGTCGACACCACCGGCGCGCAAAGCTACGGCGAGCGCGCCGTGCTGGCCGCCGACGTCGCGTTGACCGGCAGCAGCGTCACGCTGGCCGCCGGTGCCGACGCGACGACGGCGGGTGGGCAGAGCGCCACCATCACCGGCAACACGGTGATCGGCGGCGCGGTCGGCGCCGTCCAGGCGCTGAACCTGCTGCGCATCAACGGCGCCTTGACGGCGCCTGGCGCCCAGGGCCTGCAGCTGACGGGTCACAGCTTCGCCTTCAGCGATGCCGTGACGGCCACGCTGGGCGGCATCACGCTGACCAACACCAATGCATCGGGCACCGTCAGCTTCGCCGCCAACGGCCCGGTGCAGGCCGCCACGGGCTTCCAGCAGACGGGCGGCGCCTCGGTGCTGCTGCCGTCGCTGATGACCGTCACGGCGGGGCCGATCAGCATCGCCGCACCGGCATCCCTGCCGACGGGCATTGCCAGCATCAGCGCCCAGGGCGACATCACGCTGCGCGGCCTGTCGGGCCCGTCCACAGCGCTGACGCTGACGGCCGGTGGCGGCGCCATCCGCGCCGGCCTGGCCGATGCCGACCCCGTCAACAAGGTCAGCCTCGGCAGCCTGGCCGTGGTGTCGGCCGCGTCGGCGCAGCTGTACGGCGGCCTGGGCAGTTCCACCGGCGCGCTGGCGGCCTCGCGGGTCAACAGCACGCTGGCCGGCGTGCCGTACTTCTTCAACGACACGCCGTGGGGCCCCCTCGAGGTCATCAACAGCCTGGTCTCGACGATGGTGCCGCTCGGCGTGGTGCCGAGCACGCCGGGCGTCACGCCACTCTTCACCGGCGTGGTGGACCGTGGCGGCGTGGCGCCCAATGTGCTGGGGGCCTACGCGTCACCGCAGGTTCTCACGGTGACGCCGCTGGCTACGTCGCTGCCCCTGGTGCCCCTGGTGCCCGGCCAGTCCCGGACGCAGAACGGGCAGGAACGCGGTGCCGCCGAGCAGCCGCGCCCGGTCTGCAGCACGGCTGCGCAGAACGGCAACACCACGCGCGTCGCGACGGAGCAATGCCGCTGAGGAGCCTGGCTTCGTGACCCAAAGGCGGGCTCGGCCCGCCTTTGTTTTGCGCCGACAGTTTCCTTATTCGGAAAGTTTTGAAATACTTAGCCCACCAAGAAACTGAAAGGCGGGCATGGCCCTCACGCTGCACTACCACCCGCTGTCCTCGTATTGCTGGAAGCTGCTGATCGCGCTGTACGAGAACGGTGCGCCGTTCGACGCCCGCGTCGTCAATCTCGGCGACCCGGCCGCGCGCGCCGCCTACGCAGCGTTGTGGCCAACGGCCAAGATCCCGCTGCTGGTCGACGGCGACCGCGTGGTGCCCGAGACATCGATCCAGATCGAATACCTGGACCACCACCACCCCGGCGCGCTGCGCCTGCTGCCCGAGGGCTTCGAAGCGCAACTGGAAGTCCGCCTCTGGGACCGCGTCTTCGACCTGCACGTGATGACGCCCATGCAGCGTTTCATCGCCCAGCAACTGCGCCCGCCAGTCGAGCGCGACGCCGCCACGCAGGCCGCCGCCATCGACGAGCTGGGGTTGGCTTACGACCTCATCGAAAGCCGCCTGGGTGACCGCACCTGGGCCGCAGGCGACGCCTTCTCGATGGCCGACTGCGCCGCCGCGCCAGCGCTGTTCTACGCCGCCGTCGTGCGGCCGTTCTCGGCGGAGCACGTCAAGCTCGGTGCCTACTTCGAGCGCTTGTTGGCACGCCCGTCAGTCTGGCGCTGCATCGTCGAAGCCCGCCCCGTCTTCCAGTACTACCCGCTGCGCCATGCCCTCCCCGCTCGCTTCCTCGCCGACTGAGCCGCTGGACCGGCTCTTCGCCGCGCTGGCCGACGGCAACCGCCGCGCGATGGTCGACCAACTCAGCCGCGGCCCGGCCTCGATGTCCGACCTCGCACGGCCACTGGACATCGCGCTGCCCTCCGCGCTCAAGCACCTCGCCGTGCTGGAGGCAGGTGGCCTGGTCGAGTCCGACAAGGTCGGCCGCGTGCGCACCTACCGCATCGCGCCGGATGCCTTCAATGCGCTGGAAGCCTGGGTGGCCGGGCGCAAGGCGATGTGGCACCGGCAGTTCGACGCCCTCGACGCGCTGCTCGCAGAACAGGACGAGGCGCGGCCATGACGACGACTTCCGCCGCCCACACCAGCTTCGTCCTGGACCGCCACTTCAAGGCCTCGGCCCGCCGCGTCTTCGCGGCCTGGGCCGACCCGGCCACCAAGCTGCGCTGGAACGACTGTCACGCCGACATGAACGCTACCGAGTTCAGCATGGACTTCCGCCCCGGCGGGCAGGAGATCTACCGCAGCCGCCTGCCGGACGGTACCCCGCTGGCCGTCGACAAGGTCTTCCTCGACATCGTCGAGAACGCACGCATCGTCTTCGCCTATTCGATGGCGTTCGACGGCCGAGCGCTGTCGGCCTCGCTGGTCACGGTGGAATTCGCGGACACGCCGAACGGGTCGATGCTGAAGCTCACCGAACAGCTCGCCTACCTCGACGGTCACAGGGACGTCGAGCAACGCCGCCGAGGCACCGAAGAGGGCCTCGACCGGCTGCTGCTCGAAGTGGACGCGTAGGGCCTGTTCGCCCGTCAGCCCAGCGCCTTGCGCGCGTTCTGGAACATCTTCAGCCACGCGCTGTACTGCGCTCGGTCGCCCGAGGTCCAGCTCATCTGCACGTTGCGGAACACGCGCTCCGGGTGCGGCATCAGCGCCGTGAAGCGGCCGTCGGCCGTCGTCACGCTGGTCAGGCCGCCCGGGCTGCCGTTCGGGTTGAACGGGTAGGCCTCGGTGGCCTGGCCGTGGTTGTCGACGAAGCGCATCGCGGCAATGACCTGACTCGCATCACCCTGGCGGGCGAAGTTCGCAAAGCCTTCGCCGTGGGCCACGGCGATCGGCGAGCGCGTGCCGGCCATGTCCTTGAAGAACACGCTGGGCGACTCCAGCACTTCCACCAGCGCCAGGCGGGCTTCGTACTGCTCGCTCTGGTTGCGCGTGAAGCGCGGCCAGGCCTCGGCGCCCGGGATGATGGGCGCGAGCGCGGCCAGCATCTGGCAGCCGTTGCAGACGCCCAGCGCCAGCGTGTCGGAGCGCGAGAAGAACGCGCGGAACTGCTCGGTCAGCACCGGGTTGAACATGATGCTGCGCGCCCAGCCTTCGCCGGCACCCAGCGTGTCGCCGTAGCTGAAGCCGCCGCAGGCGACGAAGGCCGCGAAGCCGTCCAGCTTGACCGCGCCCGACTGCAGGTCGCTCATGTGCACGTCGAAGCTGTCGAAGCCGCCCAGCGACATCGCGTAGGCCATCTCGACGTGCGAGTTCACGCCCTGCTCGCGCAGGATGGCGACCTTCGGTCTAGCGCCGGTCGACACGAACGGCGCCTCCGGCGTGAACGTCAGGTGGACATGCAAGCCGGGATCGTCGGCCTTGCCGGCGGCGGCATGCTCGGCATCGGCGCCAGCCGGGTTGTCGCGCAGCTTGGCGATGCGCCAGCTCACCTCGTCCCAGGTCTGCTGCAGCGAGGTCATATCAGCAGCGAAGATCTTCTTGGCATCGCGCCAGACTTCCATCTGCCGCGCCGCGTTGGGCTTGGCGACGACGTGCGAGTGCTTGGACAGGCCATGCGCACGCAGCACCTGCATGACCGCATCGCGGTCGGCGGCGCGGACCTGGATCAGCGCGCCCAGCTCCTCGGCGAACAGCGCACGCAGCGTCAGCTCATCGCGGCGGCCGCTGACCTGGGCGGCCCAGTTCTTCGAGTCGCCCGTGTCGGCGCGGCTGTCGCTGATGCCGTCGCCTTCAGTGACCAGCATGTCGATGTTCAGGCTCAGGCCGGTCTGACCGGCGAAGGCCATCTCGCAGGCCGCCGCCCACAGGCCGCCATCGGAGCGGTCGTGGTAGGCCAGCAGCTTGCCGGCGGCGCGCAGTTCGTTGATCGCGTTGACCAGCGACACCAGCAGCTGCGGGTCGTCCAGGTCCGGCACGTCGGCGCCGAACTGGTTCAGCGTCTGCGCCAGGATGGAGCCGGCCAAGCGGTGCTTGCCCTGGCCCAGGTCGATCAGGATGGCGCACGAGTCTTCACGCTGCCACTCCGGCGTCAGCGTGTCGCGCACGTCGGCAATGCTGGCGAAGGCCGTGACGATCAGCGACACCGGCGCGGTGACCTGGTGGTCGTCCCACTTCGTGCGCATCGACAAGGAGTCCTTGCCGACCGGAATCGAGATGCCCAAAGCGGGGCACAGCTCCATGCCGACGGTCTTCACGGTGTCGAACAGCGCGGCGTCCTCGCCGGCTTCGCCGCAGGCGGCCATCCAGTTGGCGCTGAGCTTCACGCGCGGCAGCTCGAACGGCGCGGCCAGCAGGTTGGTGATGGCCTCGGCCACCGCCATGCGGCCCGACGCCGGGGCGTTGACGGCGGCCAGCGGCGTGCGCTCACCCATGCTCATGGCCTCGCCGGCAAAGCCCTTGAAGTCGGCCAGCGTGACGGCGCAGTCCGCCACCGGCACCTGCCAGGGGCCCACCATCTGGTCGCGGTGGTTCAGGCCGCCCACGGTGCGGTCGCCGATGGTGACGAGGAAGCGCTTGTTGGCGACCGTCGGGTGGCGCAGCACGTCGAAGGCGGCCGTTTCCAGCTTCACACCGGTCAGGTCCAGCGTGCCGCCGTCGCGGGCCACGCGGGTCACGTCGCGGTGCGTCTTGGGCGGCTTGCCCAGCAGCACGTCCATCGGCATGTCGATGGGGTGGTCGTCGCCGGCCAGGTCGTCGACGAGTTTCAGTTCACGCTCTTCGGTCGTCACGCCGACGACGGCGAACGGGCAGCGCTCGCGCTCGCAGAAGGCCTTGAACTGGTCGAGGCTCTCCGGCGCGATGGCCAGCACGTAGCGCTCCTGGCTCTCGTTGCACCAGATTTCCTTCGGGGCCAGGCCCGACTCTTCGAGCGGCACCTTGCGCAGGTCGAAGCGCGCACCGCGGCCGGCGTCGTTCACCAGCTCGGGGAAGGCGTTGGAGATGCCGCCCGCGCCGACGTCGTGGATGGCCAGCACCGGGTTCTCGGCGCCCAGGCCCCAGCAGTGGTTGATGACCTCCTGCGCACGACGCTCGATTTCCGGGTTGCCGCGCTGCACGGAGTCGAAGTCAAGATCGGCCGTGTTCGTGCCCGCCGCCATCGACGACGCGGCGCCGCCGCCCATGCCGATGCGCATGCCGGGGCCGCCGAGCTGGATCAGCAGCGTGCCGGCGGGGAACTCGATCTTCTTCGTCAGGTCCGAGCGGATGGTGCCCAGGCCGCCGGCGATCATGATGGGCTTGTGATAGCCGCGGCGCACGCCGGCCACCGTCTGCTCGAAGACACGGAAGTAGCCCGCCAGGTTCGGGCGGCCGAACTCGTTGTTGAACGCGGCGCCGCCCAACGGGCCGTCGATCATGATGTCCAGCGCGCTGGCGATATGCGCCGGCTTGCCGACGGGGTTCTGCTCCCAGGGCTCGCTCAGGCCCGGCAGGTGCAGGTTGGACACCGAGAAGCCCGTCAGGCCCGCCTTCGGGCGGGAGCCGCGGCCGGTGGCGCCTTCATCACGGATCTCGCCACCGGCACCGGTGGACGCGCCCGGGTGGGGCGAGATGGCCGTTGGGTGGTTGTGCGTCTCCACCTTCATCAGCACCTGGGCCTGCTCGGGGCGGGCCACGTAGGCGGCCCCAGCCTGCGGCGCCGGCATCCAGCGCTCGATCGCATGGCCTTCCATGACGGCGGCGTTGTCCGAGTAGGCGATGACCGTGTGCTGCGGGTGCAGCTTCTCGGTGTTGCGGATCATGCCGAACAGGCTCAGCGGCTGCGCCTCACCGTCCACCGTGAACGACGCGTTGAAGATCTTGTGCCGGCAGTGCTCGCTGTTGGCCTGCGCGAACATCATCAGCTCGACGTCGCTGGGGTTGCGGCCCAGCTTCTTGAAGTTGGTCTCCAGGTAGTCGATCTCGTCGCCCGACAGCGCCAGGCCGAACTCGACGTTGGCCTGCTCCAGCGCGGCGCGGCCGGCGCCCAGCACGTCCAAGCGCAACAGCGGCTCGGCGGTGCGTTCGTCGAACAGGTGCCTGGTGTCGTCACGGCTGAAGCAGGCCGACTCGGTCATGCGGTCGTGCAGCAGCACGGCGCAGGCGTTCAGCTCGTCGGCGCTCAGCGGCTTGGCGCCACCGAGCAGGCCGCTCTTGGTCGTGATGCGGTACTCGACGACGCGTTCGACGCGCTTCAGGTTCAAGCCGCAGTTGCGCGCGATGTCGGTGGCCTTGGAGGCCCAGGGGCTGACCGTGCCGAAGCGCGGCGTGACGACGACGAGGTCGCCGGCGGCGTCGGCCGTGGCCGGCTCGCCGTAGGTCAGCAGCGCGGCGAAGCGCTCGCGGGCCTCGGCATCAAGCGGCGCGTCCGTCCAGACCCAGTGCACGGCCCGGGCGCTGACGCCGGTGATGCGCGTGCTGACCTCCTGCAGCCTGGCCAGCAAGGCCTGGGCGCGGAAATCGGAAAGAGCGTTGCCGCCCTCGAAATGGGTCAGATGCGGGGTCAGGGCCATGGAATCCGGGGAGGCTGGGCGCGGGCGGGCGCGCGGTTCTCGGAAATGCTCGGCCCCAACGGCGAGGGGCAGCGTGCGCAAGCGCGGGATTCTACTGAGGGACGGACGGCAGCGCCCCGGCGACGAGCGGAAAACACCGCCGCCACCGCTCATGCGGCCCAGGCTGCCGCCGGTCGAACACCCCCCGCCGTTCGTGACTTTGCGCACACGCGGCCGCGCTCCACGGCAACAACTCGACACAGCTGGACAGCCAGCCAACAGCCTGCGTCGTCAGACTGATTTCACGGGTTGCGAGGGGCGCCCGGACCCGGCTCAACACATCAAAGGCAGTTCAGATGAGACAACTCAAGCAACGCTTCCACTGGGCGCTGTGCGCCACCACCTGCGCACTCAGCACGGCCGTGCTGGTGGCCTGCGGTGGCGGCGGCGCCGGTGACACGGCCACGCAGGCGCCCGCGGCGCCCTCGCCCAGCGCACCCAGCGCCAGCATGGCCTCGGTGGTGGATGGCACCATCACCGGCTTCGGCAGCGTCGTCATCGACGGCCAGCGCTTCGACGACAGCCTGGCCAAGGTGGCCTTCGCCAACCGCCCCGACGCACAGACCGCCGGCACGCTGGGTGACCTGCGCACCGGCATGCGCGTGCAGGGCGAGCTGAAGGACGGCGTGCTGCAGAACCTCGTCGTGAACTTCGCGCTGGCCGGCACCGTCGGCGCCGTGGACGCGGCGGCCGGCACGCTGGTCGTGTTCGGCCAGACCATCAAGACCACGGCGACCGGCCAGTTGCCCACCGTCTTCGACGGCTTCAATGCCTTGAGCCAGATGGCCGTGGGTGACCTCGTGAAGGTCAGCGGCACGGTGGCCGGCGACGGCAGCATCACCGCCACGCGCATCGAGCGCAAGGCCAAGGACGGCACCGAGGTGTTCCGCCTCAGCGGCGCCGTGCAGGGGCTGGACACGACGGCCAGGACGTTCGCACTGGCCGGCAACAGCAGCGCGACGGTCAGCTATGCCGACGCCAAGCTGCTGCCCACCGGCGCCGTCATCGAGAACGGCAAGCTGGTCAGCGTCGTCGCCACGGCGGCGCCGACGGTCAGCGGCGGCAAGACCGTGCTGGCGGCCAGCGTCGTCGAGGTCAAGGCGCGCAAGCTGCCCGATTCGTCGGACACGACGGTGGGCGGGCCCATCAACGACTTCAAGAGCCTCGGCAGCCTGCGCATCGGTGACGTCGTCGTCGACGCCAGCACCGCCACGCTGAAGGAGGGCACGCAGGCGGCCGACATCGCCAACGGCGCGCAGGCGCTGGCGCACGGCGTCATCAAGGACGGCGCGATGAAGGCCGACTGGCTGAAGGTGTTCAAGAACGACACGGCCATCAAGGCGCTGCTGATCGGCCAGATCACCGACTACGTGTCGCTGGCCAACTTCACGCTGCGCGACACGGTGGTGGACGCCAGCGCCGCAAAGTTCATCAAGGGCAGCGCGGCCGACGTGGCCGCCGGGGCCTGGGTGCAGGTCACGGGCCAGCTGACGCCCACGGGCGTGAAGGCCAGTGAGATCACCGTGCAGCCGCCGCCCGCCGACAAGCCGCAGCGCCTGGCCGGCGCCATCACGGCCGTGGACGCCGCCGCTAAGCGCTTCACGCTGCTGGGCACGCCGGTGGCCTGGGGAGATGCCACCAAGGTCAGCCCCGACGGCAAGTCGCTGGCCAACCTGGCCACCGGCGTGACGGTCAGCGTGGAGGGCACGTACTCGGCCAGCAGCGGCGTCTTCACCGCCACCGCCGTCACCGTCGTCAACACCACCGGCGTGGTCAAGACGCTGGGTTTCGCCGGCATCGCCTTCAACGTGACGGGCGACAGCCTGCAGATCGGCAGCTACACGGTGGTGGTGACGCCCAACACCCAGCTGCTGCCCGCCGGCACCAAGCTGGCCGATCTGGTGAACGGCTCGCGGCTGAGCCTCAAGGTCAGCGTCACCGGCAGCGACGGCGCCATCCGGCTGACCGCGATCAGCATCGAGCTGCAGAAGCCCGAGAAGGACGACGCCGGCAGCGAGGTCGTCTACTTGGCCGGCCTCGTGAATGACTTCGTCAGCAGCGCCAGCTTCAAGGTTGGCAGCCAGAAGGTGGATGCATCCGGCAGCGGCGTGAAGTTCATCGACGGCGACGCGGCCAAGCTGGCCAACGGCGCCAAGGTGGAGATCAAGGGCACGGTGAAGGACGGCGTGCTCGTCGCCAAGCAGGTGCACTTCATGCCGGGCTGATCGGCGCCCGCGCCCTGCCCCGCAAGCCCGGGCCGTTCGCGGCGCCGGGCTTTTTTCTTTTCCGCCCGAGCGCGGCAGCGGGAAAGTACGGACCGCCCCAACGCCGGGTCAGCATGTAGGATAGCGCTATCCAGCAAACATCGATGGGCCTGCGCCACCGCACGCAGCCCGTCCCCGCCGCCTGCCGCCTCCATGACCCAGCCCGCCCTCGCTTCCCTCGTCGTCATGGGCGTTGCCGGCTGCGGCAAATCCACGCTGGCTGCTGCCGCCGCCGAGCGCCTGGCGCGCACCTGGGTGGAGGGCGACCTGCTGCACACCGAGGCCAGCCGCGACAAGATGGCCCGCGGCGAGCCGCTGACCGACGCCGACCGCGCCAGCTGGCTGGCCAGCCTGTGCGACAGGCTGCGGCAGCGGCCCGGCGTCATCGTCACCTGCTCGGCGCTGAAACGGGCCTACCGCGAGCAGCTGCGCCAAGCCTCGCCGGGGCTGCGCTTCGCGTTCCTGGAGATCACGCCCGCCGAGGCCGCGCACCGCGTGCGCACCCGCGGCGGGCACTTCTTCGCGGCTAGCCTCATCGACAGCCAGTTCGACACGCTGGAGTCCCCCGTCGGCGAGCCCGGCGTGCTGCGGCTGGACGCGACGGCGCCGCCGACCACGCTTACCGCCCAGGTCTGCGACTGGATGCGCTGACGCCATGACCCCGACCCGCCTGCGCAAGCGCGAGATCGTCGGCTACGGCCTGGGCGACATGGGGTTCAACTTCTACTGGACCAACATCTCGACCTTCCTGCTGATCTTCTACACGGACGTGTTCGGCATCACCGCGGCGGCGGCCGCCACGATGCTGTTCGTCGTGAAGATCTTCAACGCCTTCACCGACCCGCTGATCGGCGCCTTCGCCGACCGCACGCAGACGCGCTGGGGCAAGTTCCGCCCCTACCTGCTGTTCGTGCCGCTGCCGCTGGCCGCGATCGCCACGCTGGCCTATTCCACGCCGGACCTCGGCCCCACGGGCAAGCTGGTCTGGGCGTACGCGACCTACCTGGTGCTGATGACCGTCTACACCAGCGTGAACCTGCCGTACAGCGCGCTGTCGGGCGTTCTCACGGGCGATGCGCGCGAGCGCAACGCGGTGAACGCATCACGCTTCGTCTGCGGCTTTCTCGGCGGCATGGTCGTCACCGCGGCCACGCCGCGACTGGTGCAGGCGCTGGGCGGCGGCGATGCCGCACTGGGCTGGACACTGACGATGGCGCTCTGGGGCACGGCCGCCGCCGTCATCTTCGCCATCACGTTTGCCTCCACCCGCGAGCGCGTGCAGCCCGCACGGGCGGCGCCCTCCAGCGTGCGCCAGGACCTGGCCGACCTGCGCAGCAACAAGCCGTGGATCCTGCTGTTCCTGCTGGCGCTCATCATCATGGTCAGCATCACGCTGCGCATGACCAGCGCGGCTTACTACTTCAAGTACGTCGTCAACCGGCCCGAGCTGCTGGCCACCTTCGTGCCGGCCTACCTGCTGGCCGCCGCCGCCGGCACGGCGCTGACGCCGTTCCTGGCCCGCGTCGTCGACAAGCGCCGGCTGATGATCGGCCTGATGCTGGCGTCCACCGTGCTGTCGGCCGCGTTCCTGTTCGTCGACGCCAGCCAGATCTGGCTGATGTACGCGCTGCAGATCGCGCTGGGCCTGGTGCTGGGGCCGAAGTCGCCGCTGAACTTCTCCATGCTGGCCGACGCTGCCGACTTCAACGAATGGCGCAACGGCCGCCGCGCCACGGCCATGACCTTCGCCGCCAGCTCCTTCGCGCAGAAGCTGGGCACCGCGGTGGCGGTGGGCGTCATCGGCACGCTGTTCACGACGCTGGGCTATGTGCCCAACGCCGCGCAGTCGGCCGAGTCGCAGGCGGGCATCGTCTGGCTGATGTCGGTCATCCCCGCGGCGTTCACGGGCCTGGCGGCGGTGCTGATGATGTTCTACACGCTGGACAACCCGACCATGGCCCGCATCCAGCGCGACCTGGCCGCGCGCCAGCCCTCCCCTTGACACCATGATTCACCACCACGACGACGGCGCCCGCTGCGAGCTGACCAGCCCCACCGCCCTGCCGCTGGCCGGCGGCTTCCTGTGGAACCGCCGCCTGATGATCCAGGTCACCTGCCGCGGCTACGCCACCGCGCAGCACATGCAGCCCGAGCCGGCCAAGTACGCGCACGCGCCCAACCTGGAGGCCAAGACCTTCATGCAGCCGGAGCAGGCCTACTACGCCCACCACCCCGGCCGCTTTGTCTACGTGAAGGACGAGGACACGGGCGAGCTGTTCTCAGCACCGTACGAGCCGGTACGCGCACCGGTGGACCGCTTCAGCTTCACCGCCGGCGTGCACGACCTGGCCTGGACCGTGGAACACCTGGGCGTGCGCGTGGAGCTGCGCCTGGGCCTGCCCACCGACGACGCGGTGGAGCTGTGGGGGCTGCGCGTCACCGACCTGTCCGGCCGGCCGCGCCGGCTCAGCGTCGTGCCCTACTTCCCCATCGGCTACATGTCGTGGATGAACCAGTCCGCCGAGTGGCGGGCCGACCTGGGCGGCATCGTCGCCAGCAGCGTGACGCCCTACCAGAAGGTCGCGGACCACTTCAAGAACCTGCACCTCAAGGACAAGACCTACTTCCTCTGCGAGCGCACGCCTGATGCCTGGGAAGCCAGCCAGGCCGCGTTCGAGGGCGAAGGCGGCCTGCACAACCCCAGCGCGCTCCAGGCGAAACAGTTGGCCGGCGGCGATGCCCGCTACGAGACGCCCGCGGCCTGCGTGCAGTACCGGCTGGCGCTGGCGCCGCACCAGAGCGAGTTCTACCGCTTCGCTTTCGGCCCCGCGCTGGACGATGCCGAGATTGCGCAGGTGCGCGACACCTACCTCAGCGAGGCCGGCTTCGCCAGCACCCGCGCGGCCTACGCCGACTACATCGCCCGCGGCCGCGGTGGCCTGCGCATCACCACGCCCGACGCCGCCTTCGACCGCTTCGTGAACCACTGGCTGCCGCGCCAGGTCTTCTATCACGGTGACGTCAACCGCCTCAGCACCGACCCGCAGACGCGCAACTACCTGCAGGACAACCTGGGGCTGGCCTACATCGCGCCGGCCGTCACACGCGGCGCGCTGCTGCATGCACTGGGCCAGCAGCGCGACAACGGCGCCATGCCGGACGGCATCCTGCTCATCGAAGGCGCCGAGCTGAAATACATCAACCAGGTGCCGCACACCGACCACTGCGTGTGGCTGCCGGTGTGCCTGCAGGCCTACCTGGACGAGACCGCGGACTTCGCGCTGCTGGACGAGGTGGTGAACGGCCTGACCGTAGCGCAGCGCCTGGACGCCGCGATGGCCTGGCTGCAACAGGACCGCGACGCCCGCGGCCTGAGCTACATCGCCCAGGGCGACTGGTGCGACCCGATGAACATGGTGGGCTACCAGGGCCGCGGCGTGTCCGGCTGGCTGACGGTGGCCGCGGCCTTTGCGATGAAGCTGTGGGCCGGCCTCAGCGCCGACGCGGGCCGCGCCGAAGCCGCCACGCGCTGGCGCGCCGCCGCGCAAGAGCTCAACGACGCCGCCAACCGCCACCTGTGGGACGGCGACTGGTTCGCCCGCGGCATCACCGACGACGGCGTGATCTTCGGCGTCAAGGCCGACACCGAAGGCCGCCTCTACCTGAACCCGCAGTCCTGGGCCATGCTCAGCGGCGCGGCCGACGACGCACAGCGCGCGAAGATGCTCGCCGCCATCGAGGCCCAGCTGGAGACGCCGCACGGCGTGGCGATGTTCAACCCGCCGTACAGCCGCATGCGCGACGACGTGGGCCGCGTCACGCAGAAGCACCCGGGCTCGGCCGAGAACGGCGCCGTCTACAACCACGCGGCCAGCTTCTACGTGCACGCGCTGTACGACGCCGGCGAGGCCGACCGCGCCTGGCGCGCGCTGCGCGCGATGGTGCCGGGGCCGGACGAGGCCGACCTGCTGCGGCGCGGCCAGCTGCCGGTCTTCATCCCGAACTACTACCGCGGCGCGCATCGCGAGTTCCCGCGCACCGCGGGCCGCTCCAGCCAGCTGTTCAACACCGGCACCGCGGCCTGGGCCTACCGCAGCGTCATCGAAGGGCTGTGCGGCCTGCGCGGCTGCGCGCAGGGGCTGCTCGTGAAGCCGCAGCTGCCGTCGGGCTGGGACCGGCTGAGCGCCACCCGCGAGTTCCGCGGCGCGCACTTCGAGCTGCAGGTGCGCCGCACCGGCCGCTCACGCGTGCTGCTGGACGGCACGCCGCTGGCCGACGCACTGGTGCGCGACATCCAGCCCGGCCGCAGCTACCGGCTGGACGTGGAACTAGGCTGACGCCCGCTTGACCACCTGGAAGCCCAGGTCCACGTTGGGCTGCTCCACCGCCTCGCCGCGCATCAGCTTCATCAGCATCTGCGCCGCCTGCTCGCCGATCTCGCGGCGCGGCGTGGCCACGGTGGTCAGCGGCGGCAGCATCTGGTCGCTGCCGGGCAGGTCGTTGAAGCCGGCGATGGCCACGCGCCCCGGCACGTCCACACCCAGCCGCAGCGCGGCCAGCAGCGCGCCCTGGGCCAGGTCGTCGTTGCAGAAGAAGATCGCATCGGTGTCGGGCGCCTCGCGCAGCACGCGCGCCAGCATCTCGCCGCCCAGCGCCATGGACGACGGTTCCGGGCTCAGCAGCTTGTGGACTCGCTCGCCCAGGCCGGCCTGCGCCAGCGCGTCGGCATAGCCCTCGCCGCGCTCCAGCGTGCGCGGGTCCAGCTGGGCAGCCACGTAGGCGATGTGGCGCCGGCCGCCGTCCAGCAGATGCTGCGTGATGGCCCGCCCGGCGTCGCGCTGCGAGAAGCCCACGCTGTGGCTGCCGGGCTCCGCCAGCACCTCCATCACGTGCACGCAAGGCACGCCGCTGCCTTCGATCATCGCGGTGGCCGCCGGGCTGCGGTCGCGCCCGGTGACGATGAGGCCCGCAGGCCGGTGCGCCAGAAAGCTGCGCAGCACCGCCTCCTCCTCGCCCGCGTCGTAGTGCGTCACGCCGATCAGCGTCTGGTAACCGGCCGGCACCAGGCTGGTCTGCACGGCGTCCAGCAACTCGACGAACAAGGTGTTGCTGAGCTTCGGAATAAGCACCGCCACGTGCGAGCTGCGCGCCGAGGCCAGCGCGCGGGCGGCCGGGTCGGGCACGTAACCGAGCGCGGTCGCCGCGGCCTGCACGCGCTCGCAGAGCTCCTTCGCCACGGCGCGCTCGCCGCGCAGCGCCCGGGAGACGGTGATGGGGCTGACGCCGGCCTCGCGCGCCACGTCGGCCAGCGTCACGCGGCCGGTGGCCCGGGTTCGTCGTGCAGGCGCGGCGGAATCGGGGTGGCGTGGGGGCATCACTAGATGGTATCCCCGATACCGGCGGGGAGATTCGACTCCTAGGATAGCGCAATCCCATTCTGAAACCGGCCGTACCCGGCGGACAGTCTCAGGCGGGAAGGCGCGCGCGTCGCGCGGGCAAAAAGGTGGCCGACCCCATTTTTTTAACCCGATCGGACAGCGCTATCCAATTCATGACAACAAGCGGCACGGTGCCGCCACCCAGGAGACTTCCATGCACACCCCCGGCCATCGCACCCTCATCCATCTCGCCGCCCTGGGCGCCTGCGCCAGCTTCGCGCTGGCGGCCCGGGCGCAGGACGCCGCGCCCGAGGCCCCGGCCGATGCCGCCTCGGCCAGCGCCTCCAACGTGCTGAGCCCCGTCGTCGTGTCCGGCTCGCGCATCTCCGCGCGCGGCTTCACGCAGCCCACGCCGACGACCCGCATGGTGGCCGCCGACCTGGACAAGCTCGCCAAACCCAACCTGTTCAACGCCATCGCCGAGCTGCCCGCGCTGCAAGGCAGCACGGGCCGCACCACCAGCACCAACAGCACCAGCTCCGGCATCCAGGGCCTCAGCTCGCTGAGCCTGCGCGGCCTGGGCCCCATCCGCACGCTGACGCTGATCGACGGCCAGCGCGTCGTCGGCGCCAACGTGACCGGCGTCACCGACGTCAGCCAGTTCCCGCAGCTGCTGGTCAAGCAGGTGGACGTCGTGACCGGTGGCGCGTCGGCCTCGTACGGCTCGGATGCCGTCGGCGGTGTCGTCAACTTCATCACCGACAAGCGCTTCACCGGTTTCAAGGCCAACGTCGAGGCCGGCCAGACGAACTACGGCGACGACGAGAACGCCACGCTGCAGGCCGCCTGGGGCCGTGGCTTCCTGGACGGCCGTGCGCACCTGACGGCCAGCGTCGAATACAACCGCGAGCGCGGCGTGCCCTCCCCCCGCTTCGGCGGCGCCGGCGCCAACGGCCGCACCTGGTTCAGGAACCCGGCCTTCCAGGTGCGCCCCATCGCGCAGACCACCGACGGCAAGCCGCAGTACACCTTCATCGAGGACGCCCAGCAGTTCCAGTACGCCAAGTACGGCCTCATCACCAACGGCCCGCTGCAGGGCACGGCCTTCGGCAAGGACGGCGTGCCCTTCCAGTTCCAATACGGCTCGAACGGCGTACCCACGAAGACCGGCGCCGTCACCGGCTGCGTGACGCCGTTCTGCGTCGGCGGCGACCTCAGCGGCACGGTGGGCGGCGGCACCACGCTGGGCATGAACATGACCCGCCAGGTGGCCTACACGCGCGGCAGCCTCGAGGTGACGCCAGACCACGAGGTCTTCTTCAGCCTGAACTACGGCAAGGTCGACTCGCTGTTCACGCCCAACCCCGGCGCAGCCAAGAACGACAACCTGACCATCCAGTGCGACAACCCCTTCCTGCCGGCATCCATCGTCACCGCCTGCGCCGCCAACAACATCACCAGCTTCAAGTACGGCACGGCCAACGCGGTCTTCCCCAAGGACATCGAGGTCAACCCGGTGCGCACGCAGGCCCGTGCGGTGGTGGGCGCCAACGGCCGCTTCGAGATGCTGGGCAAGGACTGGACGTATGACGCCTACGCCAGCCACGGCCAGAACACCATCGACATCCGCGTCGCCAACATGTCGCTGAACGCGCGCTACAACGCCGCCATCGACGCCATCCGCGGCCCCAACAACACCATCATCTGCCGCAACCCGGCGGCCGTCGCGGCGGGCTGCGTGCCGCTGAACATCATCGGCGACGTGCCCGCCAACCCGGCCGCCATGGCCTACATCGAGCCCGCCAACGGCCCGCGCCAGCAATCGCGCCAGCGCCAGTCGGTCGCCAGCTTCAGCGTCAACGGCGAGCCGTTCTCGCTATGGGCCGGCCCCGTGGCCGTCGCCTTCGGCGCCGAGGCGCGCCGGGAGCAGTACTACGTCATCGGCGACCCCTACGGCAACGGCGTCTCCACGGCCACGCCCAACACGCCGGAGTACCCGGCCGACCCGCTGCTCAACACCGCCATCGGCAACAACTGGTACGCCGGCAACTATCACAACGCCGAGGGCAGCTACAACGTCAAGGAAGGCTTCCTAGAGCTGAACCTGCCGCTGTTCAAGTCGGCCAGCCTGGGCGAGGCCAACGTCAACATGGCCGGCCGCCACACGCGCTACAGCACCTCGGGCAGCGTCGACAGCTGGAAGCTTGGCTCCACGTGGAAGACCGGCGTGGACGGCCTGCGCCTGCGCGCGGTCACGTCCCGTGACGTGCGCGCCCCCAACCTCAGCGAGCTGTTCGCAGCGCCGCTGGTCGTCAACAACACCGTCAACTCCGGCGGCACGACGCTCACCGTCCAGCAGCGCACCATCGGCAACACCAAGCTGCGCCCCGAGATCGCCCGCAACACCACGCTCGGCCTGGTGCTGACGCAGCCGAAATGGGCGCCGGGCTTCAGCGCCTCAGTCGACTACTTCGACATCAAGGTCAACGACGTCATCTCCTCGCTGAACGCGCAGCAGGAGGTGGACCTCTGCGCCGCCGGCAACCAGGAGATCTGCGCCGCCATGGACCTCGTCAGCGCCACCAAGTACGTGACGCTGCAGGCCTTCAACCTCGCCTCCATGCGCAACAAGGGCTGGGACCTGGAGGCCCTGTACCGCTTCAACCTCGGCAGCGTGGGCCTGCCCGGCAGCCTCACGCTGCGCGGCCTGGCCACGCACACGCAGACCTTCAAGACCAACTCCGGCGTCGTCGGCACCATCCCCACCGAGGCGGCCGGCGTGAACCTCGGCAACACGCCGAAGTGGAAGGGCCAGTTCTCGCAGTCGTGGGAGACCGACACGGCCAGCTTCACCGTGTCGCAGCGCTGGATCAGCGACGGCGTCTACAGCCACGAGTTCATCGAGTGCCAGACCAACTGCCCGGTGTCCACCGTCACACGCGCCACCATCCTGAACAACCAGATGAAGGGCGCGTTCTATTGGGACATCGGCGGCTCGTACAAGGTCAACAAGACCGTGTCGGTCTACTTCAAGATCGACAACCTGACCGACGTGGACCCGGTGGCCGCGCCGCAGACGGGCACCGGCTACGGCATCAACCCGTTCCTGTACGACGTGCTGGGGCGGCAGTACCGCGTAGGCGCTCGATTGAACTTCTGACCCAGCCGAGGGACGAGCGCCGGGCCGCCCCAAGCCGGCCCGCGGGCGATGTGCTTGCGGCTCAACGCCGCAAGCATCGCCGCCCCCTCGGGGGGCCGCTCAGGCTCGCCCGCGTTCAGCGTGGCGAGACTGGGCGAGGGGCATCATTTCGCGGCGCGCATGCGGCCGACAACGTCGCGGACTTCAGCAAGCAGTGCCGGCACGTCGATGGTTGTCGGCTGGCGCTCCTTCAGCACCTGGCGGCCGCCCACCCAGACGTTGCTGACGTGCTCGCGGCCGGCCACGTAGACCAGCTGCGCGGCGGCGTTGTAGACGGGCTGGCATTCCAGGCTGTCCAGCGACACGGCCACGACGTCGGCCAGCTTGCCCACTTCCAGCGAGCCCAGGTCGTCGGCGCGGCCCATGGCCTTGGCGGCACGGATCGTCGCCATCTCCAGCGCCGTGCGCGCCGAGGCCACCGTCGGATCGCCGGTGATGCCCTTGGCCAGCAGCGCCGCCGAGCGGATCTCACCGAACATGTCCAGCCGGTTGTTGGACGCGGCGCCATCGGTGCCGAGGATGGTATTGACGCCGGCAGCTTCCAGCGCCTTCAGGGGCATCACGCCCGACGCCAGCTTCAGGTTGGAGTTGGGGTTGTGCACCAGGTGCACGCCCTTCTTCGCCATCAGCTCGATTTCCGCCTCGTTCAGGTGGACCATGTGCACGGCAATCATCCGCTCGCTGAACAGGCCCAGCTTGTCCAGCCGCTCGATGGGGCGCACGCCGTGGGCCTTGATGCCGTCGGACACCTCACCCGCCGTCTCGTGGATGTGGCAGTGCATCTGGATGTCCAGCTTCTCGGCCAGATCGCGCAGCTTGATGAAGGTCTCGTCCGACACCGTGTAGGGCGCGTGCGGCGCGCTGGTCCAGTCGAGCAGCTTCTCGCCCTTGTACTGCTCGTAGGCAGCCACGCCCTTGGCGATGTAGTCGTCCGGGCCCGACGCGTAACCGGTCGGGAAGTCGATGACGTTCATCGACACGGCGGCGCGCACGCCCGAGTCCACCGCCGCGCGGGCCATCGCGGTCGGGAAGAAGTACATGTCGTTGATGTACGTCGTGCCGCTGCGCAGGCCTTCGGCGGCCGCGAGCTTGGAGCCGAGATAGGTCCAGGCCTCGCTGACCCACTGCTTCTCCAGCGGCCAGATGTGGTTCTGCAGCCAATCCATCAGCGGCACGTCGTCGGCCACGCCGCGCAGCAGCGTCATGGCGGAGTGCGCATGGGCGTTGATGAGGCCGGGGATGAGGATCTGCTCGGGCAGGTCCACGCGCGTGGCCTGCGGGTACTTCGCCAGCAGTTCGGCGTGGGTGCCGATGGCGGCGATGCGCTCGCCGTCGATCAGCAGGCCGTGGTGTTCCAGCGTGTCTTCGCCGGCCTTCATCGTCAGCAGCCAGCGGGGCAGCAGCAGGGTCTGGGACATCTCTCGTTCTCCTTGTGGGATTCAGTTCTTGAGCAGTTGCTCGACTTCGGCTCGACGCGGCATCGCATCCTGCACGCCGGCGCGCGACACGGCAATGGCGGCCGCAGCCTGGGCGAAGGCCAGCGCCTGCTCGACCGCCTGGCCCTCGGCCAGCGCGGTGACGAGGCCGCCCACCAGCGTGTCGCCCGCGCCGACGGTGTCGACCGCCTTCACCTCGCGGGCCGGCACGCGGCGCACGCCCTGGGCATCGACCCAGCACAGGCCGTCGGCCCCCAGCGACACCAGCACCGCGGCCGGCCCCTTGGCGCGCAGCGCCTGCGCCAGCGCCTCGGGCCCGGCCACGCCGCCGCCCAGTGTGGTCACCAGTGCCTGCGCCTCCAGCGCGTTGACGACCAGCAGGTCCACCAGCGGCAGCAGCACCTCGCAGCCGGGTCGGTAGGGCGCAGCGTTCAGAAGCGTCTTCACACCGGCCGCGCGGGCGCGCTCGAACGCGCGGGCCACGCTCTCCAGCGGCAACTCCTGCTGCGCGATGAGCCAGCGCAGGCTGGCCAGTTCCAGCGCCTCCACCTGCGCCAGCGGCAGCGTGCCGTTGGAGCCCGCCACGGTGACGATCTGGTTCTCGGCATCCTCGGCGCCGACAACGATGAGCGCCACGCCCGGCACTTCATCGGCGGGCTGGGCGACGAAGCGTGTGTCGACGCCCTCGCCCTTCAGCTGCGCCACCATCGCCGCCCCGTTCTCCTTTAGCCCCACGCGCGCGGCCAGCGCCACCTTGGCGCCGAGTCGTGCCGCAGCCACCGCCTGGTTGGCACCCTTGCCGCCCAGGCATGAGCCAAACCGCTGGCCGCGCAGCGTCTCACCCGGCAGCGGCAGGCGCGGCGCATGCACGATCAGATCGCGGTTGACGCTGCCCAGCACGAGGATCTCGGGAACGGTCATCAGGACTCCAAAATGAAAAACCCCTCGGGGGTGACCGAGGGGTTCGCGTGAGGCGCCGAACGCCGCTCAGCGATCAGCGCTGGCCGATGGGCTTCACGTCGCGCGGCGCGGCGCCGACGAACAGCTGGCGCGGGCGGCCGATCTTGTACTCGGGGTCGCCGATCATCTCATTGAGCTGGGCGATCCAGCCGACCGTGCGGGCCAGCGCGAAGATGGCGGTGAACAGCGGCACGGGGATGCCGATGGCGCGCTGCACGATGCCCGAGTAGAAGTCCACGTTCGGGTAGAGCTTGCGGGCGACGAAGTACTCGTCTTCCAGCGCGATCTTTTCCAGCTTCATGGCCAGCTCGAACAGCGGGTCGTTCTGCAGGCCCAGCTCGTTCAGGACTTCGTGGCAGGTCTCGCGCATCAGCTTGGCGCGCGGGTCGTAGTTCTTGTAGACCCGGTGGCCGAAGCCCATCAGCTTGACGCCGGAGTTCTTGTCCTTGACCTTGCCGATGAAGTCGCCGATGCGGGCCACGCCACCGTTCTTCTGGATGTCGCCCAGCATGTTCAGGCAGGCCTCGTTGGCGCCGCCGTGCGCGGGGCCCCACAGGCAGGCCACGCCGGCCGCGATGGCCGCGAACGGGTTGGTGCCCGACGAGCCGCACAGGCGCACGGTCGACGTCGACGCGTTCTGCTCGTGGTCCGCGTGCAGCGTGAAGATGCGGTCCATCGCGCGCACCAGCACGTCGTTGGGCTTGTACTCCTCGCACGGCGTGGCAAACATCATCCGCATGAAGTTGCCTGCGTAGCTCAGGTCGTTCTTCGGGTAGATGTAGGGCTGGCCGATCGTGTACTTGTAGGCCATGGCCACGAGCGTGGGCATCTTGGCGATCAGGCGGATCGCCGCGATCTCGCGGTGCTCGGGGTTATTGATGTCGGTGCTGTCGTGATAGAAAGCCGACATCGCGCCCACCAGGCCCGTCATGACGGCCATCGGGTGGGCGTCACGGCGGAAGCCGCGCAGGAAGAACTGCATCTGCTCGTTGACCATCGTGTGGTGCATCACGCGGTCTTCGAAGCTGGCCTTCTGGCTCTCGTTCGGCAGCTCTCCGTACAGCAGCAGGTAGCAGGTCTCGAGGTAGTCGCAGTTCACCGCGAGCTGCTCGATGGGGTAGCCGCGGTACAGCAGTTCGCCCTTGTCACCGTCGATGTAGGTGATCGTGGAGTTGCACGACGCCGTCGACAGGAAGCCGGGGTCGTAGGTGAACTTGCCGGTCTGGCCGTAGAGCTTGCGGATGTCGATGACATCCGGGCCGATGCTGCCCTTGTACAGCGGCAGGTCCATCGAGGGGCTGCCGTCGGAGAACGACAGGGTTGCTTTGACGTCGGACGGGGTCATGGTGCAGTCCTTTGGGTTTTAAAAGCGATTCGATCAGGTACGCAGTTCGGTCAGAACCTCGCGCACCGCAGCGGTGTCGATTTCACCACTGGGTTCCTTGCGGCACAGCAGCAGGTCGAGAAGGTCGTTGTCGGCCAGGTCCATCAGCGCCGTGAGGCCTTCGGCCTCGGTGACGCTGACCTGCTCGCCCTTGCGGGTGAAGAAGCGATCGATGAAGAGATCGTTCTCGAGCAGGCCCCGACGGCAGCGCCAGCGCAGCTTGGACAGCGCGCGTTCATCGATCATCGGAGCAGCCACGGCACTCATCCCGTCAGACCGCGCGGCGGACCATCAGTTCCTTGATCTTGCCGATGGCCTTCGTGGGGTTCAGGCCCTTGGGGCAGACGTCCACGCAGTTCATGATGGTGTGGCAACGGAACAGGCGGTACGGGTCTTCGAGGTTGTCCAGGCGCTCGGCGGTGGCTTCGTCGCGGCTGTCGGCGATGAAGCGGTAGGCCTGCAGCAGGCCGGCCGGGCCGACGAACTTGTCGGGGTTCCACCAGAAGCTCGGGCAGCTCGTGGAGCAGCTCGCGCACAGGATGCACTCGTACAGGCCGTTGAGCTCATCACGCTCCTCGGGCGACTGCAGCCGCTCGGTGTCGGGCGGGATGTTGTCGTTGACGAGGTAGGGCTTGATCGAGTGGTACTGCTTGAAGAACTGCGTCATGTCGACGATCAGGTCGCGCACGACGGGCAGGCCAGGCAGCGGCTTGAGCACGATGGTGCCCGGCAGCGTGCGCATGTTCGTCAGGCAGGCCAGGCCGTTCTTGCCGTTGATGTTCATGGCGTCGGAGCCACAAACGCCCTCGCGGCAGGAGCGACGGAAGGACAGGCTGGGATCGACGGCCTTGAGCTTGTTCAGGGCGTCCAGCAGCATGCGCTCGGAGCCGTCCAGCTCGACCTCGAGGGTCTGCATGTAGGGCTTGGCATCCTTGTCCGGGTCGTAGCGGTAAATCTGGAAGGTGCGCTTCATGGTCTTGGTGTCCTGGGGCGGCCGGTCGTCAGAAGGTGCGAACCTTCGGCGGGACCGATTCAACGGTGAGCGGCTTGAGGTTCACGGGCTTGTAGTCCAGGCGGTTGCCTTCGGAGTACCACAGCGTGTGCTTCATCCACTCTTCGTCGTTGCGGCCGTTCGGGTGGGCCGGGGTGTCGCCGTAGTCGTTCACGGTGTGGGCGCCGCGGCTTTCCTTGCGGGCGGCGGCCGAGACGATCGTGGCCTGGGCGGCCTCGATCAGGTTCTCGACTTCCAGCGCCTCGATGCGGGCCGTGTTGAAGACCTTGGACTTGTCCTTCAGCGTGATGTTCTTCACGCGCTGGGCAATCTCGGCGATCTTGGTCACACCCTCGTCGAGCATGGCCTGCGTGCGGAACACGCCGGCGTGCTGCTGCATCGCGGCGCGCAGGTCGTTGGCGACGTCTTGTGCGTACTCGCCGCTGGTGCTGCCATCGAGGCGGGCCAGGCGGGCGAGCGAGCGGTCGGCGGCATCGGCCGGCAGGGCCTTGTGCGAGCGCTTGCCGAGGTCGGCAGCCACGAGGTGGTTGCCGGCGGCGCGGCCGAACACGAGCAGGTCGAGCAGCGAGTTCGTGCCCAGGCGGTTGGCGCCGTGCACGCTCACGCAGGCGCATTCGCCGACAGCGTAGAGGCCGTTGATGATTTCGTTGGCATTGCCGTTCTTCGGCGCCACCACCTGACCGTGGATGTTGGTGGGGATGCCACCCATCTGGTAGTGGATGGTCGGCACCACGGGGATCGGCTCCTTCGTGATGTCGACGTTCGCGAAGTTGTGGCCGATCTCCAGCACCGACGGCAGACGCTTGGCGATGGTGTCCGCGCCCAGGTGGGTCATGTCGAGGTTGATGTAGTCCTTGTTGGGACCGCAGCCGCGACCTTCCTTGATTTCCTGGTCCATGCAGCGCGAGACGAAGTCACGCGGGGCCAGGTCCTTCAGCGTGGGGGCATAGCGTTCCATGAAGCGCTCGCCATTGGCATTGCGCAGGATGGCGCCTTCGCCACGGCAGCCTTCGGTCAGCAACACGCCGGCGTTGTGCACACCGGTCGGGTGGAACTGCCAGAACTCCATGTCTTCCAGCGGGATGCCGGCACGCGCCGCCATGCCCAGGCCGTCACCGGTGTTGATGAAGGCATTGGTGGAGGCCGCGAAGATGCGACCGGCGCCACCGGTGGCCAGCAGGACGGTCTTGCCCTGCAGGATGTGCACCTCACCGGTTTCCATTTCCAGGGCCGTCACGCCGACCACGTCGCCTTCGGCGTCGCGGATCAGGTCCAGCGCCATCCATTCGACGAAGAACTGCGTGCGGGCCTTGACGTTCTGCTGGTACAGCGTGTGCAGCATCGCGTGACCGGTGCGGTCGGCCGCGGCGCAGGCGCGCTGCACGGGCTTTTCACCGTAGTTGGCGGTGTGGCCGCCGAACGGGCGCTGGTAGATGGTGCCGTCGGCATTGCGGTCGAAGGGCATGCCGAAGTGCTCAAGCTCGTACACGACCTTGGGCGCTTCACGGCACATGAACTCGATGGCGTCCTGGTCACCCAGCCAGTCGGAGCCCTTGACGGTGTCGTAGAAGTGGTAGTGCCAGTTGTCCTCGCTCATGTTGCCGAGCGACGCACCGATGCCACCCTGCGCCGCCACCGTGTGCGAGCGGGTCGGGAAGACTTTGGACAGCACGGCCACGTTCAGGCCGGCACGCGCCAGCTGCAGCGAGGCGCGCATGCCGGAGCCACCGGCCCCGACGATGACCACGTCGAACTTGCGGGTCGAAATCTTTGCCGTCATCACAGTCTCCACAGCACCTGGATCGCCCAGCCGGCACAGCCGAGCAACCACACGATCGAAAACACTTGCAGCGCCAGCCGGATGCCGACCGGCTGGACGTAGTCCATCCAGATGTCGCGCACGCCCACCCACGCGTGGTAGGTCAGCGACAGGATGGCGACGAAGGTCAGGACCTTCATCCACTGCGGGGCGAACACGCCCGCCCAGTGGTCATAGCCCAGTTCACCGGGCATCAGGAAGCGCGCCAGCACGGCGACGGTGAACAGGGCCATCAGCACGGCGGTGATGCGCTGGGCCAGCCAGTCCCGCAGTCCGTAGTGCGCGCCAACGACCAGGCGCTTGGAGCCGAAAGTGCTCATTGTTGTTGTCCTTCTGGAATGAGGCTCAGTACAGGCCGAACAGCTTGGCGCCCAGCACCAGCGTCAGCGCGATGCTCAGGGCCAGCGTGACGACCGCCGAGCTGTGGCCCTGGGCCTTGCTGACGCTGTGCGTCGCGTCCATCCACAGGTGGCGCACGCCGGCGATGAAGTGGTGCAGATAGGCCCACAGCAGGCCCAGCACGACCAGTTTCACGAGCCAGGCCGGCAAGCCGGCAACGCCCGCGACGAACACGTTCGTGAAGCCGTCGTAGGAGATCTCCGAGCTCAGGCTCGAATCCAGCATCCAGACCACGAAGGGCAGCAGCAGGAACATCACCACACCGCTGACGCGGTGCAGGATGGACACGATGCCCGCGGGCGGGAGTCGGTAGCTGACGATCTGCGTGACGTGAATATTTCGGTATACGGGTCTTGTCTTTGCGCTGTCCGCCATGGTCGAGCCTGCGTAATCGGGGTGAAACCAAACGATTCTAGGGCCAACCCTTGACCCCACGCAGCGTCATGCTGCACTGCGCCATCGTCAACTTCAGTTCAGTTCGTTGCTGTAGTGATCCGAGCTGGTGTAGTAGAGACCGCGCCTGAGTTCGACCGGCCGGTCACCGTAGGTGTAGGCCAGCCGCTCCACGCACAGCAGCGGCTCGCCCTCGCCGACCTGCAGCAGCGCCGCCACCTCCGGCGTGGCAGCAACGGCGCGCAGCTTCTCCTCCGCCCGCACCATGTGCACGCCGAAACGCGCCTCGAACAGCGCATACAGCGTGCCCGGGTGTTGCGCGAGCACGTCCGCGCTGAGCCCCTCGAAATGCCGCTCGGGAAGCCACAGTTCATCAAGCACGACGGGTCGGTCGCGCCGATGCAGCAGCCGGCGGACCTCGATGACGGGCTCCGCCGCGCGCAGCCCCAGCGCATGGGCGATCGCGGCTGTCGCGCGCATGCGACGGCAGCCCAGCAATTCGCGCGTGAAGCCGCGCTCGCCGTCGTCGGCCACCAGACGCAGGAAACGGAACTGCTGGCGCGGCGCCGAATGCGTGGAAACGAACGTGCCGCTGCCCTGGCGGCGCTCGACGAGGTTCTCGGCCGTCAGCTCGTCCAGCGCGCGGCGCACGGTGCCGGGGCTGGCGCCGAAGCGCTGGGCCAGCGCCGCCTCGCTGGGCAGCGCGTCGCCGGGCCGCCACTCCCCCGCGGCCAGCGCGGCAACGATGAGCTGGCGGATCTGTTCGTACAGCGGCGCGGGGGTCTTGGGCATGGGCCGATTGCAGCACAGGGTATGCCCGTACACTTGACGGGTTCAGGGCCGCACGTCCTTGTCAAGCCCTCGTCAACGCCTTTTCAACTGCCCCTTCGGAGACTTTCCATGAGCAAGAAACCCGTTCGCGTCGCCGTCACCGGCGCTGCTGGCCAGATCGGCTATGCCCTGCTGTTCCGCATCGCCTCCGGCGAAATGCTGGGCAAGGACCAGCCCGTCATCCTGCAGCTGTTGGAAATCCCCGACGAGAAGGCTCAGAACGCGCTGAAGGGCGTGATCATGGAATTGGAAGACTGCGCCTTCCCGCTGCTGGCCGGCGTCGAAGCGCACAGCGACCCGATGACCGCCTTCAAGGACACCGACTACGCGCTGCTCGTCGGCTCGCGTCCGCGCGGCCCCGGCATGGAGCGCGCCGAGCTGCTGGCCGTCAACGGCGCCATCTTCACGACGCAGGGCAAGGCACTCAACGCCGTCGCCTCGCGCAACGTCAAGGTGCTGGTCGTGGGCAACCCCGCCAACACCAACGCCTACATCGCGATGAAGTCGGCCCCGGACCTGCCGGCCAAGAACTTCACCGCCATGCTGCGCCTGGACCACAACCGCGCCGCGTCGCAACTCGCCGCCAAGACCGGCAAGGCCGTCGCCTCCATCGAGAAGCTGGCCGTGTGGGGCAACCACTCGCCGACGATGTACGCCGACTACCGCAACGCCACCATCGATGGCGCCTCGGTCAAGGACATGATCAACGACGAGCAGTGGAACCGTGAAACGTTCCTGCCCACCGTCGGCAAGCGCGGCGCAGCCATCATTGCCGCCCGTGGCCTGTCGTCGGCTGCCTCGGCCGCCAACGCCGCCATCGACCACATGCGTGACTGGGCCCTGGGCACCAACGGCAAGTGGGTCACGATGGGCATCCCGTCGAACGGCGAGTACGGCATCCCCAAGGACGTCATGTTCGGCTACCCCGTCACCTGCGAAGGCGGCGAATACAAGATCGTGCAAGGCATCGAGATCGACGCGTTCTCGCAGGAATGCATCAACAAGACGCTGAAGGAACTGACGGACGAGCAGGACGGCGTCAAGCACCTGCTGTAATCGGGCCCAGCGCCTCACCCGTGAAGGGCCGGCTTGCCGGCCCTTTTTCATTGCCGATGACCGACCTCCTGCATCCCCGCCTGGCCTTGTTCGGCCACGAAGCCGCCCGCCCGACGCTGCCCGTCGTCGACCACTACTGCGGCGTCGAGGCCCGCATGAGGAAGAGCCTGGCGCTGCAGGCCGAACTGGGCCCCGTGTTCGACATCACGCTGGACGCCGAGGACGGCGCGCCCGTCGGCGGCGAGGCCGAGCACGCGCTGCTGATCGCCGAACTGGCGACCAGCGCGGCCAACCGCTTCGGCCGCGTCGGCGCGCGCGTGCATCCGTGGGGCCACGCGGCCTTCGAGGCCGATGTCGACACGCTGATCGCCAAGGCCTGCCAGCGCCTGGCCTACCTGATGATCCCCAAGCCGGAGAGCGCCGACGACGTGGAGCGTGCCGTGGCCGCCATCGACGCCGCCTGCGACCGCCATGGCGCCCCCAGGCTGGCGCTGCAGGTGCTCATCGAGACGCACGGCGCGCTGCGCGAGGTGTTCCGCATCGCCGCCCACCCGCGCATCGAGTCGCTGTCCTTCGGCCTGATGGACTTCGTGTCCGCCCACGGCGGCGCCATCCCGAAGGCGGCGATGGAGCTGCCCGGCCAGTTCGAGCACCCGCTGGTGGTGCGCGCCAAGCTGGAGATCGCGGCCGCCGCGCACGCGTTCGGCAAGGTGCCGTCGCACTGCGTCGTCACCGAGTTCCGCGACCGCGCCGCGCTGGCCGCGGCCGCGCGCCGCGCCGCCCGGGACTTCGGCTACACGCGCATGTGGAGCATCCACCCCGACCAGATCGCCCCCATCGTCGACGCGTTCGCGCCCGCGGCCGACGAGATCGAGGAAGCCGCCGAACTGCTGCTGGCCGCCCAGGCCGCGCACTGGGCGCCGACGTCCTTCCGCGACCGCCTGCACGACCGCGCCAGCTACCGCTACTTCTGGACCGTGCTGGAACGCGCCGAGCGCACCGGCCGCGCGCTGCCTGCCGAGGCCCGGCAGGCGTTCTTCCCAGCAGCCATCGGGTAAAGCACGGGCCGGCGTGCGGTTGCGCACGTCGGACAATGCCTACATCTGCTCACCGCTGCGCGACCTGTTTGCGGTCATCATGCGCCGCCTCATTCCCTCCTTCCGTCCACGCCACTTCCGATGCAGTTCCCCACGCTCCGCGGCGCCGCCGCCCTGATCCTCTGCGCCGCCCTGCCCGCCTTCGCCCAGACGCCGGCACCCAAGCCCGCCGCTCCGAAGGCCGCCGAGGCCAAGCCCGCCGCCGCAAAGCCGGCCGCCAGGCCGCTCGCCAAGGCCCCGGCCAAGAAGACCCCGCCGCCCCCGCCCGAGCCCGTGCTGGTGGACGCCGACGAAGCCCAACTGGCCGCTGCCGAGCGCGCCTACCTGGGCAACTACGCCTGCGAGTTCAAGGAAAGCGTGCTGATCGACAAGCACCCCAAGGTGGCCGGCTACATCAACGTGGCCTGGAAGAAGCAGGTCATCACGATGAAGCCCGTGCTGTCGTCCACCGGCGCGCTGCGCCTGGAAGACGTGACCGGCCGCACGCTGATGATCCAGATCGCCAACAAGTCCATGCTGCTGGACACCAAGATCGGCCAGCGCCTGCTGGACGAGTGCATCCACCCCGAGCAGGAAAAGCTGATCGCCGCGGCCAAGGCCGCCAAGATGGCCGATCCCGAAGCCGAAGCCGCCGCCGCCGCGCGCAACGGCCTGGGCATCACGCCCACCGCCGGCAAGTAAGTCTCGGCCCTGCGCTTGAGACCCGCGACTCGGGTATGTAGAATGAATACATACTTTCTGATGCATACCTGAGCCGTGCGCTTCCGCGACGGCCCAGCGCCGGAGTCGCCATGGAAGCCACCGTTGCCGAGCGCGGGCAGATCACGCTGCCCAAAGCCGTCCGAGACGCCCTGGGGCTGACCAAGGGCACGACGCTCAAGGTCGAGCTGGACGGCGGCCGCATCATCCTGCGCAAGAACGTCGACGACGCCATCTCGCGGCTGCGTGGCCGCTTCAAGCTCGACGGCTTCGCCAGCACCGACGAGGCCATGCGCTCCATCCGCGGCCACGCCCCGGGCGACCCCTACCTGCCCCCCGAGCCGGACGCCGGGGAGCCCACCCCTTGATCGCCAGCGACTCCTCCGTGCTGATCGACCTGATCGCCGGTGACGACGACGCCAGCGCCAGCGCCGCCGAGGCGCTGCGCCAGGCGCTGCATGTCGGCCCCGTCGTGCTGTGCGAGGTGGCGCTGGCGGAGGTGTGCACGGCATTCAAGGGCGGCACCGATGTGCTGCAGTTCCTGGAGGAACTGGGCATCCGCTTCGACGCGATGGAGGCCAAGTCGGCGCTGCGCGCCGGCGAGATGCAGCGCCGCTACCGCCAGCGGGGCGGCAACCGCACCCGCACCGTCGCCGACTTCCTGATCGGCTCCCACGCGATGATGCAGTGCGACGGCCTCATCACGCGCGACGACGGCTTCTACCGAGACTATTTCAAGGGGCTGAGGGTGCTCGTGCCGACCTCTGCCTGACCTGCTGCTTCAACGGAGAAACACCATGCTTACCGCCTACCGCCAACACGTTTCCGAGCGCGCCGCCCTGGGCATCCCGCCCCTCGCGCTGGACGCCAAACAGGTCGCCGAGCTGATCGAGCTGATCAAGAACCCGCCGGCCGGCGAAGACGCGGTCCTGCTGGACCTGCTGACGCACCGCGTGCCCCCGGGCGTGGACGACGCTGCCAAGGTCAAGGCCTCCTTCCTGGCCGCCGTCGCGCACGGCGACATCCAGGTCGGCCTGATATCCAAGGCCAAGGCCACCGAGCTGCTGGGCACCATGGTGGGCGGCTACAACGTGCATCCGCTGATCGAGCTGCTGGACGACGCCGAAGTCGCCGGCGTCGCCGCCGAGGGCCTGAAGAAGACCCTGCTGATGTTCGACTACTTCAACGACGTCGCCACCAAGGCCAAGGCCGGCAATGCCAAGGCCAAGGAAGTGATGCAGTCGTGGGCCGACGCCGAGTGGTTCACGAGCCGCCCCGAAGTCGAGAAGAAGATCACCGTCACCGTCTTCAAGGTGCCCGGCGAGACCAACACCGACGACCTGTCGCCCGCGCCCGACGCGTGGAGCCGCCCGGACATCCCGCTGCACTACCTGGCCATGCTGAAGAACACGCGCCCCGACGCGGCCTTCAAGCCCGAGGAAGACGGCAAGCGCGGCCCGATGCAGTTCATCGAGGATCTCAAGAAGAAGGGCAACCTGGTGGCCTACGTCGGCGACGTCGTCGGCACCGGCTCCTCGCGCAAGTCCGCCACCAACTCGGTGATCTGGGCCACCGGCCAGGACATCCCCTTCGTGCCGAACAAGCGCTTCGGCGGCGTCACGCTGGGCGGCAAGATCGCCCCGATCTTCTTCAACACCCAGGAAGACTCCGGCTCGCTGCCGATCGAAGTCGACGTGTCCAAGCTGGAAATGGGCGACGTCATCGACGTGCTGCCCTACGACGGCAAGCTGGTGAAGAACGGCGAGACCGTCGCCGAGTTCAAGCTCAAGAGCGATGTGCTGTTCGACGAAGTGCGCGCCGGCGGCCGCATCAACCTCATTATCGGCCGCTCGCTGACCGCCAAGGCGCGTGAGTTCCTGGGCCTGCCGGCCTCCACGCTGTTCCGCCTGCCCTCGGCGCCCGCCGAGACCAAGGCCGGCTTCACGCTGGCGCAGAAGATGGTCGGCCGCGCCGTCGGCCTGCCGGAAGGCCAGGGCGTGCGCCCGGGCACCTACTGCGAACCCAAGATGACGACGGTCGGCTCGCAAGACACGACCGGCCCGATGACCCGCGACGAGCTGAAAGACCTGGCCTGCCTGGGCTTCTCGGCCGACCTGGTCATGCAGTCCTTCTGCCACACGGCCGCCTACCCGAAGCCAGTGGACGTGAAGACCCACCGCGAGCTGCCCGCCTTCATCAGCAACCGCGGCGGCGTGGCCCTGCGCCCGGGTGACGGCGTCATCCACAGCTGGCTGAACCGCCTGCTGCTGCCCGACACCGTCGGCACCGGCGGCGACTCGCACACCCGCTTCCCCATCGGCATCTCGTTCCCGGCCGGCTCCGGTCTGGTCGCCTTCGGCGCCGCCACCGGCGTCATGCCGCTGGACATGCCCGAGTCCGTGCTCGTCCGCTTCAAGGGCGAGATGCAGCCGGGCGTGACGCTGCGCGACCTCGTGCACGCCATCCCGCTGTACGCCATCAAGGCCGGCCTGCTGACGGTCGCCAAGGCTGGCAAGAAGAACGCCTTCTCGGGCCGCATCCTGGAAATCGAAGGCCTGCCGGACCTGAAGGTCGAGCAAGCCTTCGAGCTGTCCGACGCGTCCGCCGAGCGCTCCGCCGCCGGCTGCACGATCAAGCTCAACCCCGAGCCGATCAAGGAATACCTCACCAGCAACATCGTGCTGATGAAGAACATGATCGCCGACGGTTATGCCGACGCGAAGACGCTGCAGCGCCGCATCGAGAAGGTCGAAGCCTGGCTGGCCAACCCCGAACTGCTGGAAGCCGACAAGGACGCCGAATACGCCCACGTCATCGAGATCGACCTGGCCGACATCAAGGAACCGATCGTCTGCTGCCCCAACGACCCGGACGACGCCAAGTTCCTGTCCGAAGTCGCCGGCACCAAGATCGACGAGGCCTTCATCGGCTCGTGCATGACCAACATCGGCCACTTCCGCGCCGCGGCCAAGCTGCTGGGTGGCCAGCGCGACATCCCGGTCAAGCTGTGGGTCGCCCCGCCGACCAAGATGGACCAGAGCGAGCTGATCAAGGAAGGCCACTACGCCGCCTTCGGCACGGCCGGTGCGCGCACCGAAATGCCGGGCTGCAGCCTGTGCATGGGCAACCAGGCCCAGGTGCGTGAAGGCGCCACCGTCATCTCCACGTCCACCCGCAACTTCCCGAACCGCCTGGGCAAGAACACCAACGTGTTCCTGGGCTCGGCGGAGCTGGCGGCCATCGCGTCCCGCCTGGGCCGCCTGCCGACCAAGGAGGAGTACCTGAAGGAGATGGGCGTCATCGACGCGGACAAGGCCAGTGTCTACCGCTACATGAACTTCGACCAGATCGAGGAATACGCCGAGGCCGCCAAGGCCACCGCCCCGGCCTGCTGAGCCTGAGCCAGCGCTCGCTGGCCCAAGCCCCACCGCACCCGCCCGCCGCGCGCAAGCCCGGCGGGCTTTTTGTTGGCGCCATCGCCGCGTGTCGCCGGCAAGCCCTGCCCCCGCCCGTGAACTCCGCACATCGCCAACCTCAGCACCTGGAGTGGCCGCTCTAGCAAACGTTTGCATTTTCGCGTCGGCTGTTACCTGAATGTAAGAATTCGTGTCATCCCGTCCGCCAGCGGCCGGGGCCCGCCACTCCCACCTCTGTCCAGGGCAAGTCCGTGCGAAAGCCGGATACGCAAAGCCACCGGCCTACCGGCAGCGCACCCGCGCCGCCCATGGCAGCGGGGCCGCCAGAACCTCCGCCCTGCCGGGCGAGGGCCCCTGCGCCCTGGGCAACCACCCGTTGCCCGCCCATGATCCAACTGCTGACCCGTTTCAAGATCGGCCCCCGACTGGCCGCCAGCTTCTTCGCGCTGCTGCTCGCCATGGCGGCGCTGTGCGCTCTGGCCCTGACGGGGCTGCATGACCTGGCCGACCAGCTGCGCTTCATCCGCGACGACCGCCTGCCCAAGGTGGAGCGCCTGGTCACCGTCGCCGACAACATCAACAAGATCGCGCGCCAGACCCGCAACATCCTGCTGTACGACGACCTGCAGAAGCAGACCGGCTGGCTGGCCTCCATCGCCAAGGCCCGCGAGGACAACCAGCGCCTGTGGGCCGAGATCGTCCCCAGCGTGCGCTCCGAGGAGGGCCGCCGACTGGTGGCCCAGGCCCAGCTGCTGGGCGACAAGTTCGAGAACGACCTGAGCGCCTTCCTGCTGCACATCCGTGCCGGCGAGATGGGCGAGGCCACCGAGCTGCTGGAGCTCAGCCTGCGCGAGTCGCAGCTGGCCTACACGAAGCAGGTCGACGAGATCAAGGCGCGCGAGATCGCCCGCATCGCCAAGACGGCCGACGACGCCGACGCGCTGTACCAGCGCTCCCGCCTGCTCGTGCTGGCGGGCGGCGCCGCGCTGCTGGTGCTGGGCGGCCTGCTGTGCTGGGGCATCACGCGCTCCATCGTCGCGCCGCTGCGCCGGGCCGTGCGCGAAGCGCGACGCATGGCCGCGGGCGACCTCAGCCAGCCTGTGCGGGCACGTGGCCGGGACGAGGCCGCCGACATGCTGACCGCGCTGGGCGCCATGCAGCACGGCCTGCGCGACATCGTCGGCAGCGTGCGTGAAAGCGTGGCCTCGGTGGCCACGGCCAGCCAGCAGATCGCCCAGGGCAACCAGGACCTCAGCGCCCGCACCGAGGAGCAGGCCTCGTCGCTGCAGCAGACGGCCGCCAGCGTCGAGCAGATCAGCGGCAACGTGAAGAACGGCGCCGAGCAAGCCCACGAAGCCAACCAGCTGGCCGGCCAGGCCCGCGCGGTGGCCGAGCGCGGTGGCGCGCTGGTGGAGCGCGCCGTCAGCCAGATCGACCGCCTGGAAGCCTCCAGCCGGCGCATCGCCGACATCATCGGCACCATCGACGGCATCGCCTTCCAGACCAACATCCTGGCGCTGAACGCGGCCGTGGAAGCCGCCCGTGCCGGCGAGCAAGGGCGCGGCTTCGCCGTCGTGGCCGGCGAGGTGCGCACGCTGGCACAGCGCTGCGCCGAGGCCGCCCGCGAGATCAAGGGCCTGGTGCAGGGCTCGGTCGAGCAGGTGCAGGACAGCAGCGAGCTGGTGCGCGGCACCGGCGCCGTCATGGGCGAGATCGTCACCCAGGTGCAGCGCGTGTCGGCGATGGTGGGTCAGATCAGCCAGAGCTCTCGCGAGCAGGACAAGGGCATCGTCGAGATCCACCAGTCCATGGGTCAGCTCGACGACATGACCCAGCGCAACGCCGCGCTGGCCGAGGAGAGCACGGCCGCCGCCGAGAGCCTGCGCCTGCAGGCCGAGCAGCTGACCCGCGCGGTCGCCAGCTTCCGGCTGGAAGCCTGATCTTGACCGCCCCTCGCCCGCGGGCCAGCTCGGGAGCAGCCCGGCGCTCGGCCCGCAGCTTGCCTGCCGCGAACACACAGATCACACGGGAGGTGGGCAGCTGAAATGACAAAGGGCGCTGCCGTGGCAGCGCCCTTTTCTCTACGGGACGAGGCTCAGGCCTTGATGTCCAGTAGCGCGCCGGTGGTGTTGAGCTGCGTCTGCAGCACCTTCAGGTTGGCGACGAAGGCATAGGACGCCGATTGCTGCTCGACCACCTCGTTGGCCGGGTTGATCTCGCGCTCGGGCACCTTGTCCACGTTCGTCGGCTCGACGCTGGGACGGGACTGGTTGCTGGTGGCCAGGTTGGCGATGTTGGACGCCGACGCGCGCAGGCGCTCATTCGCGGCGGAGATGCCGGACAGGGCGGTGGACAGCGGGACGTTCATGGCATTTCAGGTATTGAGCGCTCTGGCCGTGATATCGGCAGCAGCTGGCTGAACTTTAGAACATCCGGCGAAAAACCCCGCATTTCCGGGGTTCGCCATGCGCGCGGCCGTGAAATCAGCCCGCGAGCTCCTCGAAACCGCCCGCCGACACGAACACGCGCACGCTGTCGCCGCCGGCCGCCTTGGCTTCCGTGCAGGCCAGCGCACCGGCGCCCAGCACGGCGTCCACCGTGCCCAGCGTGGCGTGGATCTGCACGACGCCCAGGCTCGCCTTCACGCGCGTGCGGTGCAGGCCCCAGCGCAGCCGGTAGGCCGCCACGGCGGAGCGGATCTTCTCGGCAATGATCTGCGCGTAGTGCTGGTCGCAGTCGGGGAGCAGGATGGCGAAATGGTCTTCCTCCAGCCGCGCCACCAGGTCGGACGCGCGCACCTTGCTGATCAGCATCTGGCCCAGGCCGTACAGGAAATGGTCGCCCACCTCGGCGCCCATGTCCTTGACGACGTCGCCGAACTTGTCGACGTCCAGCCACAGCACCGACACCGGCTCGTTGCGGCGGCTGCCGACGTGCTCGGTCAGGCGGCGCTCGAACTCGCGACGGTTGGCCAGCTCGGTGACGGCATCGTGCTTGGCCGTCCAGGTGGGCTGCAGCCGCTGGGCGCGGGCGGTCGTCACGTCCTCGACGATCCACAGCGCTTCGGCCGCCGGATGCTCCCAGTGCACCGGCGTGGCCTGCAGCCGGCCCCAGAAGCGGTGGCCGTCGCGCTTGACGTACTCGATCTCCTCGTCCAGCGGCCGGCCGGCGGCGAAGGCGGCGGCGGCACGCTCGTGCAGCGCCGTGTGGGCGAGGTCGGTGGTGTGCACGCTGCGGGTGCCCTGGCCGGCCAGGTCGGTGTCGTCACCGAAGCCGAACAGGTGGTTGAACTCCTCGCTGACGACCTCGAAGCGCTGGCCGGCAACAAAGGCGACGGCGGTGGGCGCCCGCACGAGCAGCGCGCGCAGGCGGGCGGCGGTGGTGTCTTCAGGGGCGGCGGCGCTGGTCATGGGGGTCTCCTGGGGCGGTTTTCTCGGCCCGACTATCGCAGGACTCGTTGCTTTAGACCATGCGGCAGATCACGGGAAACGCGGCCTATGGCGCGATCTGCTCGGCGTAGTCGTACAGCGCCGACAGGATGGCTTCGCCGCGCTCGTCGGCCGCCTCGCCCAGCTGGTCGATGCGTTCCATGAAGGCCGCCAGCGTCTGCGCCCCGCCCTCGCCTTCGTGCAGCCGCGCCGCGAGGTGCGCCTGCCAGCGCTCGGCCTCCTGCGGCGCCAGGCTGGCGGGGAAGTTGCGCGCGCGCCAGCGGAACACCAGCTCGTCCAGCCGGCCGTCCTGGAAGGCCAGCTTGCCTTGCGCGGCGCGCTCGGCGAGCTGCTCGGGCGGCGTCGTGCGCACGCGGTTCAGCGCGCGGCGATCCTCGTTGCCGATGAAGCCGCCGTAGAGGTCTTCGTCGACGTCGGCCGCGTCGAAGGGCTCGCGCTGGAAGACGTCGGCCCACAGGCCGTCCAGCAGCCGGCCCTTCTCGGCCAGCAGCCGGGCGTGGGCCAGCTGCGCCTCGGTGTCGTGCCCCCAGCGTTGCGCCATCGCCGGGCTGAGCGTCTTCAGGTTGCCGATGACGATGGGGCTCTTGTTGACGTGGATGGTCTTGATGGGCAGGCGCGTGACGCCCTCGGGCAGCGCGTCCTGCTTCGTGAACATGCGCTCGCGGATGGCGGCGGCGTTCAGCGTCAGCAGCTCCTCGGGCGACGCCGCGCAGTCCCACACGATGAGCTCGTTCTTGTTGGTCGGGTGCGGCGCCAGCGGCCACACCAGCGCGATGCAGCCGCGCTCCGGGCCGTACATGCCGGACACGTGCAGGAAGGGCTTGCCCACGCCGATCTCGTCCCACACGGCCTGCTTGGTGCGCAGCTTGACGCAGAAATCCCACAGCTTGGGCTGGGCGTCGCGCAGCTTGCGCGCCAGCGCCACGGTGGCGCGCACGTCGGACAGCGCATCGTGCGCGGCCTCGTGGGCCACGCCGTTGGCCACGGTCAGGTGCTCCAGCTTGAAGCTGGGGCGGCCGTCCTCGTGCCTGGGCCATTCCATGCCGTCGGGCCGCAGCGCGTAGGCGCAGCGCACGACGTCCAGCAGGTCCCAGCGGCCGCAGCCGTTCTGCCACTCGCGGGCATAGGGGTCGATGAGGTTGCGCCAGAACAAGTGGCGGGTCACCTCGTCGTCGAAGCGGATGGAGTTGTAGCCCACGCCCACGGTGCCCGGCAGCGCCAGCACGGTCTCGATGGCCGACGCGAACTCGTGCTCGGGCACGCCCTGCTGCAGGCACTGTTGCGGCAGGATGCCGGTCAGCAGGCAGGACTCGGGGTCGGGCAGGTAGTCGGGCGCGGGCTGGCAGAACAGCATCAGCGGCTCGCCGATCTCGTTGAGCTCGGCGTCGGTGCGCAGGCCGGCGAACTGGGCCGGGCGGTCACGGCGCGGCACGCGGCCGAAGGTCTCGTAGTCGTGCCAGAAGAAGGTCAGGTCGCTCATGCCGGCACGATAGCCGATGCCCCGCGGGTGTCAGAGCAGGCCGAACTCGATGCGCATCACGTACTGCATGGCGCAGGGCTGGCCGGCGCAGACGGCGGGCTTGAACGGCGTGCGCGCCAGCACGCTGGCGGCGAAGCGGGAGAAGTCGGCATCCACCTTGCCGTAGGTCTGCGCATGCTGGACCTTGCCGGTGCTGTCGACATCCACCACGATGGCCATCTTGCCCTTGGGAAAGCCGCGCTCGGCGCCGATGTGCAGCGTCGTCATGACGGGCAGCAGGCCGTCGGCCGGGAACGGCGGCTCGTCCGCCTCGGGCATGCCCTCGTAGTTGGCGCGCACGATGGCTTTCTCGTTCGCATCCAGGTCGGCGTAACGCCGGTTCAGCGGCAGGCCCGAGCTCGTCATCGCCGCGCGGCCGAAGCGAGTACCCGTCTCCTCGACGCGCAGCTCGAACTGCTTGCGCGGCAGGTCCGCCGCGCCGGCCTGCAGGGCCGCGGCCAACAGGCCGCCGGCCATCATCCAGCTCCAATGAAATGACATGACCCGCCTCCCTGGCGTTGATGTGGCGAACGGCCGCCACGATAGCGCAAGCCCTGGCACGAAACGCCCCCCGAGCCACCGCCACTCCGCTAGAGTGGACCGCTAGCCGATCTGAACGTGGAGAGTCCATCGTGAAGACACACGCTGCCCTGCTGCCCGGCCTGCTGGCCCTGGCGATTGCGCTCCCCGCGCTGGCCGATGACGAGCCCATCACCACCGACCGGCCGGACTTCGTCGAGTCCAGCGACGTGGTCGGCAAGGGGCGCTTCCAGCTGGAGACCAGCCTCGCCTGGGAACGCGACCGGGCAGGCGGCGTCAGGACGCGGCTGGCCAGCACGCCGACGCTGCTGCGCATCGGCCTTGGCGAGACCTGGGAGCTGCGCTTCGAGACCGATGGGCGGCTGCGGCTGCGCACCGAGGAGGCCGGCATCACGGCGCGCGAGCGCGGCTGGTCGGACCTGTCGGTGGGCGTGAAGTGGCACCAGCGCGATGGCGACGAGGCCGCCGGCACGCCGGGGCTGGCCTGGCTGCTGCACGTGGACGTGGACAGCGGCTCCGGCGCGTTCCGTGGCCAGGGCCTGCGGCCGTCGCTGCGTTTCGTGGCGGAGTGGGAGTTCGCCGGCGGCTGGTCGGCCGGCCTCATGCCGGGGCTGTACCGCGACCGGGACGACAACGGCCGGCACTTCGTCGGCGCCATGCTGGCCGGCGTCGTCGGCAAGTCGATCACCGAGCAGTGGCGCGCCTTCGTCGAGGTGTCGGGCCAGCAGCTGGCCCCGGCCCGCCACGGCGGCAGCGTCGTCACGCTGGACGCGGGCGTGGCCTGTCTGCTGGACCGCAACCTGCAGGTCGACATGGCGGTGTCGCACGGCCTCAACAAGAACGCGCCCGACCTTTCATGGACCGTCGGCCTGTCGGCCCGGTTCTGAGGAGCTGCCGATGAACCTCAACATCCGTCAGCGCCTGCTGGCGCTCAGCCTGATGGGGCTGTGCTTCGTGTCCGTCGTGGGCCTGGTGGGCTACCTGGCGCTGGGCACGATGTCCACGACCGCCGAGTCCGTCGCCCGCTCCAACGCGGCGCTGCGCTCGCAGCTGGAGGCGGACATGATGCACGACGCGCTGCGCGGCGACGTGCTGCGCGCGGTGCTGGGCGGGCTCAAGGGCCACGCCGCCGAGGTGGCCGAGGTGCAGAAGGACATCGCCGGCCACACGCAGGAGTTCCGCGAGCACATGGACGCGCTCAAGTCGCTGTCGCTGAGCCCGGCCATCACCACGGCCATCGGCAGCACGCAGACCCGGCTCGGCGCCTACATCACCAGCGCCAACGAGGTGGTGCAACTCGCCGGCAGCGACCTGGCCGCGGCCGAGGCGCGGCTGCCCGCGTTCGGCGAGGCCTTCAAGGCGCTGGAGACGGACATGGCGCAGTTGAGCGACCTGATCCAGGCCTTCGCGAAGGAGACCGATGCCGCCGGCGCGGCGTCGGCGTCGCGGGCGAGGTGGCTGCTGATCGGCGCGGCCATCGTCGGCGCGGCGCTGCTGCTGGGCTTCAATGTCGTGGCGGCGCGCAGCATCACGCAGCCGCTGGAACGCGCCGTCAGCCACACGCAGACGGTGGCGGGCGGCGACCTCAGCCATCACATCGAAGGCCACACGCGCGACGAGACCGGCCACCTGCTGCTGGCGCTGCAGCAGATGGGCGCCGGCCTGGCCCACATCGTCGGCCAGGTGCGCGCCAGCGCGGACTCCATCGCCACCGGCTCCACGGAAATCGCCACCGGCAGCGCCAACCTCAGCCAGCGCACCGAGGAGCAGGCCAGCAGCCTGGAGCAGACGGCCTCGGCGATGGAGCAGCTGACGGCGACGGTCAAGAACAACGCCGAGACCGCGCTGCGCGCGACCGAACTGGCGCGCTCGGCAGCAACGGTGGCCGAACGCGGCGGCGCGGCGGTGGACGAGGTCATTCACACGATGGGCGACATCTCCGCCAGCGCCAGGCGCATCGCCGACATCATCGGTGTCATCGACGGCATTGCGTTCCAGACCAACATCCTGGCGCTGAACGCCGCGGTGGAGGCGGCGCGGGCCGGCGAGCAGGGACGCGGCTTTGCGGTCGTCGCGTCGGAGGTGCGCTCGCTGGCGGGCCGTTCGGCCGACGCGGCCAAGGAGATCAAGAGCCTGATCGGCAACAGCGTCGAGCGCGTGGAGGCCGGCTCGGCGCAGGTGGGGCGCGCCGGCGAGACGGTGCGCAGCATCGTGCTGGAGGTCGGCAAGGTCAGCGACCTCATCGCCGAGATCAGCGCGGCCAGCACCGAGCAGAGCCAGGGCATCGGCCAGGTGGGCTCCGCCATCACGGTGCTGGACCACATGACGCAGCAGAACGCCGCGCTGGTGGAGCAGAGCGCCGCGGCGGCCGAGAGCCTGCGCGAGCAGGCGGCCCGGCTGTCAGACCTGGTGGCGCAGTTCCGCCTGCCCCGTTGAGCCCGGCGACCGGGCCGGCGCGGCGCCGGGCCGCCCGTCGTCAGCGCTTGCGGACGACGACGCTGCCGATGGAATAGCCGGCACCGAAGGAGCAGATGACGCCCGTGTCGCCGGCCTTCAGGTCACCACGGTGGTGGTGGAAGGCGATGACGGAGCCGGCCGACGCGGTGTTGGCGTACTCGTCCAGGATCAGCGGCGCGATGTCGCTGCCGGCGTCGGCACCCACCAGCTTCTTGATGACCAGCTGGTTCATGCCCTGGTTGGCCTGGTGCAGCCAGTAGCGGCCGACCTGCGCGGGCGCCAGGCCCAGCTTGGCCAGGTGGGCCTCGATGTGCGCGGCGGCCATGGGCACCACCTCCTTGAAGACCTTGCGGCCTTCTTGATAGAAGGTCAGGTCGCGGGCGTCGGGGTCGCGGTCTTCGGCGCGATTCATGAAGCCGAAGTTGTTGCGGATGTTGCTGCTGAACTGCGTGGCCAGCTGCGTGCCGAGGATCTCCCACTGCTCGGGCCCGGTCGCGTCTTCGGCGCGCTCGACGATGACGGCGGTGCAGACGTCGCCGAAGATGAAGTGGCAGTCACGGTCGCGCCACTCCAGGTGGGCCGACGTGATCTCGGGGTTCACGACCAGCACGCACTTGGAGGCGCCCGTGCGCACCGCGTTGAAGGCCTGCTCCAGCGCGAAGGTGGCCGACGAGCAGGCCACGTTCATGTCGAAGCCGTAGCCGCCGGCGCCCAGCGCCTGCTGGATCTCCACGGCCATGGCCGGGTAGGCGCGCTGCATGTTGGCGCTGGAACAGAGCACGGCGTCGATGTCGGCACCGGTCTTGCCGGCCTGCTCAAGCGCCTTGCGCGCCGCATCGACGGCGATCTCGGCCATCAGCGAGATCTCGTCGTCGCCGCGCGGCGCGAAGCGCGGGTACATGCGGGCCGGGTCCAGCACGCCGTCCTTCTCGATGACGTAGCGCTGCTTGATGCCCGAGGCCTTCTCGATGAACTCGACGCTGGAATGCGTCAGCGGCTGGCGATCGCCGGCCGCGATCGCGTCGGCGTGCAGCGCGTTCTGCTGGTCGGCGTAGGCGTTGAAGGCCTCGACCAGTTCGGCATTGGTGATGACATGCGGCGGGCGGTACAGGCCGGTGCCGCTGATGACGACGGGCGGGAATGAAGCTTGCATGGAGGAGGTCGCCCTGCTGATGTACGAAGCCTGCAATTTTATCGATCCATTGCGGGGCGCTCTCTACGCACTAGCCTGGGGCCCATGCACGAAGACCACCTGCTCCCGCCCGACGACGCATTGCGCCTGACGCTGCACAACGAGGTGCATGCCCGCCCGCCGGCGCGCATCCGGCTGCCGGCGGTCATCATCCACATCGCCGTGCTGAACGACGGCGTCAGCCGCGCCGACGAGCACGCCCATCTGCGGCGCCTGCCGGGCCAGCACGAGCTGCCCGAGGAGGCGCTGGCCGCCAACTTCCTGCGCCTGCGCTGCGGCGACTTTTCGCTGAAGTGGGAGCGCCATGCCGAGTTCACGCGCTACGCCGTCGTGCAGCCGCTGCCGGCCGACGCCGAACCCGGCGCGCAGACGCTGGACGCCCTGCCCCTGCGCGTGGCGCCCGAGTGGCTGGGGCGCATCCCGGGGCGCACCGTCGCGGCCATCAAGCTCGTCATGATCGAGCGGCCGCTGACCTTCGCCCCGAGCGCGCTGGCCGAGGCGCAGGCCTGGTTCGGCGCCCATGCCGTCGTCGCGTCGACGATGGGCGGGCATTCGCTGGTGGTGACCGACTTCCGGCTGCGCGCCAGCGGCTTCGAGCACATCGTGGTGCTGGCCGAGCCCGGCACGCCCGAGACGCGCGCCGGCCGCATCTGCCAGCGCCTGCTGGAGCTGGAGACCTACCGGCTGATGGCGCTGCGCGGGCTGCCCGCGGCCAAGGCGCTGGGCGGCACACTGGCCGACGTGGAGGCGACGCTGGCGGCCATCACCGCGCGGCTGCAGACGCACGGCGCGTCGGAAGCCGAACTGCTGGACGACCTGATCTCGACGGCCGCCCGCGTGGAGCATGCGACGGCCGCACACCAGTACCGCTTTGGCGCCACGCAGGCCTACCACGCCATCGTCGAGACGCGGCTGGCCGAGCTGCACGAGGGCAAGGTGGCCGGCACGCAGACGCTGGGCGAGTTCATGCAGCGGCGGCTGTCACCGGCCATCGCCACCGTCAGCGCCACGGCACAGCGGCTGGCCGGCCTGTCGCAGCGCATCACGCGGGCCAGCGCGCTGCTGCGCACGCGCGTGGACATCGCCACCGAGGCGCAGAACCAGCAGCTGCTGGCCCAGCTCAACAACGGCCAGCGCACGCAGCTGCGCATGCAGGCCACCGTGGAGGGGCTGTCCATCGCGGCGATCACCTACTACGTCGTCAGCCTGCTGCTGTACTTCTTCAAGGCGCTGAAGGCCGAGGGCTGGCTGCCGTTCAGCCCGGAGCTGGCGGCCGGCGCGGCCATTCCCCTCGTGCTGCTGGCCGTGTGGCAGACGACGCGGCGCATCCACCGCAAGTTCTTCAGCCACCCATGACGGTGACGACCTCCAGGCCTGGCACGCGCAGCGCGTCCAGCTGGGCGGTATCTGCCTGCGGCGTGACGATGAGCGTGGACAGCGCCGACAGCGGCGCGACGCGGTAGGGCGACACCTTGCCCAGCTTGTCGCTGCTGGCCATCAGCACCGTCTCGGCGCTGCTCGCCATCAGCAGCGCCTTGACCTGCGCCTCCTCGGCGTCGCCAGTGGACAGGCCGAACTCCGCGTCAACACCGGTCACGCCGAGGAAGTAGCCATCGGCCCGCAGCGCCTGGATGGCCTGCGCCACGCCCGCCCCCACCGCCACGCCGGAGTGCTTGAACAAGCGCCCGCCCAGCATCAGCACCTCCACCGTCGGGTGCTCGATGAGCGCGGCGGCGATGACCGGGCTGTGCGTCGCAATGGTGGCGCGCAGCGTGGGCGGCAGCTGCTGCACCATCGCCAGCGTGCTGGTGCCGCCGTCGACGAACACGAGCTGGCCGTCGGCGACCAGCGACGCCGCATGCCGGCCCAGCGCCTGCTTCTCGTCGACGGCGATGGCGCTGCGCCGCGCCAGGTTGGCCAGCGCCGGCGACACCGGCAGCGCACCGCCGTGCACGCGCTGCAAGGCGCCGCGCACGGCCAGCTCGCGCAGGTCGCGGCGGATGGTGTCCTCCGACACCGCCAGCCGCTCGGCCAGCTCGCGCGCCAGCACGCGGCCGTGGCGCTGAAGCTCTTCCAGGATGGCGAGGTGGCGTTGTTCGGTCAGCATCCGTGGGCTTGCATGGTTTTGCGTTATTTTGCATGATTGAAATTCAATTCAGGAATTTTCATGCAAACACAGACCGAAACACGCATCGCCGACCTGCCGCTGGATCAGCGGGTGCGCGTGCAGGAGGTGAAGCTGCTGTCCGACAACTGGTACACGCTGAAGACCACGCGCTTCGACTTCCTGCGCAGCAGCGGCGAATGGCAGACGCAGCACCGCGAGACCTACGACCGCGGCAACGGCGCCTGCATCCTGCTGTACCAGCGCGCGCGCCGCCGTGTGCTGCTGACGCGGCAGTTCCGCTACCCCGTGTTCGTGAACGGCTGGCAGCAGCTGATGACCGAGGCCGTGGCCGGGCTGCTGGACGAGGCCGATCCGGTCAGCTGCATCCGCGCCGAGGCCGAGCAGGAGGCCGGCGTGCGGGTGCGCCAGCCGCAGCCGCTGTTCGAGGCCTACATGAGCCCCGGCTCGGTGACGGAGAAGCTGCATTTCTTCGCGGCCGAGTACGACGACGCCGACCTCGTCGGTGAAGGCGGCGGGCTGGTCGACGAGGGCGAGGACATCGCCCGCGTCGAGATCGGCTTCGACGACGCGATGCGCCAGGTCGAGGCCGGCGAGATCGTCGACGCCAAGACCGTGCTGCTGCTGCGCTGGGCCGAGCGCCATGTGTTCGGGCCCGCCCCCCAGGCGGGCCCGCTGCTGGTGTTCATTGCCGGCCCCTACCGCAGCGGCACCGGCGACCGCGACGACCTGATCGCCGCCAACGTGCGCGCCATGCAGGACGCAGCCGTGCAGGTGGCCGCGGCGGGCCATGTGCCGGTGCTGGGCGAATGGGTCACGCTGCCGCTCATCGAAGCGCAGGGCGACCGGCGCGGCGATGCGGTCTGGGATCGCGTGTTCCATCCGCACGCCCAGGCGCTGCTGGAACGCTGCGACCTGCTGCTGCGCATCGGCGGCGACTCGGCCGGCGCCGATGCGATGGTCCAGGCGGCCCTCGCCCGCGGCCTGACGGTCATTCACGGCCTCGACGCGCTCGTCGCGCGGCCTGCGTAGAATCAATCACCGGGCCCAAATTTTGGCGTCCGGTTTTTTTTGCCCGCTTCACAAGCGGGCAAGGAGCCGGCAGAGCCAAGTCAAGCGCTCGCAGCCCAGGCCGCGCACTGCCTAACGCGCGCCGCAACTGTGAACACCACTGACATGGAAATCTTCGACTACGACAACATCCTGCTGCTGCCGCGCAAGTGCCGCGTGGAGAGCCGCTCGGCCTGCGACACCTCGGTGCAGTTCGGCCCGCACCGCTTCAAGCTGCCGGTCGTGCCGGCCAACATGAAGACCGTGCTCGACGAGCCCATCACCGAGATGCTGGCCCGCGAAGGCTACTTCTACGTGATGCACCGCTTCGACCTGGACAGCCTGGCCTACGCCCGGTCCATGCGCGACAAGGGCCTGATCGTCAGCTTGAGCGTCGGCGTGAAGCCGGCGGACTACGAGCTGATCGACCAACTCGCCGCCGAAGGCCTGGGCGCCGACTACCTGACCATCGACATCGCCCACGGCCACGCCGAGAGCGTGCAGCGCATGATTGCCCACATCAAGCACAAGCTGCCCGACACCTTCGTCATCGCCGGCAACGTCGGCACGCCCGAGGGCGTCATCGACCTGGAGAACTGGGGTGCCGACGCGACCAAGGTCGGCGTGGGCCCCGGCAAGGTCTGCATCACGCGGCTGAAGACCGGCTTCGGCACCGGTGGCTGGCAGCTGTCGGCGCTGAAGTGGTGTGCCCGCGTGGCCACCAAGCCCATCGTGGCAGACGGCGGCATCCGCCACCACGGCGACATCGCCAAGAGCATCCGCTTCGGTGCCAGCATGGTCATGATCGGCTCGCTGTTCGCCGGCCACGAGGAATCGCCCGGCAAGACCGTCGAGGTCGACGGCAAGCTGTTCAAGGAGTACTACGGCTCCGCGAGCGACTTCAACAAGGGCGAGTACCGGCACGTGGAGGGCAAGCGCATCCTGGAGCCGGTCAAGGGCAAGTTCGCCGACACGCTGCGCGAGATGCAGGAAGACCTGCAGAGCTCCATCTCGTATGCGGGCGGCACGCAGCTGGCCGACCTGAAGAAAGTGAACTACGTGATCCTCGGTGGCGAGAACGCCGGCGAGCACCTGTTCATGTGAGGCCGGGCATGGACTTCGCCACCTACCGCCGGCATGACGCGACCTCACTGGCCGCGGAGGTGGCGGCCGGGCGCGTCAAGGCCGAAACCCTGCTAGACCTGGCGCTTGCCCGGCTGGCCGAAGTCCAACCTGCACTCAACCCGGTCTGCCGGCTGATGGAGGCCGAAGCCCGCGCCCAGCTCGCGCGCGGCGTCGGCCCCGGCCCGCTGGCCGGCGTGCCGCTGCTCATCAAGGACGTGGCCGAGGACTACGCCGGCGTGCCCACCAGCTGGGGCAGCCGCGCGCTGGCCCGCGGGCCGGCGCCGCGCGAGCACGCGCACGCCGTGCGGCGGCTGCTGGACGCCGGCCTCGTCATCTTCGGCAAGACCAACGCGCCCGAGCTGGGCCTCAAGGGCGTCACCGACCCGCTGGCCTTCGGCCGCAGCAGCAACCCCTGGGACGCCACGCGCACGCCCGGCGGCAGCAGCGGCGGCTCGGCCGCGGCCGTGGCGGCCGGCGTCGTGCCGATGGCGGCGGGCAACGACGGTGGCGGGTCGATCCGCATCCCGGCGGCCTGCTGCGGCCTCGTCGGCCTGAAGCCGTCGCGCGGCCGCATCTCGGTCGGCCCGGGGGCCGGCGAGGTGTGGTTCGGCGCCTGCAGCGAAGGCGTCATCTCGCGCAGCGTGCGCGACACGGCGCTGGCGCTGGACGTGCTGAGCGGCCCCGAGCCCGGCGATGCCGTCGCCCTGCCCCCGCCGGCCTCGCGTTTCGTGGACCCGCTGAACGCGCCGCCGCGCCGGCTGCGCATCGCGTGGTGCGCCGACTCGCCCATCGGCGAGCCGGTGCACGACGAGGCACGGCTGGCCGTCGAACGAACGGTCGCCCTGTTGAAAGGGCTGGGCCACACGGTCGAACCCGCGCGCCCCGAGCTGGACGGCCGCGCGCTGGCCAACAGCTATCTGCACATCTACTTCGGCCAGGTGCCGGCGATGCTGGCCCGCACCGCGGCGCAAGGCGGCCGCGAGGCCGACTTCGAGCCGTTGACGCGCCTCATCGCCACGCTGGGCCGCGCCACCAGCGCCGAGCGGCTGACCACCGAGCTGCTGCGCTGGAACGACTACGCCCGCGCGCTGGGTGCGCTGCATGCGCGCTACGACGTCTACCTGACGCCCACGCTCGCGTCCCCGCCCGTGCCGCACGGCACCGGCGACACGCCGCCGGCCCAGCTGGCCGTGCTGAACCTGCTGCGCGCGTCGGGCCTGCTGGGGCTGCTGAAGCGGCTGGGGCTGCTGGACGGCGTGGTGCGCCAGATGGCCACCGACAGCCTGCGCCACGTGCCGTTCACGCAGCTCGCCAACCTGACCGGCACGCCGGCCATCTCGCTGCCGCTGCACTGGACGAGCGACGGCCTGCCGCTGGGCGTGCAGTTCAACGCCGCGCCGGGCGGCGATGGCCTGCTGCTGCAGCTGGCCGCCGAGCTGGAGACCGCACAGCCGTGGTTCGACCGCGTGGCGCCTAGCTGAAGCGCACGGACGCCTCGAAACCGGGCTCCACGTTGCGCAGCTCCAGCCGGCCGCCATGCGCCTCGGCCACGAGGCGGCACAGGCACAGCCCCAGGCCCACGCCGCCCTCCTGGCGCGTGCGGGCCACGTCGGGCCGGTAGAACGGCTGGCCCAGCTGCGGCAGCGACTCGGGCGGCACGCCGGGGCCGAAGTCGCGCACCGTCAGGCGCACACGCTCGCCGTCACGGGCCAGGCTCAGCTGCACCTCGCCGCGCGCCGCATCGTTGTGGCGCAGGGCGTTCTGCACGAGGTTGCGCAGGCACAGGCCCACGCGCAACCGGTCCAGTTGCAGCGTCGGCAGGTCGGGCGCGATGTGCAGCGCCACGCCGGGCTGCGCGTGCTCCTGCACGAGCGCGGCCAGGTCCACGTCCGACAGCTGCAGCGCGCGGTGCCCGCTGCCCAGCCGCTCGCTCTCCAGCAGCGCGGAGATGAGGTCGCGCATCTGCGCCAGCTCGTCCAGCAGCGCGTCACGCGAGGCGCCTTCGCCCACCAGCTCGGCATGCAGCCGCGCCCGCGTCAGCGGGCTGCGCAGCTCGTGGCTGATGGCCAGCAGCAGCGCGCGCTTGCCATCCAGCATGGCCTGGATGTCGGCGGCCATCTGGTTGAAGCGCATCGCAAGGTCGCCGATCTCGTCGCCATGGATGACCGGCACGCGGTGCGAGAACTCGCCGCGCCGGAAGGCGTCGGCACCCAGCGCCAGCGCGTGCAGCGGCTGCACCATGTGGCGGATCATGCCGAAGGCCAGGCCCGTCACGAGCAGCAGCGCCGGCACCGCCCACAGCAGCCCGGAGGCGCTGTCCTCGGAGCACCACAGGATGACGCTGCTGGCAAAGGCCAGCACGATGAACACGGCGATGAGCCGCGCGCCCAGCGAATGCTTGAAATGCCGGTGATGCCGGTGCCAGCGCTGGTGCCAGCGGTGGCGCACGCGCCAGCGGTACTCCCAGTCGCGGCTCATGCGCTGCAGCCGCTTGGCCTTCTTGCGCTGCCAGCGCTCGCGCCAGCGGTGGTCGTAGGGGTGGTGCCTCACAACAGCCGCTCCGGCAGCGCGAAGCAGTAGCCGGCGTTGCGCAGCGTCTTCAGCGCTGCCAGCGGCTCCAGCTTGCGGCGCAGGCGGCTCACGAGGATGTCCACGGCGCGCGTGAACAGCTCGGCCTCCTGGCCGCGCAGCCGGTTCAGGATGTCGTCGCGCGAGAACACGCGGCCGGGCTCGCGGGCCAGCATCAGCAGCAATTCGTACTCGGTACCGGTCAGCTCGACGAGGCCTGTCGCGCAGCGCACTTCGCGTCGCGTCGTGTCGATCTCCAGGCCGTCGAAGCACAGCTTGCCGGGGGATGGCGGCTGCGCGGGCACGGCCGGCGGCGCAAGGCGCGTGCGGCGCAGGATGGTCAGCAGCCGCGCCGCCAGCTCGCGGGGTTCGAAGGGCTTGGGCAGGTAGTCGTCGGCGCCCAGCTCCAGGCCCACGACGCGGTCCGTCAGGTCACCGCGCGCGGTCAGCATCAGCACGGGGATGTCGCGCCACGCATCGCTGCCGCCGCGCAGCCGCTTGCAGAACTCGAAGCCGTCCATCTCGGGCAGCATGCCGTCGAGGATGAGCGCGTCGAAGCGCTCGGTGGCCAGCCGCGCCAACGCCGCGCTGGGGCGCGTGACGGCCTCCAGCTGCAGGTCGAAGCGGGCGAGGTATTGCGTCAGCGGGCCGGCCAGGGCCTCGTCGTCGTCGATCAGCAGCAGTCGATGCATGGGCCGGATTATTTGGGCACGGCACGCACCAGCGTGATCGCATGCTCCGGGCAGGCGATCACGCAGTGGCCGCAGGCCTCGCAGGCCGCCGCGTTGGGCGTGAAGGCCTGCTGCCAGCCGTGGGCCATGCCGCGCAGCCGGCCGAACAGGCTCAGGTCCTGGCGGTCCTCGGGCGGCAGCTTGCCCAGCGTGAACACGTTGAACGGGCAGACCGCCAGGCATTCGCCCTTGCCCTCGCAGCGGTTGCGGTCGATGTGCGGCATGAAGCGGCCGCGCGGCTGGGTGCCGCAATGCGCGTCCATCATGCGTCGTCGCGCGAGTGGCGGCCCACGCGCCGCATCATGAAGCGCAGCGCCTGCTGCTGCTCGGCGTCCAGCGAGTCGAAGAAGTCGCCGAACGCGGCGACGACGCCCGGCCCCGCGGCGCGCAGCGCGTCCAGCTTGGCGTCGAACAGCTGCTGCGCGGGGCCGCGGGCGAACTGCTCCTGCGCGAAAAGGCTGGCCAGCTCGGGCCCGCCGACCAGGCGCTTCAGCGCGTCGCGCTGGTGCTGGAGCTGCTCGATCCACGTGGCGAAGCGGCGCTGCTGGCCGTCGTCCAGGTCCAGCCTGGCGCCGACTCGGGCCAGCAGCAGATGGGCGAAGCCATCAGCAGCGCGGCCGAAAGCGTGGCCGTGACGGCCGTGGCCAAAGTGATGGCGAAATTCGTGGTGCGCGTGCCAGCGTCGAAAGAAGTTCATGGCGTGTTCCGGGGGCGCTCGAGGCCCGTGGTGAGGATGGCGCTCATGGTTCCCGCTTGGGCGCCGCGGTGCATCTCGGCGCGGTATCGCCGGGTTTCGTTTTGTTTCGCCCCACGCGGCCAGCCGCCGCCCCGGTGCCGGCGCACCGACGGCCCAGGGGCCGCCCCTACAATCGCGGACCCCCGAAAAGCCCTCTTTTCGCCCCAGCTTCACAGCGGGCGACGCCGCGATGACCGAACTTGCCAAGTCCTTCGAACCCGCCGCCCTGGAAGCCCACTGGGGCCCCAAGTGGGAAGCCGCCGGCCTCTATGCGCCGACGCTGGACCCGGCCAAGCCCTCCTTCAGCATCCAGCTGCCGCCGCCCAACGTGACCGGCACGCTGCACATGGGCCACGCCTTCAACCAGACGGTGATGGACTCGCTGACCCGCTACCACCGCATGAAGGGTGACAACACGCTCTGGGTACCGGGCACCGACCACGCCGGCATCGCGACGCAGATCGTCGTCGAGCGCCAGCTGCAGGCCGCCGGCCAGAGCCGCCACGATCTCGGCCGCAAGAACTTCGTCGCCCGCGTGTGGGACTGGAAGCAAGAGTCCGGCAACACCATCACCAGCCAGATGCGCCGCCTGGGCGACTCGGTGAGCTGGGGCCACGAGTACTTCACGATGGACGAGAAGCTCTCGACCGTCGTCGTCGAGACCTTCGTCCGCCTGTTCGAGGAAGGCCTGATCTACCGCGGCAAGCGCCTGGTCAGCTGGGACCCCATCCTGCAGTCCGCCGTGTCGGACCTGGAAGTGGCGTCCGAAGAGGAAGACGGTTCGCTGTGGCACATCCGCTATCCGCTGGCGGACGGCTCGGGTTCGCTGGTCGTCGCGACGACCCGCCCGGAAACGATGCTGGGCGACGTGGCCGTCATGGTCCACCCCGAGGACGAGCGCTACGCCGCGCTGATCGGCAAGCTCGTGAAGCTGCCGCTGACCGACCGCGAGATCCCGGTCATCGCCGACGACTACGTGGACCGCGAGTTCGGCACCGGCGTCGTCAAGGTCACGCCGGCGCATGACACCAACGACTACGCCGTCGGCCAGCGTCACAAGCTGCCGATGATCTCGGTGCTGGACCTGCAGGCCCGGATCAACGACAACGCCCCCGAGGCCTACCGCGGGCTAGACCGTTTCGTCGCCCGCAAGAAGATCGTCGCCGACCTGGACGCGCTGGGCCTGATGGTCGAGATCAAGAAGCACAAGCTGCAGGTGCCGCGCTGCGAACGCACCGGCCAGGTCATCGAGCCGATGCTGACCGACCAGTGGTTCGTCGCCGTCACCAAGCCCAGCGCTGACGGCAAGAGCATTGCCCAGAAGGCGATCGATGCCGTCGACACGGGCGCAGTGAAGTTCCATCCCGAGCAGTGGGTCAACACCTACAACCACTGGATGGGCAACCTGCAGGACTGGTGCATCTCGCGCCAGCTGTGGTGGGGCCACCAGATCCCGGCCTGGTACGGCACGGGCGGCGAACTGTTCGTCGCGCGCAGCGAGGAAGAAGCCCGCACCAAGGCCACCGCCGCCGGCTACACCGGCGAGCTGAGCCGCGACCCCGACGTGCTGGACACCTGGTACTCGTCGGCACTGGTGCCGTTCTCCACGCTGGGCTGGCCCGAGAAGACGCTGGAGCAGGAGCTGTTCCTGCCGTCGTCGGTGCTCGTGACCGGCTACGACATCATCTTCTTCTGGGTCGCACGGATGATCATGATGACGACGCACTTCACCGGCAAGGTGCCGTTCAAGGACGTCTACATCCACGGCCTGGTGCGCGACTCGCAGGGCCAGAAGATGAGCAAGTCCGAAGGCAACGTGCTGGACCCGGTCGACCTCATCCAGGGCTGCGACCTGGAGACGCTGACCGCCAAGTCCACCGTCGGCCTGCGCAAGCCCGAGACGGCGCCCAAGGTGGCCGCCCGCGTGAAGAAGGAGTTCCCTGACGGCATGCCGGCCTACGGTGCCGACGCGCTGCGCTTCACGATGGCCAGCTACGCGTCCCTCGGCCGCAACATCAACTTCGACACCAAGCGCTGCGAGGGCTACCGCAACTTCTGCAACAAGCTCTGGAACGCGACGCGCTTCGTGCTGATGAACACCGAGGGCCAGGACTGCGGCCTCGTGCATGCCGAGGGCGGCTGCCCGCCCGGCTACAACAACTTCTCGCAGGCCGACCGCTGGATCACCAACGAGCTGCAGCGCGTGGAAGCCGCCGCCGCACAAGGCTTTGCCGAGTACCGCCTCGACAACGTCGCCAACGCCGTCTACAGCTTCGTCTGGGACGAGTACTGCGACTGGTACCTGGAAATCGCCAAGGTGCAGATCCAGACCGGCGACGAGGCCCAGCAGCGCGCCACGCGCCGCACGCTGATCCGCGTGCTGGAAACGACGCTGCGCCTGCTGCACCCGATCGCGCCCTTCATCACCGAGGAGCTGTGGCAGGCCGTGGCCCCCATCGCCGGCCGCAAGGGCGGCGCCTCCGATGGCTCCGGCCGCAAGACGGTCGACTACATCGGCCAGGCACCCTACCCCGTCGCCCAGCCCGAGCGCATCGACCCGGCCGCCGATGCGTGGATCGCCCAGCTGAAGGACGTTGTCGGCACGACGCGCAGCCTGCGCGCCGAGATGGCGCTGAGCCCGAGCGACCGCGTGCCGCTGCTGGTCGGTGGTGACCTGAGCTTCCTCGGCGAAGCCGCCGCCGTGCTGAAGGTGCTGGCCAAGCTCAGCGCCGTCGAGCTGATCGCTGACGACGCCGAGTTCGCCAAGCAGAGCGCCACGTCGCCGGTGCTGGTGCACGGCGCCGCCAAGCTGGCGCTGAAGGTGGAGATCGACGTCGAAGCCGAGCGCGCCCGCCTGACCAAGGAAGCCACGCGGCTGGAAGGCGAGATCACCAAGGCCGAGGCCAAGCTGTCCAACGAGAGCTTCGTCGCCCGTGCGCCGGCCGCCGTCGTCGAGCAGGAGCGCGCCCGCGTGGCGGGCTTCAAGGAGACCGTGGCCCGCCTGCGCGAGCAGCTGGCCCGCCTGCCTCAGTAATAGATCGCCGCCTTGGCCGGCGGCTTCGCGCTGCCCGAGCGCGGCGCCAGCAGCTCGTCGATGCCGCGCGCCACGGCCCACGCGGCGCGAACGCGGGACTCGCGCGTCGTGCCCGCCAGCCGCGGCGTGACCTGCAGCTGGGCCAGGCCATGCAGCGGCCGGCCCGACTCCAGCCAACCCGGCTCCAGGCTGTCGAACCAGGCCGCCTTCAGCCGCCCGCTGCGCAGCGCCAGCGCCAGCGCCGCCTCGTGCACGATGCCCGACTGGCTCAGACACACCAGCACCTGGCCCGGCCGCGCGCCCTCCAGCTGGCGCTCGCCCACCAGGCCGCGATAGCGGTCGAAGTAAGGCACCAGCAGCACCAGCCCATCGGCCTCTTCCATCAGCGTGCTCAGGCCTACAGCCTCCACGCCCCAGCGCGCCCAGGTCGCGTCGCTGGGGTGGATGGCGGGGTCGTAGCCGATGACGCGCGTGCCGAAGGCCTGCAGCAGCTGCGTCAGCACCTGGGCGGCCGGCGTCATGCCCAGCACGCCCACGGTCGAGCAGCCCAGCTCGCGGCCCACCTTCAGCCCGTCGCTGCCCTCCACCGGCACGCGCCGCAACAGGCTCAGCAGCGCGGCGATGGCGAACTCGGCCTCGGCGCTCGCGGTGGAGGCCTGCGAGCGCACGACGTCCACGCCGGCGCGGCGGCAGGCTTCCATGTCGATGTTGTCGGCGCCACCACTGGCGCGGCCGATGGCGCGCAGCTGCGGCGCGGCGCGCAGCACGTCGGCGTCGATGCGAACGTCTGGCGGCGCCACCAGCGCGCGCGCGTGTTGCAAGGCCTCCACCAGCCCCTCGAAATCGCCCACCAGCTCGGGCGCGAAACGCGCGTCATGCCGCTCGCCCAGCCATTGCACGACATCGGCTTCCAGCGGTTCCAGGATCAGGACGGTCATTGTTCTTTGTGCCCAACTCAAGGGTCAAAACCGTCACATGCCGCGTGACAAAATCATCCCGCCCTTGTCCAACCCAGTTTACCCATGGCCTCCTCGCCCCGTTCGCCGATCACCAAAGCCATCTTCCCGGTCGCCGGGCTGGGCACGCGCTTCCTGCCGGCCACCAAGGCCCAGCCCAAGGAGATGCTGCCGGTCGTCGACAAGCCGCTGATCCAGTACGCGGTCGAGGAAGCCTACGAGGCCGGCGTGCGCGAGATGATCTTCGTCACCGGCCGCCACAAGCGCCCCATCGAAGACCATTTCGACATGACCTTCGAGCTGGAGGTCGCGCTGGAGAACGCCGGCAAGCAGGAGCTGCTGGACGTCGTGCGCAGCGTCAAGCCCAACGACATGGAGTGCATCTACGTGCGCCAGGCGCAGGCACTGGGCCTGGGCCACGCCGTGCTGTGCGGCCAGCGCCTGGTGGGCAACGAGCCCTTCGCCGTGCTGCTGGCCGACGACCTGATGGTGGGCCCGCAGCCCGGCCGCGGCATCCTGAAGCAGATGGTGGAGCAATTCGCCGACTGGCGCGCGTCCATCCTGGCCGTGCAGGAAGTGCCGGCCGAGCACACGCGCCGCTACGGCATCGTGGCCGGCACGCAGGTCAACAACAACCTGATGGACGTGAACCGCATCGTCGAGAAGCCCGCGCCGGAAGATGCGCCGTCGCGCCTGGGTGTGGCCGGCCGCTACATCCTGACGCCCGGCGTCTTCCACGAGATCGCCAACCAGCCGCGCGGCGTGGGCGGCGAGATCCAGTTGACCGACGGCATCGCCGGCCTGCTGCGCCGCGAGAAGGTGTTCGCCTACCGCTACGAAGGCAAGCGCTACGACTGCGGCAGCAAGGAAGGTTTCCTGCAGGCCAACGTCGAACTCGCGCTGGCCCACGCCCAGCTGGGCCCGGGCTTCAAGGAATTCCTGCAGGGCCTCGATCTCTGAGACTTTGCGGGCCGGCCCGGTCGGGCGCGGGCCTGACGCAGGCGCGTCCGCTGATCAGCGACGCCGCAGGACGTGGATGAACTCCGAACCTGCGGTTTCCTGCTGGACGAGTTCATTGCCCGTCTGGCGGGCGAAGGCCTGGAAGTCGCGCATGGAACCGGGGTCGGTCGCAACGACCTTCAGCAGCTCGCCGCTGTGCATCTCGGCCAGCGCCTTCTTGGCCTTCAGGATGGGCAGCGGGCAGTTCAGGCCCCGGGTGTCGATCTCGCGTTGAACGTCCATGGTGCTCATTCTCGCTTGAGGTCCATCCACTGCGGCTCAATGCCCTTGGACCGCAGCCAGGTCGCCAGCGCCTGGCCCGTGCCCTGCGGCCAGCAAAGCACCTGCTCCGGCGCGATCAGCTTGTACTCCACCAACTCGGGCGACAGCCGGATCTCGCCACGCGCAGCCGCGTGGTACGCAATGATGATCTGGTTCATGCGCTGGAAGTCCCAGACGCCCAGCAGCCGCAGGCTGTCGACCTGCAGCGAGGTCTCTTCGGCGATCTCGCGGCGGATGCCCTCCTCGGGCGTCTCGCCGGCCTCCATGAAGCCGGTGATGAGGCCGAAAAAGCGCCCCGGCCATGCGGCATTGCGGGCCAGCAGCACCTGACCGTCGCGGTCAACGCATTCGATGACGGCGGCCAGCACCGGCGTCGGGTTGTTCCAGTGCGTCCAGCCGCAGGCCGGGCAGCGCAGCCGCGTCTTGTCGCCGCCGTCCTCGGCCAGCGTGATCGCCGCCAGCGGCGTCGCGCAGTCGGAACAGTAGGTGGGCGCCTTCACGCAGGAAACACGCCCGTCGACAGGTAGCGGTCCCCGCGGTCGCAGACGATGAACGCGATGGTCGCGTTCTCGACCTGCTTGGCGATCTGCAGCGCCACCCAGCAGGCGCCCGCCGCCGAGATGCCGGCGAACAGGCCTTCCTCGCGAGCCAGGCGGCGCGCCATGTCCTCGGCGTCGTTCTGGCTCACCAGCACCAGTTCGTCCACGCCGGTGGGGTCGTAGATCTTGGGCAGGTAGGCCTCGGGCCATTTGCGGATGCCGGGGATGCGCGAGCCCTCGGCCGGCTGCGCGCCGACGATGCGCACGGCAGCGTTCTTCTCCTTCAGGAAGCGCGACGTGCCGGTGATGGTGCCGGTCGTGCCCATCGCGCTGACGAAGTGCGTGATGCGCCCGCCCGTGTCGGCCCACAGCTCGGGGCCGGTGGTCTCGTAGTGCACGCGCGGGTTGTCGGCGTTGGCAAACTGGTCCAGCACGCGGCCCTTGCCTTCGCGGGCCATCTGCTCGGCCAGGTCGCGGGCGTACTCCATGCCGCCGGTCTTGGGCGTCAGGATGAGTTCGGCACCAAACGCCTTCATCGTCTGCGCGCGCTCGATGGACAGGTCCTCCGGCATGATGAGCACCATGCGATAGCCACGGATGGCGGCAGCCATCGCCAGCGCGATGCCGGTGTTGCCGGACGTGGCCTCGATCAGCGTGTCGCCGGGCTTGATCTCGCCGCGCTCCTCGGCCCGCCGGATCATGCTGATGGCCGGGCGGTCCTTCACGGAGCCGGCCGGGTTGTTGCCCTCCAGCTTGGCCAGGATCACGTTGCCGCGCGCATCGGCGCCGGGCAGCCGCTGCAGGCGCACGAGGGGCGTCTTGCCGATGACGTCTTCGAGGGTCGGATAGTTCATGGCGGCCGATTGTGCAGCGCCCTCAAAGCCCGAGCCTTGCCGAGTGCATAATGCGACCCCTCGCTGCAACGGCGAGAGCGAAGTTTCCGACGGGCCTCGGTGGCGAAATCGGTAGACGCAGGGGACTCAAAATCCCCCGCCGCAAGGTGTGCCGGTTCGAGTCCGGCCCGAGGCACCAGACGAAACAGCGCTCGAATTCGGTGGCATAAACTCGATCGGCAAGCACGGCACCACCGCCAGTGCAAGCGCCTCCCCGGCGCACCGCCGCGATTCATGCCCATCCTCCCCCCCGTCACCAAAGCCTTCATGCTCGCCTGCGTGGGCATGTTCTGCTTCCTGGTCCTGTTCCCGCAGTTCGAACCGGCGCTGGAGCTCTGGCCCGTCGAGTCGGGCATGTTCCAGCCCTGGCAGATCCTCAGCTACGGCCTGCTGCACGCCAACTTCCAGCATCTGTTCTTCAACATGCTGGGCATCTGGATGTTCGGCATCGAGCTGGAGCGGGTGCTGGGCGGCAAGCGCTTCGCGTTGCTGCTGCTGGCCAGCGTGTTCACGGCGGCGATTGCCCACATGGTGTTCAACATGGTGTTCACGCCGACCCGCGTCGTGGGCGCCTCGGGCGCCACCTTCGGGTTGCTGCTGGCCTACGGCGTGTTCTTTGCCGAGCGCGTGGTCGAGCCCATCTTCCCGCCCATCCCGATGAAGACGAAGTACTTCGTCGCCATCTTCGGGCTGATCGAGCTGGTCAGCGGCATCGGCAGCAGCAACGGCATCGCCCACTTCGCCCACCTGGGTGGCATGCTGGGCGCGTGGCTGCTGATCCGCCACTGGCGCTCGCCGCGCCGCCGTTAAAGCCCGTCGGCCGGCGTCGGGTGGCGCAGCGCCAGCCGCAGCTCGCGCTTGAGCCGGTCGTTGGCAATGCGGCGTGACTCGCTCCAGAAGCTCAGTGCCATAGCTCCCAGGCGCTCGGCCGCTTCGGCTCGGGTGATGCGCTCGGGGCGCGGCAGCCCCGACAGGTCGGCGGCGAGGTCGAAGTAGTCGCCCATCAGCAGCTGGCTGTCGTCGCAGACGTTGACGGCACGCTGCGCCTGGCCGCGCAGCAGCGCCAGCACGCAGGCACGGGCCAGGTCATCGGCGTGGATGTGGTTGGTGAACACATCGTCCTCGCGCCGCAGCACCGGCGTGCCGCGTGCCAGCCGCTCGCGCGGGTGGCCGCCCTCGCGGTGGGGCGCGTAGATGCCGGGGATGCGCAGCAGGCTCACGCGCGTGCCGTGGCGGCGGCCGAAAGCACGCAGCTGCGCCTCGGCATCGACGCGGCGGGCGGCCCGATCCGTCATCGGGTTCAGCGCCCGCGTCTCGTCGATGAGCGCGCCGCCGCAGTCGCCATAGACGCCCGTGGTGCTGCCGTACACCAGCACCCGCGGCGGGCGGCGCGCCAGCGCGGCGAGCAGATGTCGGGTGCGTTCGTCGGTGCTGCCGTCGCGGGCGGGTGGCGCCAGGTGCAGCACGAGGTCGGCCAGGCCAGCCAGGCGGCCCAGCGTGGCGGGCTCGTCCAGGTCGCCGAGCAGCGGCGCCACGCCGGCCGCCCGCAGCGGCGCGGCGCGGGCAGGGCTGGACGTCAGCGCGGCCACGCGCCAGCGGCCAGCCAGCTGCTTGACGACGCGCAAACCCACGTCGCCGCAGCCAATGATGAGGAGTCGGGGGGTCATGTCAGCGGTGCCCGGCCGCCCGAAACCGCTGACGCGCCCCCTCGGGGGGCAGCGAACGGCGTGAGCGTGGGGGTCATGTCCTGGTCGGGCAAAATGGCGGGCAGTCTACGGCCCCGGACTTGTGCGCGGGGCCGCTTGCTTTCTCGAGCCCATGCCCCATCAGATCACCATCCAGCCCGCCGGCCGCGTCTACACCACCGACGGCGACGACACCCTGCTCGCCGCCGCCATCCGCAACGGCGTGGGCCTGCCCTACGGCTGCAAGGACGGCGCCTGCGGCTCCTGCAAGAGCAAGCTGCTGGAAGGCGCCGTCATCCATGGCAACCACCAGTCCAAGGCGCTGTCGGCCGAGGAGGAAGCCGCCGGCTTCGTGCTGACCTGCTGCGCGCACCCGCAGACCGACTGCACGATCGAAGCCCGCACGGTGCCCGGCGCCGGCGAGTTCCCGGTGCTGAAACTGCCCACGCGCGTGGCCGCGATGACGCGCCCCGCGCCCGATGTCGCCGTGCTGACGATGCAGCTGGCTGCCAACCAGAACTTCCAGTTCCGCGCCGGCCAGTACGTCGAGTTCATCCTGCGCGACGGCGCGCGCCGCAGCTACTCGATGGCCAACGCGCCGCATTCGCTGCCCGGCCAGATCGAGCTGCACATCCGCCACATGCCCGGCGGCAAGTTCACAGACCACGTGTTCGGCGCGCTGAAGGAGAAGGACATCCTGCGCATGGAAGGGCCGTTCGGCAGCTTCTTCCTGCGTGAGGATGCGACCAAGCCCATCGTGCTGCTGGCCAGCGGCACGGGCTTCGCGCCGATCAAGGCCATCATCGAGCGCGCGCGCCACATCGGCTCCACGCGCCCCATGGTGCTGTACTGGGGCGCCCGCAAGCAGGCCGACCTGTACCTGAGCGACTGGGTGGCCCAGCAGGCTGCCGAGTGGCCCACGCTGAGCTACGTGCCGGTGCTGTCCGAGCCCGACGCGGGCTGGGCGGGCCGCACCGGCTTCGTCCACCAGGCCGTCATGCAGGACCTGCCGGACCTGTCCGGCCACCAGGTCTACGCCTGCGGCGCGCCCATCATGGTGGACTCCGCGCACAAGGATTTCGTCGCGCAATGCCAGTTGCCGGACGGCGAGTTCTACGCCGACGCGTTCACGTCAGAAGCGGACAAGCACTAGATGTTCGAACCACCGTGGACCGACCCCGCCGACCTCGTCGGCGCGCTGAAACGTGAGGGCGAGGTGGTGCTCGCGCCGCAGGCGCTGGGCACGCTGGGCGTGTCCGCCGCCGAGCTGGACGCCCTCAAGCCTTGCTGGGACGACCTGCCGCCCGACGGCTATCTGAAGGACGGCGGCCGCTACCGCTTCCGCCGCCACGGCTGCTTCGTCGCCGACGGTGACACGCTGACGCTGCAGCCCCACCGCGCCCACTGGCAGCCGCTGGACTACAACGCGCTGCACGGCGGCATCCAGCGCTGGTATGTGCCGCTGGCGCAGGAGATGGTGGCCTCGCCGGCCTGGACAGCGCTGCTGCTGGGCCTGGCGCGCACGGCGTCGGCGCTGAAGGGCGAGCAGCCCTGGTTCATCGAGGCGCATCCGTTCCGCATCGACACCAGCGACGGCATCGGCCGACCCACGCCCGAGGGGGCGCACCGCGACGGCGTGGACCTGGTGGCCGTGCTGCTCGTGGGCCGGCACGAGATCAAGGGCGGCGAGTCGCGCGTGTTCCAGGCCCACGGCCCGGCCGGCCAGCGCTTCACGCTGACGCAGCCATGGACGCTGCTGCTGCTGGACGACGAGCGTGTCATCCACGAGACCACGCCCATCCAGCCGGTGACGCCCGGCGAGCGCGGCTGGCGCGACACGCTGGTGCTGACGCTGCGCCGCGACGGCTTCCAGGGCCCCTGAGCGGGCCGCGCGGGCGCCTCAACGCTCGCCTTCTTGACCGGAACGCGGGCGGCTCGCGCCTAGCATCCCCGGCACCGGCAGGCAGGAAGCCCGCCGGCACCGGGAGCCCTTGTGGAACTTCGACGACTCGCCCGCGAACTGCGGGCCGGGCTGCTGCTGGCCTGCGCGCTGGCCATGCTGCCGGCCGGCGCGCAGCCCGCGCCCACCACGCAGACCTTGATGCTGTCCGGCACGGGGCCGGACGACGCGGTGGACTGGGACTTCCGCATCGACGGCGGCATGCGGGCCGCAGAGGCGGCGCGCATCAAGGTGCCGTCCAACTGGCAGCAGCACGGCTTCGGCCACTACCAGTACGGTTACGACAAGGGCCCGCGCGCCGCCGACACCGGCACCTACCGCCACCGCTTCGCCGTGCCGGCCGATTGGCAGGGCCGCACGGTGCGCGTCGTGTTCGACGCGGTGATGACCGACACGCTCGTGAAGCTCAACGGCCACGTCGTCGGCCCCGTGCACCAGGGCGGCTTCAACCGCTTCAGCCACGACGTGACGCGCTGGCTCAAGCCCGGCGAGGACAACAACCTCGAGGTGCAGGTCAGCGAGGCCTCGGCCGACGCGGCCACCGACATCGCCGAGCGCCACGGCGACTACTGGGTGTTCGGCGGCATCTACCGGCCCGTGTGGCTGGAGGCGTCACCGCCGCAGTCCATCGCGCATGTGGCCATCCACGCGCAGGCCAGCGGCGAGCTCACGGCTGACGTGACGCTGCGCGCGCCGCGCACGGTGACACGCGTCGTCGCGCAGGTCGCCACGCGCGACGGCGCCCCGGTGGGCGCGCCCTTCGGCGTGGCGCTGCCCGCCGGTGGCGCCGGCCGCGTGCGTGTCGCAGGCCGCATCGCGCAGCCGCTGCTGTGGACGGCCGAGACGCCGCACCTCTACCAGCTGCAGCTGACGCTGATGGAAGGCGACCGGGCCGTGCACCAGGTCACCGAGCGCTTCGGTTTCCGGACCTTCGAGGTGCGCGCCGGCCAGGGCCTGTTCCTCAACGGACAGCGCCTGATGCTCAAGGGCATCAACCGCCACAGCTTCCGCCCCGACACCGGCCGCGCCGTGTCGCGCGCGCAGGCCTATGAAGACGCGCGCCTCATCAAGTCCATGAACATGAACGCGATGCGCGTGGCGCACTACGCGCCCGAGAAGGCCTTCCTGGAGGCCGCCGACGAGCTGGGGCTGTACGTCATCAACGAGCTCAGCGGCTGGCAGAAGGCGCACGGCACCGAGGTGGGCCGCAGGCTGGTGCGCGAGCTGGTGGAGCGCGACGTCAACCACCCCAGCATCCTGCTCTGGAGCAACGGCAACGAGGGCGGCTGGAACCGCGAGCTGGACGGCGACTTCGCGCTCCACGACCCGCAGGCGCGGCCCGTCATCCACCCGTGGGAAGCGTTCGGCGGCATCGACACCAAGCACTACCCCCGCTACCCCGACCTGCAGCGCCGCCTGGCCGGGCCCACGCTGGTGCTGCCCACCGAGTTCCTGCACGGCCTGTTCGACGGCGGCCTGGGCGCCGGGCTGGACGACTACTGGCGCGCGATGAAGGCCTCGCCGCGCGGCGCCGGCGGCTTCCTGTGGAACCTGGCCGACGAAGGCATCGCGCGCACCGACCAGGGCGGGCGGCTGGACCTGTTCGGCAGCTACGCGCCCGACGGCATCGTCGGCCCGCGGGGCGAGAAGGAGCCCAGCTACTTCACGGTGAAGGACATCTGGTCGCCAGTGCAGATCGACGCGCCGGTGCTGGACGCGCAGTTCAATGGCGTGCTGAAGCTGCACAACGCGTTCGACTTCACACCGCTGAGCGCCGTGCGCCTGCGCTGGGAATGGATTCGGTTCGCCGACGCCAGCGACCGCACGCAGCAGGCCGCAGTGCTGGCCCAGGGTGAGCTGGCCGGCCCCGCCGTCGCACCGCAGGCCACGGGCGAACTGGCGCTGCCGCTGCCGGCGGCCTGGCAGCACGCCGACGCGCTGCGGCTGACGGCGACGCGCGGCGACGAGGCGCTGTGGACGTGGGTCTGGGCCAGGCCCGGCCAGCCCGTCGTGCGGCTGGACGCATCACGCGCCGGCACGCCCACCGCCACACGCGACGGCGACGACATCCGCCTGCAGGCCGGCGCGTTCTCGGCCCGCTTCGACGCCCGCACCGGGCTGCTGCAGGAGCTGGCCCGCGGCGGCCAGGTGCAGCCGCTGGCCAACGGGCCGCGCCTGGTCGTCGCGCGGCCCAGGCCGGCCGCCGAGCCCGGCTGGCAGGCTCCGGCCGCCCGCGGCGACGGCGTCTACGAGTTCGCCACCGCCACGATGGCCAACATCGCCAGCATCGATCTGGGCATCACCGAGACCGACGGCTGGGCCGGCTTCCGGCTGGAGCTGTCGCCCGACGGGCAGCGCTGGCAGACCGTCTACGACGGCGCCCGCGTGGCGCGCGACGGGCAGACCTACCTCTTCCCGCCGCAACCCGTGAAGGCGCTGCGCGTGACGCGGCTGAGCGGCGTGCGGCGCACGCCCATGGTGATGGCCGTGAAGCTCGCGTTCGAGGCCGAGCGCTTCACGGTGCCGACGCTGCCGGTCGCCGTGACGACGGGCAGCGACGCCCACGGCGCGTGGCTGGACGCCCCCGGCGCTGGCAGCCTGGAACGCCTGCGCTGGACGCTGCGCGACGACGGCGTGCTGGTGCTGGACTACGGCTACCCGCTGCAGGGCCCGGTGCTGTACCACGGCATCGGCTTCGACCGCCCGCAGGCCGACGCCAGCCCCGTCCGCGCGCTGGCGCGCGGGCCGCAGCCGGTGTGGCAGAACCGCCTGCGCGGGCCGGTGCCGGGTGTGCACGACCTGGCCCCCGGCGGCTACTTCGCCGACCCGCGCTGGCTGCGGCTGCCGTCGGCGGCGGGCGACGTGCTCATCGTCAACGAGGGCGCGCCCTTCCTGCAGCTGGGCGCGCGGCTGGCGGACTTCCCGACCACCAGCGTCGAGTTCCCGGCCAGCGACCTCGGCTTCCTGCACGCGATTCCCGCCATGGGCGCCAAGGGCCAGGCCGCCGACCTGACCGGCCCGGCCGGCCAGCCGGCGGTCGCGTCGGGCCGCTACGAAGGCCGCCTGCTGCTGAAGTTCTGAGGGTTCATAGAATGGCAGCGGCCACGCCAAAAGCGTGGCCGTTCTCCTTTCACTGCCGCGCCAAAAGCGCCTGACCGTCATGACCCCCTCTTCCCTCTTCGGCCTGCCCGACCAGGCCGCCCACGAGCGCGTGCTGCTGGCCACCGACCCGGCCACCGGCCTCAAGGCCATCCTGGCCGTGCACAGCACTGCGCGCGGCCCTGCCTTCGGCGGCTGCCGCCTGTGGCACTACGACTCCGAAGCCGCCGCGCTCAACGACGCGCTGCGCCTGTCGCAAGGCATGAGCCTGAAGAACGCGCTGGCCGACCTGCCCTTCGGCGGCGGCAAGGCCGTCATCCTGAAGCCGCAGGGCGACTTCGACCGCCCTGCCCTCTTCGCCGCCTTCGGCCGCGCCGTGCAGTCGCTGAACGGCGCCTACATCACCGCCGAGGACGTCGGCACGACGACCGCCGACATGCGCGGCCTGCAGGCCGTCACGCCCTTCGTCAGCGGCATCCCGCGCGACGGCGCGTTCGGCGGCGACCCCAGCCCCAAGACGGCCTGGGGCGTGTTCGTGTCCATCCAGGCCGGCGCGCGCCTCGTGCTGGGTCGTGAGTCGCTGGACGGCGTTCGCGTCGCGCTGCAGGGCCTGGGCGCGGTGGGCTGGCACCTGGCCGAGTTCCTGCACCAGGCCGGCGCCCGGCTGGTGGTGGCCGACGTGGACGCGGCCAAGGTGCAGCGCGCCGTGGAACGTTTCAGTGCGACGGCCGTGCATGTGGGCGAGATCCTGGCCGCCGACGTCGACGTGCTGGCGCCCTGCGCTCTGGGCGCATCGCTGAACGAGCAGACCGTGCCCGCCGTGCGTGCCCGCTTGATTGCCGGCGCGGCCAACAACCAGCTCGCCACGGCCGCCGATGGCGACGCGCTGCAGGCCCGCGGCATCTGCTATCTGCCCGACTACCTGGTGAACGCCGGCGGCATCATCAGCGTGGCGCGCGAGTACCGCGGCGAAGGCGAAGAGGCGGCCGTGATGGCCGAGGTCAGCAAGATCGCCGAGCGCGTGGAAGAGCTGCTGCAACGCGTGCAGAAGGCCGACTCCACGCCCGCCCGCGTGGCCGACGACTGGGCCCGCGCCAAGCTCGTCCGCCCGGCGCCGTAAGCGCCGCCACGGGCCGGGCGGTGGCGCCCGGCCCACTCTAGAGAGCTCTCTCCAGTCCAGGGTTTGTCTTGTCCTCGGCGTGACATCGACGCTGCGCAAAATGCGCCGGTTACGCACGATTACGGAGACAAATCCATGACAAGAAACAACCGCACCGCGGGTGCGCTGCGTCCGCTGCTGGCCGCCATCGCGCTGCTGCCGCTGGCCTTCACGGCGCAGGCCGCGGGCTACCGCTTCGGCACGCAGAGCGCCGCCGCCGAAGGCACCGCCAACGCCAACGCCGCCGAGGCGGCCGATGCCAGCACGCTGTTCGCCAACCCGGCGGGCATCACGCGGCTGTCGGGCTGGAACGTGTCCGGCGTCATCGACTACCTGGACGCCAAGGCCCGCTTCACCGACCAGGGCTCCACCATCGCGCTGCCCGGCTCCGGCCTGCAGCCGCGCGCCACCGCCACCGTGGGCGACACGGTGGACTTCACGAAGCCGGCCATCGTGCCGCACCTGTACGCCACGTACCGCGCGTCGGACAACCTGGCCTACGGCGTCGCGTTCTTCGTGCCCTGGGGCACCAAGCTGGACTACCGGCCCGACTGGGGCGGCCGCTACAACCTGCAGAAGGTGGAGCTGAAGTCCTTCTCGCTGAACCCCAACGTCGCGTGGAAGCTGTCGCCCGAGCTGTCGCTCGCCGGCGGCGTGAACCTGCAGTACATGGAAGGCAAGCTGCGCCGCGCGGTGCCCTACGGCTCGGCCTACGCCAAGGGCCTGCTGGCTGCCGCGCAACAGGCCGCGGCCGGCGGCGCGCCGGCGCTGGCGCTGCAGCTGCAGCAGCAGGCCGCGCAGGTGTTCGGCAACCCGACGTTCGACGGCTCGGTCGCCATCAAGGGCAAGGACTGGGGGCTGGGCTTCAACCTCGCGCTGCTGTGGGAGCCCATGGCTGGCACGCGCATCGGCGCGAGCTACCGCAGCAGCGTCAGCCACAAGCTCACCGGCAGCGCCGACTGGACGCAGCCGGGCACGCTGCCCGCCAACGTGCTGGCCGCCGTCACCGGCGCGCCGTACAGCGCCTCGACGCTGGACCACAACGACTCCGACGCCAGCCTGTCCATCCGCACGCCGGAGTCGCTGTCGCTGCATGGCTTCCACCAGCTGACGCCTACCATCGCCGTCATGGCCGACGTGGGCTGGACGCGCGACTCGCGCCTGAAGCAGCTGCGCATCGATTTCGCCAGCACCTCGCCCGACTCCATCACGCCCGAGCACTGGAAGGACAGCACCAAGGTGTCCATCGGCGCGCAGTGGAAGGCGCTGCCGCAACTGCTGCTGCGCACCGGCTACAGCAAAGACCTGTCACCCGTGCCGTCCAGCACGCGCAGTCCCGCGCTGCCGGACGCGCACCGCACCTGGCTGGCGCTGGGCGCCAACTGGGCGTTCAGCGACACCGCCAGCGTCGACTTCTCCTTCGGCCATGTGAAGCTGAAGGACGCGGCCATGAACGCGACCGATGACGCCGAGGGCGAGACGCCCTGCAACTGCTCGTACGCCACCGCGCGCGGCAACTACACCACCAAGGCCACCATCTTCGGTGTCCAGTTCAACGTCAAGTACTGAGGGAGAGACCGCCATGGATCGCCGCAGTTTTCTCCGCCGCAGCGCCGCGCAAGCCGGTGCGCTGATCACCACCTCCACCGCGCTGTCCAGCCTCGTCGGCTGCGGCGGCGGTGGCGACGCGGGCACGCCCGTGGGCCCGCTGCCCGCCACCTTCCCCGGCAGCACGACGCCGCTGCCTAGCACCTCGGCCGCGTCGGGCGCCTACAAGTTCCCGCAGTCGGTCGCGTCGGGAGACCCCAAGCCCGACGGCGCCGTGCTGTGGGCCCGCGTGGTGCCCACGTCGGCCGATGACGTGGCCAGCGCCACCGGCGCCGGCAGCTTCACCGTCAGGCTGGCCATCAGCGCCGCGGCCGGCAATGCCGCGCTGCTGGGCACGACGACCGCGCTGACCGGCACCGCCGACGCCAGCGCCGACGTGCCCGTCTACGAGTTCTACGACCACACGCTGCGCCACCGCATCACGGGCCTGCAGCCGAACACGGTCTACTACTACCAGTTCACCGCCGGCAGCAGCACGTCGCGCGTCGGCCGCTTCAAGACCGCACCCGCCGTCGACGCCGACAACAGCGCACTGAACTTCGCCTTCATCTCCTGCCAGGACTGGAGCGTGAACCACTGGGCCGGCATGGACGCGCTGGCGCAGGAGAACATCGACTTCGTCGTCCACCTGGGCGACTACATCTACGAGGCCGTCGGCGCCGACTACCAGGCCGGCGGCGTCGAGAGCGCGCATGCCGCGCTGGCGCTGCCCAACGGCGCGGCGCTGCCCAGCGGCGGCGGCAAGTACGCGACGACGCTGGCCGACTACCGCTACCTCTACAAGCGCTACCGCACCGACCGCCGGCTGCAGAACCTGCACGAGCGCTTCGCCTTCGTCGCGATCTGGGACGACCACGAGTTCAGCGACGACTGCTGGGGCGACCGCAGCACCTACGACAACGGCACGTTCAACGCGACCACGCAGGTGGGCGACAACACGGTGCAGACCTCGCGCCGCCTGTCCGCCAACCAGGCCTGGTTCGAGAACATGCCGGCCGACATCAGCTTCACGCTGGACCCCGGCCAGGGCATCACCGGCATCCGCATCTACCGCGACCTGAAGTTCGGCAAGCTGATGCACCTCGTCATGACCGACGAGCGCCTGTACCGCGCCGACCACCTGATCCCCGAGGCGGCGCCCAACCCGCTGACCGGCGGCCAGGTGGGCAGCATCGGCGCGCGCTACATGGTGCCGCAGGCGACGCTGTCGTCGGTCGAGACCGCAAAGCTGACTGCCGGCGCCACGCTGCCCGACCCGCTGGCCCTCGTCAGCGTGCTGGGCGGCGCGCAGCGCCAGTGGTGGGCGCAGACGATGACCACGTCCTCCGCGCTGTGGAAGGTGTGGGGCAACGAGGTGTCGCTGCTGCGCATGGGCATCGATGGCGCCAAGATCCCCGCAGCGCCTGCTGCGTTCAAGACGAAGTTCGTGCTGAACGCCGACCAGTGGGACGGCTTCAACGCCGAGCGCAAATACCTGATGGGGCAGCTGCTGAGCAAGGGCGTGAAGAACGTCGTGGCCGTCACGGGCGACATCCACGCGTTCTACGCCGGCGTCGTCATGGCCGACTACGACGCCGCGACGCCGGTGCCCGCGATGGTGGACCTCGTCACCGCCGGCGTGTCCAGCAACTCCAACTTCAGCTATTTCTACGGCGCGGCGACGCAGCCGGCCTTCGCACCGCTGAAGCCGCTGGTAGCCACCAGCGAGGCCGAGGCCGAGGCCATCGCCATCCAGATGCTGAGCGCGGCCATTGCGATCGGCGCCGGCGTGACGGACCTGACCAACACCGCGGCCGTCACGGCCGCCGTGACTGCCGCCGTCACCGGCGGGTTGATCCCCGCCGCCGCGACGCGCGCCACCGCAGGCCTGTCGACTGCCGTCATCAACACCTTCGACGAGACCCAGGCCGGCACCATGGGCAGCATCGTCGCCAGCACCATCGCCGGCCTGGCGGCGGCGAGCAAGTCGGTCGCGGCGATGACGCTGTACGGCCTGATCCGCGGCAAGCTGGCCACCGCGCTGGGCATCCCGGCCGGGTCCGTGCCGGCGGCCGAGATCGTCAAGCGGTTGAACCCGTTCGCCGACTCGACGACGGCCGTCGCGCCGCCGGTCAACAACCCGTGGATCAAGCACGTCGACAGCGACGCGCAGGGCTACGCGGTCGTGTCGCTCAGCAAGACCGAACTGCTGTGCGACTTCAAGAAGGTCGCCCGCCAGGCAGGCGGCGTGGCGCCGGCCACACCGGTGGCCAGCGTCAGGCGCGTGCGCGTGGCGGCCGGCGTGACGGACGTGACCGTCGTCTGAGCGTTGACGCCACCAAGCAAAACGCCCGGCAGTGCCGGGCGCTTTTTTGTGGTGCGCAGTGCGCTCACTCGCCGAGATAGGCGGCCCGCACCTTCGGGTCATTGAGCAGCGCGTGGCCTTCGCCGTCCATCGTCACTTCGCCCGACTCCATCACATAGCCACGGTTGGCCAGCTCCAGCGCACGGCTGGCGTTCTGCTCGACGAGCAGCACGGTCACGCCCTGCTGGTGGATGTCGTTCACGACCTCGAAGATCTTGTCCACCATGATGGGCGACAGGCCCATGGACGGCTCGTCCAGCAGCAGCACCTTGGGGCGGGCCATCAGCGCACGGCCCATGGCCAGCATCTGCTGCTCGCCGCCGGACATCGTGCCGGCCAGCTGCTTGGCGCGCTCCTTCAGGCGCGGGAACAGCGCGAAGACCTTGTCGATGTCCGCCTCGATCTCGCCATCCTTGCGGTTGTAGGCGCCCATCTGCAGGTTCTCGGTGATGGTCATGCGCGTGAACGTGCCACGGCCCTCGGGCACCATCACCAGACCCTTCTTGGCCAGGTCCCAGGCGCCCTTGCCCTTGATGGACTCGCCCAGGTAGGTCACCTCGCCGGCGGCCACGGGCTGCAGGCCCGTGACGGCCTTCAGCGTCGTCGTCTTGCCGGCACCGTTGGCGCCGATCAGCGACACCAGTTCGCCCTCGCGCACCTCGAAGCTGACGCCCTTGACGGCCTGGATGCCGCCGTAGGCCACCTTCAGGCCACTGACCTTGAGCAGGGTTTGTTTTGCTTCTGCCATGTTCGTCGTCCCGCTCAATGCGCTTTGTGGCCGGCGCCGAGGTAGGCCTCGATCACCTTCTCGTTGCTCTGCACCTCGGCCGGCGTGCCTTCGGCGATCTGCTTGCCGTAGTCAAGCACCGTCACGCGGTCGCACAGGCCCATGACCAGCTTCACGTCGTGCTCGATGAGCAGGATGGTGCGGCCGTCGTTGCGGATGCGGTCGATCAGCTCGCGCAGCACGACCTTCTCGGTCGCATTCATGCCGGCGGCCGGCTCGTCCAGCGCGATGAGCTGCGGGTCGGTGGCCAGCGCGCGGGCGATCTCCAGGCGGCGCTGGTCGCCGTAGCTCAGCGTGCGGGCCTTGAACTCGGCGTACTTGCCGATGCCGACGTACTCCAGCAGCTCCAGCGCGCGCGCCTTGATGGCGGCCTCCTCGGCCTTGAAGGCGGGCGTGCGCAGCACCGCGCCGAGGATGCCGGACTTGGTGCGCACATGCCGGCCCACCATGACGTTCTCCACCGCCGTCATGTCGGCGAACAGGCGGATGTTCTGGAAGGTCCGCGCGATGCCGGCCTTGGCGACCTGGTGCACGGCCTGCGGCGTGTACGGCGTGCCGCCCAGCGAGAAGCTGCCGCCGTCGGGCACGTACAGGCCGGTGATGACGTTGAAGAAGGTGGTCTTGCCGGCGCCGTTGGGGCCGATGAGGCCGTAGACCTGGCCGCGCTGGATCTGGATGCCGACGTCGGACAGGGCTTGCACGCCGCCGAAGCGCTTGGACGCGCCGCTGACGTTGAGGACGATGTTGTCGTGGGTGGTCATGTGGGCTCCTCCCTCACTTCGCAGCCGGCGCCGTGGCCGACTTGCCATGCTCCGGCGACGGCCACAGGCCGCGCGGGCGCACCAGCATGATGATGATCATGGCCAGCGCCACGAGCAGCTGGCGCAGGATGGACGCGTCGATGCGGCCGTCCGTCATGCTCTGGATGTCGCCCGCCACGTAGCGCAGCACTTCGGGCAGCGCCGCCAGCATCAGCGCGCCGAGGATGACGCCGGGGATGTGGCCGATGCCGCCCAGCACCACCATCGCGACGATCATGACCGACTCCTGCAGGCTGAAGGACTCGGGCGACACGAAGCCCTGGAAGCTCGCGAACATCGCGCCGGCCACGCCGCCGAAGGTGGCGCCCATGCCGAAGGCCAGCAGCTTCATGTTGCGGGTGTTGATGCCCATGGCCTTGGCGGCGATCTCGTCCTCGCGGATGGCCATCCACGCGCGGCCGATGCGCGACTGCTCCAGCCGGTAGCAGATCAGCACGCTGACGACGACCAGCGCCAGGAACAGGTAGTAGTACAGCGTCACCGACGGCAGCGTGAAACCGCCAATCTCCAGCGGCTTGCCCAGGTCCACACCGAAGATGTGGAACGAGTCGATCTGACCGATGCCGCGCGGGCCGTTGGTCACGTTGACCGGGTACTCCAGGTTGTTCAGGAACACGCGGATGATTTCGCCGAAGCCCAGCGTCACGATGGCGAGGTAGTCGCCGCGCAGCTTCAGCGTGGGCGCACCCAGCATGACGCCGAACAGCGCCGCCAGCCCCGCGCCGGCCGGGATGACCAGCCAGATCGGCGAATGCAGCCCCTCGGGGAACGCGGCCTGGAAGGCCTCGAAGTTCTGGCTCAGGTGCGGGCTGGCCATCAGCGCGAACATGTACGAGCCCACGGCGTAGAACGCCACGTAGCCCAGGTCCAGCAGGCCGGCGTAGCCGACGACGATGTTCAGGCCCAGCGCCAGCAGCACGTACAGCAGGGCCAGGTCGATGATGCGCACCGGGCCGTTGCCCAGCTGCTGTGCGAACAACGGCACGACCAGCAGCGCGATCGCGACGGCGATGAAGGTGAAGAGTTTCTTGGCTTGCATGGTGGTGCTCCTCAGGCGCGGTCGGCCACGCGTTCGCCCAGCAGGCCCGAGGGCCGCAGCGTCAGCACGAGGATGAGGGCGACGAAGGCGAAGATGTCGGCGTAGTGGCTGCCCAGCACGCCGCCGGTCAGGTCGCCCAGGTAGCCGGCGCCGATGGACTCGATGAGGCCCAACAGGACGCCGCCCACGACGGCACCCGCCAGGTTGCCGATGCCGCCCAGCACCGCGGCCGTGAAGGCCTTCAGCCCGGGCATGAAGCCCATCGTGTGCTGCACGGTGCCGTAGTTGGCGGCCCACATCAGGCCGGCCACGGCGGCCAGCGCGGCGCCGATGACGAAGGTGGTGGAGATGATGAAGTCCGGCTTCACGCCCATCAGCCCGGCCACACGCGGGTTCTCGGCGGTGGCGCGCATCGCGCGGCCCAGGCGCGTGTAGTTCACCAGGTACATCAGCGCGGCCAGGATGCAGACGGTGAGGCCCAGGATCAGGCACTGCGTGACCGTGATGACGGGGCCGCCCAGGTCGAACGGCGTCGTCGGCAGCAGCAGCGGGAACGGCTTGGGATTGGGCTTCCAAATGATCATCGCCAGCACCTGCAGCAGCAGCGACATGCCCATCGCGGTGATCAGCGGCGCCAGCCGCGGCGCATTGCGCAGCGGCCGGTAGGCGATCTTCTCGACCGCGTAGTTCAACGTCGCGCAGACGACGATGGCCGCGGCCAGACCGACGACCATCAGCAGCCAGCCCGGCATGCCCGAGTCGGCCAGCACCGTGACCAGCGTCCAGCTGACCATGGCGCCCACCATCAGGATCTCGCCGTGCGCGAAGTTGATGAGGTTGATGATGCCGTAGACCATCGTGTACCCCAGCGCGACGAGGGCATACATGCTCCCCAGCACCAGGCCGTTGATGATCTGTTGAATCAGAGTCTCCATGAGGGCTCCACAAATTTTGTTGGGCGCAGCATGCGCCACGCGACCAGCAGTGAATCGCAACCCCCGTGCCAATCGCCGGCTTTCAAGGGTATTCACCGACGGTCTGGCACGGTGGACCGTTCGATCGGTCCCACGTGCACGGTCAAGGTCAGAAGTCACGAGTGTCGACCCGAGGTGTCGTGGGCGGAAATCCGCACAAACCGCAAACCGCGCGAGCGGTTCTTCGCCAGCACGCAAAAAACCGCCCGGCTGTGCACGGCGGGCGCATGCGCATGGGCACACTAGCGCCGTGTCTGACGTTCCTCGCCTGCCGCGGCTGCTGAGCCGGCCGGGCTTCTACCTCTTCCTGACCGGCGCGCTGATGGTGCTGGGTTTCGTGCTAGCGCACCGTCTCAGCGAGCGCAGCGGCCGCGAGCAGCTGTCCGCGCTCAGCACCGAGCGCCTGGAGCTGTACGCCACCAACCTGTCCGCCGAGCTGGGGCGCCACGCCGCCCTGCCCGGCCTGCTGGCCATCGCGCCCACGCTGCAGGCGCTGATGCAGGCGCCGGACGATGCGGAAGCCCGCCATGCCGTCAGCCAGATGCTGGCCCGCGTCAACGTGCGCGCCGGCACGCACCAGATCTTCGTGGCCGACGCGCGTGGCCAGGTCTTGTCCGCCAGCGAGACGCTGGCGCCGCCGCCGCGGCTCACCGAGGCGATGGCGCAGGGCCGCACGCATTTCTTCGCCGCCGACCCGGCCACCGGCAGCACCGACTTCTACCTGCTGCACCCGCTGCGCCACGCTGCACGCGCGGCGGGCGTCATCGTCGTGCGCTTCAACCTCGCGCCGCTGGAGGCCACCTGGGTGGACCTGGGCCTGCGCTCGCAGAACGAACGCATCCTCGTCGCCGATGACCAGGACGTCGTCATCATGAGCTCGGTGCAGGCCTGGAAGTACGCCGTGCTGGGCCATGCCGACCCGTCGCGCCGCCTGGCGCTGCAGGCCAGCGCGCGCTACCCGCAGGCCATCGGCGCCGACCTGGACCTGCCCGCGTCGCTGGAGGTGCACCAGGGCCAGCAGGTCAAGCTGCCGGTGCTGGACAAGCCGCTGCTGGCGCAGCAGCGCCAGCTGGTGCCACTGGGGCTGCGGCTGGTGGCGCTGTCGGACCTGACCGAGGTGCGCCAGCGCGCGCAACTGGCCGCCTGGGGCGGTGCCGCGTTCGGCGCCAGCATCGGCCTGCTGCTGCTGTACCTGTCGTCGCGCCGCCGCGCGCTGCGCCAGCTGACGCAGGCCCAGACCCAACTGCAGCAGGCCCACGGCCAGCTGGAGCAGCTGGTGGACAGCCGCACCGCCGAGCTGCGCCAGGCCAACGAAGCGCTGAAGTCACAGATCGCGCAGCGGCTGCAGACCGAGGGCGAGCTGCTGCAGGCCAGCAAGCTGGCCGTGCTGGGGCAGATGTCGGCCGGGCTGTCGCACGAGGTCAACCAGCCGTTGACGGCGCTGCGCGCGCTGGCGCGCAACTCCATCCGGCTGCTGGAGAACGGCCGCCGCGACGCCGTGGCGACCAACCTGCAGCTGATGGACGACATGGTTGAGCGCATGAGCCAGATCACGCGCCAGCTGAAGAGCTTCGCGCGCAAGGCCGACGAGCAGGTCAGCGCCAGCACGCCGCTGCTGGACAGCGTGCGCGCCGCATTGCTGCTGCTGGAGCACCGCAGCCGCGCGCTGGGGGTGCAGATCGACGTGGACCTGGCCGCCGGCCAGCGCGTGCGGGCCGAGGCCAACCGGCTGGAGCAGGTGCTCGTCAACCTGATGGGCAACGCGCTTGATGCGATGCAGCACGAGCCGCTGCGCCGCCTGCGCGTACTGGCCCGACCGCTGGACGAGGGCCGGCGCGTGCTGATCCAGGTGCAGGACAGCGGCACCGGCGTCAGCGAAGCGGCGCTGGCCCACCTGTTCGAGCCCTTCTTCACGACCAAGCCGGCCGGCGAAGGGCTGGGCCTGGGCCTCGTGATCTCGGCCAAGATCGTGCACGAGTTCGGCGGCACGCTGCGCGCGGTGCGGCTGGAGCGCGGCATGAGCTTCGAGTTCGACCTGGCCGTCGAACCCTGGACAGCGACAACGGAGGAAGGCCATGTTTGAGGGCTACAAGGTCGTGTTCGTCGAGGACGACCTGCCGGTGCGGGTCAGCCTCACGCAGACGCTGGAGCTGGAAGGCCTGGCCGTGCAGCCCTGCCGCAGCGCCGAGGAAGCCCTGCCCCACCTGCAGCCCGGCGCGCCGGTCATCCTCATCACCGACGTGCGCCTGCCCGGTATGGACGGCCGCGCACTGCTGGCCCACGTGCAGGCCACCGATTCCAGCATTCCGGTCATCCTCATCACCGCGCACGGCGACGTGGCCATGGCCGTGCAGGCCATGCGCGCCGGCGCCTACGACTTCATCGAAAAGCCGTTCGCGCCCGAGCGCCTACTGGACGTGGCCCGCCGCGCGCTCGACCTGCGCACGCTGCGCCACTCCGCCGACGAACTGCGCGAACAGCTGCAGCGCGCCAGCGGCATCCAGGCCGCGCTGCTGGGCCAGTCGCCCGCCATGCAGCAGCTGCGCCGCCAGGTGATGAACCTGGCCGGCACGTCGGCTGACGTGCTCATCGTCGGCGAGACCGGCACCGGCAAGGAGCTGGTGGCCCGCTGCCTGCACGACCAGAGCCCGCGCCGCGACCGCCACTTCGTTGCCATCAACTGCGGCGGCCTGCCCGAGGCGCTGTTCGAGAGCGAGCTGTTCGGCCACGAGCCCGGCTCGTTCACCAGCGCAGCCAAGCGGCGCATCGGCAAGATCGAGCATGCCAACGGCGGCTCGCTGCTGCTGGACGAGATCGAGACCATGCCCATCGCGCTGCAGATCAAGCTGCTGCGCGTGCTGCAGGAGCGCCGCGTCGAGCGGCTGGGCTCCAACGAGGAGCTGCCGATCAACGTGCGCTTCATCGCCGCCAGCAAGGGCGACCTGCGCGAGCAGGCCGCGCGCGGCGAGTTCCGCAGCGACCTCTACTACCGCCTCAACATCGCCACGCTGCACATCCCGCCGCTGCGCGAGCGCCGTGAGGACATCCCGCTGTTGTTCGAGCACTTCGTGGCCCAGGCCTGCACCCGCTACGAGCGCGGCGCACCGGAGCTGACGCCCGAGAAGCTGCGCGAGCTGATGGCGCACGACTGGCCCGGCAACGTGCGCGAGATCCGCAACGCGGCCGACCGCTTCGTGCTGGCGCTGGACGACCTGGACCCACAGGCCGCGCTGCACGCCGTGCCGGCACTGAACCTGGCGCGCCAGATGGACCTCGTCGAGAAAACGCTGATCGAACAGGCGCTGCGCCGCACGCAGGGCAAGGTGCCCGCCGCGATGGAGCTGCTGGGCACGCCGCGCAAGACGCTGTACGACAAGCTGACGCGGCACGGCATCGTGCTGGACGACTTCCGCTGACGCCCAGCCCGGCGCCTAGCGATACCGCTCCGGGTCCGGCGAATCGGTCGGGGTTGCGATGACGCGGCGGAACGCCGCACTCATCGGCAGCTTCAGGTTCAGCCCCTGCGACGGCAACGGCGACTCGAACCAGCGGCGGTAGATCGCATGGATCTCGCCGCTGCGGTACAGCCCGGCCAGCACGCCGTCCACCAGCGCCTTGAACTGCGGGTCGCCCTTGCGCAGGCCGATGGCATAGGGCTCGACAGTCAGCGGCTGGTCGGAGATGCGGTAGTCGTCCGCGCTGGGGCCTTGCTGGGCCAGCACGGCGCGGATGATGACGTCGTCCATCAGGAACGCCGCCGCGCGGCCGCTGCGCACGAGCTGGAAGCCCTCGGGGTCGTCCAGCCCGCCGAGGATGCGGATGTTCAAGCCCTGCTGCTCGTTGACCTTGGCCAGGTGCTGGATGCTGGTGGTGCCGATGGTGGACGCCACCGGCTTGCCGCGCAGCTCCGCCAGGCTCTGCACGCGCTCGGACGCGCGTGCCAGCAGCCGCGTCTCGGCGACGAAGACGGTCAGCGAGAAGGCCTGGTTGCGGGCGCGCTCGGCCGTGTTGGTCGTGATGCCGCACTCCAGGTCCAGCGTGCCGTTGATGACCAGCGGCATGCGCGTGGCCGACGCCACCTCGACGCGGCGCACCTCCAGGTCGGGCAGCTGCAGCTTGCTGCGCACGGCCGCGACGATGCGGTCGCACAGCTCCACCGTGTAGCCGGTGGGGCGCAGCTGGGCGTCGAGGTAGGAGAACGGCAGCGACGCCGGCCGGTAGCCGATGACGATGACGCCGGTCTCGCGCACGCGCGCCAGCGTCGGCCCGTCGGCCGCCTGCGCCGCCAGGCCCACGCACAGCGCGGCCAGCGCCGCGCTAGCCCTGGCCAGCCGCTTCATCGTCCAGCCGGCGCAGCTCGGCCAGCTTGTCGGCAATGCGCGTCTCCAGGCCGCGCGGCACGGGCTCGTACCAGCGCTGGCCTTCCAGGCCATCGGGCAGGTACTGCTCGCCGGCCGCGTAGGCGTTGGGCTCGTCGTGGGCATAGCGGTAGGCCTTGCCGTAGCCCAGCTCCTTCATGAGCCGGGTCGGCGCATTGCGCAGATGCACGGGCACGGGGCGGGACTGGTCCTGCTTGATGAAAGCCTTGACCTCGTTGAAGGCCTTGTAGACGGCGTTGGACTTGGGCGCGATGGCCAGGTAGACGACCGCCTCGGCCAGCGCCAGCTCGCCCTCGGGCGTGCCCAGGCGCTCGTAGGTCTCGGCCGCGTCCAGCGTGATGCGCAGCGCGCGCGGGTCAGCCAAGCCAATGTCCTCGCTCGCCATGCGGATGAGCCGGCGCGAGATGTAGCGGGCGTCCACGCCGCCGTCCAGCATGCGCGCGAACCAGTACAGCGCGCCGTCCGGGCTGCTGCCGCGCACGGATTTGTGCAACGCCGAGATGACGTCGTAGAACTGGTCGCCGCCCTTGTCGTAGCGGCGCAGCTGCTCGCCCAGCGCGCGCTCCAGCAGCGCCTCGTCGATCTGCGCGCCCTGCGCCAGCGAGGCCGAGGTGTCGAACGCGTTGAGCAGCCGGCGCGCATCGCCGTCGGCATAGCCGATCAGCCGCTGCGCCGCTTCCGGCGTGGGTTCGGGCACGCCCAGCTCGGCCGCACCACGGGCGATGAGCTGGCCCAGTTCCTCGGCGTCCAGGCTCTTGAGCACCTGCACCGTCGCGCGCGACAGCAGCGCCGAGTTGACCTCGAAGCTCGGGTTCTCCGTCGTCGCGCCGATGAAGGTGAACAGGCCCGCCTCGACGTGCGGCAGGAAGGCATCCTGCTGCGACTTGTTGAAGCGGTGCACCTCGTCGACGAACACGACCGTGCGCCGGCCCTGCGCCGCCGCGACCTGCGCGCGCTCGACGGCCTCGCGGATCTCCTTCACGCCGCCCAGCACGGCCGAGATGGCGATGAACTGCGCATCGAACGCGCCGGCCATCAGCCGCGCCAGCGTCGTCTTGCCGACACCCGGCGGTCCCCACAGGATCATGCTGTGCAGGCGGCCGGCATCGAACGCGACGCGCAGCGGCATGCCGGGGCCCAGCAGATGGCGCTGGCCGATGACGTCGTCCAGCGTCTTCGGCCGCAGCCGCTCGGCGAGCGGGATGCCGGCGAGCGGCGCCACCGGCGCTGGGGTGGCGTCGGGGATCGGGTCGTCGTCGAAGAGGGACCCGCTCACTGTTCGATCAGGTCGGCACCCGCCGGCAGCTTGAACTGGAAGCGCTCGGCCGCGACCGGCACGTTGGCCTGCACGGCGCTGAAGTCCAGCCGCGAGCGCTGGCCGAAGCCGTCGACGATCTCCATCGCCGCAAGCTCCTTGCCCTTGAAGCCCAGCTTCAGCGCCTGGATGGTGGACTCGGCCTGCTTCGGGCTGGCCTGCACCCAGTCCAGCCCGCCGTCGGACGGCGCAGCCTTCAGCGTGAAGTCGCGCTCAAGGTTCGTGCCGGCCAGCACCGCGGCGGGCGTGGCGCCCAGCGCGTCGGTCAGCTTGCGGGAGCTGGCCTGGTTCAGGTCGGCGTCATAGATCCAGACCTTCTGGCCGTCGGCCACGATGGTCTGCTCGAAGGGCTTGGCGTAAGCGAAGCGGAACTGGTTGGGCCGCTGGAACTCGAAGCTGCCCGACGACACCTTCTTGCGCTTGCCGTCCGGCGACGTGACGGTCTGCGTGAAGTTGGCCTTGCCGCTCTTCACGTCGCGGGCGAAGTCGCGCAGCGCGTCGACGGCGTCGGCATGGGCCTGAACATGGAAGACGGCGCTCAGCAGCAGCGTCAGGGCGATCAGTGGCTTCTTCATTCGTCTCGCTTCGGAACAATCAATTCACGGCTGCCGTTGGACGCCAGCGCGCCGACGAGACCCGAGTTCTCCATCTGCTCCAGCAGCCGGGCGGCGCGGTTGTAGCCTATGCGCAGATGGCGCTGCACCAGCGAAATGGACGCCTTGCGGTGCTGTAGGACGATGGCGACGGCCTGGTCGTACATGGGGTCTTGCTCACCGCTGGCCTCACCCGGCGCCGGCGCCTCGCCGTCGATGCCGTCGAGTACGCCGCCTTCGAGGATGCCTTCGATGTAGTTGGGTTCACCCTGGGACTTGATGTACTCCACAACGCGGTGCACCTCGTCGTCGCTGACAAAGGCGCCGTGCACGCGGATGGGCAGGCCGGTGCCCGAGGGCATGTAGAGCATGTCACCCATGCCGAGCAGCGCCTCGGCGCCCATCTGGTCGAGGATGGTGCGGCTGTCGATCTTGCTGCTGACCTGGAAGGACAGGCGCGTCGGAATGTTGGCCTTGATGAGGCCGGTGATCACATCGACCGACGGGCGCTGCGTGGCCAGGATCAGGTGGATGCCCGCCGCGCGCGCCTTCTGCGCCAGGCGGGCGATCAACTCCTCGATCTTCTTGCCGACCACCATCATCAGGTCGGCCAGCTCGTCGATGACGACGACGATGAACGGCAGGCGCTCCAGCGGCTCGGGGTCGTCGTTGTTCAGCGCGAACGGGTTGGGGATGCTGATGCCGTTGGCCTTGGCCTCGTCGAGCTTCTTGTTGTAGCCCGCCAGGTTGCGCACGCCCATCTTGGACATGAGCTTGTAGCGCCGCTCCATCTCGCCGACACACCAGTTCAGCGCATTGCCGGCCTGCTTCATATCCGTCACGACCGGTGCCAGCAGGTGCGGGATGCCCTCGTAGACGCTCATTTCCAGCATCTTGGGGTCGATGAGGATGAGCCGCACATCGCGCGCCTCGGCCTTGTAGAGCAGGCTGAGGATCATCGCGTTGATGCCCACCGACTTGCCCGAGCCGGTCGTACCGGCCACCAGGCAATGCGGCATCTTGGCCAGGTCGGCCACGACCGGCAGGCCGACGATGTCCTTGCCCAGGCCCATGGTCAGCTGGGATGCGGCGTCAGCGTAGACCTGCGAGCCGAGGATCTCGGAGAGTCGGATCGTCTGGCGCCGCGCGTTGGGCAGCTCCAGCGCCATGTAGTTCTTGCCCGGAATGGTCTCGACGACGCGGATGGACACAAGGCTCAGCGAACGGGCCAGGTCCTTGGCCAGGCCGACGATCTGCGAGCCCTTCACGCCGGTGGCCGGCTCGATCTCGTAGCGCGTGATGACGGGGCCCGGCGACGCGGCGACGACGTGCACCTCCACGCCGAAGTCGCGCAGCTTCTTCTCGATGAGGCGGCTGGTCATCTCCAGCGACTCGGGCGTCACCGTCTCCTGGCGGCCCGGCGCGGCGTCCAGCAGGTCGACCTGCGGCAACTTGGCGTCGCCGGCGTCGACGAACAGCGTCTGCTGCCGCTCCTTGGCGACGCGCGTGGACTGCGGTACTTCGACGATGGGCGCCTCAATGACCAGCGGCGCGTGCTCGGCTTCCACCTGGCGCTCGATCTGGCGCTCGACCTCGACCTCCTGCTCGCGTTCCTTGACGGCCTGCTCGCCGGCCTTCTGGTCGGCCTTGATCTCGCGCTTCTCGATGTGCTGCTCGCGCAGCTGCTCGATGCGCTCGCCGATGCGCTCGGCCAGATGGCCCCAGGAGAAACGGAATGCCCACGACATGCCGGTCAGCAGCAGCACGATCCAGACGACGCCCGAGCCGGCGAAGCCCAGGCCCTTCATGCCCAGCGGGCCCAGCGCATAACCCACCAACCCGCCGGCATGGCCAGGCAGGCGCGGCTCGACGGCGTAGAGGCGGCTCCACTCCAGCGCGCAGCTCGCGCCGATCAGCAGCAGCACGCCGGCCCACCAGCGCGCGCGCTGGCTCCAGCGCGGCACGGGGGCGACGTCGTGCCGCAGCAGCCCCGCCAGGCTGCGCAGCCAGCCGCGCAGCGCCAGCACCGGCAGCCACCACGCGGAGAAGCCGAAGATGAACAGCAGACCGTCAGAAACCCAGGCGCCGAGGCCGCCGACACGGTTGGCGACGAGGTCGTGCTTGCCGCTGGTGCTGAAGGCCGCGTCGCGCAGGTCGTGCGTGACCATGGCCAGCACCAGCAGCGCGAGCAGCAGCGCCGTCAGCGCCAGCCACAGCGGCGTGCGCAGCAGCCGCGACGCGGCGGACGGCGGAGCCGTTTCGCGCCTGGGCGCCTGGCGGCGGGTGGGTTTGACGGGAGCGGCGGGTTCGCCGGCGGCATCGTCACCGCCCAGCAGGGAACCGAGGGGAAAACTCATGCCGCCATTGTCGCGCTCAATCGTGGGTCAGCCGTTCCTTGATGACCACCGAACCGTTCTCAAGCGTTTCAATGACACCGCGCTCTTCCAGGTCCTTCATGACGCGGCTGACCATCTCGCGCGATGCGCCGACGACCTTGGCCATGTCCTGGCGCGAGACCTTGCCGCGGATGATCTTGATGCCCTTCTCGTCCTCGGCCATGTCCAGCAGCGTGCGTGCCACGCGACCGTAGACGTCCAGCAGCGCCAGCGACTCGATCTGGCGGTCGGCGTTGCGCAGCCGCGCCACCAGGCCGCGCAGGATGCCGTAGGCCAGGCTGCTGCCCTCGGGCAGGCAGCGCGCGAACTCCAGGCGGCCCAGCACCAGCATGTCGGTCTGCACCTCGGCACGCACGGTGGCCGAGTGCGGCTCGTTGTCGATGAGGCTCATCTCGCCGACGTAGTCGCCCGACTGCAGCACGGCCAGGATGACCTCGCGGCCACGGTGGTCGGCCGTCAGCACGCGGGCGCGGCCGTTCAGCAGGATGAACAGCGCGTTGGACTTGGTGCCCTGCTCGACGATCAGCTCGCCGCGCTTGAAGCGACGCTTGACGACGCTGTCAGCGATCGACTGGGCCTGGTCGGTCGTCAGCATCGAGAACAGCGGAACCCGACGGATCAGGTCCAGGTTGGAAATCATTGCCATCTGCAATCTCCAGGTTTGGGGCCCCAGGCCGACGCCTACAACGACGCCTGCCTAAAATGGCGTGCATTGTGCACACGCGGCAGGCTTCGCCGCTCCGGGTTACGCCGGGGTTCGCCCCCTAAAACACCCTTGAGAGACGTTCCGTCGCCCTCACCTCCCCTGACATGACCGCCAACACCCAACATCACGGCCTGCTCATCCTCGGTTCGGGCCCCGCCGGCTACACCGCCGCCATCTACGCCGCACGCGCCAATCTCAAGCCCACGCTGCTGACCGGCATGGCCCAGGGGGGGCAGCTCATGACCACGACCGAGGTCGACAACTGGCCGGCCGACGTGATGGGCGTGCAGGGCCCCGAGCTGATGCAGCGCTTCCAGGAGCACGCCGAGCGCTTCAACACGCAGATCGTGTTCGACCACATCAACAAGGTCGACTTCTCCAAGCGCCCGTTCACGCTGTTCGGCGACAGCGGCACCTACACCTGCGATGCGCTCATCATCGCCACCGGAGCCTCGGCCAAGTACCTCGGGCTGGAGTCGGAGCAGTCCTTCATGGGCCGCGGCGTCAGCGCCTGCGCGACCTGCGACGGCTTCTTCTACCGCGGCCAGGAAGTCTGCGTCGTCGGTGGTGGCAACACGGCCGTCGAGGAAGCGCTGTACCTGTCCAACATCGCCAACGTCGTCCACCTGATCCACCGCCGCGACAAGTTCCGCGCCGAGCCCATCCTCGTCGACAAGCTGATGGAGAAGGCCGCCGCCGGCAAGATCGTGCTGCACCTGCACCAGCAGCTCGACGAGGTGCTGGGCGACGCGTCCGGCGTGAATGGCGTGCGCACGCTGAACGTGAAGGACGGCAGCAAGGTCGATATTCCCGTGCACGGCTGCTTCATCGCCATCGGCCACCAGCCCAACACGGAGATCTTCCAGGGCCAGCTGGAGATGAAGGACGGCTACATCGTCACGAAGAGCGGCCTGAACGGCTTCGCGACGATGACCAGCGTGCCCGGCGTCTTCGCCGCCGGCGACGTGCAGGACCACATCTACCGCCAGGCCATCACCAGCGCCGGCACCGGCTGCATGGCGGCCCTGGACGCCCAGCGCTTCCTGGAACAGGAGAACGGCTGACCCGTCGCCCGGCCTGCGCCGGCTGAACGGCGACAGGTCCGGTCGTTCCCCGAGGGAACGGGCGGTGCGCGCGGCATTGGGCCGTACGCACATCGCCAAGAGCGCCGGCTTGGGTGCGCTGCAGCAAGCGGCCTCCAGGCGCACGGGTTTTCCGCTATACTCGCGGGCTTGCCTGCCGGATGGATCGCATTCGGTGCTTGAAAACCTTCAAGTACCGGATTTAGCAGGCATATGCGGTCAAAGGGTTGCCGGGGATGTTCTTCGGCGACTGGTCAAACGTCAGAGTGGAGAAGCGTCATGGCACGCGTCTGTCAAGTCACGGGCAAGAAGCCCATGGTCGGGAACAATGTTTCCCATGCCAACAACAAAACCAAGCGCCGGTTCCTGCCGAACCTGCAATACCGCCGTTTCTTCGTGGAATCGGAAAACCGCTGGGTGCGCCTGCGCATCTCGAACGCCGCTCTGCGTCTGATCGACAAGGTCGGTATCGACCAGGTCGTCGCCGACCTGCGTGCCAAGGGCGAGCTGTAAAGCGCGCCGTTCACTGACCTACTGAAGGAACACGACCATGGCATCCAAAGGCGGCCGCGAAAAGATCAAGCTGGAGTCCACCGCGGGCACCGGCCACTTTTACACGACGAACAAGAACAAGAAGACCACGCCCGAAAAGCTCGAATTCATGAAGTTCGACCCCAAGGCGCGCAAGCACGTCCTGTACAAGGAAATCAAGCTGAAGTGATGCACCGGGCTGCGCTGTAGCCCTGCACTTCCGGCAAAACAAAACCCGCCAAGCGGCAACGCTGGCGGGTTTTGTGTTTTGGGGACAGCCTTCAGCGGACTGGCGCTGCCGCCGTGGTCGTGCGGAACTCGCTCTGGAACCAGCGGTCGATCATGCGCTTCTCGTAGCGCAGCGTGTCGTTGCTGAAGTAGTTGCTGAAGCCGTCCTGGTAGTTCATGTCGCGCAGCGTGGCCTTGCCCTGCTGCACGACCTTGTCACCGTCACGGACCTCGTAGTCCAGCGTGATGGACGGCAGCGTGATCGTGCGCATCACGCGCACCCAGTTGGCACTGGGACCGAACGGCTCCACCTGGCCGGCCAGATCCACGTCGGTCACGTTGATGCGCACGCTGCGTCCGGGCAGATGCTTCTGCGCCTGCGCGACCAGATGCGCCTCGATGTCCTTCAGCACAGCGGGCTCGCTGAAGCCGTTGTTGTCCTTGATGTCGATGAACGTCTCCGGCTTGACGAAGTTCACCTGAACGTCGGCCTGCGCGGTGGCGGCGAGGGCCAGCAGGCCCAGGGTGATCCAGCGGTGTTTCATGGCATGCCTCCTCAATCAAAGACTGCGTGAACCAAGTCTAGGCCACACAAAGAAAAAGGGCGCCCTGTAGGGGCGCCCTTTTACCGAAGCGAAACGCGGATCAGGCGCGCACGGCGCGCAGGCGCATCGAGAAGGCCTGCAGCTCGGCAATGCCGCTTTCCTCGGCACGGCGGCACCAGGCCTGCAGGTCGGCCACCAGCTGTTCGGCCGACACATTCGTGCGGGTCCACAGCTGGCGCAGTTCCTCGCGCATCGTCACCAGCTTGTCGATGACGGGGCTGGCTGCACGGGCGTGGGCCAGGTCGCCATGCACATCGGCCGGGATGCGGTCTTCGTCACGGTGCAGCCAGCGCGCAGCCAGCTTGAACTGCGTGAAGCGTTCGCTGTGCTGGCCGCCCTCGGCCTTGACCTTGGCCAGTTCGGCCGCGCAGGCCGCCTTCAGGTCGCGGGCGTAGTTGGCCATGACCTCGTAGCGGTTGGCGATCAGCGCCTCCAGCGTGCGAGCGTCGGCCGCCGGCTTCATCTCACCCAGGCTCAGCTTGGGCGCCGTCTTGCGGACCTTGGCCCAGCCGATCATCTCCATCGCGCGGATGTAGCCCCAGCCGATGTCGAACTCGTACTTCTTGACCGAGAACTTGGCCGACGTCGGGTAGGTGTGGTGGTTGTTGTGCAGCTCTTCGCCGCCAATCAGGATGCCCCAGGGCGACACATTGGTCGACGCATCGGGCGCCTCGAAGTTGCGATAGCCCCAGTAGTGACCGATGCCGTTGATGACGCCGGTGGCCCAGACGGGAATCCATGCCATCTGGATGGCCCAGACCGTCGCACCGATACCGCCGAACATGGCCAGGTCCAGGATCAGCATCAGCGCCACACCCTGCCACGAGAAGCGGGTGTAGAGGTTGCGCTCGATCCAGTCGTCCGGCGTGCCCTTGCCGTACTTCTCCATGGTCTCCATGTTCCTGGATTCGGCACGGTACAGCTCGACACCGGTCAGCAGCAGCGCCTTCAGGCCGCGGGTCTGCGGGCTGTGCGGGTCTTCCTCGGTCTCGCACTTGGCGTGGTGCTTGCGGTGGATGGCGACGAACTCCTTGGTCACCATGCCCGTCGTCAGCCACAGCCAGAAACGGAAGAAGTGCGACGGGATGGGGCCCAGCTCCAACGCGCGGTGCGATTGCGCACGATGCAGGAAGATCGTGACCGAACAGATAGTGATGTGCGTCACTACCAGCGTAAAGGCGACGACCTGCCAGGCACTGGCATTGAGCAGACCGTCGCTCAACCAGTTCACCACGGCGTTCAGAATTTCGTTCATGCGTCCAAGACCTCGCCCACCACGGGCATGCAAAGGAAAGTCAATTGTAGAGGAGTGCCCCCAATAACAAGGGGGCACCGGCCCTCATTCGGGCGTAGCGCGTGCGATGCGACGCGCTCTCTTGACCTGGGTCAAGCCGCGCGTTCCCACGCGACGGCGAAAAAGCCGTCCGTGGCGTGGCGGTGAGGCCACATCCGAAGTGCGCCGTTTTCCACGAGCGCACCGGCGCCGTCGACCTGCGCCTTGCTCAGCGCTTCGTCGGCGGGCAACTGCTTGAAGTCCGGGTGGGCGGCAGTGAACTCGGCCGCGATGACCTCGTTCTCGGCATCCAGCAGGCTGCAGGTGGCGTAGACCAGCCGGCCGCCCGGCTTCACCAGGCGGGCGGCACTGGCCAGGATGGCGCGCTGCTTGGCCTGCAGCTCCGACACGGCCTGCGGCGACTGGCGCCACTTCAGGTCGGGGTTGCGGCGCAGCGTGCCCAGGCCCGAGCACGGCGCGTCGATCAGCACGCGGTCGATCTTGCCGGCCAGGCGCTTGATGCGGTCATCGCGCTCATGGGCGATCTGCGCCGGGTAGACGTTGGACAGGCCGCTGCGCGCCAGCCGCGGCTTGAGCGCGTCCAGCCGGTGGCCGGACACGTCGAAGGCGTAGAGGCGGCCGGTGTTGCGCATCAACGCGCCCAGCGCCAGCGTCTTGCCGCCCGCGCCGGCGCAGAAGTCCACCACCATCTCGCCGCGCTTGGGTGCCAGCAGCAGCGCCAGCAACTGGCTGCCCTCGTCCTGCACCTCCACGCCACCGCTGGTGAACAACGTCAGCTTGTTCAGCGCCGGCTTGCCCTGGATGCGCAGGCCCAGCGGCGAGTACGGCGTCGGTGTCGCCTCGATACCTTCCGCCTTCAGCTGCTCCTGGGCCTCCTCGCGCTTGAGCTTGAGCGTGTTGACACGCAGGTCCAGCGGCGCGGCCTCGTTCAGCGCGGCGGCAAGCTGCCAGAACTCCTCGTCGCCCAGGCGCTCCTGCAGCGGCACGGCCAGCCAGTCGGGCAGGTTGTGGCGCAGCCGGGGCTGCAGGCTCTCCGGCGCGATGGCCTGGACCTGGGACAGCCATTGCTGCTCCACCGGGCTCAGCGCGGCGCGCAGGAAGCTGTCGCTGCCGCGCCAGGCCAGCATGGCCAGCCGTCGGTTCAGCGGACCGCTGCCGCTCTGGGCCAGGTTTTGGAACCTGAGCCGCTCGCGCAGCAGCGCGTAGACGGTCTCGGCGAGGCTGGCGCGTTCGCGCTGGCCGAGGTTCTTGTGTTGACGGAAAAAGGCCGAGACCGTGGAGTCGGCCGGCGCGTCGAGCTTGTTGACGGCGGCGATCAGCTCGGCGCACAGCTCCAGCAGGGCATTAGGATGCATCGCCCCATTATCCCAAGTCCGCACGAATGAAGCTCTGGACCCAGCTGCGCCTGCGCCCTCGCCTGCTGACGGCCGTGCTTGCGGGCAGCGCCTTCGCCGCCATCTGGCCCGGCGAGCTGGCCACCGCGACGCGGCTGCTGCTGGGGTGGAACCTCGTGATCTGGATCTACCTGCCGCTGGTGCTGTGGATGATGCTGGGGCGGACCGGCGGCGTGGACGTGGAGGCCCGCGCGCGCAAGCTGGCCGAGGGCATTCCGGCGATGCTGGTGCTGGCCGTGCTGGGCGCGCTGGCGAGCCTGGCCGCCATCACGCTGGAGCTGCAGGCCGCGCGCCAGGCGCACGACACGCGCTACGTCGGGCTGGCGCTGGCCACCGTGGCAGGTTCCTGGCTGCTGCTGCCGGTGGAATTCGGGCTGGCCTACGCAAGCCTCTACCACCGCCGTGACAAGCAGGCGCACGGGCTGGAGTTCCCGGGCGACGACGGGCCGCCGGACTACGGCGACTTCCTGTACTTCTCGATCACCGTGGCAGCCACGTCGCAGACCTCGGACGTCGGCGTCAGCACCAAGCCCATGCGCCGGCTGGTGCTGCTGCAGTCGCTGCTGGCCTTCGCGTTCAACACCGGCGTGCTGGCGCTGTGCATCAACATCCTGGCGGGGCTGGTCAGCTGAGCAGAAGCTGCTGCGCCGCGCCGTCGCGGTGCCGGACGTTCTCGCCGTCCCACACCAGCGCGCCTTCGACGAACCAGCGCACCGACTGCGGATAGATGCGGTGCTCGGCCGTCAGCACGCGGGCCGACAGCGCCTTGGCGTCGTCGCCCGGCAGCACCGGCACGGCCGCCTGCATGACGATGGCGCCATGGTCCAGCTCGGCGGTGACGAAGTGCACCGTCACGCCGGCGATCTTGCAGCCCATCTCGATCGCCCGCTCGTGCGTGTGCAGCCCCGTGAAGGCCGGCAGCAGCGACGGGTGGATGTTGAGCATGCGGCGTGCGTAGCGGGCCGTGAAGGCCGGCGTCAGGATGCGCATGAAGCCGGCCAGCACGACGAGGTCGGGCGAGAAGCCGTCGATGACGTGGGCCAGCTCGGCGTCGAACTCATCGCGGCTGGCGTAGGCCTTGTGGTCGACCACCGCCGTGGCGATGCCATGCGCGGCGGCGAACTGCAGGCCGCCGGCGTCGGGCCGGTTGCTGATGACGGCCGCCACCTCGGCCGGCCAGCCTTCGGCCGCGCAGGCCTTCACGATGGCCTCCATGTTGGAGCCCCGTCCCGAAATCAGAATCACCAGTCGCTTCATGGGCAAGCAGTGTAGGCGGCGCACCCATGGCGACCGGCAGGTCAAAAGGCAATGCACGACAATCCGCGCCCCATGTCGACACCCGCCATCACCCGCCCGCGCGTCCTGTCGGGCATGCGCCCAACCGGCGCACTGCACCTCGGCCACTTCCACGGCGCCCTCAAGAACTGGCTGCGCCTGCAGGACAGCCACGACTGCTTCTTCTTCGTCGCCGACTGGCATGCGTTGACCACGCAGCGCCCCAGCGGCGAGACGCTGTCCCACCACGTCTACGAGATGGTCACCGACTGGCTCGCTGCCGGCGTGGACCCCGAGCGCTGCACGCTGTTCCTGCAAAGCCGCATGCCCGAGCACGCCGAGCTGTTCACGCTGCTGGCCATGTGCACGCCGTCCAGCTGGCTGGCGCGCATGCCCAGCTACAAGGACCAGGTGGCCGCCGACCCGGAGCTCGCCACCTACGGCTTCCTCGGCTACCCGCTGCTGCAGGCGGCCGACATCCTGCTCTACAAGCCAGCCGGCGTGCCGGTGGGCGAGGACCAGGCCGCCCACGTCGAAGTGACCCGCGAGGTCGCACGGCGCTTCAACCGGCTGTACGCCGAAGCTGCGCCTGTCTTCGTCGAGCCGCAGGCGCTGCTGACCGAGACCGCCCGCGTGCCCGGGCTGGACGGCCAGAAGATGAGCAAGAGCCTGGACAACGCCATCGCGATGCGCGATGAGCCCGAGGTCACGGCCGCCAAGATCCGCACCATGCCCACCGACCCGCAGCGCGTGCGCCGCACCGACGCTGGCGACCCGGCGCGCTGCCCCGTCTGGCCGCTGCACCGGATCTACACCGACGACGCCACGCGCACCGCCTGCGCCAGTGGCTGCCGCACCGCCAGCATCGGCTGCCTGGACTGCAAGCAGCCGCTGATCGAGGCCATCCAGCGCGAGCAGGCGCCCTGGCGCGAACGCGCCGCGGCGCTGGACCCGCAGCAGGTCAAGTGGACGCTGGAGCTGGGCACCGAGCGCGCCCGCGCCGTGGCGCGCAAGACGCTGCGTGAGGTGCGTGGCGCGATGGGGCTGGTCGCTTGAACACTGAAAAAGTGCATGTCACGGACCTCGAAGCCGCCATCAACTGGTGGCGCGAGCGCTCGCCGTCGCCCGACGGCATCAGCGCGGCCCCCGAGGTGCGCGCGCTGGCCGAGGCCTACGCGCTGCTGGCCTGGATGCGTGCGACCGAGATCGACGTCGATGCGATGAGCGACAAGGCGCTGGGCGCCTGGCTGGACTGGTACGAGACCACGCCCGACTCGCCCTGCATCGCCATCTGCTCCACCGCGCAGGGCGACCCGCTGTGCAAGGGCTGCGGCCGCACGTTCGACGAGGTGCAGCACTGGCCGGCGCTGGACCCGTTCGAGAAGCGCATCGTCTGGCAGCGCATCACGCACGAGGGCACGGCCTGGCGCTTCAACCGCTATGCCGAACGGGTGCAGAGATGATCCGCATCCGTTTCATCGACTCCGTCCGCCGCCTCGTGCCGCAGGCCTGGCCCGTGCTCGTCGGCCAGCTGGCCGTCATGATGTTCAGCACGATCGACACGCTGATGATGGGCCGCGTCGGCCCGCAGGACCTGGCGGCGCTGGCCGTGGGCTCGGCGACCTACGTGTCCATCTTCGTCGGGCTGATGGGCGTCGTGCTCGCGGTCGGCCCCATCGCCGGGCGGCAGTTCGGCGCCGATGACCTGCCCGGCTCCGGCCGCAGCTTCGTGCAGGCGCAGTGGCTGGCCGCGCTGCTGTGCGTGCCCGGCTGCCTGATGCTGTGGTTCCCCGACCCGTTCATCTGGCTGGCACAACTGGACGCTACGCAGGCCGACAAGGTGCGCGCCTACACGCGCCCCGAGGCCTTCGCGCTGCCGGCCGCGCTGCTGTTCACGGCGTTCCGCGGCTTCTCCACCGCCGTCAGCCGGCCCAAGGCCGTCATGGCCATGCAGCTGACGGGCCTGGCGGCCAAGGTGCCGCTGAACGCCGTGCTGGTGTTCGGCTGGGGCCCCATCCCGGCGATGGGCGTGGGCGGCTGCGGCTGGGCCACGGCCATCGCGATGACGGCGCAGGCGCTGGTGGCGCTGGTGCTGCTGCGGCGTGACGCGTTCTACCGCCCGTTCCACATCCCGTTCCTGTGGCAGACGCGGCCGCACTGGCCCGACCTCCTGGGCCTGGTGCGGCTGGGCCTGCCGATGGGCGGCTCCATCCTCGTCGAGGTGACCGGCTTCACGTTCATGGCCTTCTTCATCGCGCGGCTGGGCGCCACGCCGGTGGCCGGGCACCAGATCGCCGTCAATCTCGTCGCGATGATGTTCATGACCGCGCTGGCGCTGGCCACGGCCGCCGGCACGCTGGTGGCCCAGCACCTGGGTGCGGGCCAGAAGCGCGAAGCGCGCACCGTGGGCCGGCATGCGATGGCGCTGGCCACGCTGGTGGCGGCCGCCTTGGGCGCCGTCGTCGCGCTGGCGCGCGAGCCCATCATTGCCCTCTACACCAACAACCCCGAGGCCGCCGCGGCCGCGCTGCCGCTGCTGGTCTGGGTGTGGTTCTTCCACCTCGGTGACGCGTTGCAGACCGTGGCTGCCTACGTGCTGCGGGCCTACCAGGTGGCTACGCTGCCCATGGTCATCTACGTCGTGGCGTTGTGGGGCCTGGGCATCGGCGGGGGCTACGTCGTCGCGTTCGGCGCGAACGGCAATGGCGCCGTCGGCTTCTGGCAGGCCGCCACGGCCGGGCTGCTGGCCGCGGCGCTGCTGCTCAGCCTGCTGCTGCGCAAGGTCTTCGACGAGAACCGCTAGTCACGGCGCCGCGCGCCCGGTCGCGCGCCGCCTCAGGCGCTCGCCGCCGGCAGGAAGATGACGAAGCGGCTGCCGCCGCCGTCGCGTGCCAGGCAGCGCACGCTGCCGCCATGGCGCTCGGCGATCTGCTTGACCAGGCTGAGCCCCAGGCCCACGCCGCCCGCCATCTCGGCATGCCCCGGCAGCCGGTAGAACGGCTCGAAGATGCGCTCGCGCAGCTCCGCCGGCACGCCCGGCCCCCGGTCGGCCACGGCGAACTCGTAGCCCCCCGCCACCGGCCGCAGGCTGAGCTGCACCTCGGGGCCGCCGTAGCGGCGCGCGTTGTCCAGCAGGTTGCGCAGCGCGCGGCGCAGCAGCCGCTCCTGGCCCTGCACGCGCGCCGTGTCGGTCTCGGGCTCGAAGCCGGCCTCGGCGCGGGCCGCCTCCTCGGCACCCAGCGCCAGCAGTTCCACCACATGGGTCTCGCCGACGGCGCTGCCCGCCTCCAGCCGGCTGGCCAGCAGCACTTCCTCGACGAGCGCATCCAGCTCGGCGATGTTGACGTCGATCTCGTGCGCCAGCCGCTCGCGCTGCGCCGGCGCGGCGTCGTCCAGCATCGCGAAGGCCATCTTCAGCCGCGCCAGCGGCGAGCGCAGTTCGTGGCTGGCGTTGGCCAGCAGCGTCTGGTGCGAGCGCAGCAGCGTCTCGATGCGCTCGGCCGCCTGGTTGAAGCTGTGCGCCACGGCCGCCACCTCATCGCGGCCGCTGTCGTCCACGCGGTGGTGCAGCTGGCCGGCGCCGAACTGCTCGACGCCCCGCTTGAGCGACTCCAGCCGACGCGTGAGCCGGCGCACGACCGGGAAGGCGCCCACCGCGACGCCGACGAACAGCAGCACCAGTACGACGGCCAGCGTCGACACCGCCGGCGCGCCCGGCGACACCGGGCGGTGCAACCAGGGGCTGGTCCAGGGGCCTTCGTCGGGGCGGCGCTGCACGCCTGCGCCTTGCCCGGGGCCTGCTGCACCCGGCCCCGATGCGGCGGGGCCGCCCGGCGGGTTGGGCGGGCGCATGGTGCGCACCATCTCCAGGCTGCGGCCGTCGCCCAGCTCCGCGCTGACGACGATGGCGCCGGGCTCGTCGAGCCGGCGCCGGAACATCTGCGTCGTGCCGATGCGGCTGCCGTCGGCGGCCTCCAGCGCCAGCGGCATGCGCAGCCGGCCACCCCAGTCGGCAAAAACCGCCGCCTGGTCGGCACGCGGCGCCGTGGCCGGCGGCAGCGCCAGCTTCAGCAGACCGGCCATCGCATTCAGCCGCTCGCTGGCCGCGATCTCGACATTGCCGCGCTCCTGCTCGATGTGGCGCTGGAACAGCCAAGCGGAGCCGAACGCGAACGCCAGCAGCAACGCCACCAGCGTCAGGTAGATGCGGAGGTAGAGGCTTTTCATCAGCAACGCGAGTCTATTTCGGGCCGAGCGCCGGGCCGCTCCCAAGCCGGCCCGTCAGGCGATGTGCTCGCGGCTCGATGCCGCGAGCATCGCCGTCCCCTCGGGGGACCGACAAGACTCGCTCGCGTTCAGCGACGCGAGGCTTGGCGAGGGGCTTCACATCAATCCGAATCAGCGTCCTGCTTGCGAGCAAAGACGTAGCCGGCACCACGCACGGTCAGCACGCGGCGGGGGTTCTTCGGGTCGTCCTCGATGACGGCGCGGATGCGCGAGATGTGCACGTCTATGGAGCGGTCGAAGGCCTCCAGTGGATGGCCCTTGAGCGCATCCATGATCTGGTCGCGCGACAGCACCCGGCCCGGGCTCTGCGCCAGCACGACCAGCAGGTCGAATTGGTGGCTGGTCAGGTCGCAGATCTTGCCGTCCAGCCGCGCCACGCGGGCGGCGAGGTCGATGTCCAGGCGTCCGAAGCGCAGCACCTCGTCGCCATCGAGCTTGGGCTCCAGCCGGCGCAGCAGCGCCTTGATGCGGGCCTGCAGCTCGCGCGGCTCGAAGGGCTTGGCGAGGTAGTCGTCAGCGCCCAGTTCCAGGCCGAGGATGCGGTCCATCGGCTCGCCGCGTGCCGACAGCATTAGCACCGGCTGGTGGCGCCAGCGCGCATCGCCGCGCAGCCAGCGGCAGAAGTCCAGGCCGTCGCCGTCGGGCAGCATCAGGTCCAGCACCAGCAGCTCGAAGCGGCCGTGGGCCAGTGCCTCGCGGGCGGCGCCCAGCGTGCCGGCCGTGCTGACCTCGAAGCCGGCCGCGCGCAGGTAGTCGCCCACCATGCCGGTCAGGCGGGCGTCATCGTCAATCAACAGCAGTCGAGCACTCATCGGGGGAGCCAGCGAGGTGAAGGAAGGCCGGCGCTCGGAGGCGCCGGAATAGCGGGGCTCAAGCATCGCAGAACTCCTCGGCAGGCAGCAATCAACCCGGGCGGCGGTGCTCGGCCATGCGGGCCTGGTGGCGCTTGGCGACCTCGGCGATCCGGGCGCGCTGCTCGGGCGTCAGCACGCGGGCGGCATCGATGCTGGCTTGGCTCATGCGCTTGGAAGCGGCCTCGTGCTGGGCGCTCATCTGCTGGCGCACGGCCTCGATGGCGGCGGCGTCGATGTTGGGCGCGGTGTAGAGCGTGGCCAGTTGCTGATGCAGCTTCATGCCGGCTTCGCGCTGGCCGGACAGGTCCTGGCGCGCAGCCTTGAAGATGGCGTCGATCTGGCTGCGCTGGGCGTCGGTGGCGTTCACCACGTCCAGCATGTGCCCGACATGCCCGCCGAACAGGCCGCCACCGGGCGCCATCGCGGCGGGGCCACCGCGGTGGCCATGGCCCTCGGGCTGCGCCTGGGCGGCCAGGCCGCTCAAGGCCAGCGCCGCAGCCACGGTGCCGACGCGCAACAGATTCTGGAACTGGAAGGTTTTCATCACAGGTCTCCTGAAGTTGAGAGCGCCCCCGAACCTGCCGCTTTGCGTCAGGCCCCCCGAGGGGGGCCAAGCAAACTCGGGAACGGCCCTTCGTTTGCTTGTGAGGGAGTGATGTGGATCTTCCAGGGGGCCTGTGTGGGATCTTTGGGCCCGCGGTAAAGAACTGTGTCGCGCTGTCGCTGCAAGCCTTCTGACAGCCGGCACCGGGGTCGCCCGGTGCCGGCGCGCCATCACTTGATGGGCTTGAAGCGCATGCGCTTCGGGCGCGCGCCTTCCTCGCCCAGGCGCTTCTTCTTGTCGGCTTCGTATTCGTGGAAGTTGCCGTCGAAGAAGAACCACTGCGAGTCGCCTTCGCAGGCCAGGATGTGCGTGCAGATGCGGTCCAGGAACCAGCGGTCATGGCTGATGACCATGGCCGAGCCGGCGAACTCCAGCAGCGCCTCTTCCAGCGCGCGCAGCGTTTCGACGTCGAGGTCGTTGGACGGTTCGTCCAGCATCAGCACGTTGCCGCCCTGGGCCAGCGTCTTGGCCAGGTGCAGGCGGCCGCGCTCACCGCCGGACAGCGAGCCGACGAGCTTCTGCTGGTCGTTGCCCTTGAAGTTGAAGCGGCCCAGGTAGGCGCGGCTGGGCATGATGAACTTGCCGACGATGATGTTGTCGAGGCCGCCGGAGACGTCCTGCCAGACCGTCTTGTCGGCTTCCATGCTGTCGCGGCTCTGGTCGACGAAGGCCATCTTGGCCGTCTTGCCGATCTTGACCGTGCCCGAATCGGGCTGCTCGGTGCCTTGCAGCATGCGGAACAGCGTCGACTTGCCGGCGCCGTTGGGACCGATGATGCCGACGATGGCGCCGGCCGGGACCTTGAAGCTCAGGTTGTCGATCAGCATGCGGTCGCCGAAGGACTTGCTGACGTTCTCGAACTCGATGACTTCATTGCCCAGGCGCTCGGCCACGGGGATGAAGATTTCGTTCGTCACGTTGCGCTGCTGGTATTCGACGTCGCTCAGCTCCTCGAAGCGGGCCAGGCGGGCCTTGCTCTTGGCCTGGCGGCCCTTGGCGTTGGAGCGGACCCACTTGAGTTCCTCCTTCATCGCCTTCATGCGCGCGTCTTCGGACTTCTGCTCCTGCTCCAGGCGGCGTTCCTTCTGGTCCAGCCACTCGGAGTAGTTGCCCTTCCACGGAATGCCGTGGCCGCGGTCGAGTTCGAGAATCCACTCGGCGGCGTTGTCCAGGAAGTAGCGATCGTGGGTGATGGCCACCACGGTGCCGGGGAAGCGCTGCAGGAACTGCTCCAGCCACTCCACGCTCTCGGCGTCCAAGTGGTTGGTGGGTTCGTCCAGCAGCAGCATGTCGGGCTTGGACAGCAGCAGGCGGCACAGCGCCACGCGGCGCTTCTCGCCGCCGGACAGCACGCCGATGACGGCGTCCCACGGCGGCAGGTTCAGCGCGTCGGCGGCCAGCTCCAGCTGCAGGTCGGTGTTCTCGGAGCCGGCGGCCGAAATGATGGCCTCCAGCTCGCCCTGCTCGGCGGCCAGCGCGTCGAAGTCGGCGTCCGGCTCGGCGTAGGCGGCATAGACCTCGTCCAGGCGCTTCTTGGCGGCCAGCACGCCGCCGATGCCTTCCTCGACGGCTTCACGCACGGTCTGCTCGGGGTTCAGGCGCGGCTCCTGCTCCAGGTAACCGATCTTGATGCCGGGCATCGGGATCGCCTCGCCTTCGTACTCCTTGTCGACGCCGGCCATGATCTTCAGGATCGTGGACTTGCCCGAACCGTTGACCCCCAGCACGCCGATCTTGGCGCCGGGGAAGAAGGACAGCGAGATGTCCTTCAGGATGTGGCGCTTGGGGGGAACCGTCTTGTTCACACGGTTCATCGAGAAGACGTACTGGGCCATGGGCGAATCCTTGAGGCTGAAACAGCGGCAGGCCCCGAAGAGGGCCTGCGTTGACCGCCATTGTCGCCGATGCCCGCGCCGCGCCCCTGGGGTTGATCCCGACACACCCGCGGCAGCGCCGCACGAGACTGCTACCGCCACTCCAGGGAGAAGCAATGCGTCGCCTGCCCGCCTGCGGCCGCACCGCACTAGTGCTGCTGTGCCTGCTGACCGGTTTCGTCCAGGCCCAGACCTTGCGCTGGGCCGCCCAGGGCGACCTGCAGACCACCGACCCGCACGCCGCCAACGAGATCCAGACCAACTCGCTAAACGGCCAGGTCTACGAGCCGCTCGTGCGCCGCCTGCCCGACCAGAGCCTGGCGCCGGCGCTGGCCGTGGAGTGGACGCAGGTCACACCGCTACTGTGGCGCGTGAAGCTGCGCCCGGGCGTCAGGTTCCACGACGGCACGCCGTTCACGGCCGACGACGTCGTGTTCTCGATGCAGCGGATGCGCGACCCCGTGTCGCCCTACCGCGTCTACGCCAACGCCGTGGGCGTGCCGAAAGCGGTGGACCCGCTGACGCTGGTGTTCGCGCTGGACAAGCCCAACCCCATCTTTCCCGAGCACCTCGTCAGCCTGACCATCATGAGCAAGCGCTGGGCCGAGGCCAACCGCGTCGCGCGGCCGCTGGACCTGAAGGCCAGGGAGGAGTCCTACGCCAGCCAGAACGCCAACGGCACCGGCCCCTTCATCCTCGTCAGCCGCCAGCCCGGCGTGAAGACCGTGTTCAAGCGCAACGCCGCCCACTGGGGCCGCAGCCTGCCGGGGCTGGGCAATGTGCAGGAGCTGGTGTTCATGCCCATCAGCATCGACGCCACGCGCACCGCGGCGCTGATCTCGGGCGAGGTGGACTTCGTGCTGGACCCGCCGCCGCGCGACGTCGAGCGGCTGCGCGCCATGCCCGAGCTCAAGGTGGTGGACGGCGTGGACAACCGCATCCTGTTCATCGGCATGGACCAGGCGCGCGACAAGCTGCTCTACGGCCAGGTGCCGGGCGACAAGAATCCGTTCAAGGACCTGCGCGTGCGTCGGGCGCTCTACCAGGCCATCGACATCGAGGCTATCAAGACCAAGATCATGGCCGGCTTCGCGGTGCCCACCGGCGGCCTCACGTCGTCCGCCCGCGGCGCCTACAACGACGCCAGCCTGGAAACCCGCCTGCCCTACGACGTGGCCGCCGCCCGCCGGCTGATGGCCGAGGCCGGCTACCCGGACGGCTTCGAGGTGACGCTGGACTGCCCCAACAACCGCTACGTCAACGACGAGAGGATCTGCCTGGCGCTGGCCAGCTTCTGGGCGCAGCTGAAGATCAAGGTCAAGGTGAACGCGCTGCCCCGGGTGCTGTACTTCCCCAAGATCGACAAGTACGACACCAGCCTCTACCTGCACGGCTGGGGCGGCGGCAGCACCGACGCCGAGGTCATGCTGACGCCCATCCTGCGCAACCGCGGCGAGCAGGGCGTGGGCGTGTCCAACAACGGCGGCTGGGTGAACGACAAGGCCGACGCGCTGGCCGGCGCCTCCACCATCGAGAGCGACCCGAAGAAGCGCGAGCAGCTCGTCAAGGCCGCCTTGGCCGAGTACCGGCAGCAGATCAACATCATTCCGCTGCACCGGCAGATGATTCCGTGGGCCATGCGCGCCAACGTGCGGGTGCTGCACTCGGCCAACAACTGGCTGAGCGTCGAATGGGTCACTGTTTCTAAATAAGCGCCGCGGCACCAGCCGCTAGAATGCCCGTCAACGCCGCGCCTCTCAGTCTTGCGCGGCGTTTCATTTTTCTGGCCCCAAGCACGCGGCCTGGCTTGCCCGAAGACTGGTGTCGCCTCCCCGGCGTCACGGCGAGCCCCGGTGATTTTCGGCGTGCCTCCCCATCTATTGGATTCGATGAGTTTCGACACCCTCGGCCTTGCAGAGCCCCTGCTGAAGGCCATCGCCGACGCCGGCTACACCACCCCCACCCCCATCCAGGCCCAGGCGATTCCCGCCGTGCTCAACGGTGGTGACCTGATGGCCGGCGCGCAGACCGGCACCGGCAAGACCGCCGGCTTCACGCTGCCGATGCTGCACCGCCTCGCCACCGGCGAGAAGCTGCTGAACAAGCGCGGCAAGATCGCCATCCGCGCCCTCGTGCTGACGCCCACCCGCGAACTGGCCGCCCAGGTCGAGGAAAGCGTGCAGACCTACGGCAAGTACCTGCCGCTGAAGAGCATGGTGATGTTCGGCGGCGTCGGCATGCAGCCGCAGATCAACAAGCTGCGCGACGGCGTCGACATCCTCGTCGCCACGCCCGGCCGCCTGCTCGACCACGCGCAGCAAGGCACGCTGGACCTGTCGCAGGTGCAGATCCTGGTGCTCGACGAAGCCGACCGCATGCTGGACATGGGCTTCGTGCACGACATCAAGAAGGTGCTGGCGCTGCTGCCCGCCAAGAAGCAGTCGCTGCTGTTCAGCGCGACCTTCAGCGACGAGATCAAGAACCTCGCCGACCGCCTGCTGAACCAGCCGGCGCTCATCGAGGTGGCCCGCCGCAACCAGACCAACGACCAGATCGCGCAGAAGGTCCACCCCGTGGGCCGCGAGCGCAAGAAGGAACTGCTGGTGCACCTCATCAAGAGCGGTGACTGGCACCAGGTGCTGATCTTCACGCGCATGAAGCACGGCGCCAACCGCCTGACCGACTACCTGAACGACCAGGGCATCAGCGCCATGGCCATCCACGGCAACAAGAGCCAGGGCGCGCGCACCAAGGCGCTGGCCGACTTCAAGTCGGGCGACCTGACCTGCCTCGTGGCCACCGACATTGCCGCCCGCGGCATCGACATCGACCAGCTGCCCCACGTCGTCAACTTCGAGCTGCCCAACGTGCCGGAGGACTACGTCCACCGCATCGGCCGCACCGGCCGCGCCGGCGCCCAGGGCGAAGCCGTCAGCCTCGTCTGCGTGGACGAGAACGGCTTCCTGCGCGACATCGAGAAGCTCATCAAGCGCGAGATCCCGAAGGAGATCGTGCCCGGCTTCGCGCCCGATCCCAACGAGAAGGCCGAGCCCATCGTGCTGGGCCGCACCGTGCTGAACCCCAACGGCAGCCGTGGCCGCAACCCCAACCCGCCGGCCCACGCCGGCCGTGGCGGCCGCCCGGGTGGCGGTGGTGGCGGTGGTGGCCGCGGCGGTGACAACCGCGGCGGCTCGCGCGACGGCGGCCGCCCGGCCGGCGGCGGTGGCAAGCCCCAGGCCCACACCGGCCACGGCGGCGCCCGCACCGCGCCCAAGCCGCAAGGCCAGCAGGCGCCGCGCCCCGCGGGCGGCCAGCCCAGCCGTGACGGCGGCGCCCCGCGCCACACCAACGGCCCGCGCCTGACCCAGCCCAAGCGCTGATCGACACCGGCGCCCGGCCACGACGGCCTGCCTCTCACGAGGCAGGCCGTTTTTTTGTGCCGCTGATGCCCGGCCGCAACGCCGCCGCCTAGGGTTTGCGCGCCTTTTTGATCGATCCCGCGTGCCGGGCGCCCCGCCCCGCTCCCCACCCCGGCCCGCCGTGCGCATACTGGATCAACAGGCCGGCGCAACGCCGCGCTGGCGTCCTGTGATGACCCGTCATTGCCAACAGGGGAACCCATGTTCAATTCCATCCAGAAGCGTCTGACGGTGGGCTGCATGGCCGTCGTGGTGGTCAGCCTGCTCAGCGCCACCCTCTTGAACCACGGCATCGTCAGCAAGCATGTGAAGGCGCAGACGACCCAGGGCCTGAACGAGCTGAGCGCCGCGCACGCGCAGGCCATCGCCGAATGGGTGGGCACGCAGAAGGCGGTGGTGGCCGCCGTCGTGCCCGCGGCGCTGACCGACGCGCCGCAGCCCTTCCTCGTGCAGGCGCAGAAGTCGGGGCGCCTCGCCTCCGCCTACGCCGGCTACCCGGACAAGCGCATGATCTTCGACGTGCCGCAGAAGCTGCCGGAGGGCTACGACCCGACGATCCGCCCCTGGTACAAGGGCGCGGCGGCCTCCGACAAACCCATCCTGACGGCACCCTACGCCGACGCCGCCACCAAGCGGCTGCTGGTGACCTTCGCGATGGCCGTGCGCGACGGCGGCGACACCAAGGCCGTCGTCGGCAGCGACGTGTTCCTGGACGACGTGTCCAAGATCGTCGCCTCCATCCACCCGACGCCGCGCGGCCTGGCCTTCCTCGTCGACACCGACGGCCAGGTCATCGCTCACCCCGACACGCAGCGCATCCTGAAGAAGGTGTCCGAGCTGTCGCCCGCGCTGACCGCCGATGCGATGAAGCAGGCCAGCGAGGCCAACGGCCCGTGGGTGGAAGTGCGCATGGGCGAAGACGACTACCTGCTGCGCGGCGCTGCCGTGCCGGGCACCAGCTGGACGCTGATGACCGCCGCCCGCGCCGACGAGGCGCTGGCCTCGCTGGACACGCTGCTCAAGGCCGCCGCGCTGGCGCTGGTCGTCATGGCCGGGCTGGCCGCGTTCGCGGCCGCGTGGCTGGTGCGCTCCATGCTCACCTCGCTGAACCGCGTCAACGAGGCGATGGCGCAGATCGGCAGCGGCGACGCCGACCTCACCAAGCGCCTGCCGGTCAACGGCAGCGACGAGATCTCGCGCATCGCCGAGAGCTTCAACGTCTTCTGCGAAAAGATCGAGTCCACCATCCGCGAGGTGCGCACCGCGTCGGACTCCATCTCCACCGCGTCCTCCGAGATCGCCACCGGCAACGTGGACCTCAGCCACCGCACCGAGGAGACGGCCTCCAACCTGCAGCAGACGGCCAGCGCGCTGGAGGAGATCACCAGCACCGTGCGCCAGAGCGCCGACAACGCGTCCACCGCCAACCAGCTGGCCGCCAACGCGGCGGGCGTCGCGCAGCGCGGCGGCGAGGTCGTCGCGCAGGTGGTGAGCACCATGGCCGAGATCACGCAGTCCAGCCAGAAGATCTCCGACATCATCGGCGTCATCGACGGCATCGCGTTCCAGACCAACATCCTGGCGCTGAACGCCGCCGTGGAGGCGGCGCGGGCCGGCGAGCAGGGCCGCGGCTTCGCCGTCGTGGCCACCGAGGTGCGCAACCTCGCGCAGCGCAGCGCCGCATCGGCCAAGGAGATCAAGACCCTGATCGGCACCAGCGTCGAGCGCGTCGAGGCCGGCTCACGGCTGGTGGAAGACGCCGGCAAGACCATGACCGAGATCGTCGGCAGCGTGCGCCGCGTCACCGACGTCATCGCCGAGATCACGTCCGCCGCCAAGGAGCAGAGCTCGGGCATCGACCTCGTCAACGGCGCCGTCAACACGCTGGATCAGATGACGCAGCAGAACGCCGCGCTCGTCGAGGAAAGCGCCGCGGCGGCGGAAAGCCTGAAGGAGCAGGCGATCCGGCTGGCGGGCGTGGTGTCCACCTTCCGCGTGCGCTGAGGGTGGGGCCGGCTAGCATGCCGGCCATGCCCGCAGCCCCGACCACCTGGATCGCCGGCGCCACCGGCCTCGTCGGCCGCGCGCTGTGCGCCGACATGCCCAACGCCGTGGCGCTGGTGCGCCGCCCGCAGGCCGGTGCGATGACGGTGGACTACGCCCGCGCCGAGTCCTTCGCCGCCCTGCCCGCTCCGCGCCGCCTGTTCATCGCGCTGGGCACGACGCTGGCGCAGGCCGGCTCGCGCGAGGCCTTCCGCGCGGTGGACTTCGACGCCGTGCTGACCGTGGCCCGCGCCGCCCGTGCGGCCGGCGCCACGCACTGTGGCCTGGTGTCGGCGCTGGGCGCCGATGCACGCGCCGCCGTCTTCTACAACCGCGTCAAGGGCGAGGCCGAGGACGCCCTCGCCGGCCTCGGCTTCGAGCGCCTCGTCATCGCCCGCCCGTCGCTGCTGGACGGCGACCGCGCCGCGCTGGCCCAGCCGCATCGCGCCGGCGAGGCCTGGTCGCTGCGCCTGCTGCGGCCGGTGGCGGGCCTGGTGCCGCTGCGCTGGCGCCCCATCGCCGCCGCCCGCGTGGCCCGCGCGCTGCGGCTTGCGCTGGATCAGCCCAGCCCGGCCGTGCAGGTGCTCGAATCCGGCGCGATGCAGACCCTGGGAGCCCCATGAAACTCACCTTCCTCGGCGCCGCCGACACCGTCACCGGCTCGCGCCACCTGCTGACCTTGGGCGAGCAGCGCCTGCTGCTGGACGCTGGCCTGTTTCAAGGCTTCAAGGCCCTGCGCGAGCGCAACTGGATGCCGCTGGGCGGCCCGACCACCGAGCTGGACGCCGTGCTGCTGTCGCACGCCCACCTGGACCACTGCGGCTACCTGCCCGCACTGCGCCGCCAGGGCTTCAAGGGCCCCATCTACGCGACGTCCGCCACGCGCGACCTCTGCGACGTGCTGCTGCGCGACAGCGCCCACCTGCAGGAGGAAGACGCGCGCCGCGCCAACCGCGACGGCTCCAGCCGCCACGACAAGGCGCTGCCGCTGTACGGCGTGCGCGAGGCCGAGGCGACGCTCAAGCAGTTCGTCGCCGTGCCGCGCGACGGCCGGCTGACGCTGGGCGGCACCGAGGTGCGCTTCACGCCCGGCGGCCACCTGCTGGGCGCCTCGTCCATCCACGTGCGCCAGGGCACGCGCTCGCTGCTGTTCTCGGGCGACGTGGGCCGCGTCGGCGACTTGCTGATGCCCACGCCGCAGGTGCCGCCGGCGGCGGACGTCGTGCTCATCGAGTCCACCTACGGCAACCGGCTGCATCCGCCCGAGGACGCGCAGGCGCGCCTCGCACAGATCCTGCGCACGACGCTCAAGCGCGGCGGCTCGGTGCTGCTGCCCAGCTTCGCCGTCGGCCGCGCGCAGGCGCTGCTGCTGGTGCTGCAGCGGCTGCGCAACGCCGGCGAGCTGCCACTGGACGTGCCCATCTGGCTGGACAGCCCCATGGCCGAGCAGGCCACCGAGCTGACGATCAAGCACGCGAAGCTGTTGCGCATCTCCGCCACCGAAGCTCGCAGCCTGACCGACCGCGTGCGCTACGTCACCAAGCAGGCCCAGAGCCTCAAACTCGCCGCCAGCCTGGCCGCGCCGCGCGCGAAGCCGGCCGTCGTCATCTCCGCCAGCGGCATGGCCACCGGCGGGCGCGTACTGAACTACCTGGAGACGCTGGCACCGCAGCCCCAGCACCACATCGCCTTCCCCGGCTTCCAGGCCGGCGGCACGCGCGGCGCGCGCATGGTGGGTGGCGAGCGCGAGGTCAAGATCCGCGGCCGCTGGGTGCCCGTCAACGCCGAGATCAGCCACCTGGACGGCCTCTCCGGCCATGCCGATGCCGACGGCCTGCTGCAATGGCTGCGTGCGCTGCCGCGGCCGCCCGAGCAGGTCTATGTCGTGCACGGCGAGCCCGCCGCCGCCGACGCGCTGCGAAGCCGCATCCAGGACGAGCTGGGCTTGGCCGTGCGCGTGCCGCAGCACGGCGAGACCGTCGCGTGGTGATGGACGGGCTGGCCTTCGGCGTCTCCACCGACCTCCTCACCGGCCTGGCCGCCGCGCTGGGCAGCGGCCTGCTGATCGGGCTGGAGCGCGAGCGCCACAAGCCGCGCGGCGGGCGCGGCGGCAGCGGCGGCAGCGGCGAGATGGCCGGGCTGCGCACCTACACGCTGGCCTCGGTGGCCGGCGCGCTGGCGCAGGCACTGGCGCTGCCGGGGCTGGTGGCGGTCACCGCGCTGGCCGTCACGGCGCTGGCGGCACTGGGCTATGTGCGCGGCCGCGACCCCGGCCTCACGCGCGCGCTGGCGCTGCTGGTCACCTGCCTCATCGGCGCGCTGTGCGTGACGGCACCGCTGCTGGGCGCGCCGGCCGCCGTCGTGCTGACGGCGCTGCTGGCCGCGCGGCCGCGGCTGCACCGTTTCGCGACGCAGGTGCTGCGCGAGGAGGAGCTGCACGATGGCCTGCTGCTGGGCGCGCTGGCACTGGTGGTGCTGCCGCTGATGCCGCAGCAGCCGCTGCCGTGGCTGGCCGGCATGAAGGCGCATTCGCTGATCGGGCTGATGCTGTTGCTGCTGGCGCTGCAGGCGGCGGGCCACATCGCGCTGCGGCTGGCCGGGCCGCAGGCGGGGCTGGCCCTGTCGGGACTGCTGTCGGGCCTGGTGTCCAGCACGGCCACCATCGCCGCCATGGGCAGCAAGGCGCGCGCCGAGCCGGGCCTGCGGCTGGCCTGCGCGGCCGGCGCCGTCATGTCCACCGCGGCCACCTGGCTGCAGGCCGAGGCCATGCTGTTCGCGATGGCGCCGCCGCTGGCCCTCACCACGCTGCCCATCGCGCTGCTGGGCCTGTCGTTGTGCGGTGGCATGGGCTGGCTGCTGGCGAGGCGCTCGCGCCGGCTGGAGCACGACGGTCACGCCGACACGCCCGCCGCGGAGCGCCGCGGGCCGCTGCGGCTGCGCGAGGCGCTGCTGCTGGCGCTGATGCTCAGCGGCGTGGCGGTGGCCGTCAGCTGGGCGCGCGAGCATTTCGGCGCGTCGGGGCTGTTTGGTGCCGTCGCGCTGACGGCGTTTGCCGACGTGCATGCGCCCATCGCGTCGCTGGCCGGGCTGCAGGCCGGCGGCAGCATCGCTCCCACGCAGGCGCTGCTGGGGCTGCTGCTGGCCTTCGCCTGCAACAGCGTCACGCGCAGCATCGCGGCCGTGGCCGCGGGCGGCTGGGGCTTCGCCCGCTTCATCATCCCGGCGCTGGCGCTCCCGCTGCTGCTGGCCGCCGGGCTGGGGTGGCTGCTGTTGCGGGGCCAGCCCGCATGAAGCGCGCACCGCTGGTGCCGGCGCAGGTGGAGTTCAGCGCCGACGGGCCGCCGTTCGCGCCGGCGTTCGGCGACGTCTACCACGCCCGGGACGGCGCGCTGGCCCAGGCCCGCCATGTCTTCCTCGGCGGCAACGGCCTGCCGGCGCGCTGGCAGGGCCGCGAGCGCTTCGTCGTGCTGGAGACCGGCTTCGGCCTGGGCAACAACTTCCTCGCCACCTGGGACGCCTGGCGGCAAGACCCGGCACGCTGCGAGCGGCTGGTGTTCGTCAGCGTCGAGAAACACCCACTGCGGCCCGACGACCTGGCCCGCGCGCACGCCAACAGCCCGCTGCCCGAGCTGGCGGCCGAACTGCTGCGGCGCTGGCCGCCGCTGGCGCCGGGCCTGCACACACTGGACTTCGACGACGGCCGCGTGCAGCTGCTGCTGGGCCTGGGCGACGGCCGCGAGCTGCTGCGCGAGCTGGTGCTGGACGCCGACGCTGTCTATCTCGACGGCTTCTCGCCCAAGCTTAACCCCGAGCTGTGGGACGACTGGCTGCTGAAGAGCCTGTCGCGCCACGCGGTGCCCGGCACGACATTGGCGACCTGGAGCATCAACCGGCCGATGCGCCGCGCGCTGGCCGCGCTGGGCTTCGAGGTGGCGCTGGCACCGGGTTTTGCGGAAAAGCCGGAGATGACCACCGCCCGCTTCGCGCCGCGCCACACGCCGCAGCGGCCCGTCGGCCGCGAGCCGCTGGCGCCGGGGGCGCGCCACGCCGTCATCGTCGGCGCGGGCTTGGCCGGTGCGGCCTGCGCGCTGGCGCTGTCGCGTGCCGGCGTGGCCTGCACCGTCGTCGACGCGCTGCCCGGCCCGGCGCAGGCCAGCTCGGGCAACCCGGCGGGGCTGTTCCACGGCACCGTCAACCCCGACGATGGCCCGCACGCCCGCTTCAACCGCGCCGCCGCGCTGGCCACGCAGCAGCTGCTGGCCGAGCTGGGCCTGCCGCATCAGCCCGGCCTGCTGCGGCTGGAGACTCGGCTGCAGCCGGCACAGATGCCGGCGGTGCCGGGCTACGTGCAGGCGCTGTCCGCCGACGACGTGGCGGCGCGGGCCGGCGCGCCGCTGGGCCACCCGGCCTGGTTCTACGCCGGCGGCGGCGCGCTGGACCCGGCCGCCTACACGCGGGCGCTGCTGGCCGCCAGCGGCGCGCGGCTGCGGCTGGGCACGGCGGTCGCGTCGCTGCAGGCCACGCCGGGCGGCTGGCAGCTGCACGGCGCGGATGGCGAGCTGATCGAGACCGCGCCGCTGCTCGTGCTGGCCGGCGGCCACGCGCAGCTGCCGCTGCTGGGCGGGCTGGCGGACGACCTCGTCGTGCAGCGCGGCCAGCTCACCCACCTGGCCGAGGCGCCGTGGCAGCCGGGCGTGCCGGTGGCCGGCGACGGCTATGCGATCGCCGATGGCCGCGGCGGCGCCTGGTGCGGTGCGACGGCGCAGGACGGCGACGCCGACCCGGCGCTGCGAGAGGCCGACCAGGTGGAGAACCTCGCGCGCTACGCCCGCCTGGCCGGGCTGGGCACGCCGCCGCAGGCGCCGCTGGCCGGCCGCGTCGGCTGGCGCCTCGTGGCGGCCGACCGGCTGCCGCTGATCGGCGGCCTGGCCGCGGGCGACGCGCCAGCGGAGCAGCTGCGCCTGCAGCCGCGCCAGCCGGGCCTGGTGGTCTGCACCGGGTTCGGGTCGCGCGGCATCACGTGGGCCGCGCTGGCCGGCCGCCTCGTCGCGGCGCTGGCGCTGGGCGGCCCGCGCCCGCTGGAGGCCGAGCTGCTGGACGCCGTGGACCCGCTGCGCTTCGCGTTGCGCCGGCAACGCAGGCCCGCCCGCTGAGGCCGGCGTTCGCACAACTATTGCCGCTTTGGCCCGCTGATCGCGCGGCCACCTCGCCGGGTGCGGGACGACACTGCGCGCTGTTGCCGGCCCGGCCGGCTTTCCCCTTATTCATGGAGACCTCGGCATGTTCGGTTCTGGCAGCGGTTCGCAACGGTTGAAAGTGGCGCTTGGCGTGGTGCTGGGCGTGGTGACCGTGGGCGTCGGCCTGGCACTCTCGGGCCTGGGCGACGGCGCCGGCTCCGCCAAGGGCTGGCTGTGGGCCAGCCTGGTGCTGACCTGGGTGGTGGGCGCGTTCGCGCTGGCCACCAGCGGCGGCGGCAAGGGCTCCAGCCTGCATGCCGCCACCGAGGCCGCCGAGGCGCTGGCCCGCTTCGACCTGACCCACGCCATCCCCAGCGGCGGCTCCGACGACGTGGGCCGCCTGCTGACCGCGCTGGAAGGCACGCAGCGCGCGCTGCAGAAGATCATCGGCGACATGCGCAGCGCGGCCGACAGCATCGGCACCGCAAGCGCCGAGATCGCCACCGGCAACCTGGACCTGAGCCAGCGCACCGAGCAGACCGCCAGCAACCTGCAGAACGCCGCCTCCTCCATGTCCGAGCTGACCGGCACCGTCAAGCAGACGGCCGACGCCGCCATGACCGCCAACCAGCTCGCCAGCTCTGCCGCGTCCGTCGCGCAGCGCGGTGGCGAGGCGGTGTCGCAGGTGGTCGCGACGATGGAGCAGATCAGCCACAGCTCGCGCAAGATCAACGAGATCATCGGCACCATCGATGGCATCGCGTTCCAGACCAACATCCTGGCGCTGAACGCCGCCGTCGAAGCCGCCCGTGCCGGCGAGCAGGGCCGCGGTTTCGCCGTCGTGGCCGGCGAAGTGCGGCTGCTGGCCCAGCGCAGCGCCGAGGCCGCCAAGGAGATCAAGAGCCTCATCAGCGCCAGCGTCGAGCGCGTGGATTCCGGCACCCAGCAGGTCGAGGCCGCCGGCGCCACGATGACCGAGATCGTCGCCAGCGTGCAGCGCGTGACCGACATCATTGGCGAGATCAGCGCCGCCGCGCGTGAGCAGAGCGAAGGCATCGGCGTCGTCAACGCGTCCGTCGTGCAGCTGGACCAGATGACGCAGCAGAACGCCGCGCTCGTCGAGGAATCCGCCGCCGCCGCCGAGAGCCTGCGCGAACAGTCCGGCCGCATGGCCGAGTCGATCAGCGTGTTCCGCCTCAGCGGCGCAGCCCACCAGCGTTCGGCGGCCCCGGCCCCCAAGGCCAAGGCGCCCGCGCCCAAGACGGCAGCGCCCAGGCCGCCGGTGGCCACGAGCAAGCCGGCCGCCGCCAGGCCGCTGCCCAAGGCCGCACCGGCCCCGGCCTCCGTGGCAGCACCGCGCGCCGCCCCGGCGCCCGCGGCGACCGCCGACGGCGACTGGGAAACCTTCTGAGCAGGCGGCGTGATGGACCGCAACACCCTGAACAAGGCGCCCATGGGCGCCTTTTTTCATGCCGACTTTCCATCCAACCGGACAGGCATGCCGCCCGGCTGACCCGGGCGTTCCTGATCACCACGCGAACGCGGTCGTGCCTGCATGACCGCGGCAGCACAACAACAAGGAGACTGACACCATGTTCAACGCGATGTTCTCTCGACGCTCCATCGGCCAGCGGCTGGGTGGCGGGTTGTGCCTGGTGCTGCTGTTCGCGCTGGTGAGTTCGGGGCTGGGCTACTGGGGCCTGCGCAAGGTGGCCAGCGAGACCGACGAGCTCTACCGGAGCGCGCTCGTCACCGAGCGCGTGGCGGCGGACTGGTACCGCAACGTCTTCAACGGCACGACGCGCACGACGGCCATCGCGGTCAGCGCCGACCCCGGCCTGGCCTCGTTCTTCTCGGCCCAGGCCGCCGAGGCCACGCGCATCTCGACGGACCTGCAGCAGAAGCTCGACAAGCTGCTCACGCTGCCGCAGGAGCGCGCGCTGTTCGACCGCATCGCCGAGCTGCGCAAGTCCTACATCGCCGCCCGCGACACGCTGACGGCCGCCAAGAAGGCCGACGAGGCCGACCGGGCCAAGGCCATCTTCGACAAGGAGTTCCTGCCCGCCTCCAACGCCTACCTGGACGGCATCAGGAACGTGGCCCAGCAGCAGCGCGACCAGCTGGACGCGGCCGTGCAGCGGCTGCAGGCCGCCAACGACCGGGCGCGCCTGGGGCTGCTGACGTTCGCGCTGGTGAGCCTGGCGGCCGGCGGCGTGCTGGCCTGGTGGCTGACGCGCTCCATCACCGGCCCGCTGCACGAAGCCGCCCGCGTGGCGGACGCCATCGCCCGCTTCGACCTCACGCACCAGATCGACGTGCGCAGCCAGGACGAGACGGGTCGGCTGATGCAGTCGCTGCACAGCATGCAGTCGGCGCTGCTGCGGCTGATCGGCGAGGTGCGCGGCTCCACCGACAGCATCAACACCGCCAGCACCGAGATCGCCACCGGCAACCTGGACCTGAGCCAGCGTACCGAGCAGACCGCCAGCAACCTGCAGAACGCCGCCTCGTCGATGGCCGAACTGACCGGCACCGTCAAGCAGACGGCCGACGCCGCGATGACCGCCAACCAGCTCGCCAGCTCCGCCGCGTCGGTGGCGCAGCGCGGTGGCGAGGCCGTGTCGCAGGTGGTCGCGACGATGGACCAGATCAGCCAGAGCTCGCGCAAGATCAACGACATCATCGGCACCATCGACGGCATCGCGTTCCAGACCAACATCCTGGCGCTGAACGCCGCCGTCGAAGCGGCACGTGCCGGCGAGCAGGGGCGCGGCTTTGCGGTCGTCGCCGGCGAGGTGCGCACGCTGGCCCAGCGCAGCGCCGAGGCTGCCAAGGAGATCAAGAGTCTCATCGGCGCCAGCGTCGAACGCGTGGACTCGGGCACCCAGCAGGTGCAGGCCGCCGGCGCCACGATGACCGAGATCGTCGCCAGCGTGCAGCGCGTCACCGACATCATTGGCGAGATCAGCGCCGCCGCGCGCGAGCAGAGCGAGGGCATCGGCGTCGTCAACGCGTCCGTCGTGCAGCTGGACCAGATGACGCAGCAGAACGCCGCGCTCGTCGAGGAATCCGCCGCCGCCGCCGAGAGCCTGCGCGAGCAGTCCAGCCGCCTGGCCGAGGCGATCAGCGTGTTCCGCCTCAGCGGCGCCGGCCAGCCCCGGGCGGCCGCGCCGGCCAGGGCACCGGCACCCCGGCCGGCCACGGCCGGCAAGCCGATCGCCAAGGCCGCGCCAGCCCGGCCCGCGGCCAGCAGCGCCGCCAAGCCTGCGGCCAGGCCCGCGCCCCAACCGCAGCCGCCGGCCGTCGCCACGCCGGTGACCGCCCCGCGCCCTGCCCCGGCGCCGGCCGCCGACGGCGACTGGGAAACGTTCTGAGCGGCGCGTCCGCCCGCCCATGAAGCAAGCCGGGTAACGCCCGGCTTGCTGCTTTGTGAATCCGGGCGCACCCGTCACTGCGCCGGGCGACAACGGCGCGCAACGCCCTGGGAGTCCTGCCAGGACCGCCTCCGAAGGCCTGCCACGAGAGTGCTTGCACCCCGCCGCTACCCGCGCCGGGGCCACGAGCAGTACTCCCTGAACCAACCCCCTTCGGAGTCAATCCATGCAACCCACCCCACGTCTCGCGCTGTCCGCCCTCACGCTGGCCTGCGCCACCAGCATCGCCCAGGCCCAGGCCCCCACGGCGACTGCAGCCCAGACCGATGCCCGCGCCGCGCGCGCCACGCTGCTGCGCGCCAATGCCGAGAACTTCGTGCGCCAGTTCCCCGGCCTGAGCCTGCACGACAAGGACCACAGCTACGAAACCCGCGACGTCATCCAGGACGACGACGGCGTCGCCCATGTGCGCATGGACCGCCGCATCGCCGGCCTGCGCGCCATCGGCGCCGATCTGGTCGTGCAGAGCGACCGCTTCGGCAACTTCGCGACGATGCACCAGACCGCGCAGCGCCTGCCCAAGGTCGACACCAAGCCAGCGCTGGGCGCCGGCCGCGCCGCCGTCCGCGCGCTGGACGCCCACGGCGGCAGCCTGCAGGGTCGGCCGGAGCTGGTCGTCTGGGCCCGCGAGGACCAGCCCCGCCTGGCCTGGGAGGTGCGCGTCAGCGGCGAAGCGAGCGACGGCACGCCGTTCGAGAAGCACGTCGTCATCGACGCGGCCACCGGCCGGCAGCTAGATGCGTGGGACGACGTCCAGACCGCGGCCGCCAACGGCACCGGCCGGACGCTGTACAGCGGCAACGTGGCGCTGACGACCAACAGCATCAGCGGCGGCTACGAGCTGCGCGACCCGAGCCGCGGCAACACCTACACGATCAACCTGAAGAACCGCACCAGCGGCGGCAGCATCCTGACCGACACCGACAACACCTGGGGCAACAACGCCACCAGCGACACCGCCAGCGCCGCCGCCGACGCGCAGTACGGCACCGCCGTGACGTGGGACTACTACAAGAACGTGCATGGCCGCAGCGGCATCGCCAACGATGGCAAGGGTGCCTACAACCGCGTGCACTACGGCCGCAACTACGCCAACGCCTACTGGTCGGACTCGTGCTTCTGCATGACCTACGGCGACGGCAACGGCAGCAGCGTCAAGCCGCTGGTGTCGCTGGACGTGGCGGGCCACGAGATGACCCACGGCGTCACGAGCCGCACCGCCGGGCTGATCTACTCCGGCGAGTCCGGCGGGCTGAACGAGGCGACGTCGGACATCTTCGGCACCATGGTCGAGTTCTACGCCGCCAACGGCAGCGACGCGGGCGACTACCTGATCGGCGAGAAGATCGTCAGCAGCGGCTCGCTGCGCAACATGGTCAAGCCCAGCAGCGACGGGGCCTCGGCGGACTGCTGGTACTCCGGCGTCGGCAACCTGGACGTGCACAACAGCTCGGGCGTGGCCAACCACTTCTTCTTCCTGCTGGCCGAAGGCACCAACAGCAGCTACGGCCGCAGCCCGACCTGCGTGAGCGGCAACACGCGCGTCGCCACCGGCTCGGGCACGCTGACCGGCATCGGCCGCGCCGCGGCGGCCAAGATCTGGTACCGGGCGCTGACGACCAAGATGACGTCCAACACCAACTACGCCGGGGCGCGCACGGCCACCATCGCCGCCGCGAGCGAACTGGCCGCAACGCTGGGGGCCGACTACTCGGCCCAGGTGGCCGCGGCGTGGAGCGCGGTGGGCCGCAACTGAGGCCGCGCGCTCAGTCCTTCGGCGGGGCGCCTGCGGGCGCCCCCTGCTGCAGGTGGCCGGCCTTGCGGCCTCGGGCGGGGTACCAGACCTCGCGCTCCACCCAGTGCCGCAGCCGGCCCGCGCGGTCATCGCGCAGCTCGCCCAGCCAGGCCAGCGCCACGTCGTCGAGCACGTAGATGCCATCGCGCTGCTGGCGCACGCCCTCGGGCCAGCGGCGGCGCAACGACACGGCCGGCATGGGAGCTCCCAGCGCCGTCGTGAGGTCGTCCAGCGCCAGCCAGCGCTGGCGCAGCAGCTCGTCGTCCTCGACACGGATGCGGTGGCCCTTGAACTGGTAGAAGCGGCCTTCCACCGGCCGGAACGCCAGGCCCCGCAAGGCCCGCCACGTCGTGGCGCCCAGCGCCACCAGGTCCGGCGCCAGCGCCTGGCCCAGTGCACGCATGACGACGAGGATGCCCAGCAGCAGGCCGGGCATGCCGCCCACCCACCACCACAGCAGCCCGGCGATCACGCCGCCTATCGACAGCTTGAACAGCACGCTGCGCCACCAGTGGTGGCGCTCATGCGCGGCGGCGTCGAAGCCGAAGGGCTGGCGCGACACGCGGCGGGGTTCAGAAGGTCAGCGTCTTCACACCGCCGGCGCCACCCAGCAAGCAGACCTGCGCCTTGTTGCGCGCGAACACGCCCACCGTGACGACGCCGGGCCACTGGCTGACCTCGGCCTCGAAGGCCAGCGGGTCGGTGATGGACAGGCCCGTCACGTCGAGGATGTGGCCGCCGTTGTCGGTGACGACGCCGGCACGCACGGTGGCCACGCCGCCGAGCCTGGCGAAGCGGCGCGTCAGCTGCGCCGCAGCCATCGGGATGATCTCGACCGGCAGCGGGAACTTGCCCAGCACGGGCACGAGCTTGGATTCGTCGGCGATGCAGACGAACTTGCTCGCAAGGTCGGCGACGATCTTCTCGCGCGTCAGCGCCGCGCCGCCGCCCTTGACCATGAAGCCGTTGCCGTCGATCTCGTCCGCGCCGTCGATGTAGACGGTGAGGCTGGTCACCTCGGCGGCGTCCAGCACGGGAATGCCTGCTTTCAGCAGCCGCTGCGTGGAGCGCTCCGAGCTGGAGACGGCCCCGGCGACTTTGACGCCGCTGGCGGCCAGCGCGTCGATGAAGCAGTCCACCGTAGAGCCGGTGCCGACGCCGACGATCTGGCCCGGGGTGACGTAGTCGACCGCGGCGCGGCCGACGAGTTGTTTGAGCTGGTCTTGGTTCATGCCGCGATTTTGGCGGATGGGCGGCAACGCCACCCATCCGCACCGTCGGCTACCGGATGACCACCTTGGCCGTCGCCGAGTCGGTCGCCACCTGGCGCTGGGTGTCCCAGGCCGTGAAGCGGTACTCGACGACGTCGCCCTTCTTCAGGCCCCCGGCCGTGTAGCGGCTGGTGCTGCCGTCCTGGCGCATGCGCACGCTCTGCAGCTCACCGCCGTTGACGCTGTAGTGCACGTCCACCCAGCCCGAGGCGGTGGCCGCGAACGCCAGCGTCGTGGCGCCGGTCTGCGTGGCGCTGGATGCGCCGGCCACGGCCGGTGCGGCGGTCGCGGCCGCGGCGACAGCCACCTTCTGCGTGGTGCCGGTGCCGGAGTCCCAGACGATGTCGTCGAACGCCATCTGGAACGTCGCGCCCGGGTTGAAGCCATCCACGCTGAGGAACTCGAACAGCGAGTTCATGGACTGCAGCGCCACCAGCGGGCCGGCGATCTCGGCCACCGGGATGGTGGCGGTGCCCCACTCGCCGTTGCGCACCAGGCCGTAGGCCGTGGTGTTGGCGGGGAAGGTCACCCAGCCGTGGTTGGTGTAGTTGTCCAGGATGCCGATCTTGAACGCGACGTTGGCGGGCGCCTTGATCTTGAGCTTGATGTTGCCGCCGCGGAAGCCGCTCATGTCATGCGCCTGGCGCGACGCCACGGCGCCGCCGAACCACTGCCCGGGAGCGAAGTAGTTCAGCGCCAGCACGTTGGCACCCTCGAACGGCGGGATGCTGCCGCCGCTCATGGAGCCGGTGTTCCAGATGTAGAAGTCCGCCGACGTGCCCAGCGCCTGGCCGTTGTTGACCGGCGTGTTGTCGGTGAAGACGCCGAACTTGCCGACCTCCTGCGTGATGCCCACGCCCAGCTTGACCTCGCCCTTGCCGTCCAGCTCGTAGACGCGCACGTAGTCCACGTAGGTCACGGCCGGCAGCGGCGCGGTGACCTGCGCGGGCGTGGCGGCCGGCGTGAAGTTGCCGCCCACGGCCATGTTCAACAGCAGGTAGAACGGCTCCTGCAGCGCAGGCGAGCCGACCGTGGAGATGGGCGCCTTGTACATGTCCAGCTCGCGGCCGTTGTCCACCAGCGTGAAGCGGATCTGCGTGTCGGTCCAGTACAGGCGGTACAGCACGAAGCGGTTGGCCAGCGAGCGCGTCGGCGTGACCCAGTTCTTGGTCTGCCACGCGGTGGAGGCCGCGCAGCTCTCGTTGCCGGGCACGCAGGCGGCTTCGGCCCAGGTGATGACGTTGGCGCCGACGAACTGGTCCGGCGACACGGCCGGCAGGCCGGCGGGCTGGCGGCCGCCCATCTCCATGATGTCGATCTCGCCCTTGCGCGGCCAGGGTTGCAGCGTGGTGCCCAGCATCCACGCGGCCGGCCACAGGCCCACGCCGACCTTGGGCGTGGCCATGCGGACCTCGACCATGCCGTACTTCACCTGCACCTTGCCGGCGGTGTCGACCTTGCCGGACGTGAACTGGTTGCTGCCGACGGTCTCGCGCCGGGCCGTGATGGCCAGCGCGCGCGTGCCAGGCTCGAACGGGACGTTGACGATGCTGAGGTTGTTGGGGCTGTAGGTCTGCAGCTCCTGGTTGCCGTAGCCGCACAGGCCGATCTGGCAGCCATTGCCGTCATAGGTCGCCCAGACCTTGCCGTCGAGGGTGGCGCCGTTGAATTCGTCGGACCAGAGCAGCTTGCCGATGACGGGGCTGGTGACGCTGGCGGAGGCGGCGGTCGTGGCGGCCAGCAGCAGGCCGCCGATGAGGTGTTGAAGCTTCATGGCGTTCATCCTTGTTGGCTGGCCTTGCGGCGGGCGGTGGCGGCGAGCAGCAGGCCGCCGGCGAACATCAGGCCCCAGGTGGCGGGCTCGGGCACGGCGCTGGTGACGGTGATGCGCGTGGCGGGCGCGCCGGTGAAGCCGCTGGTGACGGCCTGCCAGGTGCCGCCGGCGGTGTAGGCCCAGGCGGCGCTGGGCGTGTCGGTGCCGCTCTGCCATTGGCCGCCGAAGTCGTCGTCGGCGCGGGCCACCAGCCAGTAGCTGCCGGCGGCCAGGTTCCAGCCGGTGGGCGACAGGCTGCTGTTGGCGACCGGGTCGGTCAGGTGGGTGCTGTAGAGCCAGCTGGCGCCCATGGGCACGCTGCCGCTGCGCGCCTGGATGCCGACGGTGACGCCACCGAAGCCGTCGATGGACGTCAGGATGGACTGGATGGTGGCGGCGCTGGCGAGGTCGAAGGCAACGGCCAGGTTCGTGTCAGCATTCAGCAGCGAGGCATTGCCGAACGGGTCTTCACCGACGGGATAGGTGTCAACGACGACGGTGCCGGCGGCGGCAGCGTGGGCAGCGAGGCCGGCGAACAGCAGCGCGGCACAGGTCTTGGAAAGCAGATGGGTCATGGGACGTCTCCTTTGAGGGCTCAGGCGCGGCGGCGGCGGGCGATGGCGCCGACGACGCCGAGGCCGGCGATCAGCAGCGCGTAGGTCTCGGGCTCGGGCACCGGCGCGGTGGTCAGCGTGAGCTGCACGTCGTCGATGTAGACCGCGTTGACGCGGCCATCCAGCAACGGCCCGACCGCCGTGTTCAGCAGAAGGAAGACGGCCTTGGTGCCGGTGGGAATGGCGGCGGCCTGGAAGCTGATCTGCGTCCAGCCGCTGCTGTTGATGTCGCTCTGGAAGAACTGCAGACCGCTGTCGTACAGCACGTTGCCCGTCTCGCCCATGTAGCTGAGTCCAAACTTCACGTTGCCGGTGGGGCTGACGTCGCCCTTGGCCCAGAAGCTCAGCACGGGCGTGTCACCCACGTTGGCGGCCGTCAGCGCAGCCAGGCCGCCGTGGGCCACCGAGTCCTGCAGCAGCCCGGAGCCGCCGAAGCCGCCCGGCACGCTCAGCAGCACCGAGTGGGCGCCGGTGTGGGCGACGTTGGACAGCGTCGCCGGCACGGAGTCCGCTCCCACCCAGCCCACCGGTTGGTTGGCGCTGTTGACGGTCTCGAAGCCGCCGTTGGCAACGCCATTGGTCGTCGCCGCACCGGCCGTGCCGGCCAGCAGAAGGGTCGCGATGGCCGCATGGGCCTTCAGATTCAGCATGTCGTCTCCTGGGTTCTACGTTGGGGATGCATCCCGAACGAGGCGGCGACGTACAGCTGCCGGGCGCCCGTCCGCACAAACTGAAAGCGCTTTCTGAAAGCGCTTTCAATGGCGACGGCGACCATAGGCCCGCGGCTGGCGGGCTGTCAATGCGGTGTGCCCTGAGCCGGCGCGCGAACGCCCGGTTCAGGGGACAGGGTCAGCCCTGATAGAACCGGCCGTGGAAGCCGTAGGGCACGGCATACGGCAGCCAGGCGCGCGCCAGCGGGCCGTCGGCCAGGCGCTGCGCGTCGAACACGCTGAGGAAGCTGCGGCGGCGGCGCACGTCGTAGCCCATGCCGACGAGCCAGCCCTCCCCTTCCTTCGTGCTGCCGGGCTTGGGCACCAGCACATGCTCCTCGGCGACGACGTCGTCGCCGAAGCTGAAGCGCTGGCGTGCGCCGCTGTCGATGTCCAGCCGCATCAGCCCGTTGAAGCCCCAGCGCGCGCCGGTGTCCACGGCGGTGGGGTACCAGACGAAGCGGTGCCGCTGCGCGACGACGCGCGGGTCGACGACGGGAAACTCGACCGCCTCGCTGCGCGCTGCCACGTTCAAGCGGCCGGTCTGCAGATTGATCTCCAGCACGCGCGGCGTGGACACGTCCCGCGTCGTGCGCTCGCCGCGCATGATCTGCTCCGCCCCCGCGTTGAACTCCGGCAGCGGCACGCCTTGCACATAGTCCACGCGCAGCAGCCGGCCGTCGTCCCAGGCGTTGCCGAAGTGGAAGACATGGCAGGCCGGCATCTCGAAGACGCGGCGCTTCGTGAAGTCCGCCTTGTCGACGACCAGCACGCGCGTCGGGTCGTTGGCGCCCCAGCGCATCGCCGCCAGCATGGACTGCCCGGCGCGCACGGCGGCCCAGTCCATCGTGACGGGCGCGAGCAGGAACACCAGGTGGCGCTGCGACACGGCGAAGTCATGCAGCATCGCCGGCGCGGCCACGTCCAGCATGGCGTGCCGCCGCACCTGACCATCGGCGCCGATCTCGTAGACCACCAGCCGGCCGTTGGCCATGCCGAAATTCCACACCGTGCCGTCCGGCTCCACCTTGGGGTGCGCCGAGAACGGCATGCCGCGCAACTCGTCGGACCACGCCTTCACGCCGCGCGTGGCCAGCGTGGCCGGGTCCAGCTCGTAGGCGCTGCCGCCTTCCCACAGCGCGTACAGCGCATCGCCCTGCAGCAGCACGCTGGTGTTGGCCGCATTGACGCTGTCGGGCCCGCGCACCGGGCGCTCGGCGGGGATGGCGGTGCCGAAGGCCGGCAGCAGGAAGCGGCCGGCTTCCTGCTCGGCGCGGAACTTTTCGGTCTGCACGAAGCGCGCGCGGTGGCTGGCGCGGCCGCCCTGCAGCGTCCACGACTGCAGCAGCCCGTCGCCGTCGAACCAGTGCCGGTAACGCTGGCCGGCACGCTGCATCAGGCCGGGGCCGTTGCGGAAGTAGCGCCCGCTCAGGCCGGCGGGCAGGCGGCCTTCGATGGCGACGTTGGCGGCATCCAGGCCTTCACCGTCCAGGCCGCGCAGCGGCGCGAGCTCGGGCGCGTCGGCCGCAAAACCATCGGCCGGCAGGCCCAGCGCCAACACTTCGGGGCTGAGGCCACCGGCCAGCAGCGCGGCCAGCAGGGAACGGCGCGTCGTGCTCATGGCGGGCCCCTCAGTTCAGGCGAATCTTGACCGGCGCGCCGGCCGCCGGCGTCAGCACCGCCTGCTCGAACTTCGGCGGGCCAAAGTTGCCGACGGCGTTGTTGGAGAAGCCGTAGGGCTCGGTCGGGATGCCCATGCCGTTCATGTCCAGCCGGCCGTTGGCGTTGACGTCGTGGACGACGGTGAGTGCCAGCGGTCCGTCCGGCAGGTCCTTCAGCACGACGGTCAGCTTGCCGTCGACCAGCGCGTCAGCGGGGAAGCGCCGGCCGCTGGCGGGCTTGGTCAGCCAGTTGCCGGCCTCGGTGAACACGCCCACCAGCAGCGTCGAGCCGGCGGCGCGGCCGGCGTCCACGCCTTCCACTTCCAGCGTGATGTCCGCCGCGTGGCTGCACAGCGGCAGCAGCGCGGAAAGGGCGGCGGTGGCCAGGGTCTGTTTCTTCATCGCGATCTCCAGGTTCAGCGGTTGGGATGGGCTGAATGATGGAAACCGCGCCGCCGCGGCGCGAGCGCGCTGCGACAGGTAGCGAATCGCGGGCGCCAACGGCGCCCAGGCGGTGTCAGCCGCGGCGCGTGCGCACGGCCGCAGCCAGTTCGCGCAGCAGTGGCTCGGTCTGGGCCCAGCCCAGGCAGGCGTCGGTGATGGACACGCCGGGCTTCAGGTCGGCCCGGGTCTGGCCGTCGGCCAGGTCTTGCCGGCCCGGCTGCAGGTGGCTCTCGATCATCACGCCGGTGATGCGCGCATCGCCGCCGGCGATCTGCCCCGCCACGTCGCGGCCCACGTCCACCTGGCGCTCGTACTTTTTGCTGGAGTTGGCGTGCGAGAAGTCGATCATGACCTGCTCGCGCAGGCCCGAGGCCTTCAGCGCCTCGCAGGCCGCGTTGACCGAAGGCGCGTCGTAGTTGGGCGCCTTGCCGCCGCGCAGGATGACGTGGCAGTCCTCGTTGCCGCGCGTCTCGAAGATGGCGGCCGTGCCCATCTTGGTCATGCCCATGAAGGCGTGCGCGCTGCTGGCGGCCAGCACGGCGTCGCTGGCGACCTTGATGCCGCCGTCGGTGCCGTTCTTGAAGCCCACCGGGCAGGACAATCCCGACGCCAGCTGGCGGTGGCTCTGGCTCTCGGTCGTGCGCGCGCCGATGGCGCCCCAGGCGATCAGGTCGGAGATGTACTGCGGCGACAGCAGGTCCAGGAACTCGGTGCCGGCCGGCAGGCCCAGCGCGGCCACGTCCAGCAGCAGCTGGCGCGCCAGGCGCAGGCCCTCGTTCATGTGGAAGCTGCCGTCCAGGCGCGGGTCGTTGATGTAGCCCTTCCAGCCCACCGTCGTGCGCGGCTTCTCGAAGTAGACGCGCATGACGATGAGCAGGTCCCGGCTCAGTTCGTCGCGGGCCACCAACAGCCGCCGCGCGTAGTCCATCGCCTGGTCGTGGTCGTGGATGGAGCACGGGCCCACGATGACCAGCAGCCGGTCGTCGCGGCCGTGCAGCACGTCGCTGATCTCCTGGCGGGCGCGCTCCACCAGCTCCAGCGTGGCGTCGGGGATGGGCAGCTCTTCCAGCAGCAGCGCCGGGCTGATCAGCGCGCGCACGGCGCCGATGCGGGTGTCGTCGGTGCGCGTGGTGTCGCGCGTGGCATCACGGGAACCGGCTTCGCGGTCGTGCGCAGGGTCGTCCAGGGGTTTCATGATCGGGGGCTCCAGAGAACCCCTTGATTGTCACTTCTTGGCCGCGGCGAAGCAGACCGCCAGTGCCGAGACCCCGAAGCCGGCCAGCGCCAGCGGTGCTAGCCGCTCGCCCAGCAGCACGAAGCCCAGCAGCGCCGACACGCCGGGGATCAGGAAGAACAGCCGCGCCACCTGCCCGGCCTGGCCGCGCCGGATCATGAAGAACATCAGGCTGAAGGCGCCGATGGAGTTCACCAGGCCCAGCCACAGCCAGGCGCCGACGAGCTCGGGCGCCCAGTCGACGGCAAAGCCCTCGGCCGGCCCGGCGACGGCCGCCACGGCCAGCGTCGACACCGCCATCTGGATGCCGGCGCCGCTGCGCAGGTCCATGTGGGCGCAGAAGCGCTTCTGGTACAGCGTGCCGGCCACCAGGCCCAACAGGCCCAGGCCCGCAGCGGCATAGGCCGGCCAGGCGCCGTCCAGCGGCTTGTCGGCGATGACCAGCGCCACGCCGCCCAGCCCGCCGGCCAGGCCCAGCAGCTGCCAGCGGCTGACGCGCTCGGCCAGCCACAGGTGCGCGCCCAGTGCCGTCGCCAGCGGCATCAGCCCGATCAGCAGCCCGGCCACACCGGCGCTCAGCCCCCACTGCAGCGCGAAGTAGATGCAGGAGAAATGCAGCACCTGCATCAGCAGGCCGACGACCGCCAGGTGGCCCCAGCCCCGCGCGCGGCTGGGCCACGGCGCGCCGGTGAGCGCTGCGACGGTCAGCAGCACGACCGCCGCGAGCCCGAAGCGCAGCGTCAGCAGCGTCAGCGGCCCCGTGTGCGGCAGCGCCAGCTTTCCGGCCACGTAGCCGCTGCTCCACAGCAGGATGAACAACAGCGGCATGCTGGACGCGGCAATGGTGGCCAGCAACTGATCCCACCGGCTGGGCCGGAAGGATTGCGCCAGGCAGGGTGACAGGGTGGTGGACATGACGGCTCCTGGGACAGACAGGCCTGGACTCTAGGAATCGCGCCGTCGAGACACAATCCAGCGAAAAGTCGATTCAGAGTTTCCAAACGGAGCACAGTCACGATGGGCCGCCTCGAAGACCTGCAAGCCTTTGCCCGCGTCGTCGACGCGCGCGGTTTCTCCGGCGCCGCGCGGCTGCTGGGCACCACCAAGTCTGCCGTCAGCAAGCAGGTGGTGCGGCTGGAGGACCAGCTCGGCACCCGGCTGCTGCACCGCACGACCCGCAGCGTCAGCCCCACGGCCGAGGGCCGCGCCGTCTACGAGCGTGCGCTGCGGCTGCTGGATGACGCGCTGGCGCTGGAGACGGAGCTGGCCGGCCGCCGCGACGAGCCGCGCGGCGTGCTGCGGCTGTCGGTGTCCACGGCGTTCGGCAACCTGCAGTTCACGGCGCTGATGACCGAGTTCTGCGCGCGCCACCCGCAGATCGACGTCGTGCTGGGGCTGAACGACCGCTACGTCGACCTGGCCGAGGAAGGCTTCGACGTCGTGCTGCGGCTGACGCGCCAGCCGTCCGACGGGCTGGTCGCGCGGCGGCTGGCGGCCATCCGCTTCGTGCTGTGCGCGGCGCCGGCCTACCTCGCCGCCCACGGCGAGCCGCAAACGGTGGACGACATCGCCCGCCACCGCTGCCTGCGCTTCGGCTACCTGCAGTCGCCAGACCGCTGGCGCTTCCGCCATGCCGACCTGGGCGAGGTCGACGTGGAGACCCGTGGCGCGCTGCGCTTCGAGAGCGGGCTGACGGCCAACAGCAGCGAGAGCCTGCGCGTGGCCGCACTGGCCGGCATGGGCCTGGCCGTGCTGCCCACCTACGCCATCGGCGCCGACCTGCGCGCCGGCCGGCTGCAGGCCGTGCTGCCCGGCTGGCAGCCCGTCGGCGGCCTGGCCGATGCGGACACGCTGTACGCCGTCTACCTGCCCAACCGTCGTCAGGCGCCCAAGGTCCGGGCGCTGATCGACTTCATGCTCGAGAAGATGGGCGACGTGCCGCCGTGGGATCGCCCCGACGAGGCGCCCTGAGACAATCACGGGCTATGTCGCTGATCCCCTACGCCCTCGCCCGCCCCTTCCTGTTCGGCCTGGATGCCGAGCATGCGCATGAACTGACCCTGAACAGCATCGCCAAGCTGCAAAACACGCCCGCGCAGGCGCTGTGGTGCGGCGAGCGCGTCAGCGACCCGGTGACGCTGGCCGGCCTGCGCTTCCCGAACCGCATCGGCCTGGCCGCCGGCCTGGACAAGAACGGCCGCTGCATCGACGGCCTGGGTGCGATGGGCTTCGGCTTCATCGAGGTGGGCACCGTCACGCCCAAGGGCCAGCCCGGCAACGACAAGCCGCGCATGTTCCGCCTGCCCGAGGCGAACGCGCTGATCAACCGCCTGGGCTTCAACAACGAAGGGCTGCAGAGCTTCATCGCCAACGTGAAGCGCGCCCACAGCTTCCGCAAAGCCGGCGGCATCCTGGGCCTGAACATCGGCAAGAACGCCGCCACGCCCATCGAGAACGCGGCTGACGACTACCTGCTCGGCCTGGAAGGCGTGTTCCCCCACGCCGACTACATCACCGTCAACATCTCCAGCCCCAACACCAAGAACCTGCGCGCACTGCAGAGCGACGAGGCACTGGATGCGCTGCTGGGCGCACTGCAGGAACGCAAGCTCAAGCTGCAAGGCCAGAGCGGCCGCCAGGTGCCGATGTTCGTGAAGATCGCGCCCGACCTGGAGGAAGACCAGGTCGCCGTCATCGCGCAGACGCTGAAGGCCAACGGCATCGACGGTGTCATCGCGACGAACACCACCATCGCCCGTGACAAGGTGCAGGGCCTGGCCCACGCGAACGAAACAGGCGGCCTGTCGGGCGCGCCGGTGTTCGAGGCCAGCAACCGCGTCATCCGCCTGCTGCGCGCTGCGCTGCCGGCGGGCTACCCCATCATCGGCGTCGGCGGCGTGCTCAGCGGCGACGACGCGCGCGCCAAGATTGCCGCCGGCGCCGACCTCGTGCAGGTCTACACCGGCCTGATCTACAAGGGCCCGGCGCTGGTCAGCGACTGCGCCCGCGCGCTGGCCCGGCGCTGAAGGCACACACCATGCGCGTCGCCGCCCTCGCCCTCAGTGCCCTGCTGCTGGCCGGTTGCGCCACCGCGCCGAGGCTGGAGGCGGGCATCAGCCGCAGCGAGGATGTGCTGGCGGCCTACGGCCAGCCACGGCGGATCTGGCCCGAGGCCGACGGCGGCCGCACGCTGGAATATTCCAGCCAGCCCATGGGCCGGCACTGCCTCATGGTGAGGCTGGGCGCCGACGGCCGGGTGGTCAGCCTCGAAGACGGTCTGTCGGCCGCCAGCCGCGCCCGCATCGAGCCGGGCATGACGCCCGAGCAGGTCAGCCGCATCCTCGGCACGGAGCGCAGCCGCGTGTTCTTCCGCCTCAGCGGCGAGGACGTGTGGGACTGGACCGTCGAGCCGGACCAGATCGGCTACGGCCTGCGCTTCAACGTCCACTTCAAGGACGGTCGGGTCGTGCGCACCAGCCAGAGCATGGTCTTCCCCAACCGCCGCTTTCCCGGCCTGGACGACTGACGCCCCAAGAAAAACGCCCCGGCGCTTGTGGCGCCGAGGCGATCAGAGAGACGTTCACTCGCGGGGCCGTAAGACCCCGCAGACCCGCAAGGATCAGTCGTTGCGACGACGGCGCGAGGCCACGAAGCCGATGATGCCCAGGCCAGCACCCAGCAGGGCGTAGGTTTCGGGTTCCGGCACCGGAGCGGCGACGGCTGCCGACGACAGCGAATAGACGCCCAAGCCGTTGGTGGCACCGAACACGGAGTAGTAGTACGTGCCGGCACCCAGCGTGGCCACGTGGGTGGCACCCGGGTTGGCGCCGTAGTTCCAGCTGAACGCGGTGGCACTGTCGTCGGCATTGAAAATGCCGTACGAGCCAGGAGCGATGCCAAGCGCGCTGATCGAGCTGGTCAACGTGGTGGTCGAAGCCAGCGTGAAGGTGTACTTGTCCAGGAACAAGCTGGCAGTGACGGGAACGAGACCGCTGACTTCCAGCGGATCATGGGTGCCCCAGCTATAGGTGGCAGCCTGGCTGCTTAGGGCGGACAGGGCCACGACAGCGGCCGCAACGAACTTCAGTTTCATGGAACCTCCAAAACCGTTCTGCGTGAACGACAAGCAAATTGTGCACTGCAACCAAATCTTGCGAACTACGTCACGCTCCCAAGCCCTAGGGGGCTACCCCCTCGAATGAGTAGCCAGTTGTAAATGGTGGGAACCCTTGGTCATTTCGGCACTGGTTTGAGACAGTTTCACCAACTTGGTGCAAGGTTTTCCCGATTCAGGGGTCTGGTTCAAGCCACAGTCAGGCGGAGAACCTTTTGCAGCCCTTCCACCGGCCGACCTTTGCGAGCGCGTTTGCCAGCGTATGCCCCCAGCGACTGGTTCTTCAACACCTCTTCGCGGGGTTTGCCGCCGCGACCGCTGCCCTCCACACGCAGTTGCTGGGTGAAGCAGGCCAGCGACACCACGGTGTCCTTGTCTTCCAGGTCCATCAGCATCAGCCCCTTGCCGCCTTTGGGCTGGTGCTTGAGCTCGTCCAGCGGGAAGGTCAACAGCCGGCCCTGGGCGCTCAGCACGCCCAGTTGCAGCGCGACGGCATCGCCCGGCACGACGGCCAGCAGCGGCACTTCGCCGTCGTCCAGCGCCAGGAAGGTCTTGCCGGCCTTCTGTCGGCCCACCAGATCGCCGAGCTGGGCGATCAGGCCGTAACCGGTCGAGCCGGCGAACACGAGGCGCTGGCCGGGCGCGCCGGCGACATAGTGGGCGATCTGGGTGCCGGACTCGAGCTCGATCAGCGTCGTGATGGGCTGGCCATCGCCGCGGCCGCCGGGCAGCGCCGACACCGGCACCGAGTAGACCCGGCCATTGCTGCCCACGACGATGAGCGGATCGACGCTGCGGCAGCGGAACGCGCCCCACAGGCCGTCACCGGCCTTGAAGGTCTGGGCCGCCACGTCGACCTCGTGGCCCTTCAGCGCCCGCACCCAGCCCTTCTGGCTGACGATGACGGTGACGGGCTCGTCGACGATCTTCACCTCGGCGACAACGCGCTTCTCGGCCTGGATCAGCGTGCGGCGGTCGTCGCCGTACTGCTTGGCGTCGGCCTCGATTTCCTTGATGACCGTGCGGCGCAGCGCGCTGGTGCTGCCGAGGATGTCATGCAGCTTGGCCTGCTCGTCGCGCAGCTTGGACAACTCCTGCTCGATCTTGATGGCTTCCAGCCGCGCCAGCTGGCGCAGCCGGATTTCGAGGATGTCCTCGGCCTGGCGGTCGCTGAGGTTGAAGCGGGCGATCAGCGCTTCCTTGGGCTCGTCCGACTCGCGGATGATGCGGATCACCTCGTCGATGTTCAGCAGCACCAGTTGCCGGCCTTCGAGCACATGGATGCGCTCGTTGACCTTGGCCAGGCGGTGCTCGGTGCGGCGGCGCACCGTCGTCTGGCGGAAGCCCACCCACTCAGTCAGCACCTGGCGCAGGCTCTTCTGCGTCGGCCGGCCATCGTCGCCGATCATGGTCAGGTTGACCGGCGCGCTGCTTTCCAGGCTGGTGTGGGCCAGCAGCGCGTTGATCAGCTCTTGCTGACTCACTGTCCGGCTCTTCGGCTCGAAAACAATGCGCACCGCGGCGTCCTTGTCGGACTCATCGCGCTCCGTATCCAGCAACGCCTGGAAGACAGCCTTGAGCTGGAGTTGCTCCGGCGTCAACGTCTTCTTGCCAAGCTTGACCTTCGGATTCAGAAGTTCATCAACTTCTTCCAGAACCTTTTGAGCACTGACCCCGTGCGGCAGCTCGGTGACGACCAGCTGCCACTGGCCGCGGGCCAGGTCCTCGATCTTCCAGCGCGCGCGCACCTTGAGGCTGCCACGGCCGGACGTGTAGGCCGCGCGAATTTCCTCCGGCGCGCTGATGAGCTGACCGCCGCCGGGGAAATCCGGGCCGGGGATCAGCTCGAACAGCGAGTCGTCGGACAGCTGATCGTCCTTCAGCAGCGCGACGGCGGCCGCGGCCACCTCGCGCAGGTTGTGGCTGGGAATCTCCGTCGCCAGGCCCACGGCGATGCCGCTGGCGCCGTTCAGCAGCGCGAACGGCAGGCGCGCCGGCAGTTCGACGGGTTCCTGCGTCGTGCCGTCGTAGTTGGGCCGGAAGTCCACCGTGCCTTCGTCGATCTCGTCCAGCACGAGCCGGGCGATGGGGGCGAGGCGGGCTTCCGTGTACCGCATCGCGGCGGCACCGTCGCCGTCACGGCTGCCGAAGTTGCCGTGGCCGTCGATGAGCGGGTAGCGCAGCGAGAAGTCCTGCGCCATGCGCACCAGCGCGTCGTAGACCGACTGGTCGCCGTGCGGGTGGAAGCTGCCCAGCACGTCGCCGACGACCTTGGCGCCCTTGACGGGCTTGGCGCCGGAGTTGCCGCTCCAGCCCAGGCCCAGCCGGTGCATGGAGTACAGGATGCGGCGCTGCACGGGCTTCTGGCCGTCGGCATAGGACGGCAGCGCGCGGCCCTTGACGACGCTGAGCGCGTACTCGAGATAGGCCTGCTGCGCGTAGGCGGCCAGCGTCAGCGCGCTGGGATCGTCCTCCCCGCCGCTGCCGTTGCCGTTGGGGCCGCCGTCGTTGGGGCCGTTGAAGTCGATGGTGGTCTGTTCGGAACTCATGGATGCAAGGTCACACGCTGCGCACGGGCCGGCTGGCTCTGCTGCAGCAAGGCCCAGTACAGCTCGAGGACGAGATGCACATGGGCCTGGGTTTCGTCGATGTCGGGCACGCGGTTGCCGGCGCGGCGCACGGCGCCCTCACCGGCATTCCAGGCTGCCAGCGCGGCGTCGATGCGGCCGAAGCGGCGCATCAGGTCGGCCAGCATGCGCGCACCGGTGTGGATGTTGATGCGCGGCTCGATGAGCCGCGCAGCGTCGGCCGGCGTCGCGTAGCGGCTGGCCGTTTCGGGGGTGATCTGCATCAGGCCGGTGGCGCCGCGCGGCGACACGGCGTTGCGCTGGTAGCCGGACTCGACGGCGATGATCGCCTTCAGCAGGTCGGCGTCCACGCCATGCTTCTCGGCCGCCTCGCGCACCCAGGGCTGCACGGCCTTGACCTCGGGGGCGATGTCCAGCCAGTTCAGCAGCGCGAGGCCCGCGTCGGTCTTGCCTGGCACGCGCTGCATGCCGACGTTGCCGAGCACGGGCGTGAAGCGCGCATCCAGCTTGCGCGAGGCGAAATGGGCCACGCCGCTGGCGTCGACAAAGCCCCACAGCTCCGCACGCGCGGGCAACGCGACGGCCAGCAGCAGCAAGGTCAGCCAGCGCGTCATGCGGACTCCAGCCCCAGCGCGACACGCGCCTGGTACTCACGGTCGAGCAGCGACATGACGATCAGCGAGTCGTAGCCGTCGGCGCCTGCGCCGAGGACGCGCACGCTCTCGCGCAGCCGGCCCTCCTCGACAAAGCCTTCGCTGCGGTACAGCTCGAAGGCACGCGTGTTCAACGCCTTCACGTCCAGCCAGAAGCGGTGCGCCTTCAGCTGCGTGAACGCCATCGCCTTGAGCTGGCGCACCGCCGCGCGGCCCAGGCCGCGGCCCTTGGATTGCAGCACCAGGCGCTTGAGCTCGACGGAACCGTTGGGGTTGCGGCAGCCCTGCAGGATGACGAAGCCGATGCGTTCGAGCTGGTCGCCCTCTTCCACGATGAAGTGCCGCGAATCGGGAAAGCGGATCGCGCCCTCGTGCTGCGTGCGCTCCCACGGCGTGATGAAAGGCAGGTTGGCCCCGTCACGCTCGACAGAGACGACCCAGTCGAGATCCGACAGCATGGTGGGGCGAAGGCGCAAAGCGGTCATGCGGCCTCGAACGGGTTGACGAGGCGCAGGCCGTCGAACGCGCGGCCATGCTGCATGTCCTCGGTGTAGAGCGTTCGCGCCCCGGCACGCTGCGCGGCGGCGACGATCAGCGCGTCGTACCAGGACAGCTGGTGCAGCCGTGCCAGCAGCAGCGCCTCCTGATGCATCAGCAGGTCAAGCGGCACGACCTCGCAGTGCGCATGCACGACGGCCAGCACCGTCTCCACCGATTCCCAGTCGAAGCGGAACTTCCTGCGCAGCACCGACACCAGCTCGTTGAGCACCTGCACGCTGACGACACCGCCCTCGCGCAGCAGCGCACCCGCGCGCGCCGAGCGCTGCGGGTCGGCGGAGGCGATGTAGACCAGCACGTTGGTGTCGAAGAACACCGCCGGTGACAACGCAGGCCTCAACGCGCGCCCGCCTCGTCGCGGTCACGCGCATTGGCCTCGTCGCGGTCGAAGCGGAAATCCGCCGGCAGCTTCTCGCGCAGCGCATGCAGCCGCGCCCACAGCTCCTCGGTGCCCGGCGCGCGCTGCAGCGTCAGCTGGCCGTCGGCCGCCTTGATCTGCACCTCGTCGCCTTCCTGCAGGCCCATGGCTTCCACCACCGCCGCCGGCAGGCGCACGGCCAGGCTGTTGCCCCACTTCGCCACCTTCATGCTGCGCCTCTTGATATACGTCGTTGAGATTGTATATCCAGGCCGTCAAATGTCGATTTCGACGGCGTCGCCATGCAACTCCATCAGCTCACGGCGCGACGCGGCCTCGCCCTTGCCCATCAGCTTGTTGAAGGCGTCCACCGTGGCGGCGAAGTCGAACTGGCCGTAGGCCACGCGCGACAGGCGGCGCGTGTCGGGGTTCAGCGTCGTGTCCCACAGTTGCTCGGCGTTCATCTCGCCCAGGCCCTTGAAGCGGCTGATGCTCCACGAGCCCTCGCGGGCGCCTTCCTTGCGCAACTTGTCCAGCGTCGCCGTCAGCTCGCCGTCGTCCAGCGCGTAGAGCTTGGCCGCCGGCTTCTTGCCGCGCGCCGGCGCGTCCACGCGGTACAGCGGCGGGCGGGCGACGAACACATGGCCGGTCTCGACCAGCTTGGGGAAGTGGCGGAAGAACAGCGTCAACAGCAGCACCTGAATGTGCGAGCCGTCGACGTCGGCGTCCGACAGGATGCAGACCTTGCCGTAGCGCAGCCCGGACAGATCCGGCGTGTCGTTGGGGCCGTGCGGGTCCACGCCCAACGCCACCGAGATGTCGTGGATCTCGTTGTTCTTGAACAGCAGATCGCGTTCCACCTCCCACGCGTTCAGCACCTTGCCGCGCAGCGGCAGGATGGCCTGCGTCTCCTTGTCGCGGCCCATCTTGGCGCTGCCGCCGGCGGAGTCGCCCTCGACGAGGAACACCTCGTTCAGCGACAGGTCGCGGCTTTCGCAGTCGGTCAGCTTGCCGGGCAGCACGGCCACGCCGGAGCCCTTGCGCTTCTCGACCTTCTGGCCGGCGCGCTGGCGCGTCTGCGCCTGCTTGATGACCAGCTCGGCCAGCTTCTTGCCGTGCTCCACATGCTGGTTCAGCCACAGCTCCAGCGCCGGCTTCACATAGGCCGACACCAGCCGCAGCGCGTCGCGCGAGTTCAGCCGCTCCTTGGTCTGGCCCTGAAACTGCGGGTCCAGCACCTTGGCGCTCAGCACGAAGCTGGCGCGCGAGAACACGTCGTCGGGCATCAGCTTCACGCCCTTGGGCAGCAGCGAGTGCATCTCGATGAAGCCCTTGACGGCGCCGAACAGCCCGTCCTTCAGCCCGGACTCGTGCGTGCCACCGGCCACCGTCGGGATCAGGTTGACGTAGCTCTCACGCAGCGGCGCGCCGTCTTCCGTGAACGCCACGCACCAGGACGCGCCCTCGCCTTCCGCGAAGTTCTCGCTCTCGCCGGCGCCGGCAAAGCCCTCGCCCTCGAACAGCGGGATCAGCGGGTCGCTGGTCATCGCCTGGGCCAGGTAGTCGCGCAGGCCGGACTTGTACTGCCAGGTCGTGACCTCGCCGGTCTTCTCCAGCTTCAGCGTGACGATGACGCCCGGCATCAGCACGGCCTTGGAGCGCAGCAGGTGCACCAACTCATGCCGCGGCAGCTCGGCGCTCTCGAAATACTTCGGGTCGGGCCACACGCGCACCGTCGTGCCCTGCTTGCGGTCGCCGCTGACGGCCGGCCGTGCGGCCACCGGCTGCACGACGTCGCCATGCTCGAACGCGATGCCGGCCACCTGCTTGTCGCGCCACACGGCCACTTCCAGCCGCTTGGCCAGCGCATTCGTCACGGACACGCCCACGCCGTGCAGGCCGCCGGAGAAGCTGTAGGCACCGCCCGAGCCCTTGTCGAACTTGCCGCCGGCATGCAGCCGCGTGTAGACGATCTCGATGACCGGCACGCCTTCTTCCGGGTGCAGGCCGAACGGAATGCCGCGGCCGTCGTCGGCCACGGAGACGGAGCCATCCACGTGCAGCGTCAGGTCGATGCGCTTGCCGTGGCCGGCCAGCGCCTCGTCGGCGGCGTTGTCGATGACTTCCTGGATGCAGTGCAGCGGGTTGTCGGTGCGGGTGTACATGCCCGGCCGCTGCTTGACGGGTTCCAGGCCCTTCAGGACGCGGATGGAAGCCTCGCCGTAGGCGGCGGAGGCGTTGGCGGGAGTTGAGGGGGGACGGCTGGACATAGGGGCGGGATTCTATGAAGTGGCTCGGGCTAGGATTCGCGGCTCCCTGAAGACTGAACTCCACCGAGTCCTGCCGCTTGAGATTCCTGATCGCTTCGCTGCTGTTGACCTGTAGTTTTTCACAGGCCCAGACACCGCCCCCTCCGCAACAGCCCTACCAGGCCAGCGCGCCGCTGTCCTGGGAGTTGAAAAACGCCCGCTGGTTTGACGGCCAGAAGATCCAGAAGGGCAACCTCTACGTCGAGAACGGCGTCTTCATCGCCAAGAAGCCCCCCAAGGTCAACCGCAAGATGGACATGCGCGGCCAGGTGCTCATCAACCCGCTGGCCGAGGCGCACAACCACAACCTGCAGACGGCCTGGGGCTGGGGGCAGTTCGCCGACAAGTACATCGACGAGGGCGTGTTCTACGCCGCCATGCTGTGCGGCGACCCGGCCAGCGTCGCCGACGTGAAACCGCTCGCCGCCGATCCGGCCGCGCCGGACGTCAGCTTCGTCACCGCCTGCATCACGTCCAGCGACGGCTACCCGCTGGCCGCCGTGCTGCCCGAACCCACGGCCGAGGCCGCCGCTGCGCAGCAGCAGATCGTCCTCGTCGACAGCCCGGAGCAGGCGCGCGAGCAGTGGCCCGCCATCAAGGCCCGCGGCGGCAACTGGCTGCGCATCGTGCTGGCCCACAGCGAGCGCCCCGAGCTGCGCGGCCGGCTGGAGCACTTCGGCCGCCTGGGCCTCAGCCCCGACACCGCCGCCGCGCTGACCCGCCTGGCCCATGCGGACGGCCGCCGCGTCGTCGCCCACGTCGAGACGGCGGCCGACTTCGACGCGGCGCTGGCTGCCGGCGTGGACGCCATCGCCCACCTGCCCGGCTACGCCAACATGCTGGACGAGGCGCCCGAGCATTTCGCCATCAGCGACGCCGCCGCGGCCCTGGCGGCCCGCCAGCGCACCGCCGTCATCACGACGACCGCCGCCACCGCCCTCTTCAAGCTCGACGGCGCGCCGCTGGCCGCGCTGCGCGACGTACAGCGCGCCAACCTTGCCAAGCTGCAGGCCGCCGGCGTGCCGCTGCTGGTGGGGTCGGACGTCTTCATCGGCACCACGCGCGCCGAGGTGCACGCGCTGGACGAGCTCGGCATGGACCGCGCCACGCTGCTGCGCCTGGCCACCATCGACACGCCGCGCGCGCTGTTCCCCGGCCGCAAGCTGGGCTGCTTCGAGCCCGGCTGCGAGGCCAGCTTCCTGGTGCTGGGCGGCGACCCGCTCGCCGACCTCGGCCAGGTCGACATGCCCATGCTGCGCGTCAAGCAGGGCCGGCTGCTGACCCGGCTGGCCGACGTCGCCGCGTCCAGCTCCCAGGCCAGCGCCTCGACGGCGGACGCGCCGAAGAAGCCGGCCGCCAAGAAGAAGGGCGGCAAGGCCAAGGCCACCGCGAAACCCCAGGCCAAGTCGCAAACCAAGACGACCAGCAAGGCCAAGCGCCGCTGATTACAGTGCCTGGATGAACACCGTCCGCCCCGCCGCCCCTGGCCTGTCCGTCAACCAGGTGCTGCTGTGCGGCGCCATGATCGTCACGCTGTCCATGGGCATCCGCCACGGCTTCGGCTTCTGGCTGCAGCCCATCATCACGGAGCGGGGCTGGACGCGCGAGAGCTTCTCCTTCGCGCTGGCGGTGCAGAACATCGCCTGGGGCGTCGCCGGCCCCATCGCCGGCATGCTGGCCGACCGCTTCGGCGCCTGGAAGGTGCTCATCCTGGGCGGCATCGCCTACGCGCTGGGCCTGCTGTCCATGGCGCTGGCCAGCGACCCGCTGAGCTTCACGCTGGGCGCCGGCGTGCTGATCGGCATCGCGCAGTCGGGTTCCACCTACGCCGTCATCTACGGCGTGCTGGGCCGCACCGTGTCACCCGAGAAGCGCTCCTGGGCCTTCGGCGTCGCCGCGGCGGCCGGCTCGTTCGGCCAGTTCGTCATGATCCCCATCGAGACCTGGCTCATCAGCCACCTCGGCTGGCAGACGGCGCTGTTCCTGCTGGCCGGCACGGCGCTGCTGATCGCGCCGCTGGCGCTGGGCATCCGCGAACGCCAGGCCGTGGGCACGGCCACCGGCCACCAGAGCATCGGCCAGGCGCTGAAGGAGGCCTTCGGCTACCGCAGCTTCCAGTTGCTGATGCTGGGTTACTTCGTCTGCGGCTTCCAGGTCGTCTTCATCGGCGTGCACCTGCCCAGCTACCTGAAGGACCACGGCCTCGGCATCGAGGTGTCCACCGGCGCGCTGATGCTGATCGGCCTGTTCAACATCTTCGGCACCTACACCGCCGGCATGCTGGGCCAGCGCTTTCCCAAGCGCTACCTGCTGTCGGCCATCTACGGCCTGCGGGCGGTGGCCATCACCGTCTTCATCTCCGTGCCGCTGACGCCGCTGAGCGTCTACGTCTTCGCCGCCGTCATCGGCTTCCTGTGGCTGTCCACGGTGCCGCCCACCAACGCGGTCGTCGCGCAGATCTTCGGCGCGCAGCACCTGTCCATGCTGGGCGGCTTCGTGTTCTTCAGCCACCAGATCGGCAGCTTCCTGGGCGTCTGGCTGGGCGGCAAGCTCTACGACGCGACCGGCAGCTACGACGTCGTCTGGTGGCTGGCCATCGCGCTGGGCGTCATGGCCATGCTGGCCAACCTGCCGGTACGCGAGGCGCCAATCGACAGGTCAGCGCGCGGAGCCCAACCCGCATGAAGCCGCGCCGCTGGATCGTGCCCACCTTGGTCGCTGCGGCGCTGGCCGCGACCGTGCTGGCCTACCGCCACCCGGCGGTCATGATCCAGCTCAGCGAGCAGATCTGGACGTGCTTCGGATGACGCCGTCCGCCTGGCTGCAGCGCTTTGCACCGTCGACGCCCGGCACCGCGCTGGATGTCGCCTGCGGCTCCGGCCGCAACCTGCGCTGGCTGGCCCAGACCGGCTGGCAGGTCACCGGGGTCGACCGTGACGCGGCCGCCACAGCACCACTGCAAAGCCTTGCAAAGATCGTCGACGCCGACATCGAGGGCGGGCCCTGGCCGTTGACCGGCCAGCAGTTCGACCTCGTCGTCGTCTGCAACTACCTGTGGCGGCCGCTGTTCGACACGATCCAGTCCGCCGTGAAGCCAGGCGGCTGCCTCATCTGGGAAACCTTTGCCGACGGCCAGCAGACCGTCGGCCGCCCGTCACGCCCGGATTTCCTGCTGCAGCGGGGCGAACTGCTGCGCGTCTGCCACGACTGGCGCATCGTGGCTTACGAAGACCTGTTCGAGGAAGCGGTCAACCCGCGCTACGTCCAGCGCGTTGCGGCCATCCGGCCGTCGCCGGCAGCCTAAAATCGCCCGAATTCCTCAAGACATTTCCACCATGAAGCCCATCCTCGGCAGCATCGTCGCCCTCGTCACGCCCATGAACGAGGACGGCAGCATCGACTACCCCGCCCTGCGCCGCCTGATCGACTGGCACGTCGAGTCCGGCACCGCCTGCGTCGGCGTCGTCGGCACCACCGGCGAGTCGCCGACGGTCAGCATGGAAGAGAACCGCGAAATCATCCGTGTCGCGGTCGAGCACGCCAAGGGCCGCATCCCCGTGCTGGCCGGCACCGGCGCCAACTCCACGGCCGAGGCCATTGAGCTGAGCCGCTACGCCAAGGAAGTCGGCGCGGACTGCACGCTGTCCGTCGTGCCGTACTACAACAAGCCCTCGCAGGAAGGCATCTACCAGCACTTCAAGGCGATTGCCGAGGCCGTGGACATCCCCATGATGCTCTACAACGTGCCCGGCCGCACCGTGGCGGACCTGCTGCCCGAGACCACGCTGCGCTGCGCCGCGCTGCCCGGCGTCTTCGGCATCAAGGAGGCCACCGGCAACATCGAGCGCGCCGCCTTCCTCATCAAGCATGCGCCTGAAGGCTTCCACGTCTACTCCGGCGACGACGGCACCGCCGTCGCGCTGATGCTGCTGGGCGGCCATGGCAACGTCAGCGTGACGGCCAACGTCGCGCCTGCCGAGATGGCCGAACTCTGCCGCCTGGCCATCGCCGGCAATGCCATCGAGGCCCGCAAGATCCACCTCAAGCTGCTGGGCCTGCACAAGCAGCTGTTCTGCGAACCCAGCCCCGGCCCGGCCAAGTGGGCCCTGTCCCGCCTGGGCCGCTGCGGCGGCGCGCTGCGCCTGCCCATCACGCCGCTGACGGCCGCCGGTCAGGCCGCCGTTGGCCAGGCCATGGTCGAAGCCGGATTGCTCTGAGTCCTCTGGTCTAATGCGCCGCTGCCCCAAGCCGGGCAACCTGTTCCCTCGGAGATTTCCAGCGTGACGTCCCTTTCCCCGATTCGCCCCACCGCGACCCGCCTCGCCTGCACGGCTCTCATCCTGTCCCTCGCCGGCTGCAGCACCCTCGACGGCATGTTCTCGTCGGACAAGGTCGACTACCGCACCCAGGCCAAGCAGACCGGCGGCCTGGACATTCCGCCGGACCTGACCCAGCTCGCCAAGGACAACCGCGCCCAGGTGCAGGGCGGCTCCATCACCGCCTCCGCGCTGACGGCCTCGCGCCCGGCCACCGCCACCGCCGGCTCCATGGCCGCCAACAGCGTGGCGCCCAACAGCGCCGGCGATGTGCGCCTGGAGCGCAGCGGCACCGACCGCTGGCTGCACACCTCGGCCACGCCGGAACAGGTCTGGCCGCAGCTGCGCGCGTTCTGGAAGGACGTGGGCCTGGACCTCGTCAAGGAACAGCCCGACGTCGGCATCATGGAGACCAACTGGGCCGAGAACCGCGCCAAGCTGCCGCAGGATTTCATCCGCCAGTCCATCGGCAAGGTCTTCGACGGCCTGTACTCCACCGGCGAGCGCGACATGTACCGCGTGCGTGTGGAGCGCGGCGCCAACGGCACCGACATCTTCATCGCCCACCGCGGCATGCAGGAGGTCTACACGACCACCGGCCGTGACTCCACCGCCTGGCAGCCGCGCCCCAGCGACGCCACGCTGGAAGCCGAGATGCTGTCGCGCCTGATGCTGAAGCTGGGCGGCCAGGAAACGGCCGCCAAGGCCATCGTCGCCGAGACGCCGGCAACGCCCGCGGCCAAGCAGTCGCCGCTGGCCGTCGGCGGTGAGACCACGCGCCCGCGCCGCCCGCTGTCCGAAGTGCCCGACAGCCTGGCCGTGAACGACGGCTTCGACCGCGCCTGGCGCCGCGTCGGCCTGTCGCTGGACCGCCATGGCTTCACGATCGAAGACCGCGACCGCGCCGCCGGCCTGTTCTACCTGCGCTACGCCGACCCCGAGAAGGCCGGCCAGGACGAGCCCAACTTCTTCCAGCGCCTGTTCGGCGCCAAGTCGCTCACGCCGACGCGCTACCGCGTGGCGGTCAAGGCCGACGGCGCGAAGAGCACGGTGCGCATCCTGGACGAACGCGGCCAGGCCATCGCCGACGACAACGCCAAGCGCATCCTGTCGCTGCTGATGGACGACCTCAAGTAAGAGACCTCCGCGATGGAGGACCGCCGCCATGCGCTTTCGCAACCTCGGCAGCGGCAGCGGCGGTAACTCGACACTGGTCGAGGCCAGCCAGGGCATCACGACCACCCGCGTCCTCGTCGACGCGGGTTTCAGTGAACGCGAGCTGACGCGTCGGCTGGCGCTGGCCAGCTGCACGGCCTCCGACATCGACGCCATCTTCATCACGCACGAGCACGGCGACCACGTCGGCCGCTCGGTCGCGTTCGCACGCCGCCACCGCATCCCGCTGATCACCAGCCGCGGCACCTGGCGCGTCATCGGCGACGACGACTTCGACGCCAGCCTGCTGACGCTGGCACGCAGCGGCGAAGCCATTGCACTGGGCGACGTGGAACTGCAGCCCTTCGCCGTGCCGCACGACGCGCAGGAGCCGCTGCAACTGGTGCTGCACGATGGCGCCGCCAGGCTGGGCATCGTCACGGACCTGGGCTGCGCGCCCGCCGACGTCGTGCAGGCCCTGCAGGGCTGCCAGGCACTGCTGCTGGAGTGCAACCACGACGAGGCCATGCTGCGCGCCGGGCCCTACCCACCGGTGCTGCAGCGGCGCATCCTGGGCACGCACGGTCACCTGTCCAACGACGCGGCGGCCGAACTGCTGGGCCGCTGTCTTCACGCAGGCCTGGGCGCCGTGCTGGCGGCCCACCTCAGCGAAAAGAACAATGCCCCGGCGCTGGCTAGAGCGGCCTTGGCCCGCGCGCTGGATTGCGCCGCTGACGACATCCGCGTGGCCGACCCGGCGCTGGGATTCGACTGGCTGGGCGTCGGCTGAGCGCCGAAAACCCGCTGCGCAAAGTTATGTAATTCAAGCCCTCACAGGCGGAATCCGGGCTGTTTCGCGGCCAGGAAACGAAAAAAGCCGCCGCTGCTTGCGCAGCGACGGCTCTTTCCGAGCGGACGAAGTGATTACTTCGAAGCGGCGGACGCGGCAGCGTCGGCAACAGCCGAAGCGCCAGCATCGACGGCGCTGGCGGCAGCCGAAGCGGCTTCCGAAGCGGCGGGAGCCGGAGCCACGACGGCCGGGGCTTCAACCTTGGGTTCTTCCTTCTTGCTGCAAGCGGTCAGAGCAGCAGCAGCCAGCAGGGAAGCCAACAGGATCGACTTATTCATTACTTGTCCTCAAACGTTTAAACGACGGTGCACACCATAATTTTGGGGTCGTGCGCCAGTGATTGATCACCAACGGCCGACCCCGCAGAACAAGACGCGGAAAACCTCGAGCGCTTCCCTCGCCTAGCCCGCGATTATAGGGGTTTGCTTGTCACAAAGACTCATAGTCCCAAAGTTGTCGGCGCAAATGATTCGCTGGAACGTTGCGCCAGGGCGTCAAACCACTCCAGACCGCGCAGCCGCTCACCCGCATCGAGGCTGAGCTCGCCGCGCCAGAGATGGCGGTCGAACAGCCGCAGGCTCAACGGACCGTTAGCACCGACGGCCAGCAGCAGGCTCTGCGCGGCGCCGTCCACGCTCAGATCGGGCTCGACGGCGCGCGCCGTCACGCAGTGCGCGAAGTCGCGGCGCCAGCGCACGAAGCGCGGGTGGCGGCGAGCGACGTCGTCGTACTGCAGCGCCAGTAGGTGCAATTGCCGGCCCTGGCGCGCCCAGCGGGTCAGCGCGGACAGCAGGTTCGCGTCCGACAGCGGCCAGTCGGCAAAGCTGGCATCCCAGGCGTGCAGTTCCCGGCAACCCTGCGCGTCGGCCCACTGGAGGCTCTCGACGACCAGGCGCTGGAAGTCGGCGCGGGCGCTGAAGTGCTGTGCGTTCACGCGGGCAACGGCTGCACCCAGCCGTCCTCGGTCCACTGGTCCAGCAACTCGCGCGCCTCCGCAGAAAGACGCGCGACTTCGGCAGCCGTCAGCTCGCGACGGTCCGCCATCAGGCGCATCAGCGCGGCGTCACGTCCGCCGGCGCGAAAGCTCTCGCCGTTCAGGAACACGTGCGCCGCGTCGTAGAGCATGCGGCTGCGCCGGTCCAGGCGCGCGCCCTGCCCCGGCGGCAGCACGTCGCCGGGTTCGAACCAGACGTTGGCCTTCAGTTCGGTCAGCGCCTCGCCCAGCGCGCACTCCAGCGCCTGCGGCCGCTGCACGGCCGCCTCGACGGCGCGGCGCGCGAAGTCCAGCAGCCCGGCCGGCACGCGGGCCGGCTCCGTCGTGGCCTCCTGGCGCGGGTCCGAGTACAGCTTGCCGGCCGACTCCACGTCATCCAGCAGCCGGGGCAGCAGCTCGGCCGCCAGACTCTCGGCCGTCGATGCGCGGAACCCCACCGAGCCGGTGATGCAGCCCGGGCCGACGGCCACACCGTCATGCGCCCAGCCCGGCGGCAGGTAGAGCATGTCGCCCGGCTCCAGCACGAACTCTTCCTCCGGCATGAAGTTGGCGATGATCTTCAACGGCACGTCGTCGCGCAGCACCGCGTCGCGCTGGGCGCCGATGCGCCAGCGACGCCGGCCGGCGAGCTGGATCAGGAACACGTCGTAGGAATCGAAGTGCGGGCCGACGCCGCCGCCGTCACTGGCGACGGACAACATCAGGTCGTCCAGCCGCGCATCGGGTGCGAAGCGGAACCGGTCCAGCAATTCGCGCGCGCCGTCCAGGTGCTGGTCCAGCCCCTGCACGAGCAGCGTCCAGCCGGGCTTGCTCATCGCCGGCAGGCGCGGGATGGGGCCATGCCTGAGCTTCCAGTCGCCATCGAAGGCCGTGACGAGGCGGGACTCGACGTCGTCACGCGCGGCCAGCGCGGCCAGTTCCTTCAGCGAGGCCGGCGGCGTGACGCCGTCAAAGGCCTGGCGCACCAGCAAGGGCTTTTTCTGCCAGTGCTTGCGCATGAACTGGGCCGGGCTGAGGCCGGCGAGCATGGGGGTCGGGAGATCGATCTGCATGCAGCCATTGTGCCGAGGCGCTGTGGGAAAATTGATCCCATGCAAGTGACCCGCCCCTCAGTCGTCTCCCTGCGCTGGAGACTCGAAGACGCCCAAGGCCAGCTCATCGACGAGCTGACCGAACCGATGGAATTCCTGGTGGGCGGTGACGACCTGTTCGCCAAGGTCGAGGAAGCGCTGGACGGCCAGGAGGCCGGCTTCGAGACGGCCCTCGCGCTGCAGCCCGAGGAAGCCTTCGGCGACTACGACTCGGGCCTCGTCTGCTTCGAGGCGCGTGGCCTGTTCCCGACCGACGTGGAGCCCGGCATGCAGTTCGAAGGCCTGCCGGAAGGCGCCGCGACCGAAGGCATGCCGGAGGAAGCGGTCTACACGGTCACCGAGGTCTACCCCGAGCATGTGGTGCTGGACGGCAACCACCCGCTGGCCGGCATCGGCCTGCGCATGCACCTGACGCTGCTGGACGTGCGCGAAGCCACCGAGCAGGAAGTGCAGGCCGGCTCGATCGGCGAGCCCCTCTTCATGGTGCAGACCGGCGCGCCGCCGGACGAGCCGCTCCACTGAACGGAAAAGGCGCCCCGGGCGCCTTTCTTCTCTATGCCTTGCCTGTCGAGCCGAAGCCGCCGGTGCCGCGGTCGGACGCATCGAAGCTGTCGACACGGCGGAATGTGGCCTGCACGACCGGCACGATGACCAGCTGCGCGATGCGCTCGAAGGGCTGGATGACGAACTCCGCCTGGCCGCGGTTCCAGCAACTGACCATCAGCTGGCCCTGGTAGTCGCTGTCGATCAGACCGACGAGGTTGCCCAGCACGATGCCGTGTTTGTGGCCCAGGCCCGAGCGCGGCAGGATGATGGCGGCGAGACCCGGGTCGGCGATGTGGATGGCCAGGCCCGTCGGGATCAGCGTCGTCTGGCCCGGGGCCAGCGTAATGGCGGCATCCAGGCAGGCGCGCAGGTCGAGGCCGGCGCTGCCGGCCGTGGCGTAGGCGGGGATCTGCTCGGCCATGCGGGCGTCGAGCACTTGCAAGTCAATCGCGTGCATCAGAGTCTCTTGGAAAGTTCGGCGATCAGCTCGCGCGCGAGGCTGAGCTTGTCGGCCCGACCTCCCGCTTCAGGCAGTTCACGCTGGCCCTGCTCGTCGATGAGCAGCAGCGCGTTGTCGTCACGGCCGAAGGTGGCCGGGCCGAGGTTGGCGACGATGAGCGGGATGCCCTTGCGGCGCCGCTTGGCCTCGGCATGCTCGGCCAGCTTCTCGCTCTCGGCGGCAAAGCCGACACAGTAAGGCGGCTTGGGCAGCCTGGCCACCGCGGCAAGGATGTCGGGGTTCTCGGTCATCGCGATGGTGGGCGCCGTTGCGCCGCCCTCGGCCTTCTTCATCTTGTGCTCGTGCGTCTGCGCGGGCCGCCAGTCGGCCACCGCCGCACTGGCGATGAAGGCGTGCTGGTGCGCGGCCAGCGGCAGCACGGCGTCGAACATCTGCTGCGCGCTCTGCACGGCGATGCGCCGCACGCCGCGCGGCGTGGGCAGGTGCACCGGGCCGCTCACCAGCGTGACCTCGGCGCCCGCTTCGGCCGCGGCGCGGGCGATGGCAAAGCCCATCTTGCCGCTGCTGTGGTTGGTGATGCCGCGCACCGGGTCGATGGGCTCGAACGTCGGGCCGGCGGTGATCAACAGCTTCCGGCCACGCAGGGATTTGGGCGCGACGAAGGCCTCGACGTCGTCGAAGATCTGCTGCGGCTCCAGCATGCGGCCGTCGCCGATCTCGCCGCAGGCCTGGTCGCCGTTGGCGGGGCCGATGAGGGTGGCGCCGTCGGCGGTGATCTGCGCCACGTTGCGCTGCGTGGCCGGGTGGGCCCACATCTCGCGGTTCATGGCCGGCACGACCAGCAACGGGCACTCGTGGATGCGGCGGGCCAGTGCGGTCAGACTGACGAGGTCGTCCGCCCGGCCCTGCGCCAGCGCGGCAATCGCATCGGCGCTGGCGGGCGCCACCAGCATCACGTCGGCCTCGCGGCTGAGGTTGATGTGGGCCATGTTGTTGCCCGGCCGCGCGTCCCACTGCGAGGTGTAGACCGGTCGACCCGACAGCGCCTGCATCGTCACGGCGGTGATGAAGGCTTCGGCACCCTCGGTCATCATGACCTGCACGGTCGCGCCCCCCTTCACGAACAGGCGCGTCAGCTCGGCGATCTTGTAGCCGGCGATGCCGCCGGTCATCGCGAGCAGGATGTGTTTGCCGTGCAGCGGACTCGTCATCACTTCTTCCTGAACACCAGGTCCCAGACGCCGTGGCCCAGCTTGATGCCGCGGTTCTCGAACTTGGTCAGCGGGCGGTAGGCGGGCTTGTCGGCATAGCCTGACGCCGTGTTGACCAAGGCGGGCTCGGCGGACAACACGTCCAGCATCTGCTCGGCGTAGGGCTGCCAGTCGGTGGCGCAGTGCAGGTAGCCGCCGGGCTTGATGTGCTTCACCAGATTGGCCACGAACGGCGCCTGGATCAGGCGGCGCTTGTTGTGGCGCTTCTTGTGCCAGGGATCGGGGAAGAAGATGTGCACGCCGTCCAGCGCGGCTTCGCCGATCATGTCGCGCAGCACCTCCACCGCGTCGTGCTGGACGATGCGGATGTTGCCGATGTCGCGCTCGCCGATCAGCTTCAGCAGCGCGCCGACGCCGGGCTCGTGGACCTCGCAGCCGATGAAGTCATGGTCGGGCAGCGTCTGCGCGATGTCGGCCGTCGCGGCGCCCATGCCGAAGCCGATCTCCAGCACCAGCGGCGCGCTGCGGCCGAAGGTCGCAGCGGTGTCGAGTCGCTCGACCTTGTAGGGCAGCACGAACTTAGGGCCGAGCTCGGCCAGCGCTTTGATCTGGCCCGTGCCCATGCGGCCGGGCCGCGTGACGAAGCTCTTGATCGGGCGGTGCTGCGGGTCCTGCGGTGGGTTGCTGTTCTGTTCGTCCATCAGCCGATTGTCGCCATGACCATGGGCGCGGCGGCGACGTCGGCATCGCCCAGCCCGACGGCAGCCAGGTAGGACGCGATGGCACGGTCGGCCGCGGCCTCGTCGGCCGCGTGGATCAGCGCCAGCGGCTCGCCGGCGGCGACGCGCGTGCCGATGGGCTGGACGGCCGAGAAGCCGACGCGCATGTCGATGGCGTCGCCGGCCTTGCGGCGGCCACCGCCCAGCTCGACGATGGCCACGCCCAGGTCGCGGGTCGCCATCGTCGTGATGACACCGGCGCGCGGCGCGGCCACGGGCTTCACGACGGGTGCGGCCGGCAGGTACGCGGACGGACGCTCCATCAGATCGGCCGGGCCGCCCAGGGCCACGACCATCTGGGCGAACTTCTCGGCGGCGGCGCCGGAGTCCAGCGCCGCCTGCAGCTTCACGCGGGCGGCGGCGGTGTCGGCGGCCAGGTTGCCCAGCACCAGCATCTCGGCGCACAGCGCAAGCGTCACCTCGTGCAGGCGCGGCTCGCGGTGCTTGCCGGTCAGGTAGTGGATGGTCTCGATGACTTCCAGCGAGTTGCCGACATCGGTGCCCAGGATCTGGTTCATGTCGGTGATCAGCGCGCGCGTCTTCAGGCCTGCGCCGCCCGCGACGGCGACGATGCTCTCGGCCAGTTCCTGCGCGAAGGCGGGCGTGGACGCGAACGCGCCGTTGCCGCACTTGATGTCCATGGCCAGGCCTTCGAGGCCGGCGGCCAGCTTCTTGGACAGGATGCTGGCGGTGATCAGCGGCACGCTCTCGACCGTGGCCGTCACGTCGCGCGTCGCGTAGAAGCGCTTGTCGGCGGGGGCCAGGTCAGCCGTCTGGCCGATGATGGCGCAGCCGAGGGACCGGACGATCTGGTCGAACCTGGCCGGGTCGGGCGTCGTCGTGTAACCGGGGATGGCTTCGAGCTTGTCGACCGTGCCGCCCGTGTGGCCCAGGCCACGGCCGGCGATCATCGGCACGTAGCCGCCACAGGCGGCCACCATGGGCGCCAGCATCAGGCTGACCTTGTCGCCCACGCCACCGCTGCTGTGCTTGTCCAGCACCGGGCCGGGCATGTCGGGCCAGCGCATGACGCGGCCGGAATTCATCATCGCGCGCGTCAGCAGCACGGCTTCGTCGCGGCCCATGCCCTTCAGGAACACGGCCATGCCGAGCGCGGCGACCTGGCCTTCGCTCCAGGTGTTGTACGTCAGGCCGTCGACGAAGTTCTGGATCTGCGCTTCGTTGAGCGCGTGGCCGTCGCGCTTGGCGCGGATGATTTCTTGGGCAAGCATGGTTCAGTACGCCGCAGTGACGGCGGCAGATTTGGCACCGGAAAGAACAGCTTCGATGTCGGTGAGCAGGCCGCTGGCGCCGAAACGCAGGCGCTGCGGGTTCAACGCGGTGGCGCCCAGCGCGGCTTCGGCCTGGGCGATGTAGCCGGCGGCATCCGCCACGGAGCGCACGCCGCCCGAGGCCTTGAAGCCGGCGGCGGACAGGCCGCTGGCCTTGATCTCCTTCAGCATCACGGCCGCCGCGGCCGGCGTGGCGCCGGTCTTGGTCTTGCCGGTGCTGGTCTTCACGAAATCGGCACCGGCCGCCAACGCCAGGCGCGTGGCCTGGGCGATGCGCTCGGGCGTGTGCAACTCGCCGGATTCGATGATGACCTTCAGCGTCAACGGGCGCGACGCGAAGCGCACCTCGGACAGGAACTCGGCGACCTCGGTGGACTGGTCGGCCAGCAGCGCGCGGTAAGGCAGCACGACGTCGACCTCGTCGCCACCGGCCTGCGCAATGGCCTCGATGTCGGCCAGCGCACGGGGCAGATCCAGCGCGCCGTCAGGGAAGTTGGCCACGGCGGCAACCTTGATGGCGGCCGGCAGCGCCGCACGCGCCTGGGCGACGAAGCGCGGCCACACACAGACGGCGGCCACGGGGCCGTGGGCCGTCTGCGCGCGCGCGCACAGCGCGTCGATGTCGGCGGCCGTGTCGGCGTCGTTGAGGCTGGTCAGATCCAGGCAGGCCAGCGCCGTGCGGGCCGCCGCCTTCAGGTCGGCGGTCATAGCTCGACGCCCTTCAAACTCGCCACCAGCGCTGCCAGGAAGGCGGATGCGCGCTCGCCGGACATCTGCGCCTGCTTCAGCGTCAGGTCGTGCGTCAGCGCCTCGGCGGACAGGCCGGCGGCCATGTTGGTCATCAGCGCGATGCCCATCACCTTCAGGCCGGCATGGCGGGCCAGGATGGTCTCGGGCACGGTGCTCATGCCGACGGCGTCGGCGCCCCAGGCAGCGAACATGCGGATCTCGGCCGGCGTCTCGAACTGCGGGCCCAGCGCCCAGCAGTAGGTGCCCTCGCCCAGCATCAGGTTCTCGCGCTTGGCCAGTTCCAGCGCGTGCTTGCGCAGGGCACCGTCATAGGCATTGACCATGTCGACGAAGCGGTGGCTGCCCTGCTCGCCGACGAGCGGGCTGCGCTGCGGCGCGTTGATGTGGTCGGCGATCAGCATCAGGCTGCCGGGGGGCATGTGGCCGCGCAGCGAGCCGGAGGCGTTGGTCTGCACCAGCAGCTTCACGCCCCAGGACTTGAGCGTGCGCAGCGCGCCGGCCATGCCGGTGCAGTCGCCGCTCTCGTAGGTGTGGGCGCGGCCGCGCAGGAAGATGACGCGCTGCTCACCGATGTGGCCGACGACGATCTCGTTGACGTGGCCTTCGACCTTGGGCTGCGGGAAGGCGGGCAGCTCGGTGTAGGGCAGGTTCTTCGCGTCCTGCACGTGGCTGACCGCGCCGGCCCAGCCGGAGCCGAGCACGACGGCGACTTCGGGCGCGTTACCGAACAGCGATTGCAGCTTCCCGACGCTCGCGCTGATGGCGACGTCGAGGGTCTTGTTGTCGATCATGGGGAACCTCAGATGTTCAAGTGGGCGGGCCCGAAGCTGTGGGGCAGCAGCTCGGCCAGGGTCCAGCGTTGGCGGATACCGCCAGGATCGCCGGCAATGATGACAAGCTCTTCCGGCACGGAGAACTCGCGGAGCTTCTGGCGGCAGCCGCCGCACGGCGTGATGATGTCCGGGCCGGGGCCCGTCACCAGCGCCACCCGCGCCTGCTTGCCGCCGGCCATGAGCATGGCCGTCAGCGCCGACGGTTCCGCGCACCAGCCCTGCGGGTAGGACGCGTTCTCCATGTTGGCGCCGATGTGGATGCGGCCCTGCTCATCCAGGATGGCGACGCCGACCTTGTATCTGGAATACGGCGCGTGCGAGAACTCGCGAGCGCGCAGGGACTCGGCCAGCAGGCGGTCCAGCAGATCTTGGGACAGGTCCATCAGCGCTCCTTCACGTAAGGCCGGCCCAGCGCCTGGGGCGCGATGGCGGAACCAATGAAGCCAGCCAGAAGGACCACCGTCAAGATGTACGGCAAAGCCTGGATCAGTTGCACGGGTACTTCGCCGATGCCCGGCAACTGCACGCCCTGCATGCGGATGGCCACCGCGTCCAGGAAGCCGAACAGCAGGCAGGCGCCCATCGTCGGCAGCGGCTTCCACTTGCCGAAGATCATCGCGGCCAGCGCGATGAAGCCGCGGCCGGCCGTCATGTTGGGCGAGAAGGACGCGTTCTGCGCCAGTGTCAGGTAGGCACCGGCCAGGCCGCACAGCACGCCGTTCATCAGCAGCGCCTGATAACGCAGCCCCTGCACGGACATGCCGGCTGCTTCCACCATGGCCGGGTTCTCGCCGACGGCGCGCAAGCGCAGGCCCGGGCGCGTGCGCTCCAGGAAGAACCACACGGCGGCGACCATCAGGAACGCGGCGTAGACCAGCACGTTGTGGCTCAGGAAGCCATGGCCGAGGACGGACGCGAACCAGTGGCCCGGCTGCGGCTCGGCAAAGCCCTGGGCGAGCGCCGTCAGACGCACGTCGGGCTCGATGGGCGGCGTCTGGCCGCCCTGCTGGAACCAGGCGATGCCCAGCACGACGGTCAGGCCGGCGGCGATCATGTTCAGCGCAACGCCGGAGACGACCTGATCGCCCCGGTTCGTCACGCAGGCAAAGCCGTGCACCACGGATGCAGCGCTGGCGACGGCGATGGCCGCCAGCAGGCCGAACGCAGTGGAGTGCGTGACCGAGGCCGTCGCTGCCGCCGCGAAGGCGGCGAACAGCATCTTGCCTTCCAGGCCCAGGTCGACGACGCCGGCGCGCTCGGACAGCACGCCGGCCATCGCGCACAGCAGCAGCGGTGCGCTGACGCGCAGCGTGGACGCGAGCACCGAGGCGATCAGGACTTCATCCATCAGCGGCCTCCCTTCAACTTGGCATAGACACGGGCGAACAGCGGCGCGCTGACCGTGGCCATCGCACCGGAGAACAGCACGATGAGGCCCTGCGCCGTCACGACCATCTCGCGGCTGAAGCCCTGCAATTCGAACGACACCTCGACGCCGCCCTGGTACAGCACGCCGAACAGCAGCGAGGCCAGCACGATGCCAATCGGGTGGTTGCGCCCCATCAGCGACACGGCGATGCCGGTGAAGCCGGCGCCGGCGACGAAGTCCAGCGTCAGCTTGCCCTGCACGCCGGAGATCTCGTTGACGCCCACCATGCCGGCCAGCGCGCCGGAGATGGCCATCGCCAGCAGCACCTGGGCGCGCGGGCGGATGCCGGCGTAGTGCGCCGCGCGCGGCGCGCTGCCGACGGCGCGGACGGCGTAGCCGGCAGCGCTCTTCCACAGGAACCAGCCCACGAAAACGCAGGCCAGCAGCGCGATGACGAGACTGAGGTTCAGCGGCGACGACGGCAGCTCGTAGCCCAGCGCGGCGGCGACCTGGTGCAGCGCCGGCATGCGGGCACTGTCGGCGAACTCGGAGGACTCCACCGCCATGCTGCCGGCCGGGCGCAGCCAGTTGACGAGCAGATAGCTGTTCAGGCCGGCCGACAGGAAATTGAACATGATCGTCGTGATGACGATGTGGCTGCCGCGCCAGGCCTGCAGATAGGCCGGCAGCGCCGCCCACAGCATGCCGAAGAAGGCGGCGGCCAGCACCAGCAGCGGCAGCATGACGACGGCCGGCAGCGACGCGCCCAGCCACAGCGCGACGAGCGCCACGCCCAGGCCACCCAGCGTCGCCTGCCCTTCCCCGCCGATGTTGAACAGGCCGGCGTGGATGGCCACCGCGACGGCCAGGCCGGTGAAGATGAAGGTCGTCGCGTAGTACAGCGAATAGCCCAGGCCGCGCACGCTGCCCAAGGCGCCGTTCAGCAGCACCGTCAGCGCCTGCCAGGGGCTGTGACCGATGACCATGACGACGAGGCCGGCGACGACCAGTGCGATGGCGAGGTTCCACAGCGGCAGCAGGCCGATGTCGATCCAGCGGGGGAGAGTCAAAGGTTGGCTCATGCAGCCGCTCGTTCTTCTTGTGCGGCCATCAGCAGGCCGAGGCGACGTTCGTCGCAGTCCTCGATGGCGAGTTCGCCGGTGATGCGGCCGGCATTCATGACGACGACGCGGTCGGCCAGCGCCAGGATCTCGTCCAGCTCGCTGCTGACCAGCAGCACCGCGCAGCCGGCGTCGCGCAGCGCGCGCAGCTGGTGGTGGATGAACTCGATGGCGCCAATGTCGACGCCACGCGTGGGCTGGCCCACCAGCAGCACCGTGGGCTGCTCGCCGATCTCGCGGGCCAGGATGAGCTTCTGCTGGTTGCCGCCGGAGAACTTGGAGGACCCCAGGTTCTCGTCACGCGGGCGCACGTCGAAGCGCTCCTGCATCTGCCTTGTGGCCTCCCGCATCGCGGCGTGGTTCATGGACGCGCCGCGGCGGTACTTGGGCAGGCCCTGGTAGCCCAGCACGGCGGACTCCCAGGCCGGGAAGCTCATGACCAGGCCGACGGCATGCCGGTCCTCGGGCACATGGGCCAGCCGCAGCGGGCGGGCCTGGGCGGTCGCCAGCCAGGCGTCGGGCGAGAAGGACTGGCCGCCCAGTTCCAGGCGGCCGCCATCGGGTGCGCGCAGGCCGGACAGCACTTCCAGCAGCTCGCTCTGGCCGTTGCCCGACACGCCGGCCACGCCGACGATCTCGCCGGCCTTCAGCGTCAGGCTGACGTCCTTCAGCGCCGGCACGCCGTTGGCGTGCTTCAGGCTCAGACCCGTCGCCTGCAGGCGCACCTCGCCGGTCTTCGTCTCCAGCCCCTCGGGCCGGCCCAGCGTGACCTTGCGGCCGACCATGGACTCGGCCAGCGATTCCTCGCTCCAGTCAGCGATGGGCCGCGTCTCGACGACCTGGCCCGCGCGCATCACCGTGACGGCGCTGCACAGGCTCATGACCTCGCGCAGCTTGTGCGTGATGAGGATCAGCGTCGTGCCGCGCTCCTTGAGCTTGCGCAGCGTGACGAAGAGCTGGTCAGTCTCCTGCGGCGTCAGCACGGCGGTGGGCTCGTCCAGGATCAGGATCCTGGCGCCGCGGTACAGCGCCTTCAGGATCTCCAGCCGCTGCAGCTCGCCCACCGGCAGGTCGGCGACGACGGCGTCCAGCTGCACCTGCAGGCCAGTCTCGGCCATCAGCGCCTGCAGCTGGGCACGCACCCGGGCCTTGGACGGCGTCAGGAAGAAGCCGCCCTCGGCCCCCAGCATGACGTTCTCCAGGCAGGTCAGCGTGTCCACCAGCATGAAGTGCTGGTGGACCATGCCGATGCCCAGCCGGATCGCCTGCTGGGAGTTGGCGATCTCGACCGGCTTGCCGTTGATCTCGATGGACCCGGCGTCAGCACGGTAATAGCCATACAGGATGGCCATCAGCGTGCTCTTGCCGGCACCGTTCTCGCCGACGAGGCCGTGCACGCTGCCGGCCGCGACGTCGAAAGTGACTTCGCGGTTGGCCTGGACGGCGCCGAAGCGCTTGGAAATGCCTTGAAGGCGGACTGCGGGCGTCATGCCGCTCTGGCTCGCCTTAGAACTTGCAGGCGTTGTCGGCCATGTAGTCGGCCACCTTCACCTTGCCGGCGATGATGTCCGCCTTGACGGCGTCGACCTTGGCCTTGAGCGCCGGGGTCAGCAGCTTGGCGTTGTGCTCGTCGGCGGCGTAGTCCACGCCGCCTTCCTTCAGGCCCAGCACCTGCACGCCGGGCTTCCAGCCCTTGAGCACGTTGTAGACGGCCACGTCCACGCGCTTGACCATGGAGGTCAGCATCGTGCCGGGCTGCAGGTGGTTCTGGTTGCTGTCCACACCGATGGCGAGCTTGCCGGCGTCCTTGGCGGCCTGGTAGACGCCCACGCCGGTGCCGCCGGCGGCGGCGAACACCACGTCGGAACCCTTGGCGAACTGCGACTTGGCCAGCTCACCACCGCGGGTGGGGTCGTTCCACGCGGTGGACGTGGTGCCCGTCATGTTGGAGAAGACCTCGATCTTGGGGTTGGTCTTCTTGGCGCCCTGCTCGTAGCCGCACTGGAACTTGCGGATCAGCGGGATGTCCATGCCGCCGACAAAGCCGACCTTGCCGGTCTTGCTGACCAGCGCGGCCATGGCGCCGACGACGTAGCTGCCCTCGTGCTCCTTGAACAGCAGCGACTGCACGTTGGGCAGGTCCACCTGCGCGTCGATGATGGCGAACTGGGTCTTGGGGAAGTCCTTGGCCACCTGCTTCAGCGCCGACGCCTGGGCGAAACCGATGCTGATGATGGGGCTGGCACCCCGCTCGGCCATGCGGCGGATGGCCTGCACGCGCTGGGTGTCGTTGCTGATCTCGAACTCGAGATACGTCTTGCCCGACTCCTTCTTCCACTGCTCGGCACCCTGGTAGCCGGCCTGATTGAAGGATTTGTCGAACTTGCCGCCCATGTCGAAGATCACCGCGGGCTGCTGGGCCTGGGCCATGGCCGACGCGGTCAACAGCGTCAGGGCAGCCAGGGTCCGTGCATGGGGCAGAGAAGAGGTCATGGGGCGGATGGGGGCAAGGCGAAAAGCGCGCATTGTAGAAAACATCCCTCAATTTCTACGGACTAGAAAAATACGGATTACCCTGCCTTGGCCCGGCGCAGCTTTCGGTGTGCGGCCCGGGCGTGCGGCAGCCAGCCCAGTGTCGCCCAACGGCGCCACATCAACAGGCCTCGTATCCACTCGTCAGCGGCATAAGCAATCCACACGCCAACCAGCCCCCAGCCCAGGTGAACGCCCAGGAACCAGCTGCCGCCCGCCAGCACCAGCGCCATGGACGCCGCCCCGGCGACAACGGGGTAGCGCGCATCGCCCGCCGCCCGCAGCGCGTTGATGACCACCATGTTGAACACGCGGCCGGGCTCCACCAGCACCGTCCACCACAGCAGCGTGCAGCCCAGCGCGATGATGTGCGGGTCGGCCGTGAACTGCTTCAACAGCCACGGCCCCGCCAGCGCGAAGGCGCTGGACACCACCAGCGCGACGACGACGCCCAACCCCAGCGACTTGCGCACCAGCTTGTGCGCCGCATGCAGCTCGCCTGCCCCGATCATGTGCCCGACGAGGATCTCCACCGCGAACGCGACGGCCAAGCCGAAGATCAGGATCACGTGCAGGAACTGCATCGTGTAGGCGTGCGTGGCCAGCGCCAGCGCGCCCAGCTGGGCCACGGCCGCCAGGCTGGTCATGAACGCCAGGCGCCAGGAGATGTTCTCGGCCGCACCAGGGATGCCGATGTGCAGCACGGTCGCCAGCGGCGCGCGCTCCCAGCGCCACCAGTCCGGCGCGCGCAGCCGCAGATTCAGCCGGCTGCGCCACAGCATGATGTGCAGTGCCAGGCCCGTGCCGCGGCCCAGCAGGCAGGCCAGCGCGTAGCCCGGCAGGCCCAGGTGCGGCATGGCCAGCAGCGCCACGGCCAGCGTGACGATCTGGATGACGATGACCACCGCCAGCGCCTCGCGGCTGCGCAGGTGGGCGCGCATGACGCTGGACATCGTCGCGTTCAGCGCATCGATCAGCAGCGCCGGCGCCAGCGCCTGCAGCAGCACGCGGGCCAGCGGCGCCACCTCGGACGGCGCGTTCACCAGCTGCAGCAGCGGCCCGGCAGCCAGCAGTGCCATGACGGCGCCCCCCACGCCCAGCCAGGTGCTGGCACCGACGACGGCGCGGGCCACGGCGTCGGCCTGGTCGCGCCGGCCGGCGCCCAGAGCCTGCGTGACGGCCACGCTGACGCCCGCGCCGATGACGCGGAACAGCACGAAGATGGCGGCGAACACCTGGTTGGCCAGGCCGAAGGCGGCACCGCTGTCATCCGACAGCCGGGCCGCCAGCATGGTGCCGATGATGCCGATGCCGATGCCCAGCAGCAGCTCCAGCAGCAGCGGCCAGGTCAGCGGGAAAAGACGGGGGCGAGCGGATGGGGCCGTCACGGCCTAATCCTCAGGAGGTACACACAAGTCACGACAAGCTCGCCAGAATGAGGCGGGATCGTAAAGGAGTAACCATGCCGAAACCCAAGTCCGTCGCACCCGCCCACGCCTTTGCCGGTACGCAGGCCGGCTTCCAGACCGCCTCCGGCAAGACCGGCCGGCTGTTCTCGCTGCCCACCCTGGCCAAGACCTTCCCCAACGTGGCGCGCATGCCCGTCTCACTGCGCATCGTGCTGGAGAGCGTGCTGCGCAACTGCGACGGCAAGAAGGTGACGCCGGAACACGTGGAGCAGTTGGCCAACTGGAAGCCCAATGCGGCGCGCGTGGACGAGATCCCGTTCGTCGTCGCCCGCGTCGTGCTGCAGGACTTCACCGGCGTGCCGCTGCTGGCCGACCTGGCCGCCATGCGCAACGTGGCCGCCAAGCTGGGCAAGAACCCCAAGACCATCGAGCCGCTGGTGCCGGTGGACCTGGTGGTGGACCACTCCGTCATGATCGACCACTACGGCACCAAGAAGGCGCTGGACCTCAACATGAAGCTGGAGTTCGAGCGCAACCGCGAGCGCTACGAGTTCATGAAGTGGGGCATGCAGGCCTTCGACACCTTTGGCGTCGTGCCGCCCGGCTTCGGCATCGTGCACCAGGTGAACCTGGAGTACCTCGCCCGCGGCGTACACAAGACCGCCGACAAGGTCTACTACCCCGACAGCCTGGTGGGCACCGACAGCCACACGACGATGATCAACGGCGTCGGCGTCGTCGCCTGGGGCGTGGGCGGCATCGAGGCCGAGGCCGGCATGCTGGGCCAGCCGGTGTACTTCCTGACGCCGGACGTCGTCGGCTTCGAGTTGACCGGCCGGCTGCGCGAGGGCGTGACGGCCACCGACCTGGTGCTGACCGTCACCGAGATCCTGCGCAAGCACAAGGTCGTCGGCAAGTTCGTCGAGTTCTTCGGCGAGGGCACCGAGAGCCTGTCGGTGCCGGACCGCGCCACCATCGCCAACATGGCCCCCGAGTACGGCGCGACGATGGGTTTCTTCCCCGTCGACGGCAAGACGGTGGACTACTTCCGCGGCACCGGCCGCAGCAAAGCCGAGATCGAGGCCTTCGAGGCCTACTGGCGCGCGCAGGGACTGTTCGGCGTGCCACGTGCCGGCGATATCGACTTCACGTCCGTCGTCACGCTGGACCTCGGCACGGTCGCGCCCAGCCTGGCGGGCCCCAAGCGCCCGCAGGACCGCATCGAGATCACGCACCTGTCGCAGCAGTTCGCCGAGCTGTTCAGCAAGCCGGTCGCCGACAACGGCTTCAACCAGCCGGCCGAGAAGCTGGAGCGCCCCTTCGTCACCGACTCGGGCATCCCGGTGAAGAACGGCGACGTGCTGATCGCCGCCATCACGTCCTGCACCAACACCAGCAACCCCGGCGTGCTGCTGGCCGCCGGCCTGCTGGCCAAGAAGGCGGTGGAGGCCGGGCTCAAGGTGGCGCCGCACATCAAGACCTCGCTGGCCCCCGGCTCGCGCATCGTCACCGAGTACCTGCAGAAGGCCGGCCTGCTGCCCTACCTGGAGAAGCTGGGCTTCACGGTGGCGGCCTACGGCTGCACGACCTGCATCGGCAATGCGGGCGACCTGACTCCGGAGCTGAACAAGGTCATCCAGGACAACGACCTGGTGTGCGCGGCGGTGCTGTCGGGCAACCGCAACTTCGAGGCGCGCATCCACCCCAACCTGAAGGCCAACTTCCTGGCCAGCCCGCCGCTGGTGGTGGCCTACGCCATCGCCGGCACCGTGCGGCAGGACCTGATGACCCAGCCCGTGGGCTACGGCAAGAAGGGCCGGGCCGTCTACCTGGGCGACATCTGGCCCAGCAGCGACGAGGTCTACGCGCTGATGAAGCATGCGATGGACCCCAAGGCCTTCAAGGAGAACTACGACCAGGTGGCCAGGAAGCCGGGCAAGCTGTGGGATGCGATCAAGGGCGTGAAGGGCCAGGTCTACGACTGGCCGCAGAGCACCTACATCGCCGAGCCGCCGTTCTTCGCGGACTTCACGATGACGCCCGCGGCGCTGGAGACCGGCGTCAAGGGCGCGAAGATCATGGCGTTGTTCGGCGACTCCATCACCACCGACCACATCAGCCCCGCCGGCTCGTTCAAGGAGACGACGCCGGCCGGCAAGTACCTCGTCGCCCACGGCGTGCAGAAGGCCGACTTCAACTCCTACGGCGCCCGCCGCGGCAACCACGACGTGATGATGCGCGGCACCTTCGCCAACGTGCGCGTGAAGAACCTGATGCTGCCCGCACGCGAGGACGGCTCGCGCGTGGAAGGCGGCTTCACGCTGAAGAACGGCGAGCAGACGACCATCTTCGAGGCCGCGATGGCCTACATCGCCGAAGGCACGCCCACCGTCATCTTCGCGGGCGAGGAGTACGGCACCGGCTCCAGCCGCGACTGGGCGGCCAAGGGCACGCAGCTGCTGGGCATCAAGGCGGTCGTGGCCAAGAGCTTCGAGCGCATCCACCGCAGCAACCTGATCGGCATGGGCGTGCTGCCGCTGCAGTTCAAGGCCGGCACGAGCTGGGAGTCGCTGAAGCTGACCGGCGCCGAAACCATCGACATCCGGCTGGCAGACGAGATCAAGCCGCAGGGCGATGCGCAGATGACAATCACGCGGCCCGACGGCTCGACGCAGGTCGTGCCGCTGACGCTGCGCATCGACACGGCCATCGAGGTGGACTACTACTTCCACGGCGGCATTCTTCCGTTCGTCCTGCGACAGCTGCTCGCCGACTGAATCAGGAGCCCCTCGCTCAGTCTTGCCTGCTGAACGCGGCAAAACTGAGCGGTCCCCCGAGGGGACGGCGATGCGCGCGGCATTGAGCCGCGCGCACATCGCCATGGCGGGCCGGCTTGGGGCGGCCCGGCGCTCGGCCCGAAAACCACGTGACCCACCCATCCATGAACCATCTTCCAGGCCTCGACCTGCTGCGCAGCATCGCCATCGTCTGGGTGATGCTGTTCCATTCCTTTCTCGTCGGCGGCCTGGGGCCGGACTTCGCGTGGCTGTCGCGCTTCGGCTGGATGGGCGTGGACATCTTCTTCGTGCTCAGCGGCTTCCTGATCGGCTCGCAGCTGCTGCGCTCGCTCAGGCGCGGCGAGCCGCTGCGGCTGCGTGACTTCTACTGGCGCCGCGCGTGGCGCATCCTGCCGGCCTTCGCCGTCGTGCTGGCCCTCTACGTGGCCTTCCCCGTGCTGCGCGAGGCGCCGGGGCTGGAGGCCTGGTGGCAGTTCGCCACGTTCTCGCTGAACCTGCTCATCGACTACTCGCGCAACCAGGCCTTTTCGCATGCCTGGTCGCTGTGCGTGGAGGAGCACTTCTACCTGCTGTTCCCCGCCGTCGCGTGGGCCATGACGCGCCGCCCGTCCGCCGCGCGCTTCGCTGCGCTGTGCGTGGCCCTCGTGGCGCTGGGCATCGCGCTGCGCACCGGCGTCTGGCTGCACAACGACGCGCTGCAGCCGCCGCGCAACTGGTTCATCGAAGACATCTACTACCCGACCTGGATGCGGCTGGACGGCCTGCTGATGGGTGTCGTGCTGGCGGTGCTGTGCGTCTACCGGCCGGCACTGTGGGCGCGGCTGCAGGCGCGTTCCACGGTGCTGCTGCTGGCCGGCCTGGCCGCGGCCGGCATCGCGATGTGGCTGTTCCGCGACCGCACCGGGCTGCTGTCCAACGCCATCGGCTGGCCGTTGCTGTCGCTGGGTTTCGGGCTGCTGGTGCTGTCGGCCACGGCGCCGCGCGGCTGGCTGGGGCGCCGGGCGGTGCCGGGCGCGGGCTGGCTGGCGGCCGCGTCGTACAGCCTCTACCTGAGCCACAAGCTCGTCATGCACGCGGTGCAGGAATGGCTGGCGCCGGCGCTGGGTCTGCAGGGGCTGGCGCTGTTCGCCGCGCACGCGGTGGCGATCCTCATCGCCGGCGCCGTGCTGCACTACGCCGTCGAGCGCCCCGGCCTGCGGCTGCGCGACCTGGCGCGGCCTGGACCACGCCCGCAAGGCCGGCAAGGCCAGCAGGCGGCCGGCTGACAGGCGGCCGGCGCGCCGTCAGGCCGTGTGGCCCGGCACCGGCACGCTGATGTCGAACCAGAACCGGCTGCCCTGCTCCAGCCGGCTCTCCAGCCGGATCTCGCCGCCCATCATGCGCACCAGCTGACGGCTGATGGCCAGGCCCAGGCCCGTGCCACCGACGCGCTGCTCGGCGTTGCCGGCCTGCTCGAAGGGCTCGAACAGCCGCTCCACCTGGTCCTCGGCGATGCCAACGCCGCTGTCCTGCACCTCGAAGCGCAGCATCACGTGGCCCGGCAGGGTCTCGGCGCCGGGCAGCGCCGTCGCGCGCAGCGTGACGCCACCGACGTGCGTGAACTTCACCGCATTGCCCAGCAGGTTCAGCAGGATCTGGCTGAGCCGCTTGTCATCGGCCAGCACGCTGGCGGGCAGCGATGGGTGCAGCTGCAGGTCCAGCGCGATCTGCTTGTCCACGGCCATCACGCGCACGATGTCGGCCACCGCGTTGAGGCGGCCGATCAGGTCCACCGGCGCTAGCCGCAGCTCGGCCTTGCCGGCCTCGATGCGCGACAGGTCCAGGATGTCGACGATCAGCGTCAGCAGGTGCTGGCCGCTGCTGTGGATGATGTCCAGCCCGTTGCGCTGCTTGGGCGTGATGCTGGCGTCCATCTTCAGGATCTGCGCATAGCCCATGACGGCGTTCAGCGGCGTGCGCAGCTCGTGGCTCATGCGCGCGAGGAACTGGCTCTTGGCCTGGCTGGCCACCTCGGCGCGCTCCTTGGCGGCGCTGAGTTCCAGCGTGCGCTCGCGCACCAGCTCCTCCAGGTGGTCGCGGTGCGCGCCCAGCTCGGCCTCGCGCTCCTGCAGCGCCGCGATCATGCGGTTGAAGGTGTGGGCCATGGCCGCGATGTCGCGCGGCCCGCCGGCCGGTGCGCGGGCGTCGCTGTCGCCGCGCTCGACCTTCTCCATCGCCAGCGCCAGCGCCGCCAGCGGCCGCGTCAGCCGCAGCGCCAGGAAACGGACCGCGAACAGGAACAGCGTCGCGAACAACAGCGCCACGCCGAAGTTGGACAGGAACAGCGAGGTCTGCGTGCGGTGCAGCGTGGCCTTGCTCTGGATGACGCGCACATGGCCCAGCAGCTGGGCCGGCCGCATCGTCACGTCGAACGGCGTGGGCTCGGGCCGCGTCCAGACCGGCGCGGCGAACGCCCAGCTGTCCTCGGTCTCCTCGTCCAGCCAGGGGTCGCTGGCGGCCGCCACCGGCGGCGTGGCCGAGCGCGGCAAGTCGCGCGCCGAGCCCAACGCCAGCAGCAGCCGGCCGCGGGTGTCGCGGATCTCGATGCCCATCACGTCGGGGAAGGCCAGCGACGAGCGCACGGCCTCCTCGGCGTTGTCGGCGGCGGCGTACAGCAGCGCCAGCGAGCTGTTGGAAGCCAGGTTGGCCGCCACGCGGCCGCCCTGCTCCAGCAGCATGCCGCGCACCTGCAGGCCGCCCTGCCAGGCGTTGACGGCGGCGATCAGCAGCGCCAGCGTCAGCGCGCCTATCGTGACGGCCACGCTGAGGTGGCGGCGGAACGACGCCTCGCGCAGCCAGCGCACGTAGGCGCGCAGCAGCCACGGCCGGTTCGCAGCCACCGGCGGCGGGGGCGGCGCGTCGTCGTCCCGCAGGATGCTGCTGGGCGGCTGGGTGTCCAGGGGCAGGCTCATCTCAGTTGGAGGGGTAAACCATGTCGAAGCCGGACTGCGCCGTGGCGACGTCCAGCCCCAGGTGGGCCGCGGTGCGGATGTTGATGGCGGCCCGCGCGTCGCGCAGCGGCAGCACGCCCGCCGCCACCGCACGCGGGTTGCCCATCAGGCGTTGCGCCGACGCGGCCAGGCTGCGGCCGAACTCGACGTTGTCGGGGTACAGCGAGAACAGCGCGCCGCGCCTGACATGACCGACGTGGCTGGAGAACACCGCGATGGAGCGGTTCCAGCCTTCCTTGAGCACCAGCGACAGCACGACGCCGTCGTCCACCGTCGTCGGGTCCTGCGGCAGCCACAGCGCGTCGCGCGCCGGGTCGGCAGCGGCCAGCAGCTGCGAATACAGCCGCAGCGCGCCGGCCTGGTCGGTGGCTTCCTGCGCCAGCAGCTCCATGCCCTCGCTGCGCGCGGCGTCGCGAGCCAGCCGGGCCAGCCAGCCGTTGAGCTTGGGGTCGTACACCAGATGCACGCGGCGCGTGCCGGGGCGCAGCTTCTTCAGCCGGGCCAGCATCAACGCGGGGTCGGGCGCCAGCGTGTGCACGGGGAAGCTGCGCGCCTCGGACTCCTGCACCGACACCACGCAGCCCACCAGCACGGCCAGCTCGTCGGCCAGCGCCGCGGCGATGCGCATGCCGCCGCGGCCCAGGCCGATCAACACCTTGGCATCGCGCCGGCGCACGTCGTCGGCCACCTGTGCGGGGCTGGCATTGCCGGCCATGGCCAGGCTGGTGACCGTGCCGCCGAGACGGTCCTCGATGCCCGAGATGATGGTCGTGAAGACCTGCTTGAACGGCTCGGCCAGCTCGGGGTAGACGACCACCAGCGACCGGCCCGCATCGGCTGCCTGCGCCGCGCTGCCCGCCAGCGCCATGGCACCGCCCAGGGCCTGACGCAACAAGGCGCGGCGCGTGGGGGGGCTGGGGCAACCGGGCTCGATCAAGTGAAGGACGCTGTGGGGTGAAGCCGGGACGGGGTGGGCGGCATTATGCAAAGCATTGGCCCGCTGCCCATCGTCATGTGCAAGACCGGCCGGGCGGCCACGCGCCGACGGCCACACAATGCAGGCCCGCCCCGCGCCATCCGCTGGAGAAGACGGCCATGAGACCTCGCTTTGGTTGGACCCTCGTCGGCTGCCTGGGTTGCCTCGGTGCCTCGATGGCGCAGCCCGCCAGCGAAGAGGACGAGCTGGCCCAGGCCTATGGCGACAAGCTCACCGTCAGCATCGCCACCGGCGCGGCCCAGAGCCTGCGCCGCGCGCCGGCGGTGGCCACGGTCATCACCGCGCAGGACATCGCCGCCATGGGGGCCACCGGCATCGACGAGGTGCTGCAGGGCGTGCCCGGCCTGCACGTGAGCCGCAGCAGCAACAGCTTCGCGCCGCTGTACCTGATCCGCGGCATCCACAGCGAGTTCAACGCGCAGACGCTGATGCTGCTCAACGGCGTGCCGCTGACCACGCTGTTCGTTGGCAACCGCGGCCTGGGCTGGGGCGACATGCCGGTGGAGAACATCGCCCGCATCGAGATCATCCGCGGGCCCGGCTCGGCGCTGCACGGCGCCGACGCTTTCTCCGGCGTCATCAACGTCGTCACGAAGACGGCCGCCGACGTGGCCGGCACGGAGGTGGGCCTGCGCGTGGGCTCGTTCAGGAGCCGCGACGGCTGGCTGCAGTACGGCGGCACGCTGGGCGGCTACGACGTGGCCGCCTACGTTCGCGTCGGCAGCACCGACGGCCAGCGCGAGACGGTGAGCGCCGACCAGCAGACGCTGCTGGACAGCCTGTTCGGCAGCCGCGCCAGCCTCGCGCCGGGCCCGATGAACGTCGGCTTCAAGGCCATCGACGCCAGCGCCGACATCAGCCGCGGCAAGCTCCGGCTGCGCGGCAGCTACAAGCTGCGCGACGACCTGCAGACCGGCGTCGGCGTCGCCGGTGCGCTGGACCCGGTGGGCCGCTATCGCATCGCACGGACCACCTCGGACCTGTCCTGGACCGACATCGCGCTGGGCGGCCAGTGGCGCGGCACGCTGTCGGCCAGCCTGCTGCACTACCAGCAGACCTTCAACGCACCGCTGCAGCTGTTCCCGCCGGGCGCCTTCGGCGGCGCGTTCCCCGGCGGCATGCTGGGCGCGCCGTCCACCTGGGAGCGGCAGCTGCGGCTGGCGGCGGTGGCGTCCTACGCCGGCCTGGCCGGCCACGGCGTGCGCATCGGCGCCGGCCACGACGACCTGGACATGTACCGCACGCGCGAGCTGAAGAACTTCACCATCATGCCCAGCGGCCCCGCCACGGGCCTGCCGGTGCCGCTGCCCAGTGGGCAACTGGAGGCCTTCCCGGCCGCGCAGTCCTTCGTCGAGCCGCAGCGGCGCACGGTCAGCTACCTGTACGTGCAGGACGAATGGCGCGTCGCCCGCGACTGGACGCTGACGGCCGGCGTGCGCCACGACCGCTACTCCGACTTCGGTGGCACCACCAACCCGCGCGCCGCGCTGGTGTGGGACGCCACGCTGGACCTGACCGTCAAGCTGCTGGCCGGCCGCGCCTTCCGCGCACCGGCGTTCACAGAGCAGCACAGCATCAACAACCCGGTCATCCGCGGCAACCCGGCGCTCCGGCCCGAGCGCATCAGCACCGTGGAAGCCGCGTTCGCGTGGCAGGCGCGGGCCGACCTGCGGCTCAACCTCGGCCTGTTCCGCTACGGCATGACCGACATCATCCGCACGGCCGACACCGGCGGCGGCACGGCCCGGTTCGACAACGTCGGCGCCCAGCATGGCCGCGGCCTGGAGCTGGACGGACAGTGGGACGTGACCCGCCAGCTGCGGCTCAGCGGCAATGCCAGCCTGCAGCGCTCCGCCGAGGACACGACGCATGCCGACGCAGGCTACGCCCCGCGCCGGCTGCTGAACGCGCGGGCCGACTGGCGCGCCGCCAGCTGCTGGCAGCTCAGCGGCCAGCTCGCCCACGTGGCCGGGCGCCAGCGCGCCGCCGGCGACCTGCGCCCGCCGGTGGCCGACTACACCACCGCCGACCTGACGCTGCGCAGCGGCCCGCTGGGCGGCGGCTGGGCGCTGGCGGCCTCGGTGCGCAACCTGTTCGACGCCGCTGCCCGCGAGCCCAGCCTGGCGCCCGGGCTGGGCCTGCCGGGCGACATCCCGCTGGCGCGGCGCTCGCTGTACGTGCAGGCAGTCTGGCGGCCCTGACCCCGAGGCGCCGCAAGCCCTTGCGGCGGTTGGACGGGCAGAGTTCACGAACCGCACAACGCGGCCACCGGAACGTCCGGGCCACCCCGGCGCCGCCCCCACAATACGCGCCCATTCACCGCCCACCTCGGAGAAGCTGGCAATGAGACTGTTCGTCGCGATGGTGATCCTGGGGAGCACCTGCTGGGCAGGCATGCCGACGCCTGCCCGGGCCCAGCCTGCCAGCGAGGAGGACGAGCTGGCCCAGGTCTACGGCGACAAGACCACGATCAGCATCGCCACCGGCGCGTCCCAGAGCCTGCGCCGCGCGCCGGCCGTCGCCACCGTCATCACGGCGCAGGACATCGCGCTGATGGGCGCCACCGACCTCGACCAGGTGCTGGCCACCGTTCCCGGTGTCCACGTCGGCCGCAACAACGGCGGCTACAACCCGCTGTACGTCGTCCGCGGCATCTACAGCGAGTTCAACGTGCAGACGCTGGTGCTCTACAACGGCGTGCCGCTGACGACGATGTTCGTCGGCAACCGCGGCACGGCGTGGGCCGGCCTGCCGGTGGCCAACATCGCCCGCATCGAGGTGATCCGCGGGCCGGGCTCGGCGCTGTATGGCGCGGATGCCTATGCCGGCGTCATCAACATCGTCACCAAGGGGCCGGCCGACATCTCAGGCCTGGAGCTGGGCCTGCGCGCCGGTTCGTTCGCGAGCCGCGACGCCTGGCTGCAGTACGGCGGCGCCGTCGGCCCCGTTGCCGTGGCCGCCTACCTGCGCACCGGCCGCACGGACGGCTTCAAGGAGATCGTGCAGGCCGACGGCCAGACGGCGCTGGACACCGCGTTCGGCACGCAAGCCAGCCTCGCGCCTGGGCCGGTGAATACCGGCTACGACGCGGTCGACGCCCATGTGGAAGGCAGCTATGGCCGCCTGCGCCTGCGGGCCGGCTATCTGCTGCGCGACGAGGTCGGCACCGGCGCCGGCGCCGGCGTGGCGCTGGACCCGGTCGGCAAGGGCCGCAACCAGCGCTGGATGGCAGACGCCTCGTTCTCCGACCTCGAGCTGGCGCCGCAGCTCAAGCTCACCCTTGCCGCCAGCCACTTCCAGTTCGTCAACCAGTTCACGACGGCGCTGCAGATCTTTCCGCCGGGGTCATTTGGCGGCAGCTTCCCGAAGGGCGTGCTGGGGGCGCCCAACACCTGGGAGCGGCAGCTGCGCACGTCCGCCGTCGCCACCTACAGCGGCTGGGCCGGCCACCAGTGGCGCATCGGTGTCGGCCATGACGACCTGGACATGTACCGCACCCAGGAGTTCAAGAACTTCACGCTCGTCGAGTCCGGCCCGTTCATCGGCACGCCCGTCCCGATGCCTGGCGGGCAGCTGACCGAAGTGCCGGTCGACAAGTCCTTCGTGACCCCGCAGCGGCGGCGCGTCAGCTACGGCTACGTGCAGGACGAGTGGCGCATGGCGCCGGACTGGACGCTCACCGCCGGCGTGCGCCACGACAACTACAGCGACTTCGGCAACACCACCAACCCGCGCATGGCGCTGGTGTGGGACGCGAGCCTGGACGTGACGGCCAAGCTCCTCGTCGGCCGCGCCTTCCGCGCGCCGTCGTTCTCGGAGGAGTACAGCATCAACAACCCGGTCATCCGCGGCAACCCGTCGCTGAAGCCGGAGAAGATCAGCACGGCCGAAGCCGTCGTCAACTGGCAGCTGGGCGAGAAGGCCCAGGTGCAGGCCAGCGCGTTCCGCTACGAGATGACCGACATCATCCGCTCGGCCAGCGTCGGCGGCGGCGTCTCGCAGTACAACAACGCCGGCACGCAGCAAGGCCACGGCTTCGAGCTGGAACTGCAGGTCGACGCCACGCGCAACCTGCGGCTCGCGGCCCACTACGCCTATCAGAACGCCACCGACAAGGCCACCGGCGCCAACGCCGGCATGGCGCCGCGCCAGATGGCCTATGCGCGCGCGGACTGGCGCTTCGACAAGGGCTGGGCGCTGAGCGGCCAGGTCAAGCGCGCGGCCGGCCGCGTGCGCGCCGCGGGCGACGTGCGCCCCGACATCGCCGACTACACGACGGCCGACCTCACGCTGCGCCTGGCCAGCCAGCCCGGCTGGGAGGTGGCGATGTCGGCGCGCAACCTGTTCGACGCCGACGTGCGCGAGCCCAGCGTGTCACCGTCGCTGACCTACGACCTGCCGATGGCGGGCCGGTCGCTGGACCTGCAGGTCGTGTACCGCTTCTAGCCGCCCCGCCAGGCCCGCGGCGCGGCGCCTTCGTAGCGGATGTTGTCGCAGGCCAGCGGCAGCAGCGTGCCCGCCGGCTTTTCGCTCGCCTCGGTGTAGCAGGGCTGCATGCCGGCCAGGAAGGCCGGGAAACCGTACTGGTAGTGCTGGCGGGGCGTGAAGCCCATGTCCGACGTCAGCGCCGCGGTGAGCGCCGCGTAGTTCATGCGCAGCCGCCAGCGGCCGGCCTGCAGCTGCCGTTCGACGGCGAACGCCGCCTGCACGTGGGCGCCGTCGGCCAGCCCCTGCTGCTCCACCAGCTTCATCATCGGCGCGATGCGCTCGTCCCCCGCGGCGATGGGCCGGCCGTAGCCGGCGATGGCGCGGTGCCGCTTCAGCTCATCGCGGATGCAGTCGTCCAGGTCGGCACCCGCCGCCCTCACCTGCTGCGCACGCTGGATGAAGGTGGCCGCGCGGATGTCGATGCCGCGGCCGTAGATCTCGGCCTCCGACACAGCCAGAGCGGCGGCCACGCCGAGGTTGCCGGAGCTGCGCGCGCTGCCGGCCAGTGCGGCGACGCGGTTGTTCCAGATGCGCGCGTCGGGGTAGCTGGTGTAGACCCAGATCGCGTGCAGCACCTTCAACTGGGCCGGCGTGTAGCGCTGGCCGGTGATGCCGAAGACGTACAGCGCCAGCCAGTCCATGTCGGCCAGGTCGGCATGCAGGTCACGGCCGCGGAACACGGCGCGCTCGCCGACGAAGGCGCCGCCCATGCGGCTGCGCAACACGCCGGCGTGTTGTTCCAGCGGAGAGATCGGGGTCATGCGGCCTCCTTCAGCAGGGCGTGGCGCGGGTCGTCCTGCAGCTCCAGCGCGAAGAACGGGAAGTCCTTGTAGCTGGCGGCGCGCTGCTCCAGCGCATGCGCGGCGGCGCCGGGCAGGCGCAGCAGCAGGTGCAGCATCTCGCCCTGCTCGGGCGTGAAGCCCAGGTCGGCCAGCGCGGCGGCGGCCACGCCGGACAGCGCCAGCGGCAGGCCCATGGCCGCTTCGACGGGGGCGCGGTGCGCGGCCAGCCAGCCCAGCCGCGGCGTGCCGCCCAGCGCGGCCAGCCGCACCAGTGCGTCGCACACGATGCCGGCTGTCACGACGCCGTTGGGCTCGAAGCCCGGCGCGTGATCGGCCTCCGGCCAGATGGCCGACGACGGCGCGGCGGCCGAGCGCCAGGCGGCCACCCAGGCGTCGACGCCAAGCGTCTCCACGCGTGCCCAGCAGCCCATCGCCGCCGCCACCTCCTGCGCGCCGCCATGCCGGCCGGCGCCGACGGCCAGTGCCGCCATCAACGCCGCCGCCGCGGGCGAGCCGCCGAGGCCTGCGCACATCGAGGCATGCACGGCCGCATCGCGAGGGCCGGCGTTGGCCAGTGCCACGGCCAGCGCGTCCAGCAGCGTCGACTGCTGCGGCGTCGGTGCGTCCTCGCGGAACAGCAGCCACAGCATGTCGACCCAGCGCGCGTTGCCCAGCAAGTCGTTGTAGACGTCGTAGCCGCGACAGCGCGCGGCGCGCGTGGCAAAGCGGTCGGCAGGCTCGGGCTGCTCGTCCCAGATGCGCGTGCGGATGGCCGGGGTCATCGCGCGGTCCCCAGCGTCTTCATGCGCAGGTTCATCGGCGGCACTTCCTCGCCGTCAATGCGCACATCCAGCAGCGTCGGGCCGCGGCGCGACAGCAGCGCGTCGAAGTCCACCGCGTCCAGCTCGGCCGCGGAGCGCACGACGATGCCGTGGATGCCCATGGCCTTGGCCATGAGCGCGAAGTCCACCCGGGGGAGCTCAAAGCCGATGGGCTCGGCGCCGGCCAGCCGCTGGCCGTGCTTGACCATGCCGAGCGCGCCATCGTTCAGCACGACGTACAGCACCGGCAGGCCCAGCTCGGCGGCCACGGTGATCTCCTGGCCGTTCATCAGGTAGCTGCCGTCGCCCGTCAGGCAGACGACCGGGCAGCGCGGGTTGGCCATCGCGATGCCGACGGCCGAGCCGATGGCCCAGCCCATGGGCGCGAAGTCCATCGTCACGCGCAGCCAGCTGGAGTGGCTCGTGCGCCGCTCCTTGCCGGCGGGCAGCCACGCGCTGCCCGGCATGCGGCCGCTGCGCTGGTCGCGCGGGGCCAGGTAGTGCACGGCCCAGGCGGCGCTGTTGCCGGCGTCGGCGACGAAGCGCGTCTGCGGCGTGCAGCGCTCGCCCAGCGTGGCGATCAGGCGCTGCGGCTTGACGGGCGCATCGTCACCGCGCGCGGCGGCGGGGCTGTCCACCATGGCCTCGTAGGCCTGGCGAGCCACCTGCGGATGCAGGAAGGGCAGCAGCTGCGCGTTGGGGCCGTCGCCGGCCGGCGTCAGCAGCGCCAGCAGCTGCTCGCAGACGGCCTTGATGTGGCCGCGCACGTGCAGCCGCGCCATCGGCGAGCGCATCAGGTTTTCGTCGCTGTCGTCCACGTGCACGAGGCGGCTGTTCAGCAGCGCGCTGCTCCAGCCGCCGCTGTTGAATTCGCCGAAGCCGGTGCCCAGCGCGATGACGAGGTCGGGTTCGCTCTGCAGCAGCTCGGCCGCGCTGGCATGGCCGCCGAAGCCGAACACGCCGCTGAAGCGCGGATGCCGCGGGTTGACGAAGCCCTTGCCGTCGGGCGTCGTGATGAAACGGCCGTCGGTGTGCTGCACCAGCTGCATCAGCTCGTTGGCCGCCTCGCCGCAGCCGGCGCCCAGCAGCCACACGGGCCGCTGGGCCGAGAACAGCAGCCGCGCCAGCTGGCGCACGGCGGGCAGGTCCACCAGCGCTGGCGCACGGCGCAGCAGGCCGGCGAAGTCGGGCATGTCCTGGCCGGCGGGCAGCGGCTCGCGCAGGATGTCCACCGGGATGGACAGATGGCTGGGGCCGCTGGGCGCGCGCTGCGCCTGCATGATGGCGTTGAACAGCTTGGTGGGCAGCTGCTCGGCATGCGAGACCAGCGAGTTGTAGCGCGTGCAGGGGCGGAACATCGCCATCGTGTTGATGCCCGTGCAGCTGCTTTCCTGCAGCGCGCCCTTGCCGAAGTTCTTGATCGGCGGCTGGCCGGTGATGACCAGCAGCGGCACGTCGTTGTCGTAGGCGCAGGCCACGCCAGTGATCAGGTTGGTGGCACCGGGGCCCGACGTGGCGATGCACACGCCCAGCCGGCCGGTCTCGCGGGCGTAGCCGTCGGCCATGTAGGCGGCGCCCTGTTCGTTGCGCGCAACGATGGCGCGCGGGCCGCCGCGGCGGCCGCTGCGGGCCAAAGCGTTGTAGAGCGGCTCGATGGCGCCGCCGGGCACGCCGAAGACGTACTCGACGCCCAGCGCTTCCAGCGCCTCGACGATGAGGTCGGCCGCGTCACGGGCGGGTTCGGGCGTCGGCAGATAGGCCGGCGCAAAAGCAGTGTTGGTTTCCACGTTGCAAACAGGCAAGGCACGCCGCGACGTAGGCGGTTGAAACCGCCCTGGCGACATCAGTCATTGGATGAATCCACCCCGGTGGACCCGCGTGCGACCGCGGACTTATGCGTCCGTCGGTCTTCCCTGTTTCAGCTGGAGGCGTGCGCCCCTGCGGCATCTGTGTGCCCGCGCATGAATGCCGTTAGCAACCGCGCGATGAATGCAACTGTATCGAGTTGAAACGCGATTACATCCCCGCGAATGCGGGAAAACACGAAGCAGCTGTGAAGGACTTGGGGTCAGGGCTTGACCCTGGCCCCGGCGAGCTGCGCGACGGCGGCCAGCGTCGTCTGCGCGGCGTTGAGGCCCAGCAGGAAATCCTTGTCGGAATAGGTCGCGTACAGGTCGGTGGGCTGGTGCCAGTGCGGGTTCCAGCCGGCACCGATGTGCATGCCGCGCTCGTTCTCGCGTACCGAGATGGCGGGCACGTGGTCCATGAACGGCACGGAGTCGGTATTGGTCATGCGGTTGCCCACCGCGGCGGGATAGTCGGTCGCGTACTTCTCGTTGGCCGCGCGCAGCGCCCACGCGAGCTGGGCGGCGCCGTCCGCCTGCCTGGCATTGACCTGGAACTCGATGTTCACGTCCGCCTCGGCACGCTGCTCCCTGGGCGCCGTGTAGACCGGCTGGCCCTTGGCATCCAGCACGGGCTGGCCTGCGGCGTCCAGCTTCGGGATGGGCATACCGTGGTCGAACAGCAGCATGTCGTGCTGGATGACGCCCAGCCATTTCGGCTCGGGGTACTTGCCGGAGCCCTTGGGCGACTCGAGCCCTTGCAGCTCGCGCCGCTGCGCGACGTAGGCATGAGCGCCGTTCAGGCCGGTCTCCTCGTTGTTCCACAGGATGAAGCGGACGGAGCGCTCGGTCGTCACGCCCGGCGCGTTGAAGATGCGCGCCAGCTCCATGACCAGCGCCGTGCCGGAGCCGTCGTCGTTGGCCGCCTCGCCGAAGCCGAGGCCGTCCATGTGGGCCGACACGATGTACATCTCGTCGGGCCGGGTGCTGCCGACCTTGGTGCAGTAGACGCTCTCGCGCGGCGACGTGCCCAGCGGCGTCGGCTCGCTGTTCAGCGCACGCAGCTTCTCGTCGGGCTGGGCCATCGGGTCGGTGTTGACGCCGATGGGCGCGCGCCGGCCGAACAGCGTGCCGCCGCCCTGCGCCGCCGGGCCGGCCGCGCGCAGCGGCTGCAGCTGCGCGGGGCCGCGCCTTGCAGGCTCGGTGAAGTCATAGCGCAGCCGCTCGGTGTTGGTGCAGCCGTAGCGCTTCAGCTGCGCCTCGATCCAGTCCAGCGCCGCACGGTTGCGCGCCGTGCCCTGGCGGCGGTCGCCGAACTGCGTCAGCCCCTTGATGGTGGCCTTGTACTTGTCCAGCTCCAGCTGGTTGACGAGGGTGGCGACCGGGTCGGCCTCCTGCGCCGAGGCAGGCAGTGTGCAGAACGCGGCGAGCAGCAGAGGCGCGAGAGCAGATTTCATGGCGGCCAGCATAGCCAGCCGGCCGGCGCCGCGGGCTCAGGCCAGACCCGCCTTGTCCAGCCCGTACAGCTTGTCCATGGACCCCGGCGGGTTGCGGAAGGCGACGTTCATGCGGTTCCATCCATTGATGGCGGTGATGCGCCAGGTCAGGTCGGACAGCTCCTGCTCGGCGAACTGCTCGCGCGCCTCGGCGTAGGCGGCGTCGGAGATGCCCTCGGGCGCGATGCGCGTCAGCGCCTCGGTCCAGGCCAGCGCGGCGCGCTCCCTGGGCGAGAACAGCGGCGACTCGCGCCAGATGGCCACGTGGTGCAGCCGCAGCTCGCGCTCGCCGTGGATCTTGGCCTGCTTGACGTGCATGTCCAGGCAGAACGCGCAGCCGTTGAGCTGCGAGGCGCGGATGTCCACCAGCAGCGCGAGGCCTTGGTCCATCTTGAAGGCCATGCTGAAGTCGAGGTACTTCTTGAACAGGTCGGCGCTGAGGCGGGTGTAGTCGAGGCGGGGGTGGGTGCTCATGGCGTGTCCTTGGTGGGTGGGCCGGCGGATTCGTCGGCCTCACGGTCAAGACGGGACAGCGCCGCGGTTTGTGACGCGATGGCGCTCAACTTCTCCGGATTGCGCTGGATGTAGACCGCGCCCACCTGGCCGGCCGCGGCGCCCGGTGCCAGCGCGATGGTCTGCACGAGCCGGCCACCGGCCGCGTCGTCGACGATGAGCAGCCCCGGCAGGCCGTTGACGACCGTGGACAGCAGGCGCCAGCCGCGGCTGGTGGGCATCTGCGCAAAGCCGATGAAGGTGCGCGCAATGACGGCGCCGCCGTGCAGCGGCTTGGGCACGGCGCTGACCTTGCCGCCGCCGTCGGCCATCAGCACCGCGTCTTCGGCCAGCAGCGCGGCCAGGCCGGCCACGTCGCGGCGGCGCACGGCATCCATGAAGGCGGCCACCAGCCGCTCGGCCTCTTCCTTCGCCACCTCGCGGCGCGCGTAGTCGGCCTTGATGTTCTTGCGCGCGCGGCTGATGAGCTGGCGGCAGGCGGCCTCGCTGCGGTCCAGGTGGCGGGCGATCTCGTCGTAGTCGAGATCGAACACGTCGTGCAGCAGGAAGGCCGCGCGCTCCAGCGGCGACAGGCGCTCCAGCGCCAGCATGAAGGCGATGGACACGTCCTGCGCGAACTCGGCCTGCTTCTCGGGGCCGGGTGCCCAGCCGAACAGCGCTTCGTCTTCCAGCAGCGGCTCGGGCAGCCACACGCCGACGTACTGCTCGCGCTGGTGGGCCGCGGAGCGCAGCTTGTCCAGGCACAGGTTGGTGACGAGCCGGGACAGGAAGGCGCCGTGGTGGTCGACCGTGGCCTCGTCCACCTCGGCCCAGCGCAGCCAGGCCTCCTGCACGATGTCCTCGGCCTCGGCGCGCGAGCCGAGCATGCGGTAGGCCAGCGCGCGCAGGCGGCGGGCGTGGTCCTGGTCGAAACGGCGGGCGCGGGCGGTGGGGGTGGTGTTCATGGCTGGGGCAAGAGTCTCACCCCGGCAGACGGAACAGCCCGCCCGTTTGTGACATCACCTCGCGGTGCTGACGGCGGCCAGCAGCATCCACGCCGAATGCGGCAGCCACTGCTCCACCCAGCGCCACTGCTCCCCGTCCGGGCCGGGGCCGAAGGCGATGCCCTCCCCCGTGTCGCTCCCCACGGCGCCGGTGATGCCGTTGGAGATGCCGCCGGCAGCCATGTCGCCCGCGCTGGACGCCACCGTCGGCGGGTTGCGGTGGCCGAAGCCGTAGAGCATGGAGATGCCGTAGGGGTTGCGGCCCAGCGTCCAGTCGAGCTGCGCCTGCGCGTAGCCAGCGCCGTCCGTGAAGCCCGCCTGGCGGCCGGCGACGACCATGGCCGTCGTCAACGACGCCAGCCGCGCGCTTTCGCCCTGCCACCAGTAGCCGGTCTCGTTCCTGTGCGGGATGAAGAAGCCCTCCCGCACGGCGCCCTCGGGCTTGCCGCCGCGGCTGGCGAGCTGGAAGGCCTGGCGGGCGTAACCGTAGGGGTTGGACACGCGCTGCGTGATGGCGATCTCGTGTCGCAACGCGGCCGCGATGGCCTGGCGCGCGCGGTCGCGGCGGGCGGCGTCGGTCTCGATGTCGGCATACCAGCCCAGGCTCAGCGCCGGCAGGCCGGCCTCCACCGCGTGGTAGTACGGCCGCGAGCCGCCGTCGCTGATGAAGCCGCCGTCGGCCGTCTGCCGCTGCAGGAGGTTGTCGGCGCGCACGCGGGCCGCGTCCAGGAAGCGCGGCTCGCGCGTCGCGTGGAACAGCTCCACCGCCGCCATCAGCGCCGTGTAGTCGTCGATGATGTTCTCGACGCCGTTGGCCGTGTATTGCGCGTTGACCTGCTGCAGGTGCTCGAAGCCCTTCACGGCGTCGGCCAGGTAGGTGGCGCCGCTGAACTCGCCGTGCCGGCCGGACTGCGTCGCCAGCAGCGACGCCCGCGCCAGCGCCGCGATGGCCATGCCGGCACCGGCGCGGTAGGCCGAGCGGTACAGCGGCGTGTAGGTGCCGTCCTCGCCCTCGTAGCCGACCACCATGCGCTCGGCCTTCTCGTCGCCCCATTTGTCGAACACGGTCGTGTAGAAGTAGCCCTCGGCGTCGAGGATGCGGTGCAGGTAGTCGGCTCCCCAGAAGGCCTCGTTCTCGGCGCGCTTGAGCAGGCCGGCGCGCCGGTACAGGTCGCCGGACGTGTGCGCCGTGTAGGCCAGCACCCAGGCGGCCATGGACGTCTGCTGCGGGTTGAAGAAGTTGGCATAGCCCAGGTGCGACAGGTATTTGCCGGCGTCGCCGCCGGCGTCCTTCCAGCCGCCCCAGACGTTGACGAAGCGGTCCGTCTCGAACACGCGGATGCGCCTGTCGCCCGCGCCGGTGTGGCGGCTGCGGTGGAAGTAGTCCAGCGTCTTGTCGGCGATGGTGGTGAACAGCGCCTGGTCCTTCACCCTCACCGGAGCGGATAACGCGCGCGCGCCGCCCAGCGTGGCCTCCACGCGGTAGACGCCGGCGGCCTGCAGCGCCGAGAAGTCGACCCCGAAGTAGCGCTTGCCCTCGCCCCAGGCAGAGAACGCCGGCAGGGCTTTCAGCGCGCCCTGCGCCACCACCTTGCCGCCGGCCAGCACGCGGTAGCGGCCCTCGGTGGCCGCGCCGGTGGACTCGACGATGGCGCGCTTCGGGCCCAGCCGCTCCAGCGCGACCTGGTTGATCTGCACCAGCAGCGGCTCGGCGGGCAGTTGCACCGACACGGTGGTCACCGGCGCCAGGGTGGCATCGGCAGCCGCGCCCACGGCCGCCAGGCCCAGCGTGGCGAGAAGCGCCCGGCGGGCGATGAAAGCGGTTTTCATGGTGGCGATCAGGTCATGTGAGGCGGCGCACCATAGCCGCGCCCCGCCGCCCCGTCAATAAATACATCGCCTAGATGTATTTATCTCGTGGCATGCTGGCGGCCGATCCGACCGACCCCACCCACCGCATGAGAACCCCCAGCCGAGGTGCCACCCAGCAGTCCAGCGCCCCCTACAACCGCCGCGTCGTGCTGGACTTCATCCGCCAGCAGGGTGCCGCGTCGCGCAAGGACATTGCCGACATGGTGTCGCTGAGCCCCCAGACGGTGGCCAACATCACCAACGACCTGGAGGCCATCGGCCTCATCGTCTCGCGCCGCCAGAAGGTCGACAAGACCCGCGGCCAGCCGCCCATCGCGTTCGAACTGAACCCCCAGGCCGGCAACGCCATCGGCATCAGCCTGGAGCCGGGCCGCGCGTCGGCCGCGCTGGTCAACCTGGTGGGCGACGTTCGCAGCCGCTGCGAGGTGGCCATGGACAGCAGCGATCGCCGCCAGATGCTGGCCGCCATGCTGCAGCTCGTGGCCCAGCTGCGGCGCGACTCGACCGAGCGGTTGTGGGGCATCGGCGTCGCCCTGCCCGGCCCGCTGGGCCACACCGACATCAGCTTCATCGGCCCGACGGCGCTGGAGGGCTGGAACGACCTGTCGGTGCTGGACGAGCTGGGCGAGGTCACCGGCCTGCCGCTGTTCTACCGCGTCGACAGCGTTGCCGGCGCCCTGGGCGAGACGCTGTTCGGCGTGGCCCGCCACCTGGACGACTTCTTCTACCTGCACCTCGGCCTGGGCCTGGGCGGCGCGCTCGTCGTGGGCCGCTCGGCCTACCCCGGCGCCAACGGCAATGCCACCGAGATCGGCCACGTGCCCATCGTGCCCGGCGGCACCGCCTGCTACTGCGGCAACCGCGGCTGCCTGGAGCGCTACCTGTCCATGCACTCGCTGGCCGAGGCGCTGGGCGTGTCCGACCACGAGGTCTGGACCGTCGACCTGGCCCAGCGCCTGCAGCAGCCCGGCGACGACGCGCTGCACCGCTGGTGCCGCCAGGCGGCCGACCGCCTGCGCGACGCCGTCTGCATGCTCGAGAACATGCTGGACCCGCGGTCCATCGTCATCGGCGGCCCGGCGCCCAAGGTGCTGGTGGAGCACCTCGTGGCGCTGGCGCAGCCCTGGCACCGCTCGGTGCGCGGCGGCGTGGCCGAGCCCGGCACGCGGCTGTTGCTGTCGGACCGGCAGGACGACTCCTCCATCCTCGGCGCCGCCGTGCTGCCCATCTACGAGATGCTGTCGCCGCGCCTGGAGGTGCTGCAGCACGACCGCCGCACCGAGGCCGACGCAGCCGAACTGCTGGGCCACCGGCCGCCACCACGGCGGGCCTGACAAATATTTAAAACCACTGGTTTTATTTATTGACACCGCGTCGGAGACACTTCTATAGTCCGCGTCCATGGACACGGCACGCCTCTCCTCGCAACCTCACCTCAGCATCGTCGGCGACGTCGGCGTGGACCTCGTGCTCGGCACGCTCGACGGCTGGCCGCGCATCGGCACCGAGCTGCTGATGCCGCGCAGCGAACTGCGCGCCGGGGGCTCGGCGGCCAACGCGGCGCTCGCCGCCCGCCATGTGGGCCTGCCGACGCAGCTCATCTCGGCTGTCGGGCACGACCACTTCGGCCAATGGCTGGCCCAGCAGTTCACCGGCGTGCGCACGCAGCTGGAGGTGTGCGATGGCGAGACCACCGTGTCGGTGGGCCTGATGCACGGCTGCGGCGAGCGCAACTTCTTCACCACGCTGGGCCACCTGCAGCAGCTGTCCATCCAGCACGTGCTCAAGCATCTGCAGCCCACCACGGCGCCGGCCATCGCCCTCTTCACCGGCCCGTTCCTGCTGGGCGGGCTGCGCGGCCTCTACACCGCGCTGCTGGGTGAAGCCTCCGCCCGCGGCTACCGCGTCGCGCTGGACACCGGCTGGCCGCCCGAGGGCTGGACGCCGGCCGTGCGTGCCGAAGTGAAGACCTGGCTGCCGCACTGCGACCACCTGCTCATCAACGAGCTGGAGGCGCACAGCATCGCCGGCATCGATGACCTGGACGCCGCGCTGACCGCCATCGAGCGAGAGCTGCGCCCCGGCGCCAGCCTCATCGTGAAGGTGGGCGCACGTGGTGCCGTGGGCATCGAGGCCGGCCACCGGGCCGAGCACCGCGCGGAGCCGGCCGACATCTTCGACACCATCGGTGCGGGCGACGCGTTCAACGCCGGCTACCTCGCGGCTCGCCTGCGCGGCGGCACGCTGGCCGAGGGCCTGGCGGCCGGCTGCCGCACCGCTCGCGCCATCCTCCAACGCTTCCCGCGCAAAACGATCCGTGCCGGCGAATTCGCCGACTGCATCGCCGCCTGACCGCCATGAAGCACCGCGCCCTCATCGTCGGTTACATCCTGCTGATCTGGTTCGTGATCTCGTTCGTCACCAACCTCATCGGCCCGCTGATGCCGATCATCATCCAGGACTTCCACCTCAGCCTGGCGATGGCGGGCTTCCTGCCGTTCTCGTTCTTCCTGGCCTACGGGCTGGTGTCCATCCCCGGCGGCCTGCTGGTGGAAGCCAGGGGGCCGCGCACCACCATCCTGGTGGCCTTCGTGCTGAACCTCGCCGGCTCGCTGGCCATCGCGTTGTGGCCTGGCTACGGCACGGCCATCGCCGGGCTGTTCATCATCGGCCTGGGCATGGCGCTGTTGCAGGTCGTCATCAACCCGCTGATGCGAACGGCCGGCGGCGAGGCGCATTTCGCGTTCTTCTCGGTGATGGGCCAGCTGATGTTCGGCCTGGCGTCGTTCCTGAGCCCGCTGACCTTCCAGCTGCTGATGGAGCGCCCCGGCGCGGCCGGCAGCCCGCTGGTGTGGGTGGCGTTCTACTGGATCTTCACCGTCGCGTTCTGCGTGCTCATCGTCGCCAACCAGGCGCTGCCGCTGCCGCGCGTGGAGCTGAAGGACGACGAGCGCACCGGCGGCTGGGCCGCCTACAAGGAGCTGCTGGCGCGGCGCGACGTGCGGCTGTTCTTCCTGGGCATCATGGCCTACGTGGGCACCGAGCAGACGCTGGCGAACTGGATGTCGCAGTTCCTCTCCACGTACCACGGCATCTCGGCCACGGCAGAGGGCGCCGACGCGGTGGCGCGCTTCTGGGGCCTGATGTCGCTGGGCTGCCTGCTGGGCTTGGGGCTGCTGAAGCTGCTGGACTCGCGCGTCGTGCTGGCCGGCTTCGCCGTGCTGGCCATCGCCAGCGTGGCGCTGGCGCTGTTCGGCCCGGCCACCGTGTCGCCACTGGCCTTCCCCGCCGCCGGCTTCTTTCTGTCGGTGATGTTCTCCATCGTCTTCTCGCTGGCGCTCAATTCCGTGCCACGCCATCACGGCGCGTTCTCCGGCGTGCTGTGCACCGGCATCCTCGGTGGCGCCGTCGTGCCGCTGCTCGTCGGCGTGCTGGGTGACGTCACGGGGCTGCGCGCCGCGATGTCTGTCGCCTTCCTGACGCTGGCCTACCTGCTCGGCGTCAGCGCCTGGGCCCGGCCACTCGTGCGCAACGAGACCGTCTCGCTCGCGCAGCTGCTGTCCCCCAGACGCCCCAGACCGGGGGCCTGAATTCCCACCTGCCCACGTCACGGCCGCCTGCGCCGGGACCGCTGTCGCCCCTACAACAACCGGAGACCAGAGAGATGAGAACGACCCGAACCGTCATCGCCGCCGCGGCCAGCCTGCTTGCCGGCACCGCCTTCGCCCAGGACGCCCCCGCGGACAAGGACGCCACCAGGAACGAGCTGCCCACCGTGATGGTCAGCGCCACGCGCGTGAACTCCAGCCTGCTGAAGACGCCGGTGGCCGTCACGGCCGTCACGCAGGAGGCGCTGAGCCGCGAGGGCATCCATGACGTGCGCGGCCTGTCCGGCACCATCCCCAACTTCCAGATCTCGCAGGGTGCCGACTCGGGCGTGCAGATCAACATCCGCGGCGTCGGCTCCACCAACTTCACCGAGATCGGCGACCCCGCCGTCGGCCTGCACGTGGCCGGCCTGTACTCGCCGCGCCCGCAGGGCGCGCTGGCGCTGATGTTCGACCTGGAGCAGGTGGAAGTGCTGCGCGGCCCGCAGGGCACCCTCTTCGGCCGCAACTCCACGGGCGGCAGCGTCAACATCATCCCGGCCAAGCCCGACTTCGGCTCCACCTACGGCAACGCCGAGGTCGACCTGGGCAACTACAACAAGCGCCAGCTCAACCTCGTGCAGAACCTGCGCGTGAACGACAAGTTCGCGCTGCGCGCCACGTTCAGCAAGGTCAGGCGCGACGGCTGGATCAACCAGCAGCAGGACTTCACCGACGTGAACGCGCCGGAGCACGGCTTCGTCGCCGACGGCATCCCCGACGTGGACCAGCGCCGCAACGCCAAGGTCGACAAGAGCAGGTATTACTACAACCGCGACGAATGGGCCGCCCGCCTCGCCGGCCGCCTGAAGCTGACCGACAGCATCGAGTGGCTGCTGGCCTACGAGAAGTTCCAGAACAACAGCGCCGGCGAAGTGGCGCTGAAGGACTGCGACATGGCCGCCGGCACCGCCTTCGCCTGCACCGGCGGCAAGTGGGACGTCAAGATCAACATGCCCGGCAAGATGGACATGTCCATCAACACGCTGCGCTCCAACCTGACTTGGAAGCTCAGCCCCGCCACCACGCTGGAGTACGGCGTCGCCTTCGCCACGCAGAAGCGCTCGCAGCAGGCCGACGACGACGGTGGCTACCACCCGCTGCCGCGGCAGGTCACGGCCAGCCTGCCGGTGGACGAGCACAGCAGCGACGAGGCCACCTGGCCGGTGGTCGACAACACGTCCATCACGCTGGGCTCCAGGTACAAGTCCACGGTGCACGAGCTGCAGCTCAAGCACAGCACGGACACGCTGCAACTCGTCAGCGGCCTGTTCTGGATGCACGAGAAGAACGCCATCGACTACGCGCAGGAGTTCCTCGTCACCGCGCCCTACGGCTTCCCGATCAGCCAGTTCTATCACCAGCCCGACCGGCAGATCGACGCCAAGGCCGTGTTCGCGCAGGCCGACTGGAAGTTCGCGCCGGACTGGACCGCCACGCTGGGCGCCCGCTACAGCCGCGACAGGAAGGCCGACAAGGGCGGCCAGGTCTACGGCGGCTGGGACGGCAAGACCCCGGCCTACTACAACGGGCTGTTCCACCCCGGCACACCGGGCGACGCGGACTTCCGCGCCCACAACGGCCGCGACCTGACCGAGAAGATGGGCCCGTTCGCCGGCGTGGGCGCCTATGCCGAATGGGGCGCCCCGGCTGGCAACGACCATGCCGAGACCTGGAAGAAGCTCACCTACCGGCTGGGCCTGTCCCGCCAGCTGACGCCGCTGGACATGGTCTACACCTCGCTGTCCACCGGCTACAAGGCCGGCGGCTTCGGCGACAAGGACGACCGCTGCGGCGGCGAGCACGACTGCGTGGACGGCCCCGCCGGCCCGCAGTACACCTTCTTCCCGTACAGGCCCGAGACCGTCACCAACCTCGAGTTCGGCTACAAGGGCCTGATGCTGAACAAGCGGCTGAGCCTGTCGGCCACGCTGTTCTACAGCCGCTACAAGGACATGCAGGTCACCGGCGACTTCTTCTCCGCCCGCGTGAAGACCGGCGCGCCCTGCCCGGCCGAGAACCCGACCTGCGACATCGTCGTGAAGTGGCAGACCGTCAACGTCGGCGTGGCCAACATTCCCGGCCTGGAACTGGAGCTGGACTACAAGCCCTGGGAGGGCGCGCGCCTGGGCGGGTTCGCGTCCTACATCAACAGCAAGGTCAAGAACTACCCGTCCTTCAACGACGGCTGGAACTGCGCCGTGCGCGAGGAAATGGGCGCCCCGGCCTGCCCCGATGCCTACGCCGGCCCCGTTTCCGAGTTCGTGGGGCGCCAGATCTACGACATCACCGGCAACCACCTGCCGCTGTCGCCCAAGTTCACGTTCGGCGTCAACTTTGCGCAGACCTTCTTCGTCGGCGACGGCTGGGAGCTGACGCCCTGGGTCAACCTGAAGTGGCAGGACAAGATGTACTTCACGCTGCGCAACCTGGACAACCGGCACATCGGCGACATGCAGAAGTCCTTCGCCAAGGTCGACGCCAGCATCAAGCTGGTGGCGCCCAAGTACTGGCGTGCCGAGTTGTACGTGCTGAACGCGACCAACAAGATGACCAAGAACGCGGCGCAGGACGGCGGCGGCTTCGTGCGCGGCTACTACAACGACCCGCGCACCTACGGCCTGCGCATCGGCATCGACTACTGACCGCGGTTCAGTCCCGGCGCGGCAGCACCTGCAGGGCCGCCAGGCCCAGCAGGCCCGCCGCGGCGTAGCCGGCCACGCTGGCCGGCTGCGCCGCGCCGCTGAGGCCCAGCATGTCCAGCACCGCCAGGCCGGTGTTCTGCAGGTTCAGGTACAGCCCGAACAGGAACAACGCCAGGAAGGTGCGCGAGCCGCGCGTCAGCCGGCCCAGCAGCGCGGCCGCCGCGCCGAGGCACAGCAGCCCGGCCACGCAGGCGGCCGCGCGCAGCGGTGCCACGGCCGCCCAGCGCAGCAGCGCGGGAGCGGCCAGCAGCAGCCCCAGGCCGACGGCGGCGCTCGCCTGCCGCCAGCCGCGTTCCAGCACACCGCCGGGCGCCGCACCGGCCAGCGCCAGCGTGCCGCTCTGCAGGTCGCGCGAGCTGACGTCGGCCACGGCCACGCCCCAGGCGCCGAGTGCCGCCGCCATCACGCCGGGCAGCACCTCCACGGGCACGAACACCGCCGCCACCGCGCAACCCAGCATCGCCAGCGCCAGCAGCGGCTGGCTCAGCAGCACCAGGCCCACGTCCGCCAGCCAGCGGCCGGGCACGCCGGGCAGCCGGGCGCCGGCAAACATCAGCGCCCCCAGCGCGCGGGTGAACGGCCGCAGCAGCGGGCCCGACAGCCATTGCAGCGCCCGCATCACGCGCCCGCGCTGCGCCGCGCTGCGCGGCTTCACGCGGTCGGGCGCGTAGCGGTGGAAGGCCAGCACGGCCGGCACCAGAGGCAGCAACGCCAGCAGCATCGCCCCGAGGCGCAGCGCCACCAGCTCACGGCCCCACAGTCCCTCGGGCATGTGCAGCACCGGCAGCGTCGGGTCGAACGGCCCGCCGCCCACCTGCACGCTGCGCACGTCCAGCAGCTGGCCCAGGCTCACCAGCAGCGGCGACACGCCGTTGATGTCGAACACCTGCCAGCCACTCAGCCGGATGGCGCCCTCGCCCAGGAACGCCGGCACAAAGGCGAACTGCACCATCCACAGCACCCAGTACAGCGCGTCGCCGCGCTTGCCCATCAGCGGCGCCCAGGCGTCGGCCAGCACGGCCAGGCTGGCGCACAGCATCAGCCCCGGCGCGAGGCCCAGCAGCAGCATCTGCAGATAGGGCAACGGCTGCAGCGGCCCCTCGCCGCGCACCAGCTGCAGCACCCAGATCGTCAGCATCACCGCCGTACCCAGCGACAGCAGGAAGCCGAACGCGCCCAGCCAGCGAGCCCCCAGCAGCTGCGCGTTGGCCACGGGCGTGGCGGCCAGCACTCCGGCCGTGCCGCAGCGCAGGTCCTCCTGGCTGCGGCCGCGTGCGAGGTAGAAGCCCGCCAGACCGAACAGCAGCGACGCGATCAGCGTCGTGCCGAACGCCAGCGTCTGGCTGTCGTAGGCCAGGCGCTGCTTGTTCGTGACCATCATGGCCGCGCCGGTGGACGGGTCCAGCACCATCAGCCAGCTCACGGCGACGACCGCCAGCAGGATGACGAGGCTGCTGACGCGGCGGCTGCGCAGCCGCCATTCGTTGAGCACCAGGGCCTGGTAGAGCGAGGTGTTCATCGTGCCACCCGCGCATCGGCATAGCGTTGCGCCATCAGCGCTTCTTCGAGGCTGGCCTGCACCGGCTGCGCCTCGGCGAACGGCCGCGACGGGTGCGCCATGCGCACCTGCACGCGCCCGCCCTGCGGCTGGGCCTGCAGCACGTGCACGTGCTCGCGCAGCGCCTCGTAGTCGGCCGGCGCCAGCAGCGCCGTCCAGACCTTGCCGGCGGCGCTGGCCAGCACCGCGTCAGGTGTCGTGTAGCTCACCAGCCGGCCCTGGCGCAGGATGGCCAGGTGGGAGGCCATGTTCTCGACGTCCGACACGATGTGCGTGGACACGATGACGAGACGCTGCCGCCCCAGGTCGCCCAGCAGGTGGCGGAAGCGCAGCCGCTCCTCGGGGTCCAGGCCCGCCGTGGGCTCGTCGACGATGAGCACGTCGGGGTCGTTCAGCAGCGCCTGCGCGATGCCCAGCCGCTGGCGCATGCCGCCCGAGAAGCCCGCGGCGGGGCGGTGCGCCTGCTCGTGCAGGTTCACCAGCTCCAGCAGCTGCTGCAGCCGCTGCCGGTCGCGCACGCCCTTCAGCGCGGCGAAGTACTGCAGGAACTCCAGCGCGGTGAGGTGCGGGTAGACGCCGAAGTCCTGCGGCAGGTAGCCCAGGCGCCGGCGCATCAGCTCGGGCTTGGCGACGATGTCCTGCCCGTCCAGCAGGATGCGGCCGCGGGTGGGCCTGCAGAGCGTGGCGAGCATCTGCATCAGCGTGCTCTTGCCCGCGCCGTTGTGGCCGATGAGCCCGACGACACCGGGCTTCAGCTCCAGCGACACGCCATCCACGGCGTTGAGTGTTCCGAAGGTCTTGACGACGTCTTGTAGTTGCAGCACGGCCGCCTCCTGTCTTGCGATGGCTCGCAGGTTAGGCAGGTGGCGACGTGCCGCCAACGCGCGTCCGACAGACCGCGCGGACCGCGGCTCAGGCGGTTGAAAGCCGGGCTTACTCCGTCACGCCCAGCAGCGGCCCCAGCTCATGCCAGCGGTCGCTGCGGCCCAGGCCGGACGACCACAGGCTGGACACGGCGCCGTCGAGATAGAGCGCGTCGCGGCAGTGCAGCTCGTCGCGCAGGAAGCTGGCGAACTCGTGGAAGGTGACGGGCCGCTCGCTGATGACGAAGGTTGCCTGGGCCCCGGCCGCGCAGACGCCGTTGCGCACGTGGCGCGATGCCGACGACGCGCGGAAGGCCGGGTGCATCTGCCCGTCCTTGAGCAGCAGCGGGCCGGACTGCGTGGCCAGCACGACGCCGTCGCGCGGCATGGCCGCGTAGTCTGCCGCGTCGACGACGTGGGCGCCCCGGCCGTCGACGAGGAACACGCCGTTGGGCTTCAGGAAGAAGTTGCCGCGGCCTTCGCCCAGGTTCAGCGGCGCCAGCTCGCGGCCGTCGATGACGAGCAGGCCCACCGGGCCGCCGTTGGCGTGGTACATGCCGGCGTTCATGCCGAAGGTGAGCGTCCTGCCCTGCCCCTTCAGCCACGCGGCGAGCCGGTCCAGGCGCCGCAGCGGCTGGCCTTTCTCGTCCTGCCAGAAGAGGCGCAGCCGGGCGGCGTCCACCCGCACGACCGTGAACAGGTCGTTGGCTGGCGCCGCCGCCGCCAAGCCGGCGAGGGCAAGCGCCACCAGCGTGCGCCTCATCGCCCGCCTCCGCGCAGCGGCTGCAGCAGCCCGCGCAGGTCGTTGTGGTCCAGCTCGTACATCAGCGCCAGCAGCCGGCCGATCTGGCCATCGGGAAAGCCTTCGCGCGCGAACCAGCCCAGGTAGTTGCCGGGCAGGTCAGCCAGCAAGGTGCCCTGGTGCTTGCCGAACGGCATCGCGGTGCTGACGAGCTTGAGGAGGTCTTCCGGATTCATCGCCGCAGTGTCGCCGCGGCACGCGCGGGCATCAGGTCGACATGCGGAACATGCCCACCGCGCGCACCAGGTCCATGGCCTGGCTCTTCAGGCTGGACGCCGCGGCGGCCATTTCCTCGACGAGCGCGGCGTTCTGCTGCGTCGTGCGGTCCATGCTCGACACGGCGCCGCCCACCTGGCCCACGCCTTCGCTCTGCTCGGCGCTGGCGGTGCTGATCTCGCCCATGATGTCGGTCACGCGGGCGATGCTGGCCACCACGTCCTGCATCGTGCGGCCGGCCTGGCTCACCTGGCCGGCGCCGGTCTCCACGCGGGCGACGCTGTCGGCGATCAGCCCCTTGATCTCCTTGGCCGCCTCGGCGCTGCGCTGCGCCAGCGCCCTCACCTCACCGGCCACGACGGCGAAGCCACGCCCCTCCTCGCCCGCCCGTGCCGCTTCCACGGCAGCGTTCAACGCCAGGATGTTGGTCTGGAACGCGATGCCGTCGATGACAGCCGTGATGTCGCCGATGCGGTGGCTGGCCTCGCTGATGCCGCGCATGGTGTCCACCACCTGCGCCACGGCCTGCCCGCCCTGCTGCGCCACGGTGCTGGCGGCCTGGGCCAGCTGGTTGGCCTGGCCGGCGTTGTCGGCGTTCTGGCGCACGGTGGCGCTGAGCTGCTCCATGCTGGAGGCCGTCTGCTGCAGCGCGCTGGCCTGGCTCTCGGTGCGGGAGGACAGGCTGTGGTTGCCCTGGGCGATCTCGGCGCTGGCCAGCGACAGGCTGTCGGCGCCCTGGCGCACCGAGGCCACCAGCGTGCGCAGGCCGCCCTGCATCGCGGCGATGGCCTCCAGCAGGCGGCCGAATTCGTCCCGGGTCCGCGCGTCCACCTGCATGTCCAGGTTGCCCTGCGCCACCTCGTTGATCAGCGTGACCGCCTGGTTCAGCGGCGCGACGATGGAGCGGGTGATCGCGAGCGCGGCGAACAGCGCCAGCGCGACGATGACCGCACAGCCCCCGGCCAGCAGCGTCATGCGCTGGGTGTGCACCTGCTCGGTCTCGGCCACCAGCTGCTGGGAGGTGTCTGCGGTGTAGCGGATGTAGTCGTCGGTGGCCTTCACGAGCGCCGCCAGCAGCGGGCGGCACTCTTCGTTCATGCGCGTGATGGCGGCCTCGCGGTCACCGGCCAGCGCCAGCCCCACGATGGCCTCGGCGACGGGCGAGTAGCGGGACTCGATGCCGGCGATCTCCTCCACGCGGCTGCGCGCATCGGCCGGCACGTCGTCCTTGCCCGACAGCGACTGCAGCAGCGCCAGCGACTTGCCCACGTCCGCCACGGCGGCCATGACGGCGGCCTTCTCGGTGGCGGCGTCTTCCGGCTTCGTGACCAGCACGAGGTTGCGCGCGGCGATGGCGCGGCGGTCCACGGCCAGCCGCACCTGCTCGGCGGCAACGGCGCGAGCCTCAACGCCCTGCACATAGTCCGTGAACTGCTGGCCGTCGGCCTGGATGGACTGCAGCGCCGCCGCCGACACGGCGACGATCATCAGGATCAGCGCGCCGAAGGCGCCGATCAGCTTGGTCTTGACGGACAGGTTCTTCCAGAATGACATGACAGGCTCCCGGGCAGCCATGGGTCATGGCCGATGGACGTCATCTTCTGAAAACCGGCCGGCGGCCACGAGACGGCAATGCCCGAAGCCGCTGCGCGGCGATGGCGGCAGTGGGCGTAGGCAAATTGCCTACACGGCCCGGCGCTCAGGGCTTGAGGCGGTAGCCCACGCCGGCCTCCGTCACCAGCCACTGCGGGCGGTTGGGGTCGGCCTCCAGCTTCTTGCGCAGGTTGGCCATGTGTACGCGCACGTAGTGCACGTCCTCCGCATGGCCCGGCCCCCAGACGGCCTTGAGCAGGTGCTGGTGCGTCAGCACGCGGCCGGGCTGGGTGGCCAGCTCCTGCAGCAGCCGGTACTCGATGGGCGTGAGATGGAGCTCCTCGCCGTCGCGCGTCACCGTGCGCAGCGCGCGGTCCACGGCGATGGGGCCGAAGCGCAACACCGGATCGGCCTCGCCGCCACCGCCGCGGCGGCGCAGCTGCACGCGCACGCGCGCCAGCAGCTCCGCCACGCCGAAGGGCTTGACGAGGTAGTCGTCGGCGCCGGCGTCCAGTGCCTGCACCTTGCGCTCCTCGCCGTCGCGGGCCGACAGCACGAGCACCGGCGCCGTCGACCAGCCGCGGAACTCGCGGATGAAGTCCAGCCCGTCGCCGTCGGGCAGGCCCAGGTCCAGCACCACCAGCTCCGGCCGCCGCGTGGCCGCGTCGATGAGGCCGCGCGCGAGCGTCGCCGCCTCGAACACCTCCATCCCTTCGCTCTCCAGCGCCATGCGCACAAAGCGCCGGATCTCCGGCTCGTCCTCGATCATCAACACGCGCGCAGCGCTCACTCCCGTCCCTCCAGCGGTGGCTCACCCAGCGGCAACTCGATGCGAACGCAGGCGCCGCCCATGGCGACATTGTGGGCGCCGATGCGCCCGCCATGCGCCTCGACGATGGCCTTGCAGATCGCCAGGCCCAGGCCCACGCCGGGCGTGGCGCTCTCGCGGTCGCCGCGCTCGAACTTGTCGAACAGCTGCTGCTCGCGGCCGGCGGGGAAGCCGGGGCCGTCGTCGCTGACGTCCACCTCCACGTGGCGGCCCGCCCGGCGCGCGCCGATGCGCAGCCGGCGGCCGCCGTACTTGACGGCGTTCTCCAGCAGGTTCACGAGCACGCGCTCCATCAGCACCGCGTCCAGCTGCAGCAGCGGCAGGTCGGGCGCCAGGTCCACCGCCACGTCGCGGCCCGCCAGCACCTCGTCCAGGCCGGCCAGCGCGCTGCCCACCACCTCCTGCAGCGGCAGCCACTGCCGGTTCAGCGGCACGGCGCCGGCCTGCAGCCGCGCCATGTCCAGTAGGTTGGCCACCAGCGCGCTCATGCGCAGCGCCGAGCGGCGCATCGCGTCGGCCACCTCGGCCTGCTGCGGCTGCAGCGACGTGAGCCGCAGCGCATCGGCCAGACCCACCAGCGCGGCCAGCGGCGTGCGCAGGTCGTGCGAGACGGCCGTCAGCAGCGAGTTGCGCAGCCGCTCACCCTCGATCTGCAGCGTGCTCTGCTGCGCGACCTCGATGTAGTGGATGCGCTCCAGCGAGATCGCGATCAGCGCCGCGCAGGTGTCCAGCAGCTCGCGCTCGTCGGGCAGCCAGCGCCGGCCGGCAGCCTCCACGGCCAGCACGCCGCGCAGCCGCATCGGCGCCGTCAGCGGCAGCATCAGGCAAGGGCTGGCCGGCAGCGTGCCGGTGCCCTGGCCAGCAGGCTGGCCGTGGTCGAACGCCCATTGCGCCACGCCCAGGTCGGGCTGCACGCCCGCGCCGGGCAGCACCGCCAGCACCTCGCGCCCCGCCGGTGCGGCCAGCGGCGGCGCCAGCACGGCCGAGGCCACGCCGAACTCCGCCCGCAGGAAGCGCGCCGCGATCTCGGCCACCTGCTCGGGCACCAGCGCCGCGCCCAGGTCGCGCGACATCGCATACAGCCCGCGCACGCGGCGCTCGCGCTCGCGCGCCGCCCGGGCCTGCGCCTGCAGCCCGGCCGCCAGCTGGCCGATGACCAGCCCCACCAGCAGCAGCACGGCAAACGTCACCAGGTACTGCGCGTCGCCGACCGCGAACGACCAGCGGGGCTCGACGAAGCAGAAGTCGAACGCCGCCACGCCCAGCAGCGCCGTCAGCGCCGCCGGCGCGCGGCCGAACCACAGGGCCACGCCCACCACGTTCAGCAGGTACAGCATCGCGATGTTGGTGGGTGCCATCACGCGCAGCAGCGCCAGCGACAGCGCGGTCGTCGCCACCACGCCGGCCACCGCGGCCGCGTAGCCGCGCAGCGCCTGCGGCGCCAGCAGGCCGCGCACCGGCGGCAGCGCGGGCCCGACCTCGCGCTCGGCCGTGGGCAGCGCCACCTGCAGCACGTCCATCTCGTCGGCCAGCCGCGTCAGCGCCTCGGCCAGCGACGGCCGGCCCGGCCAGCGCCAGGCTCGCTCGCGCCGGCCCACCACCAGCCGCGCCAGGTTGTGCTCACGCGCATAGCCCACCAGCGCCGGCGCCACGTCGGGCGCCGACAGCACCGCCGTGCGCGCACCCAGGCTCTGCGCCAGCGCCAGCGTGCGCTGCACGCGCTGGCGGTCGGCCTCGTCCAGCCCGCGCGCCGTCTGCACATGCACCGCATGCCAGTCCAGCCCCAGCTGCTGGGCCAGCCGCGCGGCGCTGCGCACCACCTTGTCGGCATTGCCGCCCGGCCCCACGCAGGCCAGCAGCGACTCGCGGTTGGCCCACACGGCCCCCTGCGCCAGGCCGGTGTGCTCGCGCCGGTAGGCCTGCATCTGGTCGTCCACGCGGTCGGCCGTGCGGCGCAGCGCCAGCTCGCGCAGCGCCAGCAGGTTGCCCTTGCGGAAGAAGTTGCGCGCGGCGCGCTCGGCCTGGGCGGGCAGGTAGACCTTGCCCTCCTTCAGCCGCTGCAACAGCTCGTCGGGCGGCAGGTCGACGACGACCACCTCGTCGGCCTCGTCGAACACCTTGTCCGGCAGCGTCTCCCACACGCGGATGCCGGTGATGCCGCCCACCACGTCGTTCAGGCTTTCCAGGTGCTGCACGTTCAGCGTCGTCCAGACCTCCACGCCCGCGTCGCGCAGTTCCAGCGCGTCCTGCCAGCGCTTGGCATGGCGCGAGCCGGGCACGTTGCTGTGCGCCAGTTCGTCCAGCAGCAGCACGCCGCCCGGCTCGGCAGCGCCCCAGGCCAGCGCGGCGTCGAGGTCGAACTCGCGCAGCGTCTGCCCGCGGTGCTCGCGCTCCTTGAGCGGCAGCGCCGCCAGGTCGCGGGCGACGGCGGCGGTGTCGCTGCGGCCGTGGGTCTCGACGACGCCGATGCGCACCGGCCGGCCCTGGCGCTGCGCCGCGTGGGCGGCGGCCAGCATCGCGAAGGTCTTGCCCACGCCGGCGTTGGCGCCGAAGAAGATCTTCAGCCGGCCGCGCCGGGCGCTGTCCTCGTCGCGACGGACCTTGGCCAGCAGCTCGTCGGGGTCGGGCCGCGCGTCGCTCACAGCCAGCGCAGGCGCTTGAAGCGCCAGTACAGCGCGCCGCTGACCAGCGCGATGGTGGCCAGCGCCATCGGGTAGCCGTAGGCCCACTTCAGCTCGGGCATCTTCTCGAAGTTCATGCCCCAGATGCCGGCCAGCGCCGTGGACGCCGCGAAGATCGCGGCCCAGGCGGCCAGCCGCTTGGTGACGAGCGACTCGTCGATGGTCACCAGCGTCAGGTTCACCTGTGTCGCCGCGATGATGGTTTCGCGCGCGGCATCGATGCTGGCCTGGATGCGCAGCAGGTGGTCGTAGACGTCGCGGAAGTACTCCTGAAGCGCCTTGCAGACCACCGGCACGCGGCCGCCATGCAGCTTGGCCGTCACCTCCAGCAGCGGCGTGACTGCATGGCGCAGCGTGGCCAGGCGCTGCTTCAGCGCGAACAGCTGCTGCACGACGGCCTGGCGGTCCTGGCCGCGCAGGAACATCGTCTCCTCCAGCTTCTCCAGCTCGGCCTCGATGCCGTCCATCAACGGGATATAGCGGTCCACGACGGCGTCCATCAGCGCGTACAGCACGAAGCCCGGGCCCTGGCGCAGCAGCTCCGGCTCGCGCTCGGCGCGGCCGCGCACGCCCAGGAAGCCCTGGTTGCTGCGGTGGCGCACCGACACGACGAAGCGCGGCCCGACGAACACGTGCACCTCGCCCACGTCCAGGCCCTCGGGGCCGGTCTCCAGCAGGTGCATGGCGGCGAAGGTGATGTCGCCGTACTCCTCCACCTTGGGGCGCTGCTGGCCCTTACGGGCGTCCTCCACTGCGAGCGGCGGCAGGTCCAGCTCGTGCTGCAGGCGGGCCAGTTCGTCGTCGGTGGGGTCGCGCAGCGCGATCCACAGGAAGCCGCTCTCGCGCGCCGCCAGCGCCTCGGACACGCCGTCCAGCGCGGGTTCGGCCACCAGGCGGCCATCGTCGTACACGGCACTGTTGATCAGCATGCGGCAATCAGGGCTTGCGGGAACACCGGGCCATCCTCGCACGCGCCCGGCGGCGCTGCTGCCAGCCGATCAGCCAGCCCACGGCCGCCAACGGCAGCGCGACGGCACCCAGCGCGAGCAGCGCATACAGCCAGGCCATGCCCGCCCCTCACCGCGCGGCAGCGTCCAGCGCGAGGTTGAGCTGCAGCACGTTCACGCGCGGCTCGCCGATGAAGCCCAGCGCGGGCCCTTCGGTGTGCTGCGCCACGAGCGCCTGCACACGCGCCGGTGGCAGGCCGCGCACGCGGGCCACGCGTGCCACCTGGTAGTCGGCGGCGGCGCGGCTGATGTGCGGATCCAGGCCGCTGGCCGATGTGGTCACCAGGTCCACCGGCACCGGCGCGGTGTTGCCCGGGTCGGCGGCGCGCAGCGCCTCGATGCGGGCCTTGACGGCGTCAGTCAGCGCCGGCGCCGTGGGCGCGAGGTTGGAGCCCGCCGAGTTGGCCGCGTTGTGCGACATGGGCGCCGTGGCCGACGGGCGGCTCCAGAAGTGGCCGGGCTCACTGAAGCGCTGGCCGATCAGCACCGAGCCGACGGTCTTGCCGTCCTGCACGATGAGGCTGCCGTTGGCCTGGTCAGGGAATGCGGTCTGCGCCACGCCAGTGACGAGCAGCGGATAGGCCAGGCCGGTGACGAGGCTGAGACCGACGAACAGCGTCAGCGCCGGGCGCCACAGGGGCACCTCGGTCGCGGCCGCCGTCGTGGCGGGAGTGGCAAGCGTGGTGGTCATGCTGATCTCCTATTCAGAAAGTCTTCTTCAGGCCGAGGACGACGGCGTTCTTGCCCATGAACCTGGCCGTAGCCGGGTTGGCGTAGAAGGTCTTGTCGGCGTCCGTACCGACGACGGCAGCGCTCAGCACCAGGCCGGAGAAGTCCTTGGCCAGCGTCAGCGAGTAGTCGGTGTACGACGCGACGGCGGTGTGCCTGACGGTCTGGTGGCCCACGTGCGGGATCAGCGTGAAGCCGTTGCCCAGGTCGAAGTTGGCGGTGACGTCGAAGTAGCCGCTGCCCTTGCTGTCGACGGTGCCGAACAGGTTGGTCGTGCTGTGCGAGTACTTGGCCGTGACCGGGCCGAAGCTCAGCGCGCCGTACACCTCGAAGGTGTTGGCATTGGCGAAGCCGGGCACGCTCTTCAGCTGGTTGCTCGGGTAGAGGTAGTACAGGCCGCCGACGTCCAGCGTCAGGCCCTGGGCCACCTCGGTCTTGTAGCCGCCGTACAGGTCGACCTCGACCTTGGCGTCGCCGCCGGCGTCCTTGATCCACTTGATCGTGGACGCCCAGCCACCGACGTAGAAGCCGCTCGGGGCCGCGTAGTCCAGGCCGCCTTGCAGCGCGGGCTTGAGTCGTGTCTGCGAGATGCCGCGGTAGCGGTAGTCGCTGATGGCGCCGACGTTGAAGGTCAGCGGGCTGGCGGCGTCCTCGGCAAAGGCGGGAACGGCTGCAGCGAGAGCGAGAACGGAAACAACGAGAGTCTTCATGGGAATGTCTGGAGGTGTACTCAGGCGATGCCGAGCGCGACGAGGAGGAGGTCGATGGCCTTGATGCCGATGAAGGGGACGATGACGCCACCCAGGCCGTAGACAGCCAAGTTGCGGCGCAGCAGCGCAGCCGCGCCGATGGCGCGGTAGCGCACGCCCTTGAGCGCCAGCGGGATCAGCACGACGATGATCAGCGCGTTGAAGATGACGGCGGACAGGACGGCCGAGTCGGGGCTGTGCAGCTGCATCACGTTCAGCGCCGCCAGCTGCGGGTAGGTCGAGACAAACGCCGCCGGCAGCACCGCGAAGTACTTGGCCAGGTCGTTGGCGATGGAGAACGTCGTCAGCGACCCGCGCGTCATCAGCATCTGCTTGCCGGTCTCGACGACCTCGATGAGCTTGGTGGGGTTGCTGTCGAGGTCCACCATGTTGCCGGCCTCCTTGGCGGCCTGCGTGCCGGTGTTCATCGCAACCGCCACGTCGGCCTGGGCCAGCGCGGGCGCGTCGTTGGTGCCGTCACCGGTCATCGCGACGAGCCGGCCCTGCGCCTGGTGCTCGCGGATCAGCGCCAGCTTGGCCTCGGGCGTGGCTTCGGCGAGGAAGTCGTCCACGCCCGCCTCAGCCGCGATGGCCGCGGCGGTCAAGCGGTTGTCGCCGGTGACCATGACGGTCTTGATGCCCATGCGGCGCAGCTGCGCGAAGCGTTCCTTGATGCCGGGCTTGACGATGTCCTTCAGCTCGACGACGCCCAGCACGTGCGTGCCGTCGGCCACCACGAGCGGCGTGCTGCCGCGGCGGGCGGCTTCGTCCACCGTGGCCTGCACGCTGCCGGGCCAGCGGCCGCCCAAGGCCTCGACATGGGCGCGCACGGCGCTGCCGGCGCCCTTGCGGATCTGGCGGCCAGGCAGGTCCACGCCGCTCATGCGCGTCTGCGCCGTGAACGGGATGAACTCGCCGCGCTCCGCCGCCGCGGCAGCACCGAACTTGCGGTCGGCCAGCGCGACGATGCTGCGCCCCTCGGGCGTCTCATCGGCCAGCGAGGCCAGCCGCGCCGCACCGGCCAGCTGCGCCTCCGACGTGCCGTCCAGCGGCCAGAAGGCATCCGCCTGGCGGTTGCCCAGCGTGATGGTGCCGGTCTTGTCCAGCAGCAGCACGTCGACGTCGCCGGCGGCTTCCACTGCACGGCCCGACGTCGCGATGACGTTGGCCTGCAGCATGCGGCTCATGCCCGCCACGCCCACGGCCGAAAGCAGGCCGGCGATGGTCGTCGGGATCAGGCACACCAGCAGCGCGACCAGCACGACCAGGCTGACCGGCTCGCCCGCGCCGGCCACGGCCACGCTGAAGGTCGAGAACGGCAGCAGCGTGGCGCAGACACCCAGGAACACCAGCGTCAGCGCGACGAGCAGGATGGTCAGCGCGATCTCGTTGGGCGTGCGCTTGCGCTGCGCGCCCTCCACCATCGCGATCATGCGGTCGACGAAGGTCTCGCCGGGGTTGACCGCCACGCGCGCGATGACCCAGTCGGACAGCACGCGCGTGCCGCCGGTCAGCGCGGAGAAATCGCCGCCGCTCTCGCGGATGACGGGCGCCGACTCGCCGGTGATGGCACTCTCGTCCACCGAGGCAACGCCGTCGACGACCTCGGCGTCCGCCGGGACCACATCGCCCGCCTCGATCAACACGACCTCGCCCTTGCGCAGCGTGCCAGCCTCGCGTGGGTGCCACTTGATCTGGTCGCGCGGCACGCCGGCGCGCCAGTCGTCGGCCACCTTGGCCCAGGTCTCCTTCTTCAGGCCGCGCAGCGACGCGGCCTGTGCCTTGCTGCGCCCCTCGGCCAGCGCCTCGGCGAAGTTGGCAAACAGCACGGTGAACCACAGCCACACCGTCACGGCGATGACGAAGCCGCTCGGTTGCACGACGGACAGCGCCGTCGTCAGCAGGCTGCCCAGGTAGACGACGAACATCACCGGGTTGCGGGCCTGTGTGCGCGGGCCCAGCTTGGTGAAGGACTCGACCAGGGCCTGGCGAGCCAGTGCCGGGTCGAACAGGGAGAAGCCGGCGCGACCCTCAACAGAGCGACGGGCCGCTCCCGAGCTCTCTTGATCCCCTTGTGGGGCCTGACGCGCAGCGGCAGGTTTGGGGCTAGACATTACTTTGCGCTCCAGAGAATGAGGTGCTCGACGACAGGGCCCAGGGCCAGCGCCGGCACATAGTTGAGAAGACCGACCAGCAGCACCACGCCGATCAGCAGCGCAACGAACAGCGGGCCATGCGTGGGCAGCGTGCCCTCGCCCGCCGTCAGGCGCTTCTTGCCCGCCAGCGAACCCGCCATGGCCAGCACGGGCACGATGACGCCGAAGCGGCCTATCCACATGACGAAGCCCAGCAGCGTGTTGTAGAAGGGCGTGTTGGCCGACAGGCCGGCGAAGGCGCTGCCGTTGTTGTTGCCGGCGGACGAGAACGCATACAGCACCTCGCTGAAGCCGTGCGCGCCGGGCGCGGCGATGCCGGCGCGTCCGGCCTCGGTGGCCACCGCGATGGCGGTGCCCACCAGCACCGCCAGCGGCGTCAGCAGGATGGCCAGCGAGACCATCTTCATCTCGTGCGCCTCGATCTTTTTGCCGAGGTACTCGGGCGTGCGGCCGATCATCAGCCCGGCCACGAACACGGCCAGCATCGCGAACACCAGCATGCCGTACAGGCCCGCGCCGACGCCGCCGAAGACGACCTCGCCGAGTTGCATCATGACCATGGGCACGAGGCCGCCCAGCGGCGTGAAGCTGTCGTGCATGGCGTTGACCGCACCGCAACTGGCGGCCGTCGTGATGACGGCGAACAGCGACGACGCATTGATGCCGAAGCGGGCCTCCTTGCCTTCCATGTTGCCGCCCGGCTGCGTGGCCGTCTGCGCGGCGTCCACACCCAGCTTGGCGAAGCCCGGATTGCCCGCCTGCTCGGCCGCGGTGGCGATGGCGACGGCGACGACGAACATCGCCGTCATCGCGCCGAGGAGGGCCCAGCCCTGGCGCATGTCACCCACCTGACGGCCCAGCACGAAGCACAGTGCCGCCGGAATCAGGAAGATGGACAGCATCTGCAGCGCATTGGTCGCGGCCGTCGGGTTCTCGAACGGGTGTGCCGAATTGGCATTGAAGAAGCCGCCACCGTTGGTGCCCAGCATCTTGATGGCCAGCTGCGACGCGACCGGGCCCACGGCCAGGCTCTGGCTCTGGCCGGACTTGTCTTCCATGACAGGCTGGCCGTCGGCACCCTTCAGCGGCTGGCCGGTGGCGTCGAGCTTGGGCTCCTGCCAGCTCTGCGTCTCGACGGTGGTCACGTCCTGGTAGGGCTTGAAGGTCTGCACGACACCCATGCCGGCCAGCACCAGCGCGAACACCAGCGACAGTGGCAGCAGCACCCACAGCGTGGCGCGGGTCAGGTCGGCCCACACGTTGCCGATGCCCTTGGACGTGTGGCGCGCGAAGCCTCGCACCAGCGCGATGACGACGGCGATGCCGGTGGCAGCCGACAGGAAGTTCTGCACCGTCAGCGCGAGCATCTGCGTCAGATAGCTCATCGTCGCCTCGCCACCGTAGCCCTGCCAGTTGGTGTTGGTGACGAAGCTGATGGCGGTGTTGAAGGCCGAGTCGGGTGACACCGCACCCAGGCCCTGCGGGTTCAGCGGCAGCACCGCCTGGAACCGCTGCAGCGCATAGACGGCCAGCACCCCCAGCGCATTGAAGACAGCCAAGCCCAGCGCATAGCGCAGCCAGCCCTGTTCGGCGTCGGGGTTGGCGCCGGCCAGCCGCAGCAGGCCACCCTCGATACGGCGCAACCAGGCGACGCGGCCTTCCATGACGGCATGAATCCAGCGCGCCAGTGGCCAGGCCAGCGCCAGCAGCACGACGAGGAAGGCGATGAGTTGAATCCAGGCGGAGCTGCTCATGACAGGTCCTCCGGGAATACCAGCGCCCAGAACAGATAACCCACCAGGCCGACGACGAGGATGGTGGCGGCGAGTTCGAAGCCACTCATGGCTTTCTCCTCGCCAGCTTGTCGCAGCCCCAGGCCGCGAGACCGGTCACGAGCGCGAGAGCCGCGCAAAGACCAAGAAAAACGATGTCCATGACACCTCCGTTAACGATGGAGGCATTCTGGAAATGGGGCCGTCAAACCGCCGACAAGAAGCCGGGGCCGCGCATCAAGATCTCATCAAGACGCCCCGGCGGCGCGCGCGCCTTGATGGAAGCTTGATGCCGCCCGGGTCACTCTTGGCCGCCTCTTGACGCCCGCGGCGCTGCAATGGCGTGGCGCCAATGCGCATCAGGAGTGTTCCATGAGCAAGGACTATCGAATATGCCGCGTCGAGGACGCCGAGCCCGCAACGGACCTGCGGGCCGTGCTGAGAAGCGTGCTGGGCTGGACGCCACAGCCGCAGGACGGCTGCGTGCGCTACGCGGCGCTGCTGGACAAGCGCATCGTCGGCACGGTCACGCTGTGCAAGCCCGCGGGCGGTGACAGCACAGCCGAGCTGCGGTCACTGGAGGTCGATGCTGCACACCAGACGCTGGGCTGCCGCGAGGCGCTGCTGGGCGTTGCGCTGCAGTGCGCCCGCGCCAGCGAGTACGACTCGCTGGACATCAGCGTGCCGGCCACGTCGGGCGGCAAGCTGGATTTCTATCTGGCCAACGGGTTCCGGATCACCGGCAGCACGCCGGGCACGGGTGGCCCGGACCTGAGGCTGAGCCTCAGTCTGGCCAGGCTGAAGTCGTCCAACGAGGTCTGGTACTCCAAGCACCACGGCGCGTGGTTCGCGGCGGTGGCGCCGCACTGAAGCCGCCGGTCAGCGTGGCAGCGCCAACTGGGTGATGTCGATGCCGCGCTCCTTGGCGATGGCTTCCAGCACGGGCAGCAGCGGCCCCAGCTTCTCGTCCAGCGCGTCGCGCACCGTGTCCACGACGACCTGCGTGCTGCGGTCGATCTCGATGTGGATGGCATCGCCGACGCCCTTGTCGGCGAACGTCGTCATGCGCAGTGTCTCGGGGATCAGCCACACCTCGAACCAGCCCGAACCGTCGCGCTCGCGCTGCGCCTCGGCCACCGTCAGGCTGCAGCCGTTGACGCCGATGTAGCCCTTGGCGAACACGTAGCGCATCCACGGCGCAGGCACGGCGAAGCGGATGACGTGGTTGTTGTCGGGCTTGCGGATCTCGGCGATGTGCGCCGACACGTCGACGTGGCCCGACAGCGGATGGCCGCCGATCTCGGCGCCGTCCTTGGCCGCGCGCTCGACGTTCAGACCCGAGCCGACGCGCAAGCCCCCCAGCGTCGTCAGCTTCATCGTCTGGCCCATCACGTCGAACAGCGCGACGTCGGGCGACGGCCGCTCGGTGACGGTCAGGCAGACGCCGTCGCAGGACACGCTGGCACCGATGGCCAGCTCGTCGTCGAAGCCCGCCGGCAGCTTCAGCGCCAGCGTGTGCAGCCCCTCGCGGGCGTCAATCGATTCGACATGGGCGACGCCCTGGACGATGCCTGTGAACATGATGAAAAAAGGCCCCGAGTGGGGCCGTTTTGATGCGTTGCAGCCAGCTTACCAGCTGACCTCGCGGTCCGGCGTCGAGCCGATCTTGTGGATGGACAGGTCCGCTCCCTCGAACTCCTGCTCGGCGTCCAGCCGCAGGCCGACGACCTTGCGGATGACCCCGTAGACGACGAAGCCGCCCGCCAGCGCCCAGGCCACGCCGCCCAGCGTGCCCAGCAGCTGCGCACCGAAGCTCACGCCGCCCAGGCCGCCCAGCGCGTGCTGGCCGAACACGCCGCAGGCGATGCCGCCCCAGGCGCCGCACAGGCCGTGCAGCGGCCACACACCCAGCACGTCGTCGATCTTCCAGCGGTTCTGCGTGAGGGTGAAGAACTGCACGAACAGCCAGCCAGCGACGCCGCCCGTCACCAGCGCGCCCAGCGGGTGCATCACGTCGGAGCCGGCGCAGACGGCCACCAGCCCGGCCAGCGGGCCGTTGTACGCAAAGCCGGGGTCGTTGCGGCCCAGCAGCACGGCCACCAGCGTGCCGCCGGCCATGGCCATCAGCGAGTTGACGGCGACGAGGCCGGACATCTTGTCCAGCGTCTGCGCGCTCATCACGTTGAAGCCGAACCAGCCCACCGTCAGCACCCAGGCGCCTAAAGCGAGGAACGGGATGCTGGACGGCGGGTGCGCACTCATCGCACCGTCCTTGCGGTAGCGGTTCAGCCGCGGGCCCAGCAGCAGCACGGCGGCCAGGCCGATCCAGCCGCCCACGGCGTGCACGACGACGCTGCCGGCAAAGTCGTGGAACTCGGCGCCCGTGGCGGCCTTCAGCCAGGCCTGGATGCCGAACGCCTGGTTCCACGCGATGCCCTCGAAGAACGGGTAGACGAAGCCGACGATGACCGACGTGGCCGCCAGTTGCGGGCCGAAGCGGGCCCGCTCGGCAATGCCGCCCGACACGATGGCCGGAATGGCCGCCGCGAACGTCAGCAGGAAGAAGAACTTGACCAGCTCGTAGCCGTTCTTCTGCGTCAGTTGCTCGGCACCGACGAAGAAGTGCGTGCCATAGGCGACGAGGTAGCCGACGAGGAAGTAGGCCAGCGTGGACACGGCGAAGTCCACGAGGATCTTGACCAGCGCATTGACCTGGTTCTTCTTGCGCACGGTGCCCAGCTCCAGGAAGGCAAAGCCCGCGTGCATGGCCAGCACCATGATGGCGCCCAGCAGGATGAAGAGCGCATCCGCGCCCTGCTTGATCGATGACTCCAACGCTGTCTCCTGTGTCGGTTCCCGGCTCCAGGCTTGGGCAACGCGCACCAAGCCGAACAAAACCGCACCGAAACAGCAAGTTCAATGCCCAGTCTTGATGCATGCGCATCGCCGGGCACGGGCGCCACAGCGGCGCCGGAAGTTCTACTTTGGTGCGCCTACCGCACCTTCTTCGAACATTGATGCACTGAATCCGAGCGTCCAGCGGCCATCCGCCCAGCGCACGACCGGCCGCTTGATGACGCTGGGTTCCGCCAGCATCAGCGCCGCGGCGGCGGCGTCGTCAACGACGGCGGCCTTGGCGGCGGCGTCCAGCTTGCGCCAGGTCGTGCCGGCGCGGTTGACGAGCTTGTCGCGGCCGAAGGCAGCCAGCCAAGCGGGCAGCAACTCGGCCGGCACGCCCTGCTTCTTGAAGTCATGGAAGGCGACTTCCAGGCCCCGCTCGGCCAGCCAGACGCGGGCCTTCTTGACGGTGTCGCAGTTGGGGATGCCATAGACGGTGATCATGGCGGCGACCGTACCATGCGCGGCATGATCGACTGGCTGGACGACGCTTCCCTCGACTTCCCGCCCAGCCACCGCGCGCTGGGCCCCGACACCGACGCGCCCGGCCTGCTCGCCGCCGGCGGCACACTGACGCCGGAGCGCCTGGCCGCAGCCTACCGCCGAGGCGTCTTCCCCTGGTACGGCCCCGGCCAGCCGCCGCTGTGGTGGGCGCCCGACCCGCGCATGGTGCTGAAGACGGCGGACTTCAAGCTCTCGCGCTCGCTGCGCAAGACCGTGCAGCGCTTCGCCGCCACGCCCGGCTGCGAGATCCGCGTCGACTTCGACCGCGCCGCCGTGCTCAAGGCCTGCGCCAGCGTGCCGCGCGAGGGCCAGAACGGCACCTGGATCGTGCCGGCACTGCAGGCCGCCTACCTCTCCTGGCCGGCCATGCACAGCGTAGAGACGTGGGTGGACGGCGAACTCGTCGGTGGCCTCTACGGCGTCAACCTGGGCACCATGTTCTACGGCGAATCCATGTTCATGCGCCGCACCGACGCGTCCAAGATCGCCTTGTGCGCCCTCATCTGCCTGTGCCGCGAGTTCGGCATCCCGTGGATAGACTGCCAGCAGAACACCGGCCACCTCGCGTCACTGGGCGCCGCCGAAGTGCCGCGCCCCGTGTTCGAAGCCCACCTCGCCACCCATGTCGGTGACGCCGCCCCCGGGCCCTGGACCTATCATCCGGACCACTGGCACCGGCTTCTCGATTCGAAGTGACCCACCCCAAAGAACTGCCCCTCGCGCAGATCCAGTTCTACGCCACGGCCGCCTACCCGTGCAGCTACGTGGCGGGCCGCCAGGCGCGCTCGCAGGTCGCCACGCCCAGCCACCTGATCCACGCGGACGCCTACTCCAACCTCGTCGCCGCCGGTTTTCGCCGCAGCGGGTTGTTCACCTACCGCCCCTATTGCGACCAGTGCCGCGCCTGCATCGCGCTGCGCGTGCCGGTGGACCGTTTCGAGCCCAACCGCAGCCAGAAGCGTGCGTGGAAGGCGCACCGCCAGCTGAACGCCAAGGTCATGCGGCTGGGCTACTCACCCGAGCATTACGCGCTGTACCTGCGCTACCAGGCCGGCCGTCACAGCGGCGGCGGCATGGACCACGACAGCGTCGACCAGTACACGCAGTTCCTGCTGCAGAGCCGCATCAACTCGCGGCTGGTGGAGTTCCGCGAGACGCTGCCCGACGGCAGCACGCCGCTGCGCATGGTGTCCATCCTGGACATCCTCAGCGACGGCCTGTCGGCGGTCTACACCTTCTACGACCCCGACATCGAAGCCAGCTACGGCACCTACGGCGTGCTGTGGCAGATCCAGCAGGCCCGGGAGCTGAAGCTCAGCCACCTCTACCTGGGTTACTGGATCGAGGAGAGCCCCAAGATGGCCTACAAGGCCGGCTTCCGGCCGCACCAGATCCTGCGCAACGGCGTCTGGGAAGACGCCGCCGAGGCTTAGACCAGCACTTCCACGCAGGCCGGGTGCCCCAGGAAGCCCTCGGGGCTGGCGCTGCGGCCATAGGCGCCGCTCTGGTAGACGATGGCCAGATCGCCGATCTCGCCCTTGGCCATGTCCATGCGGTCGGCCAGCAGGTCCAGCGGCGTGCAAAGCGGGCCGACGACGCTGGCGATTTCCGTTGCCGTCTCGCGGCGGCCCTGGGGTTCGACGGACGCCGGATAGTTCTTGCGCAGCACCTGGCCGAAGTTGCCCGAGGCTGACAAGTGATGGTGCAGGCCGCCATCGGCCACCAGGAAGACCTGGCCGCGCGACACCTTGCGGTCCACGATGCGGCTCACGTAGACGCCCGCCTCGCCGACGAAATAGCGACCCAGCTCGATGACCAGCTTGGCCGCCGGCAGGTCGGCCTTGGCGCGCGCCTGCAGCGCGGCCAGGTTGTCGGCGATGGGCGCCAGGTCCAGCCGCGACTCGCCCGGGAAGTACGGAATGCCGAAGCCGCCGCCCAGGTTCAGGAACTTCACCGGCGCGGGCGCGCTCTCGGCCAGGCGCAGCGCCAGCTCGTAGCTCTTCTGCTGCGCCTCGCAGATGGCTTCGGCCTTCAGGTTCTGCGAGCCGGCGAACAGGTGGAAGCCTTCGAAAGCCAAACCATCACCGCTCAGGCGCCCCACCTCGGCCAGCACCTCGGGCAGCGCCTCGGCGTCGATGCCGAACTGCTTCGGGCCGCCACTCATGCGCATGCCGGAGCCCTTGAGCTCGAAGTCGGGGTTCACGCGCAGCGCGACGCGCGCCGGCAGGCCCAGCCGCTGCGACGCACGCGCTAGCGGCGCCAGCTCTCGCGCCGACTCCACGTTGACCAGCACGCCCGCCGCCACGGCCTGGCCCAGCTCGATGTCGCGCTTGCCGGGGCCGGCGAAGCTGATCTCGTGCGGGTCGGCGCCGGCGTTCAGCGCCACCTGCAGTTCGCCGGCTGACGCGACGTCGATGCCGTCCACCAGCCCGGCCATCAGCTGCACCAGCGCCGGCATCGGGTTGGCCTTCATCGCGTAGTGCAGCTCGATGCCCTGCGGCAGCGCCGCGCGCAGCTCGGCCACGCGGGCCTTCAACAGGCCGCGGTCATAGGCATAGAACGGCGTCTGGCCGACGCGCTCCGCGAGCACCGACAGCCGCTGGCCGCCGACAAGCAGCTCGCCATGGGCGTCGCGAGGGAACAGGACGGGCGCGTGCTCCAGCGCGCGCTTCGGGGCAATGGGTTCGCTCATGCGGCGTTGTGTTGTTCAAGCCAGTCGGTCGACAGCGTCTTGCGGTCGATCTTGCCGTTCGGGTTGCGCGGCAGCGGACCGAGGCGTGCGTCGACGCCGTGCGGCACCATGTAGGCCGGCATGCGGGCCTTGCAGGCGGCGGTCAGCGCGGCCAGGTCCAGCTCGGCCGCGCCTTCCGGCGGCGTCGCGATGACCTGGATGGCCTGGCCCAAGGTGTCGTGATGGACGCCGAAGGCCACGCATTCGCCCACCAGGCCGGTCGCGTACAGCACCTCTTCGACCTCGGTCGGGCTGACACGGTAGCCCGAGGTCTTCATCATCTCATCGCGACGGCCGACGAAGTACAGGAAGCCTTCGGCATCGCGCCTGACCGTGTCGCCCGAGAACACCGCGAACTCGGGCAGCTGCAGGCCGCCCTCGCGGCCGCCGACGCCGACGGGCAGCGGCTTGTAGCGCTCGGCCGTCTTCTCGGCGTCGTTCCAGTAGCCCAGGCCCACCAGCGCGCCGCGGTGCACCAGTTCGCCCGGCTCGTCGGGCGCGCACTCCGTGCCGTCCTCACGCAGCACCAGGATCTCGGCGTTCGGGATCGCCTTGCCGATGGAGTCGGGCCGGCGGTCCACCTCCTCCGGCGGCAGGTAGGTCGAGCGGAAGGCCTCGGTCAGGCCATACATCAGGAAGGGCTTGGCCGACGGCACCTTGGCGCGCAGCAAGTCCAGCGTCGCGCGCGGCATGCGACCGCCGGTGTTGGCGAAGTAGCGCAGGTTGGCGTCGATGGCGGCGGGCCATTCCAGCTGCGTCAGCTGGATGTAGAGCGGCGGCACGGCCGTCAGGCCCGTGACCTTCTCGCGCTCCATCGCCTTGAGCACGTCGCGGGGCAGCAGGTAGTTCAGCAGCACGACGCGCGCGCCGCTGTGGAAGCCCGTCGTCAGCTGGCTGAAACCGGCGTCGAACGACAACGGCAGCGCCGCCAGCAGCGTGTCGCTGGCGCGGTTCTCCAGGTAGCTGGCCACGCTCTTGCCGCCCGCCACCGTGTTGCGGTGGGACAGCACGACGCCCTTGGGCCGGCCCGTGGAGCCGGACGTGTAGAGAATGGCCGTCACGTCCGTGTCGATGACGCGATGCCCGGCGCGGGCGGACGACGCCAGCAGCGCGGCCCAGTCGTGCACCGGCACCGGCGCGGAACCCGCACCGCTGGTCAGCACCACATGGCGCAGCGACGGGCATTGCGTCAGCACCTCACCCAGCTGCGCCAGCCGCTCGGGCGACGTGACCAGCACGCGCACGTCACAGTCGCGCAGGATGAAGCCCACCTGCTCGGGCTTGAGCAGCGGGTTCAGCGGCACGAACACGCCGCCGGCCGCCGGCGCACCGAAGCTGGCGATGACCGTCTCGAAGCGCTTTTCCAGGTAGATGGCCACCCGCTCGCCGCGAGCCAGGCCCAGCGCCATCAGGCCGCTGGCGAAACCCCGCACGGCGGCGTCCAGCTCGCCGTAGCCCAGCGTCAGCGCGCCATAGGTCAGTGCCGGGGCATCGGGCGTGCGCTCGGCGGCGACGGCCACCAACTCGTGGAGCAGCGTGGATTCGGGCATGGACAGCGGGCGGATGACAGTGAAAAAAGTATCTCACGCGACCCCGAGGCCGAGGGGTGCGCTCCCCGGAGGCAAGGGGGCACGCCGCTAAACTGGCGGGCTTGATTTTTGGACGCCCACGAATGGACAACGCCCAAGTCCTCGGCCATGTGCTGAGGCTTCTCGACGACGTGCTGAGCCTGAACGGCCGCGCCCAGACCTTCACCCGCGACACCGCGCTGCTGGGCGCCCTGCCCGAGCTGGACTCGATGGCCGTGGTCAGCCTCATCACCGGGCTGGAGGAACAGCTGGGCCTGGTGGTCGACGATGACGACATCGACGGCGACACCTTCGCGACGGTCGGTTCGCTGGCGGACTTCGTCGCCGCCCGCCTGGGTTGATCCCGCACCCCGAAGTCTTTTTCCTGCCCGCCGCTGGCGGCGAGCAGCGGCTTTGCCTGTTCCACGCGCCCGTCGGCGCGCCGCGCAGCAAGGTGCTCTATCTGCACCCGTTTGCCGAGGAGATGAACAAGTCGCGCCGCATGGCCGCGCTGGCCTGCCGCGCGCTGGCCGAGGCCGGCCACGCCGTGCTGCAGATCGACCTGCGCGGCTGCGGCGACTCCTCCGCCGACTTCGGCGACGCCAGCTGGGCCGACTGGCAGGCCGACGTGCGCCTGGGCCTGGCCGAACTGGACCGCCGTGTGACCGACGCGCCGCTGTGGCTGTGGAGCCTGCGCGCCGGCTGCCTGCTGGCCGCCGCGGACTGGGAGCGGCCCGTCAACCATCTGTTCTGGCAGCCGATGACCAGCGGCAAGCTGGCGCTGCAACAGTTCCTGCGCCTACGGCTGGCCGCCGAGATGGCCGGCGGCGCCAGCAAGGGGCTGATGGATCAGCTGAAGACCGAACTGGCCGCCGGCCGGCCGGTGGAGATCGCCGGCTACCGGCTGGGATCGGCGCTGGCATCCGGCCTGGAAACCGCCAAACTCGCCCCGACCGGCACGCCCGGCCGCGTCTCATGGCTGGAGCTGAGCACGCGCGAGGACGCGACCTTCACGCCCGTCAGCGAGCAGGCCCTCAAGACCTGGCAGGACGCCGGCTGGGCCGTGCGCCCACAGATCGTGCCGGGGCCGGCGTTCTGGGCGACGACCGAGATCGAGCTCGCCCCGGCGCTGATCACGCGCACCGTGGAGGCACTGGCATGAAGGAGCGGGTGCTGGATTTCGCCTGCGAGGGCGAACCGCTGGTGGGCATCCTGGCCGAGCCGGAACCGCATGACGGCACGCCAGCCGACGTGGGCGTGCTCATCATCGTCGGCGGCCCGCAGTACCGCGCCGGCAGCCACCGGCAGTTCACGCTGCTGGCGCGCCACCTGGCCACCCACGGTTTCCCGACGCTGCGCTTCGATTACCGCAGCATGGGCGACAGCGGCGGCGCGGCGCGCAACTTCGAGGACGTCGAGGCGGACATTGCCGCGGCCATCGACGCGCTGCTGGCAGCTCGCCCGGGGCTCAGGCGCGTGGCGCTGTGGGGGCTGTGCGATGCGGCCTCTGCGGCACTGCTCTATGTCGAGCGCACGCTAGACCCGCGCATCGCTGGCCTGTGCCTGCTCAATCCATGGGTGCGCTCGGCTGCCACGCTGGCGCAGACCCACGTGAAGCACTACTACTGGCGCCGGCTGCGGCAGCCGGAGTTCTGGAGCAAGCTGCTGCGCGGCGGCGTCGGCCTGACCGCGCTGCGCGGCCTGGGCAGCAACCTGCGGCTGGCCAGAGGCGGCGGCAGTGCACCGGACGCCCGCAGCTTTCAGGACCGCATGGCGGCCGGCCTGCAAGCGTTCGGCGGGCCGACGCTGCTGGTGCTCAGCGGCGATGACTACACTGCCCGCGAGTTCAGCCTGCATGCCCAGTCGTCGCCTGCATGGCAAGGCCTGCTCGACAACGGTCGCGTGCGACGCGAGCCGCTGGACGACGCGGACCACACCTTCTCCGACCTGCGCCAGGCCGCCCACGTCGAGACCCTCACGCTGAACTGGCTGAAAACCGTCCGGGAGCAACGATGAAGTCCGTCCTGTCCGTCCTCGCCCTGCTGCTGATCAGTGCTCCGGCTTGCGCGGGTGTCGAAGAAGTCTGCGGCTCGCTGGAATGGAACTACGGCCCGCACGACTACCGCAAGGCCAACGCCCACCAAAAGAAGCTCGTCGAGAGTGCCCACTTCGACCGTGGCGTGCAGACGCTGACCAGGACCAAGACGGGCCCCTTCGGCGGCGACCTCGGCTACACCCTCAGCGTCTTCCCCAACCATCCGCACGCGCTGCTGGTCATGGAACAGCTGGTCGAGAAGACCCGCCGCGATCCGCCGGAAGGTGCCAGCTACACGATGGAATGCTGGTACGAACGCGCGCTGCGCTTCAAGCCCGACGACCACATCGCCCGCCTGCTCTACGTGAGCTATCTGATCCGCAAGAACCGGCAGGACGAGGCTTTGAAGCACCTGGACTACGTCGCGGACACCACGCAGGACAACCCCTTCGCGCAATTCAACACGGGGATGTTCTACATGGACCTGAATCTCTACGACAAGGCGCTGGCGCTGGCGCACCGGGTCATCGCGATGGGCTTCGACCGCCGCGACCTGCGCGACCGCCTAGCCGCGGCCGGCAAGTGGGTCGAGCCGCCCGCGCCCGACGCTGCCGCGTCCGCCCCCGTGCCCGCGTCCGCGGCCTCCAACTGAACGATGACGGCTGCGCCGACCGTCAGCGTCGTCATCCCCTGCTTCAACGCCGAGCGCTACCTCGCCGCCACGCTGAAGTCCGTGCTCGCCCAAGAAGGCGCACAGCTTGACGTGATTGTCGTCGACGACGGCTCCACCGACGGCTCGGCCGACACCGTGGCGCGCGAGTTTCCGCAGGTGCGGCTGATCCGCGTGGCCAACGGCGGCGTTGCGGCGGCCCGCAACGCCGGCATCGCTGCGGCGCGGGCCGACTGGATCGCCTTCTGCGACGCCGACGACATCTGGCTGCCGGGCAAGCTGGCCGCGCAGTTCGGCGCGCTGCAGGCCGCACCGGGAGCGCGCATGAGCTACACGGCCTGGCAGGTGTGGCCCAGCCTGTCCGAGGCGCCTCCGCCAGCGCTGCTGCAGCAACTGTCGGCCGAAACCGACGGCCCGGCCTGGGCCGGCCCGACCGGCTGGCTGTACCCGGAGCTGCTGCTGGACTGCGCGGTCTGGACGTCCACCGTGCTGCTGCAACGCGCACTGCTGGACGAGGTGGGCGTCTTCGACACCACGCTGCGCATCGGCGAGGACTACGACCTGTGGCTGCGGCTGTCCCGGGTCACGCGTATCGAACGCGTGGCGCGGCCGCTGGCGCTGTACCGACAGCACCCGGGCAGCATCACGCGCAGCCTGCCCCAGGAAAACTACCGGGGCCGCGTCGTGCAGAAGGCCCTGGACACCTGGGGGCTGCAGGGGCCGGACGGCCGCTCGGCCGACGCGCGCGAGGTGAAGCAGCGGCTGGCCGGCAGCTGGAGCGAGTTCGCGTATGCACAACTGGCCGCTGGCGAACACGCCGGCGCCCGCCGCAGCTGCCGCCAGGCGCTGCGCATCGCACCCACCCATCTGCCCGGCTGGAAGCTCTGGCTGCGATCCTGGCTGCCGCCGCGTTTGCCGAGGTCCTCATGAAGATCGGTCTGGTCGCCCGCTGCCTCAACACCGCCCATGTGCGCGGCATGGGCAAGTACGTCATGGAGTTGCTGCGCCACAGCAGCGATGACATTGCCTGGCACCTGTTCGCCGACGATCCCCGCCACCCGCTGCTCCACCCCGAGAGCCCGCGCTTCACGCCGGACATCTTCGAGTTCCGCGGCGACCGCTTCCGGCTGTGGGAGCAGCTGGGGCTGCCGCAGCGAGCCCGCCGGCTGCCGCTGTCGCTGCTGCACTGCACCGAGGGCGCGCTGCCGCTGTGGCAGCCGCTGCCGACGGTCGTCACGCTGCACGACACGCTGGCCTTCGACGAGCGTCCCGACACCCCCGGCGAGCGCCTCTACTGGGACCATGTGGTGCCGGCCGCGTTGAAGCGGGCGGCCCACGTCATCACGATCAGCGACTGCTCACGGCGCGACATCCTCAAGCGCTGGCCGGAACTGGAGCCGCGGCTGACGGTCATCCACCACGGCATCGAGCCCCGCTATTTCGAACCCCCGACCACCAGCATCCCGATGCCGCTGCAGACGGCGCTGGGCGGCGCGCGCTACGCGGTCTACCTGGGCGGCCCCATGAAGCGAAAACGTTTCGACTGGGCGCTGCAGGTGCTGGCCACACAGCCCGACCCGTCACTCAAGCTGATCGCCTGCGGGTTCGGCGCGGCTGCCCGCGACGAAACCCGCGCGGCGCTGCCGCCTGCACTGCAGGGCCGCGTGCTGTTCGCCGAGTTCCTGTCCGACGAGGCGCTGCACGCGCTGTACGTGGAGGCCGCCGCCGTGCTGTACCCGACGCTGTACGAAGGCTTCGGCTTCCCCGCCATCGAGGCGCAGGCCGCCGGCACGCCCGTCATCTTCAGCCCGCTGGGCAGTCTGGCGGAGCTGGTGGGCCCGCTGGCCACGCTGGTGCCGGCCGATGACCTGCAGGCCTGGGCCGCCGCACTGCACACCGCCGCGACGATGGCGCCAGCCCAGCGCGCCGAACGGGCCCAGGCAGCGGCGTCCTGGGCCCGCCGCTTCCGCTGGGCGCAGAGCTGGGAACGCCATCTCGAGGTCTACCGGCAGGTGACGCGGCCCCTCGGTTGAGCGGCGGCGCGCGGCCATGTCGAAACTACACTGCGTGCCTTCCCGGCGAGCCGCAGCCGGCGCGTCTGTCGCGTCCGCCCCGTCGGCCCTGCCCTGACCCCATGCCCCACCACCTCGCAGTCATCCTCTGCACCTGGAACCGCGCGCAAACGCTGCGCATCACGCTGGACTCGCTGCAGGCCCAGCAGGTGGCCGGGCAGCCGGTCGAGTTCATCGTGATGGACAACAACTCAAGCGACGACACGCGCGCCGTCGTCGAGGCCGCGCAGCAGACCTGGCGACCCGGTCGATTGCACTACCGCTTCGAGGGACGCCAGGGCAAGCAGTTCGCGTTGAACAGCGGCATCGCGTTCGCCCGCTCGCTGGGCTGCGACCTGCTGGCCTTCTCCGACGACGACATCCTCTTCCCGGCCGACTGGGCGCACCGCGTGCCGGCGCTGTTCGCGGACGAAGCCGTGATGCTGGTGGGCGGCAAGACGCTGCTGGACTGGCCGCCCCCCGGCCCGCCGGCCTGGTTCCACCGCGACATGGGCGCGATCCTGGCGGGCGTGGACCTGGGTGACGAGCGGCTCGCGCCGCCGCATGCGAGCTACGCGCCCGCGGGATCCAACATGGCAGCCCGCGCCACGCTGTTCGACCGCGTGGGCGGCTTCTCTGAAACTCACTTCCGCCACATGGACTTCGAGTTCGGGCAGCGCTGCATGCGCCAGCAGGTGCCGACGGTCTACGAGCCCGGCTGGGAGGTGCTCGCCCCGGTGGACACGCAGCTGCTGAGCAAACGCTACTTCCGGCGCTGGTCGTTCAAGGCCGGCATCTCGCCGTGGCAGGACCTTGAACCCGGCACGCGACACCTGGCCTGGACGCCGCTGTGGCTCTACCGCCGCCTGCTGCAGGACGGGCTGGCCTGGCTGGCGGCCCCGCTGCGCGGCGAGCCGCCGTCGGAGCGCTTCCTGCGCGAGCTGCGCATCTGGCGCGCCTTCGGCACCCTGCAGAGCCGCTGGCGCTCCCGCGTGCAGCCGGCCCGCTACGCGGCCTGGGTCGAGCAGCGGTCACAGAAGAAGAAGAACATCTACTGATGCAACGCGGCGCCCTTCCCCGCGGCCCGTCGGCGCAGACGCCATGACCAGCGTCCGCCGCGCGCTCGCGCTCTCGCTCATCGAGCGCTACCTGCTGCTGGTGCTCGCGCTCGCCTCCAACATGACGCTGGCGCGGCTGCTGACGCCCGACCAGATCGGCGTCTACTCCGTCAGCATGGCCGTGCTCGGGCTGGCGCAGGTGCTGCGCGATTTCGGCATCGGCAGCTACCTGGTGCAGGCGCAGCAACTGGACGAGGAGCTGACCGGCACCGCGTTCAGCCTCTCCATGGGACTGGGCCTGCTGCTGTTCCTCGTGACGATGGGGGCCGCCCCCTTCGTGGCGGACTTCTACCAGCATGACCCGCGCGTCGCTAGCACGCTGCGCATCTGCGCGCTGAACTTCCTGCTGCTGCCGCTGACCACCGTGTCCCTGGCGCTGCTGCGCCGTGCACTGGAGTTCAAGCGCCTGCTGTACGTGATGATCAGCGCGGCAGTGACCGGCGCCGTCGTGTCCATCGGCCTGGCGCTGCTGGGCGCCGGCGTCGATGCGCTCGCGTGGGGCGCCGTGGCCGGCAACGCGGCCACCGTCGTGGGCCTGTGGATCATCCGGCCGCCGCTGGGTTTCCCGCGCCCGCGGCTGGGCGCCTGGCGGTCGCTGCTGGGCTTCGGCGGTCAGGTGTCGGTCACGGGCCTGGTGACATCGGTCGCCATGGACATGAACGACCTCGTGGTCGGCAAGGTGCTGGGCTTCCAGCCGGTGGCCATCCTCAGCCGCGCGCAGGGGCTGATGAACATCTTCAACCGCGACCTGATGAGCGCCATCCGCAATGTCGCGCTGCCGGCGTTCGCCCAGGCGCACCGCAACGGGCTGGCGCTGCCGCAGCCCTATGCCAAGTCGGTTGCGCTGGTGACGGTGTTCGCCTGGCCGTTCCATGCGCTGGTGTCGCTGTATGCGCTGGAGGTGCTGCACCTGCTGTACGGCGCGCAATGGCATGCCGCGGCGACGCTGGTGCCGCTGTTCTGCCTGGCCGGCGCGGTGGCAGCGGTGAATGCCCTGACGCCCAACCTGCTGACGGCGGTGGGGCGCATCGACCTCGTGACCCGCGTGGAGCTCTCGCTGCAGACGGTGCGCATGCTGATGATTGCGGGCGCCGCCATCGTGTTCCAGAGCATCGCCGCCTGCGCGCTGGCCTTCCTGGTGTGGGCGGTGCTGTCCATGCCGGTGTTTGCGGCAGCGCGCCGGCGTGGCATCGGTGATGACCATGGCGCCATGCGGGCCGCGCTGTGGCGTAGCCTGGCGGTCGGCGCCGCCTGCAGCCTGCCGCCGGCCGTGCAGCTCAGCCTTGTCGGCTGGGGGCACACCGAACCGCTGTCGCCACTGGCGTGGATGCCAGTGGCGGCCCTGGGCGGGCTGTGCGGCCTGGCGGTGGCCCAGTGGGTTCGCCATCCGCTCGCCGAGGAAAAGCACTTCCAGCGCGCCCGCGACTGGCTGCTGCTGCGCCGCACCAGCGCCGCCACGACCACCTCCGACCCGTCGACGCCGCCATGACCCGTCCGCTGTTCTCCATCGTCGTGCCCACGCACAACCGGCCCGCGCTGCTGGCCGAGGCGCTGGACAGCCTGCGCCGCCAGCCGCCGGCGGACATCGAGGTCATCGTCGTCGACGACGCCTCGGACCCGCCCGTGCAGGCCGACGCCCTGGCGCCCGTGCATGGCCGGCCCGTGCAGGTGCTCAGGCACGACCGCTCGCAGGGCGGGGCAGCCAGCAAGTCCGACGGCGCGGCCCGTGCGCAAGGCCACTGGATCGCGTTCCTGGACGACGACGATCACTACGACGAGCAGTTCCTGCCGGCGCTGCAGGCGCAGGTCACGGGGCGCGATGACATCGACGTGTGCTTCGTCGACGTGGCCTGGTTCGGCGACGGCAGCGCACCCGCGGCCAGCGAGCAAAGCCACCGTGGCGCCACCTGGGCCGTCATCGGCGCCACGCGCCACCGCAAGCCCGAGCCGGACCTGGTGGTGTTCGAGGACGGCCTGGTGCCGGCCCTCATCCGCAGCACGCCGATGCAGTTCCAGCGCCCCGTCGTACGCCATGATGCGCTGCAGCGCGTGGGCCTGTTCCGCGCCGACTGCCTCATGTGGGACTGCGACTGGGCCATTCGCGCCGCACTGCTTTTGCGCTGCGCCTACCTGGCACGGCCGGTCTACCGCCAGCGCGAAGGGCTGGGTTACTTCACGAAGCCGGGCCGGGTGGTGCAGCAGGCCGCCAGCATCCACGAGATCACCCGTCACCTGCGCCTGCAGCCGCCACGCCCGCTGACGGCGCAGGAGGCCCGGCTGCTGCGCGGCGCGGAGGCCGAGAAGGCTTTCGACTTGGCCTATGTGCAAGCCCAGCACGGCCACGGCGGTGCGGCGCTGCGCAGTTGGTGGCTGAGCCAGCGACTGCGGCCATCACTGCGGACGCTCAAGTTCCCGCTGGGCGTCGCCTGGCGCCAGCTGCGCGGCGGTTCGGCATGACGGCACCGGTGTCTCACGCCAGCGTGGAGTGCTACGCGCACGTGCGCGAACTGCCTGCCGACGCCCTGGCCCTGATGGCGCGCGCAGAGCAGCGCCACATCGAGTTCGGCGCCGACTGGCACGCCAACCTCATCGACCACGTCTACGCCGCCAACGCGCAGGCGACGCCGGTGCGCCTCCACGTGCTGCGCCGCGACGGGCGGGTGCTGGCCGTGCTGCCCACGGTGGCCCAGTCCGGCGTGCCGGGCGGCGAGATCAGCGCGCTGTCCAATTTCTACACGGCCATCTACGCACCCGCGCTGGCGGACGACGTGCAGGCCGAGGACCTGCTGCCGCTGACGCGCGCGCTGCGGCGCGGCAGCCATGCGGCCGCCTACCGCTTCTCGCCGATGGACCCGGCGTCGCGCGAGTTCACGCTGCTCCAGCGCGCGCTCGGGCTCGCGGGGCTGAGCGCGCACGGCTACTTCGCGTTCGGCAACTGGTACGAACCGGTGCGCCAGACCTGGGCCGACTACCTGCAGGACCGCAGCGGCCAGGTGCGCAGCACCATCAAGCGCAACGCCAAGAAGTTCGCGGCAGAGGGCGGCCGGCTGGAGATCGTCACCGGTGGCGACGCGCTGGAGGCTGGGCTGGCCGCCTACCAGGCCGTCTACGCGCAGAGCTGGAAGGTGCCCGAGCCCTACCCTGGCTTCGTGCCGGGCCTGATCCGCCTGTGCGCGCAGCGCGGCTGGCTGCGCCTGGGCCTGGCCTGGCTGGGCGACAAGCCGGTGGCCGCGCAGATCTGGATCGTCGCCAACGGCCGCGCCGACATTTACAAGCTCGCCTACGACGAGGCCCACAAGGCGCTGGCCCCCGGCACGCTGCTGACGGCGTTGCTGATGGAGCGGGCCATCGATGTGGACCAGGTCCGCGAGATCGACTACCTGATCGGCGACGATGCCTACAAGGCCGCCTGGATGAGCCAGCGCCGCGAGCGCTTCGGCCTGATCGCCTACGACCCGTTGACGCTGCGCGGGCTGGCCGGCCTGGCCCGCCAGTTGCTCGGCAACGCCCGGCGCCGGCTGCGCGCCAAACCCCAGCCGCCCGCGGACAATCCGGCCGCCTGAAGCCCCCGACACCCCCAGAGATGCAAGCCCACGACCTGCCTCCCGACCTGCCCTTCGCCTCCGGCGCTCCCCGCTTCAGCGCCCCGGCCGCCGAGCCGCTGGCCGCATGGCGCCAGGCCTTTGCCGCACGTGGCGCGGCCTGCGCGGCCGACGTCGGCGGCGAGTTCGCCGTGGCGCTGGACCTGCCGGGCGGCGGCAGCTACCTGGCCGTCGACCGTTTCGCCGTGCACAGCCTGTGCTACGCCGTGCAGGACGGGCGGCTGCACTTCGCCACCCGTGCCGACGTGCTGGCGCGCCGGCTGGGCATCACGGCACTCAGCACCCAGGCGATCTTCGACTACCTGTTCCACCACTGCATCCCGTCGCCGCGCACCATCTACGCCGGCATCCACCGGCTGCCGGCGGCGCACTACGCGCTGTTCCAGGACGGCCAACTGACCGTGGCGCCTTACTGGACGGCGCATTTCGTCGAGCAGGCCAGCCCCGACTTCGGCACGCTGCGCGACGAGTTCCGCGGCATCCTGCGTGACGCCGTGAAGGACCGGTTGACGGGCGACGGCAAAACCGCCTGCTTCCTCAGCGGCGGAACCGACAGCTCCACCGTCGCCGGCCTGCTGCGCGAGGCCACGGGCCAGGCGCCGGCGAGCTACTCCATCGGCTTCGAGGCCGAGGGCTACGACGAGATGGCCTACGCCCGCATCGCCGCCAAGGCGTTCGGCGCCAACCATCACGAATACTACGTGACACCGGCCGACCTCGTGAAGGCCATCCCCGACGTCGCCGCGCACTACGACCAGCCCTTCGGCAACTCCTCCGCCGTGCCCGCGTTCTATTGCGCCCGCAAGGCGCATGACGATGGCTACACGCGGCTGCTGGCCGGCGACGGCGGCGACGAGCTGTTCGGCGGCAACACCCGCTACGCCAAGGAACGCGTGTTCCACGTCTACAGCCAGATCCCGTCGCCGCTGCGCGCCGGCGTGCTCAACCCGCTGTTCATGAACCCGGTCACCGGCAACATCCCGCTGCTGAAGAAGGGCACCAGCTACATCCGCCAGGCGCGCGTGCCCATGCCCGACCGCATGCAGAGCTACAACCTGCTGGACCGGCTGGGCCTGCGGGACGTGCTGACGCCGCAGTTCCTGGCCGCCGTCGACACGGACTCGCCGCGCCAGCACCAGCGAGCCACCTGGGCCGCCGGCCCGCACGACGCCAGCCTCGTTAACCAGATGCTGACCTTCGACTGGCGCTACACGCTGGCCGAGAACGACCTGCCCAAGGTCGTCGGCACGACGGCGCTGGCCGGCGTGGACGTCAGCTTCCCGCTGCTGGACACGCGGCTGCTGGACTTCTCGCTGAAGCTGCCGACCAGCTACAAGCTCAAGGGCCTGAAGCTGCGCTGGTTCTTCAAGGAGGCGCTGCGCGGCTTCCTGCCGGACGAGATCCTGACGAAGAAGAAGCACGGCTTCGGCCTGCCCTTCGGCCCCTGGGCCGTCAAGGACGCCGCGCTGAACGCGCTGGCCGCGGATTCTCTGCGTGGTGTCGCTGCCCGTGGCATCGTGCGGCCCGAGTTCGTCGAGAACCTGCTGACGAAGCGGCTGAAGGAACACGCCGGCTACTACGGCGAGATGGTGTGGATCCTGATGATGCTGGAGCAGTGGCTGCGCCAGCACGCGCCCGACTGGCGGCTCACTGCGTGAGCTGACGCGCCAGCCGCAGGCCGAACTTGAGCCGGCTGCGGTCCCACGGCGTGAAGCGCGGGATCTGGAACACGTCGTCGCCGTGCCGCGCAGCGGCCCACCGCGTCGACACGGCGGACTCGAAGCCCAGCTCGCGCACGAGGCGTGGGTGCACGTCCGGCCGGTAGTCGGTGCCCGGCTTGCCGTTGGGGTAGGCGAACAGGCCGACCTTCTCGCCCAGCAAGCCCTGCAGCGTGTCGCGGCTGCGACCGATCTCGTCCGCGGCGCGGTCCTCGTCCAGCGTCGCCAGGATGGGATGGCTGACCGTGTGCGCGCCGATCTGCATGCCGGCAGCCCGCAACGCACGCACCTGCCCGCTGCTCATCATCAGGTCGTCCGGCGGCCGCACCTCGGCCCGCGCCGCGATGGCGTCCACGCACGCCACGCGGGGCTCGGGCGGCAGGTACTTGACCCGCTCAATCAGCTGGCCCAATGCCGCCCGCCGCGCGGCCGTGTCGACCAGCGCGTGCTGGCCCAGATCGTCACCGCGCCCATCCACCAGGCCCCGCAGGTCCAGCGTGGGCAGCCGACTCTGGCGCACGGACTCGATCAGCGTGTCGTTCCACATGCGGCCGCCATCGAGGAAACCGGTGGCCACGAAGAAGCTGCAGGGCAGCCCGTGCTTGCGCAGCAGCGGCAAGGCGACATCGTGGTTGTCCGCATAGCCGTCATCGAAGCTCAACGCCGCCGCGCGGGCCGGCAGGCTGCCTTCGTGCAACTGCCGGATGGCGGCATCCAGCGGCAGCACCTGGAACCAGGATTTCACCCAGCCCAACAGCGCATCGAAACGCGCCGCATCGACCTCGTCCGGGAACAGCGGATCGGGTTGCGGCAGCACGCGGTGAAAGATCAGCACGGTCAGGCGCGCACGCGCACCGGCCGGCGACAGCAGACTCATCAAGGGCTTCATGACAGCACCGGGGGCGGCTTCCTCTTCGCGAAGCGTTTCTTCAGGGAGTCGGGCCAGTAGATCAGGGGCTCGTCCTTCTCGCGCAGCCATTCCTTGCGATCCAGCCAGCGCTTGCCGATGACGGCCAGGATCATCAGGTTGTAAGGCAGATCCCAATAGCTCAGGCTCAGGAAGGCGCCGCCCACCGCATAGCCCGCCAGGCTCACCTGCAGCATGCTGCCGAGGTCGGACAGCCACTGCGTCTGGGGCTGGGCCTGCCCCTTGACGCGCAGCGTGCCAGCGGTGAACCAGACCATGGTGAACAGGGTCAGGAACAGGATGAGCCCGATGATGCCCTGCTCTCCCAGCACCATGAAATAGATGCTGTGCGCGGCGTGCGGGTCGGTGGGGTCGGGGGCGTAGATCTCGAAGATACGGCCCGTCCAGATGTAGAAGCCGCCACCGAAGAAGTTGGACTTGGCCAGGTTCCAGGCCATCCACCAGGCATTGATGCGGCCCAGCGCCGACTGGTCCTGGTCGTAGCTCTTGATGGTGTTCATGCGCTCCCACCACTCGGCCGGCATCATCGACAACAGGGCCGCGCCCACCACCACCATGATGATCGCGCTGCCCACCTTGTTCTTGCCGCGCCACCACAACACCAGCGCCATGGCGCCGATGCCCAGCAGCGCCCCCCGGGAGTGGCTACCCAGTGCCGACATGGCCATCAGCACCATGCAGACCATCATCGTCGTCTTGGCCCACTTGGCCTGCATCTGCAGCTGCAGGAAACGCATCAGCGGAATGACGATGACGACCGCCAGCGCGATCTCGTTGTTGCCTTCGATGTAGGTGTTCTCCGGCCCCCAGACCTTGTAGCTGCCGCCCGTGGCCACGGTGAAGGCACCACCCTTGACGCCGAAGAAGCCGATGGAGATGACGAGCACCCAGACCAGCAGCATGGTGTGCCGCTTGCTGTGCAGCAGCACGATGGCCACGAGGAGCATCAGGTCGATCTTCATGACCCGCTTCCAGAGCTCGAACGACTCGTCAAAGATCATCGAGAACGGCAGCGTGATGCACATCCAGATCATGAACAGCAGCAGCGTGGTGTTCTCCCGGGTCATCGAGTAGTCGCGCCGGTCCTTCGTGATGAACAGGCCCAGCAGCGTGGCGCCGCCGATGGCCGCCGCGAACGGCATGGTCCGCAGGCTCCAGGACAGCTGGTGCGGGTTCATGATGCTCAGCCAGGTCCAGCACAGGATGCCCACCCACGGGCGCTTGAACGCCTGCAGGAAGCACCAGCCGATGACGACGAGCAAGGCAAGGTCACGCATGGCTGCCAGCCTCCCGGATCGCGCTGAACAGATGGAGCTGGCCATCGGTGGTGGCCTGCCAGCTGAAGCCCTCGGCGTAGCGACGCGTGGCGGCGCGGTCCACGCCGGCCGCCAGCAACGCCTCGATGCCGGCCGCGAAGCCGGCCCCGGTGCGCTCGGCGACGAGCCGGCCCGCCTCGGGCCGGGCCACCACTTCGGGCGTGCCCCAGATGTCGGTGGCCACCACCGGCGTGCCGCAGGCCATGGACTCCAGCAGCACGTTGGCCCAGCCCTCGCGGCTGGAACAAAGCAGCAGCACATCGGCGGCGCTGTACCACTTCAGCAGCTCGGTGTTGGGCAGCGCGCCCGTCAGGCGCACCTTGTCGGCCACACCCAGCCGTGTGGCCAGCGCGGTCAGCGCCGCGCGCTCCTGGCCTTCGCCGATGATGACCAGGCGGGCACCGGGCCGTTGCCGCGCGAGCAGTGCCAGCGCCTCGATGGCGATGTGGTGCCCCTTGCGCTCGATCAGATGCCCGACCGACAGCAGCAGCGGGTCACCCTCCACGCCCAGCTCGGCCCGCATGGCCAGTGGCGGCAGCGGGCGGAAACGCTCCAGGTCCACCCCGTTGCGCAGCGTGTGCAGCCGGGCCGGGTCATGGCCCCACCCGCGCAGCACGTCCATCAACGCCGCACAGACGCCGATGGAGCCGGACGCGCGCCGCGCGGCCCACTCGATCATGCGCCGCGGCAGCGCGTGCTGCGGGATCAGGTTCAGGTCGGTGCCGCGGGCAGTGATGGTCAGCGGCTTGCCGAACCAGCGGGCCAGCAGTGCGGCCGCCACGCCATCCGGGTAGTAGTAGTGCGCGTCGATGAGGTCGAAATCGAAACCCTCGTCAAGGACGCGCTGCACCGCGGCACGCGCGCCCAGCGCCAGCGTCAGCGGCGCCGAGGTCATGCCCACCTTCGGCGCCAGCAGGTAGCGCGGATGCAGCACATCCAGACCGTTGCGCTGCTCACGCGCCGGCGTGGCCGCGAACTTGGCGTAGTCGCCCCAGCGCGGGTCGGTGGACGGGAACCACGGCACCGGTGCGACGACGCGGGCCTCGACGCGGCCGCTCTTGAGCAGCTCGCGCAGCCGCGTCTCGACGAAGATGCCGTGGGTGGGCCGCACGCTGCTGGGGAACAGCGTCGAGAACGTCAGGATGCGCAGCGGCCGACTGCTCAAGGCCGGGCTCCCGCGCGCGCCGCCAGGCCCACCGCCTTGCGGGCGTTGCCCGCCCAGGTGAGCTGCATGCGCTCGATCGTGTCGCGCGCCCCCGTGCCGAGGCGCTCACGCAGCGCCGGCTCGTGCGCGAGGCGCGCCAGCGACCGCTCCAGCCCGGCGGCATCCCCCGGTTCGAACAGCAGCGCGTTGACGTCGTCGCTCAGCACCTCGGCGATGTTGGGCTGGTTGGGGGCCACGATGGCCTTGCCCAGCGCCAGATACTCGATGAGCTTGAGCGGCGACGCGTAGGCGACGACGGCGGGCTGAAGCGCCACGTCGAACGCGGCCACCAGGCCCGGCACGCGGTCACGGTGGACGACGCCGGTGAAGCGCACGCGTTCGCCCAGTTGCAGGTCGGCCGCCAGCTGCTCCAGCTCGGCGCGGACCGGGCCGTCGCCGACGATGAGCAGCCGCGCGGCGGACGGCGCGGCCGGGCTGGCCATCCAGCGGATGACGCGGTCCATGCCGTGCCAGTCGCGCACGAAGCCGGTGAAGCCCAGCACCAGCGCGTCCGGCCAGCCCAGCGCAGCCTTGGCGTCGGCCCGGGTCGGCGCCGCGGCGAAGTGGGCCTCGTTGATGCCGTTGGGCACGACGACGATGCGCGCCTCGGGCACGCCGACGGCACGCACATGGTCCGCCAGCACGTCGGTCACGGGCAGCACGAAGTCGGCCGCCCGCCAGGCCCGGGCCTCGGCCCAGCGCGCCAGCCACGGCAGGCCCAGGCCACCGAACTTGCCACGCTCCTCGGCCAGCGGTGCATTCACCTCCAGCAGCAGCGGCAGCCCGGTGCGGCGCTTCAGCATGGCGCCAGCCAGCAGGAACAGGTTGTAGCGTTCGTAGATGACGTCCGGCTTGAACTCGCGGGCCGCGGCCGCCAGGCGGCGGTACGCCACCAGCGTGTAGGCCAGCTCCAGCAGCTCGTAGACCGCCTTGGGAAGCCGGGCGCGCAGGCGTGCGACCCAGCCGACCTCGGCGCCCATCTGGCCGCTCGGCGCGTCGTCGGCGCCACCCGGGGCGACGACGCGGACCTCGTGGCCCTGCTCGCGCAGCGCCGTGATCATCTCTTCGATGTGGACCGCCTGGCCGTCCTTGGACGCGGTGCGGTGGTGGTACAGGACTCTCATGCGGCCGCGCTCGCGCGGGCCTGACCCAGACCGGCGTTGCGCAAGAAGGCGTCGAACATCAACAGCACCCACAGCGGCTGGGCGTGGTCCAGCTGGCCGCGCTCGTGCTGGTCCAGCAGGCGCGTGACAACGCCGGGGTTGAACCAGCCGGTCTGCGCGAGCGCGCCGTTCTGCAGCGCATCGCGGGCCTGCTGGCGCAGCGGGCCGCGCAGCCAGCGCGCCAGCGGCACCGAGAAGCCCATCTTGGGCCGGTACAGCACGTCATGCGGCAGCATGGGCTCCAGCGCCTTCTTGAAGATGTACTTGCCCTCCTGGCCGCGCAGCTTCAGCGCGGACGGCAGCGTGGCGATCCACTCGACCAGCTTGTGGTCCATCAGCGGCTCACGCACCTCCAGGCTGTGAGCCATGCTGGCGCGGTCCACCTTGGTGTTGATGTCGCCGGGCAGGTAGGTGTGGATGTCCAGGTACTGGATCAGCGCGAGCGGATCGTCCGTCTCGGCGCGGCGGGCGTGGTGATGGAACACCTCGCTGGCATGCCAGCCCTGCAGGTCGCGCTTGAAGCTGTCGCTGAAGAGCTCGCTGCGCATGGGGTCGCGCACCAGGCCCATGGTGTTGAAGTAGGCGTCGACCGAGTTGCGGGCGATGGCCTGGAAGGTCGTCTTGGCGCGGAACACGCGCGGCGCCCAGTCGGCCTTGGGGTAGATCCGGGCCAGCGGCCCGAACACGCCGCGGCGCAGGGCCAGCGGGAAGGCGCTGCGCATGCGCTCTTCCATCATGTGCATCTTGTAGCGGCGGTAGCCGCCCAGGCTCTCGTCGCCACCATCGCCGCTCAGCGCCACGGTCACGTGCTTGCGGGCCAGCTCGCAGACGCGGTAGGTCGGGATGGCGGACGAGTCGGCAAACGGTTCGTCGTAGAGGTGCGCCAGCAGATCGACGAGGCCGAAGTCGTCGCTGCTGACGGTCTCGATGCGATGGTTGGTGCGGTAGCGGTCCGCCACCATCTGCGCGAACTCGGTCTCGTTGAACTTGGGGTCGTCGAAGCCGATGGAGCAGGTGTTGACGGGCTGGTCGTCCAGCTGCGCCATGGCGGCGACGACGGCGCTGGAATCGACCCCGCCGGACAGGAAGGCGCCCAGCGGCACCTCGGCCTTCAGGCGCAGCTTGACCGACTCGGTGAGGCGGCGGCGCAACTCCTCCGCGGCCTCCTCCTCGCCGATCTTGGCGTCCAGCGAGAACTTGACGTCCCAGTAGCGCTGCGGTTCGCCCAGCGGCTGGCCGCGCTTGACGAGCAGGCGATGCCCCGGCGCCAGCTTCTGGGCATGGCGGTAGATGGTCCACGGGTCGGGCACATAGCCCAGTGCGAAATAGGCCTCGACGGCGCGCGGGTCGATCTCCTGGCGCAGGCCGCCGTGGGCCATCAGGCTCTTCAGCTCGGAGCCGAACAGCAGCCAGCCGTCCTCCGTCATCGCGTAGTGCAGCGGCTTCACGCCCAGGCGGTCGCGCGCCATGAACAGGCAGTCGCGGCGGCGGTCGTGGATCATGAACGCGAACATGCCGCGCAGGTGGTGGACGCAGTCCTCGCCCCAGTGCTCCCACGCGCGCACGATGGCCTCGGAGTCGCTCTTGGTGCGGAACACGTAGCCGTGGCCGCGCAGCTCGTCCATCAGCTCGAGGTAGTTGTAGACCTCGCCGTTGAAAACCAGCGCCACGGTCCTGTCGTCATTGAAGATGGGCTGCTGGCCGGTCGCAATGTCGATGACCGACAGGCGCCGGTGACCGAAGCCGACACCGGGCTCGATGTGCAGGTCGCCCTCATCCGGGCCGCGGTGGTACTGGGACTCGTTCATCCGGTGCAGCCGCTCGCGCTCGGGCAGACGCTGGCCGCGGGTGTCGAAGAGTCCGGTGATGCCGCACATGGGTTGGGACCTGGTTCAGCCAAAACGATGAGTAAGGTCACGCCGCCCCTGGGGGCTGCGCGGAAGATGCGGATTCTTACCGAGCTTGGTGACGCCGCCCGGCGGTGACGCTTGCGCCCGTGACGTCGGGCACGCCCTATCCCCCTGTCCGGGGGAGGTGGCGGGCGTAGAGCGAGGCGTACGCGTCCACCATGCCGCTGAGGCTGAACTGGCTCCGCACGCGCGCCAGCGAGGCCTCGGCCAGGCGCTGCCGCTGCCCGGGCTCGTTGACGAGGCCAGCCAGCGCCGCCGCCAGCGCCGGCGCATCCTGCGGCGGTACCAGCAGGCCATTCACGCCCGGCTCGACCAGCTCCGGGTTGCCGCCCACGTCCGTTGCCACCGGCGCACAGCCGCAGGCCATGGCCTCCAGCAGGGTGTTGCTGATGCCCTCGGCCTGCGAGGGCAACGCAAAGATGTCGAAATGCGGCAGCAACTGCGCCACGTCGCTGCGGTCGCCGGGCAGCCACGCCTGCGCCGCCGCGCCGGCCTGGGCCAGGCGCTCCCGTGCCGCCTCCAGCAGCGGGCCGCCGCCCAGCATGACCAGGCGCAGACGGGGCCAGTCGGCCGGGCACAGCGCGCGCAGCTGCAGGAAGGCCTCGACGAGGTTCAGCGGGTCCTTCACCGCCTGCATGCGACCCACCGCGCCGATGACGATCTGCTCGCCGCGGCGGTACGGCCAGGCGTCGGGCACGGTGGTGGGCGGCGCGAAGCGCTGCGTGTCCACGCCGTTGCAGATGCGCTGCACGCGCGCGGGCGCCAGACGCACCGGCCCGGTCAGGTAGCTTTCGATGGCCCGCGACAGCGCCACGAAGCGATGCGCGGCAACGCCATAGAGGCGGCGCAGCCGCTGTTTGGCAGGGTTGACACCGCCCAGGTCATCCACCTCCCAGCCATGCTCGCTGTGCACGCGCAGCGGCACGCCGGCCGCCCAGGCGGGCAGCAGGAACTCCATCGCACCGAGGTTGCGCGTGTGCACGACGGCGGGCCGCAACTCGCGCAGCATGCGGAACACGCGCGGGTACAGCCACAGGCCCTGCCCTGGCGGCTTGTTCAACGCGATGAACTGCGTGCCGGGCGCCGTCACGCGCTCCTTGAACGCGGTGATCTCGGTGACCGCCACCACCGTGTGGCGGAAGGCCGGCAGGTGGTTGATGAGATTGACGACACCGTTCTCCAGCCCGCCGGTGTCGAAGCGGTGCAGCAGGTGCACGATCAGTGGCCGGCGGTCGATGGAGGCTGGGGCGGTCATGGCAGAAGGCGTGCAGCCCACGGGCCCGCGAGGTGCCGTGCCCCCCGCAGGCTGAGGTGGTGCTTGTCGAAGTAATAGGCGCCGTCGGCGTCCGCCACCGCGCAGCGCCCGGAGGCGCACAGCGCCGCGGACACCTCCAGCAGCTCGACACCGGGGCGGCTCGCCAGCCGGTGCAGCAGGCGCAGTTCATCGGCATGACTCGCCTGGTAGTCGGCCAGCGGCTGGCCCTGGTCATCGACCGAGCCGCCGCGGCGCACGCGCTCGGACAGTGCCGCGGGCAGCGGGAAGTCGTAGTCCGGCACCGGCGTGACCAGCCAGACACGCTTGCCCGCCGCGCGCAGTTCGTCCACCGCACGGGCGTAGCCGGCGTCAAAGGCCTCGGGCTGGCGTGCATCGCGGCCGGCGGGGAAGAACGCGACGAGCACGACCCCGTCAAGCCCCGCATCCGCCTTCAAGGCCGCCAGCGTGGACTCGTTGATGCGCTGACAGGGCTGGCGCCATGGCACGGCCAGGCCGGGTGCCGGCGGGCAGGAAGACGTCGTCAGCTGCCGCACCCGGCCGCCGCGCGGTGCCAGCGCCTCGCCCAATGCGACGGCGATCTCGGCACCGTGGCTGTCCCCCCACACCGCGAACTCGCGCACCGGCCGCCCTGCTGCGGGCAGCCCCCACAGGCAGGCGTCGGCATACGCGATCTCCCGGTTGCCGGACGCGTGGCAGCTGCTGCGCCGCGGGTTGACATCCGCCACGGCGCCGGCGAGTTGCAGGACACGCGCCGGCTCGGCACGCCAGCCGGCCTGCAGCGCCAGGCCCGTCGCCAGCCCCACGGCGATGGCCGCCACGCCCAGCACCAGCACCGGCCGCGTGGCCAGGCGCGTCTGCCGGCACGGCGTCTCCACCCAGCGCAGCGAGGCTGCCGCGGCCAGGATCGCCGCTGCCACTGCGACACCGGTTTCCCAGGCCGTGGGCTCGCGCAGCACCAGGTAGCGCAGGAACACCAACGCGATCCAGTGCCACAGGTACAGCGAGAAAGAGATGCGCCCGATCCAGCGCAGCGGTGCCAGGCTCAGCACCCGCCAGGCGAGACCGCGCCCCTCGGCGCCGGTGACGATCAGCACCGCCGTCGCCAGGCACGGCCACAGCGCCAGCACGCCGGGCAGCGGCGATGCCGGCGTCAGCACCACGAAACCGGCGGCCAGCGCCAACAGGGCCGCGACGGCCAGGGCCTGGCTCAACGGACGCCCCATACGGGCTGCCACGGCAGCGCCGGACAGCGCGCACAGCGCGCCGACGACGAGCTCGAACGCCCGGCTGGCTGCCAGATAGAACGCCGCGGACGCATCCCGCGTCAGCAGCAGTTGTGACAACAACAGCGAGACCAGCCCCAGCCCCGCCACCGCTGCTGCCGGCGGCACGCGCGACTGGCGTTTCAGCAGCCACAGCATGGGCGGGAACAGCAGGTAGAACTGCTCCTCGACCGACAACGACCAGGTGTGCAGCAGCGGCTTGAGGTCGGCATCCCCGCCGAAGTAGTCAGACGTGCGCAGGAACTCGTGGTTCGACAGGAACGCGACGGCGGCCACCAGGCTGCGCCCGAAGGCCTTCAGGTCCGGCGCCGGCAGCAGCATCCACGCCAGCGCTGCGGCAGCCAGCAGCGCGACGAACAGCGCCGGGAAGATGCGCTTGATGCGTGCCGCGTAGAAGCCGGCCAGCGAATACGTGCCGGCGTCCATGCGCTGCGCCAGCAACTTCGTGATCAGGTAGCCGGAGATCACGAAGAACACGTCCACGCCCAGGAAGCCGCCCGGCAAGCAGTGGGGAAACGCGTGGAACACCACCACCGGCACGATCGCCCATGCGCGCAGGCCCTCGATGTCGGGCCGGAAGTCGGTACCGTGCGCTGCCATGCCGCCGCGGTTCAACGATGGCAGATGAACAGCGACGACGCGTACGAGCTGTCCTCGTCCAGCCGGCCGCCCGGCGTGCAGTGCGCGGCGATGTAGTCGCGCAGCACGGGGATGTCGGTTGCCTCCTGGCTGCCGGCGCGGCGCGCGTCGCGATCGATGGTCACGATGACACGCGGCGGCGTGCGGGCGAAGTCGTCCAGCAGGCGGCGCTCGTTGCGCGCGCGCAGTTGGGCCAGCGTGTCTCCCTTCCAGCTGCCTGCCGGCGGCGGCTTGAAGGCCCAGGTCTGCGGCGCATCGGGCAGCGCGAGGGGGTACATCACCGTACTGGCGGGCGTCCAGCCGTTGTCGACGTACAGCTTGGGCCACATGCCCACCACGTAGGCAAAGCCGCCCTGGGCCTCGGCAACCTTGGGCGCCTGCAGGTTCTTGCGGTCACGCAGCGGATTGCCCTGCGGCCCGCCCCAGGCGCACAGCACGGCCAGCAGGCTGAGCGCGAACAGCAGCGCCGCGACCGGGGCGCGCCATTCGCGGTGGGCCAGGCCCTGCGCGAGCCAGGGCCCTGCCAGCACGGCAGCCAGCAGCAGGCTGGGCCACAGGTGCGGCCGCAGCAGCACCGGCACCAGCACCAGGAACACCACCGACGTGCCGGCCAGCACGAGCACCAGCCGCACGGCGGGCGCAGCCGCGGCCGGTACCGGCACGGCGCGGCGCGCGAGTGCCATCGCGCCCACGAGGCCCAGCGCAGCGTAGGCGAACAGCGGCTGCGCGTACTCGGCCAGCAACGCCAGCTTCAGCAGCAGGCGCCGCAACGCGCCCTCGTCGGCATTGCTGCCGTAGAGCGCGGGGTAGATGAAGAGGCTGGCGCCGTACTCGGGCAGCGTGCCCTGCACCTGGAACGCGAGCGCAAAGGCGGCCATGGGGGCGAGCACACCGGCGCTGAACAGCAGCGCCAGCCGCAGCAGCCGGCCCCACCCCGCCCAGGAGGTCACCGCGATCCAGCCCGCCATACCCAGCACCAGGAACAGGAAGTTCTGCCGCGTCAGCAGCGCCAGGCCGCACAGGCCGCCGGCCAGCGCCACGCGCCAACCGGCCAGCGCGGCGGTGCCACGCGGCAGCAGCACCAGCGCGGCCCCCAGCATGCAGGCCAACCCGAGGGACTCGGTCCGCAGCGAGAAGAACCACGGGTCCAGCGTGCTGGTCTGCAGCGCCAGCGCCAGCGTGACGGCCGCTGCGACACGGCCGCCGATGCGGTGCGACACCAGCGCGCCCAGCAGACACACCAGGCCCCCCAGCGCGAAGCCGGCGAGCTTGATCGTCGCCAGGCGGTAGGGGTGCGCCGGGTCCATGATCGCCTGATAGACCAGGAAGATCAGCGGCCCCTTGTTGTCGTGGCAGCCGGACACCGGCACCTCGCCCGACGCCAGGCCGCGGGCCGCACAGGTGGCGAAGTACAGCTCGTCCAGCTGCATGGGCAGGTCGCCACGGCCACCGAACTCGACCTTGGCCAGCAGCGCGACGCCCAGCAGCGTCGCCAGCATGACCAGCAGCGCCAGCTGCCAGGCGCGGCGCTCGGGCGCGTCCGTCACAGCGTCTTCTCGATGAAGTAGCGCGGCCGCTGCTTGGTCTCCAGGTAGATCTTGGCAACGTACTCGCCAATGATGCCCATGGAGAGCAGCTGGATGCCGCCCAGGAAGTAGATCGGCACGACGGACGACGCCCAGCCGGGCACCACCGCCTTCATGACCAGCGTGCCGTAGATGACGAACAGGATCATGAGGAACGAGAACACCGACACCAGGAAGCCCAGCAGCGTGATGAGCCGCAGCGGCACGACGCTGAGCGAGGTCACGCCTTCGAGCGCGAAGGTCAGCATCTTTCGCAGCGGGTACTTGGACACGCCGGCGAAGCGCTCGGCGCGGTCGTACTTCACCGTGGCGGCGCGGTAGCCGATCATGGGCACGATGCCGCGCAGGAACATGTTGACCTCGCCGTACTCGCGCAGCGCCTCGACGGCGCGCCGGCCCAGCAGCCGGAAGTCCGCGTGGTTGTGGACCAAGTCCACGCCCATCTTGCGCATCAGCCCGTAGTAGGCCAGCGCCGTGTTGCGCTTGAACACCGTGTCGCTCTCGCGCGAGTCGCGCACGCCGTACACCACCTCGGCGCCGCCGGCGAACTCGACCACCATCTTCTCGATGACGTTCACGTCGTCCTGCAGGTCGGCGTCGATGCTGACGAGCGCGTCGCCCTGCACCGTCAGCAGGCCGGCCATCAACGCCGCCTGGTGGCCGCGATTGCGCGACAGCTTGATGCCGTGCACGCGCGGGTCGGCGGCGGCCAGGGACTCGATCAGCGCCCAGGTGCGGTCGCGGCTGCCGTCGTCCACGTAATGGATAGCGCTGTCGGCCGTGATGCTGCCGGCGGCCTGCATGCGCGTGAGCAGGTCCAGCAGCCGGCGGTTGGTTTCCGGCAGGACCTCTTCCTCGTTGTAGCAAGGGACGACGATGGCCAGACGGGTTGTCATGCTCATTTCCGGGAAAGTTCTTCGGACGGTGCCGGCGCTGCACGGCCGCCGAACACCACGTAGCGCTGCACGAAGAACGAACTGACCGCCATGGGCAGCAGCGCCAGCGCGCCAGCCGTGTAGGCATCCAGGCCCAAACGGATCAGGCCGGCGATCAGTCCGATGTTGATGAAGTACAGGATCACCCAGCACAGCGCGAATCGCGGCAGCAACCGGTTGTCGCGGTTGCCGAACACGAGCCGACCCTGCGTCGCGAAGCTGAACACGATGCCCAGGAGCAGCGACCCCAGGTTGGCCCACGCGTACGGCAGACCGGCCCACAGCAGCGCCGCATAGATGCCGTAGGCGAAGCCCGTGTTCAAGCAACCCACGAGCAGGAAGCGCACGAAGGGCCGTTGCAGCAGCGGTCGCAGGGCGGACACGGCCATGGCGATCAGTGCACGTACAGCCGGTAGAACACCAACCGCGCCAGGTTGTTCAACCCGGGCGTGAACTGACCCAGTGCACGATCCAGCCAGGACGTGGACGCGCGCACCACCGGTTCGACACGGGCGATGAACTGCCGGAACTCGCGGCCCTGGTTGCCGCCGATCTCGACGCTCCACGACTGCGGCCAGACGCGAAAGCTCGCCAACACCGTCTCGCAGTAGTAGGCATCGCCGTGCGCGAGTAGCCGGAACCAGTAGTCCAGGTCGATGACGTAGGGGTTGGTGCCGTCGAACAGGCCGACGCGATCGACCAGCGACTTGCGCATCAGCAACGCGCCCGGCTCGCCGAGCAGGTTGGTGCCGCGGCGCACGCAGCCGGCGATGACGTCGCGGGCCGGGATGACGCCCTCCTGCGCGCCGGGATAGCCACGCCGGGTGAGCACGCGGCCGTCGGGGCCGATGACGTCACGGCCGCTGAACACCAGGGCCAGGCGCTCGCCCGCATCGGCCTCCAGCACGCGCAACTGGCGCTCCAGGCACTCGGGGTGCAGCACGTCGTCGTGAGGCAGCAGCTTGAAGTAGCGGCCACGCGCCTCGGCCAGGCAGCGATTCCAGTTGCCCTGCGGGCCCAGGTTGCGCTCGTTGCGCAGGTAGCGCACGCGCGGATCGTTGAAGCTGGCCACGATGGCGGGCGTGGCGTCGGTGGAGCCGTCGTCGATGACGACCAGCTCGAAGTCGCGCCAGGTCTGCGCCAGCACCGACTGCACGGCCGCCCGCAGCGGCTCGCCGCCGTTGTAGGTCGGGATGCAGACCGAGATCACCGGCGGCGCGGCCTGGGGCGTGGCCGGCATCACAGGCGCCAGAGCCGGAAGCCGGCGCCGAGCAGCGCCTTGCTGTCGAACGCCGCCTTCACGTCGATGAAGGCCCCGCCCTTGACGAGCTTGCGGCCGATGTCGTCGATCGACAGGGCGGCGTACTCGCGGTGCGACACGGCCGCGACGATGGCGTCCGCGCGCGGCAGGTCTTCGAAGGGCATCAGCCGCACGCCGTACTCGTGCATGGCCTCCTCGGCCTCGGCCTGCGCATCGGTCACGAAGACCTCGACGCCGTAGGTCTTCAGCTCGTTGATGATGTCGATGACCTTGGAGTTGCGCAGGTCGCCGCAGTTCTCCTTGAAGGTCAGGCCCAGCACGTTAACACGCGCGCCCTTGATGTAGCTGCCGCTGGCGATCATCTGCTTGATGGTCTGCTCGGCGATGAACTTGCCCATGCCGTCGTTGATGCGCCGGCCGGCCAGGATGACCTGCGGGTGGTAGCCCAGCATGTCGGCCTTGTGCGTCAGGTAGTACGGGTCCACACCGATGCAGTGCCCCCCCACCAGACCCGGCTTGAACTTCAGGAAGTTCCATTTCGTGCCGGCGGCTTCCAGCACCTCCGTGGTGTCGATGCCGAGCTTGTCGAAGATGATGGACAGCTCGTTCATCAGCGCGATGTTGAGGTCGCGCTGCGTGTTCTCGATGACCTTGGCCGCCTCGGCCGCCTTGATGCTGGACGCGCGGTGCACGCCGGGGACGATGATCTTCTCGTAGACCTTCGCGACCTTGTCCAGCGTCTCGGGCGTGTCGCCGGAGACGATCTTCAGGATCTTGGTCAGCGTGTGTTCCTTGTCGCCCGGGTTGATGCGCTCGGGGCTGTAGCCGACGAAGAAGTCCTGCTTCCATTTCATGCCGGACTCCTTCTCCAGCACCGGGATGCAGACCTCTTCCGTGGCGCCGGGGTAGACGGTGCTCTCGTAGACGACGATGGCGCCCTTCTTCATGTGGCGGCCGACGCTGGTGGAGGAGCCGATCAGCGGGCGGAAGTCGGGGATGTGGGCATCGTCCACCGGCGTGGGCACGGCCACGATGATGACGTCGGCCTCGGCCAGCATCTTGGGGTCGTCGGTGTAGACGGCCAGCGTGGCGGCCTGCACTTCCTCGTCGGTCAGTTCGCGGCTGGGGTCGGTGCCACGCTGGCAGGCCTCGACCTTGTGCTTGGCGATGTCGAAGCCGATGGTGCGGATCTGCTTGCCGAACTCCACCACCAGGGGCAGGCCCACGTAGCCGAGGCCGATGACTGCAAGCGTGTTCATGGGTGATTCTTGTTGCTGGAGTTACGGGAAGTGGGGCGCGTGATTGTCACTGCTTGCGGGCCGAATCGCGGTCTCGCACCCCACGCAAAGCGGTGTCCAGCGCGCCCCAATGCGTGCGGATGAAATCCTTCAGCCGCGCATCGTCCGGGCCGGCGGCCTCTTTGTCGGCATAGATCATCACCACCGCGGCATCGTCGCCGCGGCCCAGCAGGCTCTGCCAGGCGCCATGGAGCTTGGCCTGCCAGTCGCTGGCCAGCGGCTGGCCGTTGACCCAGTAGATCTGCCACACGCGCAGCCGCGGCGCCTCGTTGCCACCGCCGCTGACACGGCTCAGGGCCTGCCCACGCAACTCGGCGGTGCGCCAGGCGAGCTCGCCGTCCGGCAGCGCCACGCGGCCGGTGCCCGCCGACGTCTGCGCCCAGTCCTTGGCGACCTCGGCATTGACGATCTGGTTGACCGACGTGACGAGCTGCCGGCCGTAGTGCTGGTCACGGTAGTACCCCACGTACATCCCCACGGGCGCGCCACCCGACGCGGGGACGAAGCGGCCATGCACGCTGGCCGCCGGGTTCTCGAAATTGGGCGCCCAGTTGCTGATCGGCTCGGCCTGCCAGGCCCACCCGGACAGTGCCGGCGGCGCGAGTACCGGTTCGCCATGCGCGCCGGCCCGCTGCGTCTGCAGGCGCACCACCGGCGGCACCGCCAGCAGCAGCGCCGCCACCAGCCAGACCGCCACCCAGCGCGCGGGGGGCGCCGGGGTGCGCACAGCGCCGGCCGGCGCCGGCTCGTGCGCAGGATCGGGCTCGGACCACCGCGCGCCGATCATGAACATGGCCAGCATGATGACGCCGAAGAACACCCAGCCGTAGATGAGGTGGTCCACGCCGACGGCGATGGTGTTGCCGGACAGGTGGCCCAGCATGACGATCATGTAGGCGCGCAGCCAGTTGGCCACCAGCGGCGTCACGATGGCCACGCCGACGAAGGCCCAGCGGCGCTGGTACGAGCGGTAGTTCAGGAACGCGAACAGCGTGCCCACCATCACCGAGGCCATCAGGTAGCGGATGCCGCTGCAGGCCTGCACGACGGACCAGTTGCCCGAGGGGATGACGAACTGCAGCCCCTCGCGGAACACCGGGATGCCGCTGGCGCGCACCGCGAGAACCGTGAAGTCGGCCGTGTATTCCATCAGCAGGGGCGTCAGGAAATCGCCGAACGGCACGGCGAAGAACAGGAAGCCCAGCGGGAACATGATGCGGCGCGCGACCTCGGTGCCCAGCAACAGCGGCACCGTCAGCACGAACAGGCCCACCAGCGCGAACTGCGTCGCCGCGTTGGCCGCCGCCACGTCGCCCAGCAGCCACAGCAGGCCCAGCGGCAGCGTCAGCCACAACCAGCGCAGCGACGGCCGCGGCGTGACGACGGCGAGGTCGGCCCGCAGCCGCCACACCAGCCAGGCGGAGATGGGCGGTACGACCCAGGCGTGCGCAAAGGTCTCCGAGCGGTTCCAGATGAACACCATCGCCGCGCCGGTGTCGTAGTACAGCGCCGCGAGCAGCGCCCAGGCCAGCGCCAGCGCCAGCAGCGGCAGCCGCCAGGGCGGCGGGAGCTTCAGCATGCGGCCTCCAGGTGCTGGTCCAGCCGGGACAGATGGGCGTCCCAGCTGTAGGCGCCGACGACGAACTCGCGCGCGGCGCGGCCCGCGGCATCCGCCGCTGCCGGGTCGGCCAGCAACGCGCCGAGACGGGCCACGTAGGCGGGCACATCCTCGGCGGGCTGCAGGCCGGGCTGATCCGCCGCCGTGATGGCGCGCACGCAGCTGCCGGCCGCGACAACCGGCCGCGCCATCGCCATCGCCTCCAGCACCTTGTTCTGGATGCCGCGGGCCAGCCGCAGCGGCGCGACGACCGCGGCGGCATGCTGCAGATAGGGCCGCACGTCAGGCACGGTGCCCGTGACGTTCACCGCGTCGCCGGCCAGCGCCTGCACGGCCAGCGCGGGGCTGCGGCCGACGATGTGAAAGCGCAGCGCCGGGAAGCGCTCGCGCAGCGCCGGCAGCATGTCGCGCACGAACCAGCCGACGGCGTCGACGTTGGGCCAGTAGTCCATCGCGCCGGTGAACACCAGCGGCAGCTCGCCGGCCGCGAACGGGCTGGCGCGCGCGGGGTCGGGCGCGAAGAAGTCGGCATCAACGCCGTTGCCCAGCGCGGCGAGGTCTGACGTCAAGCCGGGGCTGAGCTCGCGGAACAGCGCGACCTCGTGGTCCGTCACGAAGAAGCTGCAGGCGGCCTCGCGGGCGACGCGCTGCTCGAAGCCCAGCAGCTTGGCGAACTCGCGCCGGTACAGCCAGGACATGGGCCAGGCATGCTCGGGCGCGTAGTCGCGCCACTTGGCGGAGTCGACGTCGACAAAGTCCACTAGCGTTTTCACGCCGCTCAGCTTCGCCGTGTACTGCGCCATCGCGCCGCTGAAGACGACCACGGCATCGAAGCCCACGCGCGCCGCCGTTTCATCCACCCAGGCCTGCAGGCCGGCATCGCGGTAGTACGGCAGGCTCAGCGCCTCGCCGGTCAGCAGGCCGCGCAGGCTGAGTAGCTTGGCCGAACGCGGGTTCAGCCGCGCGACATGCAGGCCGGCGCACAGCGCGCGCACGGTGGGCAGGTGCTGCTCGTCGTCGGGATCGTCGACGAAGGTGCCGAGATGCACCTCGTGCCGTGCCGCCAGATGCTTGAGCAGGTGGTACGAGCGCACCTTGTCGCCCTTGTTGGGCGGGTAAGGCAGGCGGTGGACGAGGTAGAGGATCTTCATGTCAGCGCCGCCCGGCCGCCCGAAGGCGCTGATGCGCTCCCTCGGGGGGCAACGAACAAGGTGAGCGTGGGGGCGCCATGCATCCGCCCTCACCCAAGGTTCTTGACGATGAAGGGCCCCAGCCAGTTCGCCAAGCCGATGGGCAGCTTGCGCCACGCCTTGATCATCAGCTGGTACTTGGGGTTGTTTGGGTTGTTCTGCGGAATCGCGTCGCGCTTGAACAGCCGGTATTCGTAGCTCAGCGGCTGCGGCTCGAAGCCCCAGTTCTTCTTGAACGCGTAGGGGCCGGTGCCCTGCTTGCTGCGGCCGTAGTCGAAGACCTTGAGGCCGCGGGCACAGGCGCGGCGCATCAGCTCCCAGTACTTGAAGTCGTTGGCGGCGAGGTCGCGCGCGGCCTCGTCATCACCGGCGTAATACGGCAGGCACTCGTCGCGGAAGTAGAAGGTCAGCACCGTCGACAGCGGCCGGCCGTCCGGGCCGGTCACGGTCAGCACCTCGGCATCGGCGCCGAACTCGTCCAGCAGCGCCTGGAAGTACTTCTTGGGCATCGCCGGCGTGCCGTGGCGGTGCACGTTGTCGGCGTACAGGTCGAAGAACCGGTCGACGTTCGGATCAATGGCCGCCTGCAGCTCGTTCTTGATGCCCTTGCGAACCATCGCGCGCTGCTTGCGCGGGATGGCCAGCATGTTGGCCTCTTCCTCCGCGAGGATCTCCTTGCGGAACGTCACGTAGAGATCCTGCCGCGGCCAGTCGGCATGGCGGACCGGACCCAGGTTGCGGTACTCCAGATGCTCGGCGCCCTGCCCTCGCGCGATCTTCTCGGCTTCGGCCTCCAGCGCCGCCGCCGCCTCGTCGTTCAGCGCGGCGACGCCGCCGTAGACGGCAAACGGCAGGCTGGACACGGAATGGCCGAACAGCCGGCTCTTGACCTCAACCAGCGGCAGCACACCCTCGATGGCGCCATCACGTTCGACATACAGGAAGAAGCCCTGATGGCCGAACACCGATTCGATGACGCGCAGCCAGCCGCTGCGGTGGAAGAAGGTGGCTTGCGGGTGCGCGAAGACGAAGGCGTCCCAGCGCGCAGACAAGGCTTTGTCCTGCGCGGCCAGCCGCGCAATGCGAAGAGCAGCAGTCATGTCAGTGGCTCATGTCGTCAGCACACCGGCTGACTGATACGGGCCGAGCGCTGGGCCGCTCCCGAGCCGGCCCGCCGTGGCGATGTGCATGCGGCTCAACGCCGCATGCATCGCCGCCCCCTCGGGGGACCGGCCGGGCACACCCGCGTTCAGCGGCGTGGAACTGGACGAGGGGCTTCATCACGCCGGGCTCAGCGAGCGCTCGACAGCGCCCGGGCTGGCCTCGCAGCCCAGGAAGATCTCGTCCATGCGCCCCCAACGGAAGTCGTCCAGCAGCCGTGCGATGCGGCCGCGGGTGCGCTCGATGTTGACGTAATGGCGGAAGCGCGTCTTGGCGTCGATGCCGGGCACGCGGGGCTGGTCGGGGTCGATCTCCCACGGATGGAAGTAGAAGACCGCGGACTGACCGTCGACCTCGTTGACACGGCGGATCATCCAGCGCGACAGCGCATACGGCAGCAGCCGGAAGTAGCCGCCGCCGCTGCTGGGCAGGTTCTTCGAACCCATGCGCAGCGTCGTCACCGGGATCTCCAGCAGGCCCTCGCGCACCGGATAGGCAAAGCGCGGCGAGTCGGGCATGCCGTAGTGGTCGTGGGCGATGGGGTAGACGCTGCTGGAGTAGCGGTAGCCGGCATCGCGCAACACGTCGAAGGCCCACAGGTTGCCCTTGCCGATGGAGAAGCTGGGCGCGCGGTAGCCGACGACGGGCACGCCGCCCAGGTCCTCCAGCAGCTTCTTGGCGCTGGCGATGTCTTCGAGGAAGGCGGCGGGACTCAGGTCGCTGGCACGCTCATGGCTGTAGCCATGGCTGGCCAGTTCGTGGCCGCCGGCGACGATGGCCTTGACGACCTGCGGGTAGCGCTCGGCGATCCAGCCCAGCGTGAAGAAGGTGGCCTTGACGTCCTTCTCGGCCAGCAGCGCGAGGATGCTGGCGATGTTGCGCTCGACGCGGCACTCCAGCCCGTTCCAGTCCTCGCGGCGGATGTAGGGCGCGAACGCGGAGACCTGGAAGTAGTCCTCCACGTCGATGCTCATCGCATTGCGCGGGGTGGGGTTCTTGGTGGGCATCAGCATGTCAGTGTCCCGGGCGTTGCGCATGAAGCAGCGGAACGGCGCCGGGCCGCCCCAAGCCGGCCCGCAGGCGATGTGCTTGCGGCCCGATGCCGCAAGCATCGCCGTCCCCGCGGGGGACCGACCGGGCTTGCCCGCGTTCAGCGGGGCGAGACTGGGCGAGGGGCTTCATTTCAGTGCTGTTTGACGGCGTCGACCAGCTTCTGCAGCAACGCCAGCGTCTGCAGGTTGATGCGCTCCAGCCGCATCATGCTGCGCTCCAGGCGCTGCAGGCGGTCGGTGTGGTGGTCGGCGTTGAGCGCGGCGATCTCGCTGGACAGCCCATCGACCTCGGCCGCACTGATCTTCAGGCGCGACACGTCCAGCGCGCCGGGTGCGCTGTCCAGTGCCGCCGGGCGGCTGTCGGGCAGCTTGGCGGGCACGCTGTCCAGCGGACTGGCGTCGCTGTGGCGCGGCGTCTCGCTTTCCTGCGCGATGTCGCGCAGCACTTCCTTCACGTCGGCCAGCGTCAGGTGCGTGCGGCCCTGCATGAAGCCCAGCAGCAGCAGGCGGTCGCACAGTCGGTTGATGCGGCGCGGAATACCGTTGCTGGCCTTGTGGATGGCCGGGAAGGCATCGTGGTCGAAGGTGGGCTTGCCGGTGGATCCCGCGCACTTTAGGCGGTGCTCCATGTAGCGCTGGGTTTCGTCCTCGTCCAGCGGGCCGATGTGGCAGGTGGCCGCCACGCGCTGGCGGAACTGCTCCATCTCCGGCTTCTGCAGGATGCCGCGGAACTCCGGCTGGCCGACCAGGAAGGTCTGCAGCAGCGACTGGTTGGCGAACTGGAAGTTGGACAGCATGCGCAACTCCTCGACCGCGCGGGCGGTCAGGTTCTGCGCCTCGTCGACGATGAGCAGGCAGCGCTTGCCCTGCGTGACCTGGTTGACGAAGAACGCTTCCAGCGTCATCAGCAGCTCGGACTTGGGCGCGTCCTTCACGCGCACGCCGAACGCGGCGCCGACCATGCGCAGCGTGTCCTCGGCATCGAGCTGCGTCGTGACGACATTGCCGATGACGACGTTGCTGCGGTTCAGGCTGTCCAGCAGGCCGCGCAGCAGCGTGGTCTTGCCGGCGCCGATCTCGCCGGTGATGACGATGAAGCCGTCATTGCGCAGCACGCCGTAGTCCAGGTAGGCCTTGGCCCGGCGATGCTGCTTGCTGCCGTAGTAGAAGTTCGGGTCCGGGCTGAGCTGGAAGGGCTTGCTGCTCAGGCCGTAGAAGGCTTCGTACATAGTCGGTGGGCCTGGATCGTTTCGGTCAGAACTGCTGGGTCAGGCTGGCGTAGGCCGCATTCTCGGTGTAGGGCGTGACACCTTCGAAACGGCTGTGGCGAGCGCCGAGCTGCACAGCGAGCCGTCCGCCCAGCCGTGCCGTCCAGTTGGCCGACAGGCTGGTCAGCTGCGTCGACAGGCCGTCCCGGTCGCCCATGGACTCCTGGCGTGCAGCCACCAGCGACAACCCCGAGGCGGGCGTCAGCTGGTAGCCGGCGGACAACGAGTACGAGCGCTGCTCGACACGGGACGTGCTGCTCAGGTCGCCACCGTTCACATTGTTGCCCAGGCGGCCCGACAGCGACCGGCTCAGCTGCGCCGACAACGTGGCGCGCACGCCCTGCAGCGTGATCCCCAGTTGCTGGCTGCGCAGCTTGCTGGGCCCGGACGACAGGAAGCCCACCGCGGCCACGGCATCGGGCGACAGGCCCAGCCGCTGCAGGTCGCCGCGCACCAGCACGTCCCGCTTGATCGGATCCGGCTCTCGCGACGCGTAGAGCAGGAAAAGCAGGTCGTAGTTCGTCCGCACGCCGCCAGCCGCGCCGGTGTTGCCCAGCATCGTGCTTTGCGAATCGCTGTAGCGCACCACCGCCCGCTGCAGTCGGTGCTCTGCGGTCAGCGCATGGCTGTTGCCGTATTCGTGGCGTTGCCAGTCCGCGGACAGCCGCGTGCGCGCCGTCGGCGTCCATTCGGCCAGCGCACCCGTCGTCGCGCCGCTGCTGTTGGTCGTACCCAGGTAGTTGGACCGCTCGCGGCCAACGTTCGCGGAGAAGTTCCAGTCAGGATCAGGCCGGTAGTTCAGCCCCCATCGCAGCGAGGTGGCGCGGTTGGACGGCGTCGATGCCGCCGTGACCTGCTGGGTGCTGGCGCTGAACCACCAGCCCAGCGCGCTAGCAGTGACCTGATCGATCCGCAGCGAGCCCCCATTGCCCCGGCTGTCGCCCAGGCTGGAGCCCCGGACTTCGGTCTGCGTGAAGTCGCCACGCAATTCGTAGCGCGCCGAGCCCCCCAGCCTGCCGCGCAGCGACGGCGAGACGGACAGCACCATGGTCTCGCGCTGGTTCGGGTTGGCGAGGTTGGCAATGGAGCCCTGCGAGCCTGCCGTCGGGATGCTCTGAACGCCGAAGGCGGAACCGCTCTGCTGACCGATGCTGGCCCGGGCGTCAACGAACAGGGTCTGGCTGACAAGTTCCGCCTGGCCGCTGGCCGACAGCGCGTTTTGCACGCGTGACGGCTGATCCGTCTTCACGTAGGCAATGCCGTTGAGCGAGTAGTCCAGCGTGCCGCGCAACATGCCGTTGTTGCTGGAGACACTCAAGCCCGGCGACACGGTGGTCACCAGGGCCGCATCCTTGTTCTGGTCGGCCAACTGCAGGTTGTCCGTCCAGCTCTGCATCACCGTCAAACGGGGCGTGATCGACAGCCCGCGCCCGCCCGCCTTCTCGCCATCCTGTGCTTGTGCAAGCGCGGCCCAGGCGACGAGTGCGATGGCGAGATGGCGGGGCTCAGCTTTGCGCCGAGTCATTGCTGCCATACCCGTAGCCATATCCGTAGCCATACCCGTAGCCGTAGCCGTAGCCGTACCCGCCGGCCGCGTTGGGGCTGGCCTGGTTGAGCAGCATCATCTTGACCGGGCAGTTCTCGATCGCCGCCAGCGCCTGCTGCACCGCACTCTGCGGCGTCTTCTCAGCATGGACGACGATGATGATCTGGCCCACGTGAGACGCCAGCACGCGCGACTCGGTCGTCAGCAGCAACGGCGGCGAGTCAAAGATGATGATGCGGTCCGGGTAGCGCTTGGCCATGTCGTCGAGCAGTTGGCTCATCGAATCGCTGGCCAGCAGCTCGGTGGCACGCGCATGCGGCGTGCCGCTGGGCAGGATGGTCAGCTTCTCGACGTTGGTGCGCAGCAGCACCTCGGACATGTCGACACGCCCCTCCAGCACGTCCAGCAATCCCGGCCCCTGCGGCAGGCCCAGCATGCGCAGCACCGAGGGCCGCGCCACGTCGGCATCGACCAGCATGACCGTGTTGTCCAGCTCGGCCGCGATGCTGAGTGCCAGGTTGATGGACGTGAAGCTCTTGCCCTCACCAGCCAGCGCACTGGTCACCATCAGCAGGTTGGCATGGTTGATCGTCGCCGCCCCTTTGCCCATGGCGTTCTTGATCAGCGGGCGCTTGATGACGCGGTACTGGTCACCGGTCTGCGAACGCGGCGTGTGCGGCATCAGGAACCCCTGCGCAGCCAGCGCCACCACGTCCAGCTCGACGCGCTTGGACGACGGGTGCGTGCCGTCGTCCACCACCGAGATGCCCACCTGGGGCTTGGCCGGCACGGGCACCGGGGCCGGCGCCATCACCGGTGCAGCAGCCACGGGCTCAGCGGCAGGGGCAGCCTGTTCATCCCCCGGCAGCACCACGCCAGCCTGGCGCAATTGCTCCAGCCGCTGGGCGGCCTGTTCAATCAAGCTCGTCATGTCAAACCACCTGCCGACTCAGTTGGACGGCCAGCACCGTCAAGGCGATGGCAAACATCACCAGCAATCCCCCAGCCCCCGCGGAAAAGCGGATCAGGTCGACGCGCTGGCGCGCCCGATCGGCATCCGTCACCAGGCGGGTCACCACCCCCAGGATGGGCAGCTCCACCCGCGCACGCAGGTCGTTCGCATCGTGGAACACCGGGCGCAGTTGGCTGGCGGCGAAGGTCGTGAACACGCCGACGCCCAGCGCGGCTGCCATGGCGCCGGCCAGCATCAGCAGCCGATTCGGCGCCACCGGCTTGGGGTTGGCGCGCGGCGGATCGATGACGCGGAAGTCCGCCACGCCCGAGGCCACGTCCAGTTCACCCGAGATCGACGCCTGCTCGCGCCGCTGGACAAGGTCTTCGTAGTTTTTCTTGTGGATGGCGTAGTCGCGGTTCAACTGCGCCTGCTCTGCCTCGATCTGTGGCGCCGTCTTCAGTGCCGCCATAGCTTGCGCGTACCGGGCGGAATACTCGTCCACGCGCGCACGCAGCGAGGCCACCTGCACCTCGGAGGTCGCCAGCAGGCGCACCATCTCCTGAACGGCGGGGCTGCCGGCCGTCTGCCCTGCGCTGACAACAGGCACATTCATGGCCGCCTTGCGCAGTTCGGCCAGTTCGCGCTTGCGCTGCTCTTCCAGATCCTTGATGAGCTTGCGGGTCGAGATGATGTCGGGATGCTGGTCCGTGTAGCGCTGCAGCAGACCGTCGAGATTGCGACGCAGGTCGGCCAGACGTCCATCCAGCTCGGGCGTGCTGACATTGGCACCGGCTTCCTGGATCAGGCTCTGAGTTGCAGTCTGGGCCCCGCCCCGGGCCTTTTCCGCTTCCAGCTGCGTCTTGGCCGCATCGCGCGCGTTGATGGCCTCACGGTATTCCAGCCGCGCACGCTCCAGCTGCGTACCTACCTCGGCAATATGCCCCGCCGAATCCTTGCCATCCATGGCCATCGACAGGTTCTTCAGCCGGAACTCCTTCAGCCGCGTCTCGGCCTCCTCCAGCTTGGCCTCATAGGCCTTGATCTGTTCGTTGATGAACGTGGTGGCCGTCGACGTGTCTTTTCGGGACGCCCCCAGGCTGGACTCCACGAAGATGGACACCAGCGATTGCACCACGCGCTTCGCCGTCTCTGGGTTGCTGTCCCGGTATCCCAGGATGTACAGGTTGTCGCGACCGCTACTCTGGATGGACAGGTTGCTGGACACCGCGTCGATGGTCGCCTCCTGCTGCGCCTTGGACTGGTTTTTCAGATCCAGGTCGGCCATGCGCACCAGCTTTTCGACGTTGGGGCGGGTGATCAGCGTGCGGCTCAGCATCGACACCTGTTGATCGACATTGGGCTGCACCGCCAGCCCCGCCATCAGCGGCTTCAGGATGGACTGCGTGTCGACGTAGATGCGGGCGCTGGCTTCGTAGCGGTCAGGCAGCACGAAGACAACCACCGCGCCGACGATGCCCGCCACCCAGGCCACCACAAGGCCGATCCAGCGGTACTTCCACATCCGCTGGACGATGATCAACACCTGGGCAATCAACACTTCCATCTGCAACGGTCTCGTTAAAAGCTGATGCGCGGAAGGGCTTGGCTACGAGCCAGGCACACCGCCTCCGGAGATTCAGAACAGGCTCTGCGGAATGATGAGGATGTCGCCCGGCCGCATTTCCACGTTCGCCGACACATCTCCGCGCTTGATCAGATCCTTCAGGCGCACGGAATACTGCTTTCCGCCCTCGGCCGTGCGAAGGATGGTTGCACTGTTGCCGGCCGCGAAATCCGTCAGACCACCCACAGCGATCATCACGTCCAGCAGCGTCATCTTCTGCTTGAACGGCAGGAACTGCGGGCGCGCCGCCTCACCCACGACACGGATCTGCTCGCTGTAGGGACCGACGAAACTGGTGACGATGACCGTCACCACCGGGTCGCGCACATATTTGCTGAGCTGCTTCTCGACGTCACGCGCCACTTGCACCGACGTTTTGCCCTGGACCATCAATTCATCCACCAACGGCGCCGAGATTTTTCCGTCAGGCCGCACGGGCACCGACATGGACAGCTCCGGGTTGCGCCACACCTGAATATTCAGGTTGTCACCGGCGCCGATGATGTAGCTGTAGTCATCCGCCGCCGCCGAAGCCGGCGCGCGCGGGTATTTTCCTTCGGTGGCACAACCTGCCAGGAAAAGCGCCAACAAAGCCGTCAGAGCGGCTAGAAAAACACCGCGAGGAGAATTCGTCTGCAATGCGGTCATTCCGCGGCCGGCAATGAATTTCAAAGCTGTTCCCCTGTAGGCCCTGGTTGGCAGTCATCACCCATGGTCGCAGGCAAGCGACCCGAAGGCGACGCCGTCGCGCAACGGCGGCCACAAAAAACGCGGATGATGCCACAGCAGCAGCGGCACCGCCGCCTGCATCTGAGGGGCTGGGAGCGGTCGCCGCACACCCTCATCGGCTCGCCCGGCCCTGACGAAACTGGCACCCGAGCCCCGCCTGCGCGGGCCCGAGGCACTGTCGCGACTCACGAGCCGCCGCCAGCCGGAAAAAATACCCGAACTCGACCCCACCCAACGGCGAGCTCAACGCGCGGGGCGATCCGACTTCAGCGCCGTCCCCATCAGCCGATCGAAGATCGGAAAAGTGATATTGAAGTTGTAGTGCGCCATCTTGCTGGTCTGATGGTGCTCGATGTGACTGCGCGACAGGCCGCGCAGCCAGGGCAGCGACCTCACGAACGCCGTATCGCCAGCGTGATAGGTGAAGTGCAGCAGCTCATAAAGCAGATAGTAGCCATAGGCCACCAGCGCAAAAAACAGCGCATCGTCCCGGCCAAAGAGCATGTAGACGACTCCAGCGCACGCCGCAATCAATACCGCCAGACCGACAAATATATACACAGGCAGGATTGCCGCATAATAGTCCCGCGGCTCTTCGAAATAGAATTTCTCGTTCGCATAGAAGTTGTGATGGATCGTGACGTGCTCGTACAACCTCGTCAGACCGGGCATCTTGCGGTGCATGGGGTACCGGTGCAAAAAGTACTCGATACCGTTGGCAACCAAGAAGAAGACGGGCAACAGCACCAGATGGCGCAAACCAAACCCACCCATGCTCACGAACAGCGCACAGATGATTGCCAGAAGCACCACCAGATTCAACAGCGCATACCAGCGCCCATCGAGGCGACCGGACACGCTCTCCCGAAATTCACGTCGGTACTGTTCAGAACCAAATGGCGCGCGAGAACCAGCAGCGGCGACATCCAGGACATTTGACACGTCACGCATTTGAGGGCCACCTTTCATCGTTGCCATGGCAAGGGCTTCAACGCCCCTTGAGCACCGGCCGAATCAACATCATCAGAATTCGCTGCAGCGGGTTCGCATTACCGAAGGGGCGCCACGTGTAGCGCAGCTTCTGATGATAGGCATCGAACTGCAGCGCCCAAGGCGCCGCCCGCAAAGTTCCGCGACCGAGCAGGACTTTCAACACGGAAGTCCCCATCACGCCTGCACAGAGATCGCAGGCCATCATCGTCGAAGGCCCGCGCATCTCTGAAAAGTTCACCGCCTCCGGATCGACCAGATAGTCGCGCTGCAGCATGGCGGGCGACAAACCTGCAATGAACCGTGCGTACTGCTCCTGGCGCGGCTGACCCGCCACGCGGAAGTAGTCCTCGAAACTCACCCCCCCCGGCTTGAAATACAGCAGCGAAACCCCCATCCCCAACGGCGCCGCCGTCAAGGCCGGAATACCTCGCCGCTCGCAAGCACCAAAAATCAGCCGGCGCACCTCGGGCACAAAGAAATCCAGGCTATCAACATACACCTGAACACCATCCAGGAAAGCATCGACATTCCCCTCATTGATGCCGGCGTCGAATACTTTGACGTCCGCTTCAGGGTTGATATCCTTGGCCATCTCGGCCATGACCTCCGCCTTGGGGCGCCCAATGCTTGACATGCCAGCACCCACTTGGCGGTTGAAGTTATGCACTTCAAAACTGTCAAAGTCAGCGATGTTGAAGGCACCGATGCCCAGTCGCGCGAGCGTCAACAGATGGGCCCCACCCACCCCACCCAGGCCTGCAATGGCAGCCCGCGCGCCCCGCAGGCGGGCTTGCTCATCACGCGTCACCCAGCCGATGTTGCGGGAAAACGCCGCACCGTAGTCGAAAGTCGAGTTATTCATCACCGAATCCCTGTAGCGAAGATCTCACGCAAGCCCACCGCGTCGACACAAATCCGTCGGCAGGCCGTAACGCTCACCCACAATCTGCCGCACACAAAAAGCAAGGCCACGCACCATGAGCCAGACGCCTGACATTCACAAGATTCTTGACCTTGCTCGCTGGGCACCAAGCGGCGACAACACGCAGCCCTGGCGTTTCCAGATCGAAGGGCCTTGGCATGTCGTGGTGCATGGCTTTGATACCCGCGAGCATTGTGTCTACGACCTGGATGGCCATCCAAGCCAGATATCCATGGGCGCCTTGATCGAAACGGCAGCGATCGCCGCATCCACTCAGGGCTTGACGCTTGAAGCCATCCGCCGAGCGGATACACCAGAGCATCGGCCTCTTGTGGATCTCCGGTTCTCCCCGTCCACAAACGTACAGCCTGACCACCTGGCCGCCTCCATCCAGAATCGCAGCGTCCAACGCAGGCCACTCAGCACACGTCCGCTGCAGCCGGAAGAACTGGCGGCGCTGGCGGCTTCGGTCGGCCCGCACCACCGCGTTGCGTGGATGGAAAGCTTTTCTGCACGACTGCGCGTGGCCCGCATGCTATTTCATTCGGCCAAGCTGCGGCTGATCATGCGCGAGGCTTACGAGGTACATCGAGACATCATCGAATGGAACGCGCGCTACAGCGAAACCCGCGTTCCGGATCAAGCGCTCGGGGCCGACGCTGTCACCACCAAGCTGATGCGGTTCGCGATGACCTCGTGGGAACGAATCGATTTCATGAATCGCTACCTCGCCGGCACGGTCGCACCACGCATCCAACTGGATTTCATCCCCGGCCTCGCCTGCGCGAGCCACTTCGCCATCCAAGCAGAACGAGCGCCGCGCGGCATCGATGACTACATCGCCGCCGGACGGGCGATGCAGAGGTTCTGGCTCACGGCAACATCACTGGGCATCCAGTTGCAGCCGGAGATCACACCGCTGGTTTTCGCAAGATACGCACGCGAGCGGCGACACTTCTCCAAACTGCCCGCCGCCGCGGGCTACGCCCAGCAAATCGAGGCGCGGTTAGCGACATTGCTCGGCGGCGCCCCGGTCGCCGAACGCACCGTGTTCATGGGCCGCGTAGGCAAAGGGGCTGCCGCATCAGCGCGTTCGCTCCGCCGCCCGCTGGATGAGCTGATGTTGACGCCGGGGTCCAATGCACTGTCGGGAAGCTTTACACCCAGCACCCCAGCCACCCAGATAAAAACCACAAGTCATTGATAATAAAAGAGTTTTCCAATCTGGCACGGCTTCTGCTTTAAATGCATCGACTAGGCCTCGGTCCCTACCGAACAGTGTTTCAACGTGTCATTGGAGCGAATCAAATGAACAAGCTTCTCAAACTGGCAGTCGCCGCAGCATCTGCAGCCCTCTGCTTCACCGCCCAAGCCGGCGCCGTGCTGGATGACTTCAGCCAAGCGCAGACCAAGATCCAGACGGACGTCAACAACTCCGGCGAGATCTGGGGTACGTCCTCCTTCTCCAGCAGCATCCTTGGCGGCTATCGCGATATCTCGATCGAGAAGCTGACCGGTGCGAACAACAACGACGTCGGCACCGTGAGCGCCGTGGTCGCCCAAGGCATCTACTCGTTCAGCACCGAAGCTGACGTCTACGCGGTCGGCAAGATCGTCTGGGACGGCATCAATGATGCGTCCACTGGTGTCAACAAGAACACCGGCCTGGGCAACCAGGACCTGGCCGTTGGCGCCAATGCGTTCCAACTGACCGTCGTGTCCGCCGACCTCGGCTTCCCGTTCCAGATCGACGTCTACACCTCGGCCACGCAGTTCTCGTCGTTCCGCACGACCGCCCTCGGCCCGGGTACCTTCCAGATCCCGTTCGTCTGCTTCCTCGTGAACGTCTGCCCGTCGGCAACGCTGACCACGGGTGGTGGCGGTGCTGACTTCTCGAAGATCAACGCCATCGTCGCAACGGTGAACGTTGCCGGCTCGACCAACTCGGTCGACCTGCGCCTCGACAACGTGGTGACCGTGCCGGAACCGGCGTCGCTGGGCCTGGTCGGCGCCGCGATCCTGGGCCTGGGCCTGGTTCGCCGCCGCAGCAGCAAGGCTGCCAAGTAATCGGCAGTTTCCTGCTGGTTAGAGAAAGGGCCCTTCGGGGCCCTTTTTTACGTCTGTGTCAGCCACCAACTCCGACGTCTTCATTGCACGGGAGGGGGCGACCACATGGGGCGGAATGCTCCGACACAACGAACTGGCTCAATACCGCAGTCACGCTGTGGTATCGAGTTCCACTTCCCGCATGAAATCAGAGCAGTGCCCCACAACCACTCGCTGAGCTGTGCTCATGGCGACCTAGAACTAAATGGGCTGAGGCTCACCAAAGAGCGTTCAGCCCGATTTCGAGAACAGTCGCCTACTGCAGAAGGTCCCCGGAAGTCCGCCCGACTTCCAGCGCGGCCACGCAACGCCGCCAGGCGAGATCGGGCTCATCCAGCCTGAAACCGAAGAAGGTTCCTTGGTCAGTCTGCCTTCGGCGAGCGACACGCACTTCGACGACAGACCGCTCATCCTTGCCCAGATCTACAACGGCGTGTCCAACGACGTCGCCAGACGGCAGGTCCAGACCCGATTCAGCCTGGAAGCCCATCAAGGACAGCTCGATCACATTGACCACGAACGTGCGCCCGCCATCAGGTGTGTCGAAACTGACGGACGCCGGGCATCGGATGGAGTACCGCTGGTGTTGCCGCAAGGGGTGACCCTCGATGACGGAACTCTCCAGCAACGGCAGCACCGAGCGGTATTCCGGCAACGTGTTGTAGATGGACCAGAGCAGGGACTTCTTGCGGTCATCCATGCTGTCGAAGACCTTGGTCTTGACGTTGAAGAAGTAGTCCAGCAGTTCCGGCGTCATCACCGGGTCGTTGGTGGTGAAGTACCGCCTGGCCGGCAGCTTGATGTTCGGCAGCTGATGCTGGAAGAAGTAGTGGTGCAGGTTCTTCCGCGCCGGCCGGCCGCGGTAGCCGACTTTGAAAATCTCGCCCGCGTACTTCAGGTCCAACTCGGCGCCGATGGCCGGAGCGCCGTTGGCGAAGTCGTAGTTGTCGACCACCTTCTCCTGCAGGCGGCCGAAGAACAGCAGCGCTTCATACAGCTCCACCTTCTCCGGGTTCACGGCAATCACGATATGCCGGGTATCAAAGTACTCCGTGCAGTACTGGTGCATGAACTTCATCAACGGAAACAGGATCGCGCCGCCGGTCTTGCGAAAGTCCGGGTGCACCGCCAGCGCCGAAATTTCGGCGATGTTGCCGCCCTTCGCACGGACATGCTCGAGTTCGAACACCGACTGCAACGGGAACCCGAAGACGCCTTCCCGGATCATCGAGATGGTGCCGACCACGCGCCCGTCGTACTTTGCACACAGCGTCGTGGTGGTCGGCAGCGCGTGGTACAGCGTCACACGCATGCCTGACGGGTCCGGCTTCATGAACCCGCTGGCGACGTAGGCGTCATGCAGGATGCGGAAGCAGGCTTCCAGCTCTTCCTTCGTGTCGGCGATCTTCAGCTCAAGCCGACTGTCTGGCGCCGGATCGCAATCCACCATGGTGCGGTAGATCGCGAACCGGAGGCTGCTGGGCAGCACGCCGAACGCGCGCCGCAGGTAGCCATGCAGCTTCTTGCGCAGGCTGGATCGCTTGATGGTGGCCATACGGAAGCTCGCTCGTTCTCAGCTAAAAAACTGCGCCCAAGCCGCCGGTCACAGCTCCGAAAGCAGCTTCGACACCTCGGCCTGCTGTGCGAACTGGAAGCCCAGTTCGGCCAGCTTGGACAACTCTTCGCGCGCGGCCGCCTTGTTGCCTGCGTCGATGTACAGACGCGCCAAATGCAGGCGCTGCGCCGGCGTATGAGACGTCAGCGCGACAGCACGCCGCTGAATCTCGATCGCCTTGTTGAGCTTGCCTTCGCTGGCGTAGATTTCCGCCAGCGTATCCAGGTAGGCGGGCTCGTTGGGCATCAGCGCAGTGGCCTTCTCCGCATACTGCAGCGCACCCGGTTTCTTCAACTGCAGCGTCACCCAGCCCAGGTTGTTGAGGGCCTGCGCATGATCTGGCCGGATCTTCACGACCGCCTGGTAGTGCTTCTCTGCCAAGTCGTAGTCCTGGGCGCGCGAGGCTGCATTGCCCAGGTAGAACAACATCATCGTGTCGCTGGGATTCTTGGCCAACCAGTCATCCTGGAGCTTCTTCGCCTCGGCGGCCTTGCCCGCCGACAGCAGCGTCTTGTGCAGCTTGATGGCCAGTTCCGGCGCGCCGGACCTGGCCAGACCGGCCTGGTAGCTGGTGATGGCTGCCGCCCAGTTCTTCTGGGTGCTTTCAACATCACCCTCGAGCATCGCGCCGACGGCTTCGTTCGGCCGCTGCTTCTGAACCAGCTTGGCCAAGCTGCGCCCCTCGGCATAGTTCTTGGATTCCAGATGCATGGAGGCCAAGGCCAGTTGGGCGGGCAGGTAGTCCTCCTGGATGTTCAGCGCCTTCTTGAGATGCTGTACCGCCGAAGCCTTGTCTTTCCTGCCCAGGTACAGCTCGGCCAGCCGCAGCATCGGCTCGGGCGAGCCCGGCTGCATGGCTGCCACCTTGTTGAACGCACTCACGGCCTGGTTGAAATCGCCCGCGCCCATCTGCGCCCGGCCGAGTGCAGTCCACACTTCGGCGCGGTCCGGCAGCGCTGCGGCGGCATCCTGCGCCACCGCCAATGCAGCCTTCGGTTCGTTGCGCTCCAGCTCCAGCTTCACCAGCGCCACGCGCGGCTGGACTTCCTGCGGCAGGCGCTTGATGAGCTTCTTCAGCAGTTCTGCACGGTCGGCAACCGGTGTCCCGCGCTGCTCCTCCAGCGCCAGCACCGCCATGTTGGCGGCGATGTTGTCAGGCTGCAGTGCCAGCAGCGCCTTGTATCGCCCGATCGCCGACTCGATGTTGCCCTCGCTGCGATCCAGCGCGGCCAGGCTGGCCACGGCCGGCAGGTAGACCGGGTCGTTGGCCACGGCCGCTTCGAAGGCCTTGCGGGCCGCCGGCGAGTGCCCCAGCCGGAGTTCGATGACGCCACGCAGGTTGGGCGCCATGGGCTCCTTGGGCGTCTTCTTCTGCAGCACATCGACGGCTGCCAGCGCCTGGTCGAGCCGGTTCCGCTGCAGATACGTGGTGACCAGCAGCATGTCAGGCAGCGTGAAATCCGGGCTCTCGGCTGAGATGCGTTTCAGCTCCGCCAGCCCCTGCTCGACGTTGCCCTTGCCAACCTGCGCGTAGGCCATGGCGGTCTGGCTGCGCTTGTCTCCGGGGTTGAGCTTGAGCGCTTCGCGCAGATAGCCCGATGCGCGCTCGGCATCGCCCTGCTGCAGCGCGACTTCCGCCGCGATGCCCAGGGCATCGAGCTTGGAGCCGGGATCGTCGAGCAAGGGCTGGAGCGTGTGCAGCGCCTTGGCGCGATCCCCACCGCGGGCATAGGTGCGCGCCAGCAGCAAACGGATGCCTGGAATGAACGAGGCTTCGGACAGTGCCTTGGACAGGTGCGCCTCCGCCTGCCGCAGGTTGTTGCGCCTGAACTCGATGGCACCGGCCATGTGGAGCACGTTGATGTCGTTGGGGGTGACCTTGAGCACCTCCTGGATGTTCTCCGTCGCGGCCTTCAGATCCCCCTTCTCAAGCGCCAGCGCGGCCGTGAAGCGGCGCGCCACCAGCACATCGGGCTTGACCTTCTTGAGCGCCTCCAGCTCCTTCTCCGCGGCGGCCAGATCCTTCTTGAGCAGCAATTGCGTCAACAAGCCGGTGTGCGCGGCAACGCTGGTGTTGTCGAGCTCCAGGGACTTGCGAAAAGCGGTGACGGCCTCGTCGCGCTGGCCGCCGTAGTTCAGCAGGTCACCCTTGATCTGCCAGCCCTCGGCACTGCGGGGCGACTTGGCCAGCACTTCGTCGATGGCAGCGAGCGCGGCTGCCAGGTTCTGGAAGCTGGCGAGAAAACGCACCCGGGCGAACTCCGCCCGCAGGTTGCCAGGCTCTGCCGCGAGCGCGGCGGCAATGCGCTCTTGCGCCTCCTTGCCCTTGCCCAGCGATGCATAGGCGCTGGCGACGGAAATCTGCAGGTCCGCCTTGTCTGACGGGGCCTCAAGCTGGGTCGTGGCGAACTCGGCGATGACCTTGTCGAACTGCCCCAGGCCCACCATGGCCCGAGCCATCTTCGGCGCGAGCGCCGCGGGCGAGTAGCCGAGCTCCTTCGCCTTGCTGAGCTCGATCAGGGCGTCGCGCATGTTGCCGCCGGCAATCAGGGCGCTGCCCAGCAGGAAGCGGGCTTCCGCGAGCGAAGGCTCCTTCTGCAGCACGCCCTTGAGCTCGATGACGGCGGCCTTGTCGTCCCCCTTGGCCAACGACGCCTTCGCCGCGGCGATGGACTTCTCGGGCGCCTGCCCGCCGCAAGCCGTCAGGGCCAGTGCGACGGCAATGCTGGTCAGGCTGTATCGGCAAGTGGTCGTGATCAAGCTGTTTCCTCTCCCTGCGCCATCGACGGTCTTCACGCTCCCGATCAGGAACGGCGACGACGGCTGGTGTGTTCTAGATGCATGCTGACCGTCCCGTCAGGACTTTATCTGCAAGCGGTTCATCATGTCGTAGAGCGTCGGGCGGCTGATACCAAGCAGTTCAGCAGCCCTGACGATGTTGCCGTCGGTACGCGCCAACGCCGTGATGAGCGCCTGGCGTTCGGCGGCCTCGCGCACCGTGCGCAGATCAAGTATGGGCTCATCCTGTGCGGCCGCGCTCTGCCGCAGCCCCAGGTCGGCGGCCGTGATGCGGTCATCATCCGCCATGATGACCGCGCGCTTGAGCATGTTCTGCAGTTCACGCACGTTCCCCGGCCAGCGGTGCACCTCCAGCGCACGCACGGCGTCGTCGGCAAGCGTCGGGACAGGCCGCCGCATCTCGGTCGCGAAGCGCCGCGCGAAGGCGTGGGCCAGCAGCACCGGGTCGCCCACACGGTCGCGCAGCGGCGGGATCTCGACGACGATCTCGGCGAGGCGGTAGTACAAGTCCTCGCGGAACCGGCCGTCAGCGATGCGCGCCGTCAGGTCCTGGTGGGTGGCGCCCACGACGCGCACGTCGATGGGAATCTCCTGGCGCCCGCCAACGCGCTCGATGACCCGCTCCTGCAGGAAACGCAGCAGCTTGGCCTGCAGCGGCATCGGCAGGTCACCGATCTCATCCAGCATCAGGGTGCCGCCGTTGGCCGTCTCGATCTTGCCAAGCGTCGACTTGGTGGCGCCGGTGAACGCGCCCCGCTCGTAGCCGAACAACTCGCTCTCGAGCAGCGTCTCGGGAATGGCAGCGCAGTTGATGGCGACAAAGCGCCCCTTGCGCTTGGACGCGTCATGCAGCCCCTGCGCCAGCACCTCCTTGCCCGTACCGCTTTCGCCCAGCAGCAACACGGTGGCGTCGCTGGGCGCCACCTTTTCGATCATGCGCGAGACACGCTGCATGCCAGGGTCGCGCGTGACCAACCCGGCGAGCACATCGCTGCCCTGCTGCATCTGCAGGCGGCGGTTCTCCTGCTGCAACTCGTACAGCCGGTAGGCGCGCTCGACGGTCAGGCTCAGCACGTCAGGGTCGACCGGCTTCGCCAGGAAGTCGTAGGCGCCGGTGCGGATGGCGCGCAGCGCGTTGGCCTGGTCGTTCTGCCCGGTCAGGACGATGACCTTGACGCTGGCATCGAGCTCCAGCAGCTTCTCCAGGCATTTGAAGCCCTCGGATACCGAATCGCGATCCGGCGGCAGACCCAGGTCCATCGTGACGACGGCGGGGCTGTGCCGCCGGAACTGCAGCACCGCGCTGGCCACATCGTCGGCGGTGACGGACTCGAAACGGTCCAGCGACCACTTCAACTGCTTCTGCAGCGCAAGATCGTCCTCGACGATCAGCAACGGCGCGTGGCGGGGCGAACTCATCGCAACTCCATGGACGCCAGCGGCGCCTCGTCCTGCGCGTGGAACAACGGCAGCAACAGGGTCACGGAGGTACCCCGATTCAGTTCACTCTGCACGCTGATCTTGCCTCCCAGTTCCTGCACGTATTGATAGCTTTCGTGGGCGCCAATACCCATGCCGCTGGCCTTGGTGGTCTGGAACGGCTTGAAGAGTCGATTCTGTATGAATTCCTCCGTCATGCCGCAGCCTGTGTCGGTGACACAGACCCTCGCCTGACTGCCATGCGCATCGAGCGTCAGGCGCACCTGCCCACCGGCCGGCGTCGCGTCGAACGCGTTCTGCACCACATGGCCCACCACGCGCTCGACGCGCTCGACATGCCCTCGCGTGCTGACGCCGGGCTGCAACTCCAGCTCAAGCACCCTGCCCTTGCCGGCCGCAGCTGCCGCAAGACGCCGGGCGATCTGCTCCAGGTCGACGCCGCTGGTCACGCCGTGCGGCCTGTCACCCTGGCGCAGTTGCAGCATCAGCTGCCGCATCTTCTCCAGCGAGTTCTCGACCGTGTCCAGCATGTCCTGCTGGAACTCCGGGTTGTCGCGCAGCCGCTTGGCGTTCTTCATCATCAGCGACAGCTGGGTCACGATGTTCTTCAGGTCATGCACGACGAAGGCGGACATGCGATTGAACGCGTCGAACTTGCGCGACTCCAGCAGCGCCTCCATGGCCTGGGCATGCGCGAGGTAGCCCGACGCCTGGCTGGCCGCGGTGCGCAGCAGGTCGCGCACCTCCCAGTTCAGCTCAACGACCGCACGCGGCTTGCCCAGCACCACGAAGCCGATCAGCGACTCACGCACCAGCAGCGGCACCACCAGCCAACAGCGCGGCTCCTCGTTGAGCCATGACGGCAGGTCCAGCCCGGGGTAAGCCTCGCGGCGTTCGCGCCACTCCTGCACATCGATGATCCACGCGCGGTCCCGCCAGAACGTGGCGAGCGATCCATCGCGCGACTCGCCGCCCGCCTGGGCCGGCAGGTTCCAGCGGGCCGCCTGGACGAACTCCGCATCGGCCGAGCGCTGCAGCCACAGCATGCCGCTCGGGCTCTCGACCAAATTGGCCAGCGCGCGCACGACCGTCTCGGCGGTGTGCTGCGGCTCGACGCTGCTCGCGAGCAGCCGCGTGAAGCGCAGCCACTCCTCACGGTAGTCGTAGCGATAGCTGAAGAAGTTCTTGCTGATGTAGACGCGCAAACGCGATCGCATCGAGCCCGACGCCACGAGCAACGCCAATGCGACCAAGGCGACGAACACCAGGGCCACCGACAGTGCCCGCCCCCATTGGCCGCCGGTGTAGCGCACGTAGTAGCCCACACCGGCCACCACCAACAGATAGGCCCCTACCAGCAGCAGCGCGGCCGAATGGAACACCGCCATGCGCGACACATGCAGCTTGCCACGCCAGTCGCCATGGCGACGCGAGGCCACATACAGCAAGGGCACGGCGGCCGCATGCACCAGCGAGCGAACGCTGACGGCATCGCCATCAAAACGCTGGAACAGCGCCGCCTGCGAACCGATGAAGAGGTCGAAGACGAAGATGCCGCCCAGCCCGAGGCAGAAGGGCTTGGTGTTCCAGCGTGCATCGGCCCCGACATTGCGCAGCATCTGCTCGACAAGCACCAAGCCGAAGACGGCCAGCCCCAGCGCGCCGAACGCCTGCAGACGCGCCAGCGCCTCGGCCCCCAGGATCAACGCCAGCTGAGCCAGCAATATCAGCACGGCGACCGGCCGCATCCAGCGCAGCCCCTCGCCGTCCGCAGGCCGCAGCAGCTTCAGCAGGAAGGCATACCAAAGCCCGAAGCGCAGCAGGTCGAGGCTGGGCACGAGCCAGGTGGGCAAGCGGTCCGACCAATGCCTGAAGGCGTCCACCAGCGCCGAGCCGGACCACACCGCGCTCGCCACGAGGGCAGCAAGGAAGGTCAGGGCAAGCCCGCTGACCGGCAGGCTTCCACGCAGCAGTCGCAACGCGAAATACAGCGCCAGCAGCCCATAGGCCGCACAGCAGATCGCATCACCCAGGCTACCCAGGGAAGCCAGCGGAGCAAGCGCTTCGATCAGGTCGTTAGGGGCAGCAGCGAGGTCGGCGCGAGGCATGCGAGATTCAAGCACGCCTCGCGGGCGGCCAGCACCGTGGCCGACGCCGAGGCAAGGGGGTAAGCCGTCAGCGGGCGCCCTTGCCCGTGAGCACCACCGCCACCGTCTCCAGCATGATCAGCAGGTCCAGGAACAGCGAGTGGTTCTTGACGTAGTAAAGGTCGTACTGCAGCTTCTCGACCGAATCCTCGATCGTCGAACCGTACTCGTAGCGCACCTGGGCCCAGCCTGTCACGCCCGGCTTCACGCTGTGGCGAACGGCGTAGTACGGGATCTTGCTGACCAGCTCGTCGACGAAGAACTGGCGCTCCGGACGCGGGCCAACCATGCTCATCTCGCCCCACAGCACGTTGAAGAGCTGCGGCAGCTCGTCGATGCGCACCTTGCGGATGAAGCGCCCCACGCGGGTCACGCGGTCGTCGTTCTTGCTGGCCCAGCGCGGCTTGCCGTCCTTCTCGGCATCGGTGCGCATGCTGCGGAACTTGATGACCTTGAACGGCACGCCGTTCAGGCCCACGCGCTCCTGGCGGTACAGCACCGGGCCGCGCGACTCGATGCGGATGGCCAGCGCGGTGACCAGCATGACCGGCCAGGCCACCACCAGGATCAGCGCGGCAAAGATGACGTCGCAGACCCGCTTGATCGCGGCCCGCACCATGCCCTGGCTGAAGCCGTCGCCGAACACCAGCCAGCCGGCGTTGACGTGCTTGATGTTGATCTGGGCCAACGTCTTCTCGAAATGCGTCGCGATGTCGACCACGCGCACGCCGGACAGCTTGCAGTCGAGCAACTGGCGCAGCGGCATGCTGCCGCCACGGCGCTCGCTCAGGGCCACGACGATCTCGTCGACGTTGTGGCGCAGCGCCGCCTCGGTCAGGTTGGCGCCGTCATTGATGATCTCGCCCTGCGGCACTTCGTGCTGCTCTTCGTTCGGGCCGGCGTAGTAGCCGACGATCTGCGCGTGCGGGTCCGACGCACGCAGCGTGTTGCCCACTGCCCGGGCGGCCGGGCCGGTACCGAAGATCAGGATGCGACTGCGCATGCGCGCCTGCGTGCTGGAGTGCGCGGCGTACACACGATGCACCATCACGGCCGCCACGGCGGCCATCGCCACCAGCGTCAGCAGATCGCGGTGGCTGGTGTTCGAAGGCACCAGGCTGAAGATGGCGTAGGCCAGCGGCAGACCGAACAGCAGCCCGAACAGCGCACGCGCGCAGGACTCGGTCACGGAGCGGTTGTGCACGTGTTGGTAGAAGCCCGTCGCCGAATTGATCACGAACATGCAACCGGCCAGCGACAGCCCATGAGATGCGGCAAAGGGCAGCACCGTCTGGGCAGCCTCGCCCTGGCTCAGCACGACGGCGATAACTGCAAAAACGATCAGACCGAGATCGAAGAAGACCTGGAGCAGGGTCTGCTTGTGCAGGTAATGGTTGAATATTCGAATCATCTACATCCCCGATCAGTTCTGCTGGGCGCCTTCTGCGTCTGCCATACGGTCCGCGAAATTCGAAATTCTCGATATTCCATTCACCTCGGCGCGAAAGTGCCTGCGGCACTCGCCCGCCTGCCGCCCCGGAGGCTGTCAGGACGGGTCCAGTCGACACCGGCCTGACGCCGCAAAGACGTGGCCCACCCAGCCTCGATCGCGCCGGCATCATGCCTCTGGCCTCAGGGCTTGAAAGCCCCCCGTTTGGAGGGTGGTTGCCCCCTGAATCCGGCTCCCCCGGCAGCGACCGCGCCGCGGCCTCCGGGAGACCATTTCGCGGCCGCCGGCAGTAGACCGCAAAGCCGGCGACAGCACCATGAAAGGCCGGCGCACTGGCCGGCAAAGCGTGCGAAACGCACAGCCATCACATTGAAATCTGGCGAAACCTCGCTTTCAACCCACACCGGCTCCGCGGCCGTCGGAAATCAACCTGGGACATGAATATTTCCGACGCATATGGAAAATCTGCAGCACATGATTTTTTTCACCCAATCTGTCGCAGCGGGCGTGGATTTGTCGTCCCGGCCGGGGCGCAGTTTGACAAACCATCTCCCAACGAAAAAACCCGCCGGAAGGCGGGTTTCGGTGATGCACCCGCGTCGCGCGGGTGCGACGTCGGCAACGCTGGATCAGCGCACGACGGCGATCTGCTCGCGCGCGCCACCCTTGTAGGTGTAGAGCGTCAGCGCGCCGTTCTTGATGTCGCCCTTGGGGTCGAAGGCGATGACGCCGGTCACGCCCTTGAAGCCGGAGGTCTTGGCCAGCTCGGGCAGGTACTTGGCGGGTTCGGCCGACTTGGCGCGGACCATGGCGTCAACCATCACGTTGACGGCGTCATAGACGTAGGGGGCGTAGATCTGCACGTCGGCGTTGAACTTGGCCTTGAACTTGGCACGGAAGTCGTCCATCGACTTCTTGGCTTCGCCCTCGACGCCACCGGCTTCGGCGCAGACCACCTGGCCGTCACCCATGGTGCCGGCGGCCAGCTTGGGCAGTTCGCCCGTGCAGATGCCGTCGCCGCCCATGAACTTGGCTTCGATGCCCAACTGCTTCATCTGGCGCAGCATCGGGCCGGCCACGGCGTCCATGCCGCCGAAGAAGACGACGTCGGGCTTCTTGGCCTTGAACGTGGTCAGGATGGTCATGAAGTCCACGGCCTTGTCGTTCGTGTACTCATGGCCCACCACCTGGGCGCCGGCCTTCTTGGCGGCCATCTCGAATTCCTTGGCGACACCCTGGCCGTAGGCGGTGCGGTCGTCGATGACGGCGACCTTCTTGGCCTTCAGCGTGGTGACGGCGTAGCGGCCCAGCGTGCCACCGAGCTGACCGTCGTTGGCGACGACGCGGAAGGTGTTCTTCAGGCCGCGGCTGGTGAATTCCACGGCGGTGGCCGACGGGCTGATCTGCGGAATGCCGGCGTCGCTGTAGATCTTGGAGGCCGGGATGGAGGTGCCGGAGTTCAGGTGACCGACCACGCCGTTGACCTTGGAGTCCACCAGCTTGGAGGCCGCGGCGGTGCCCTGCTTCGGATCGGCGCCGTCGTCTTCAGCCAGCAGTTCGAACTTGGCCTTCTTGCCGCCGATGGTCACGCCCTTGGCGTTCAGTTCCTCGATGGCCAGGCGCGCACCCAGCTCGTTGTCCTTGCCCAGATGCGCGATGGCGCCGCTGGTGGGGCCCACGTGGCCGATCTTGACGACCAGCTCCTGAGACATCGCGACGCCGCTCAGCAGTGCGGCCACTGCGCCCACCAACACATTCACTTTGACTTGCATGGATCAACTCCGGTTTGGAAGAGGGAGAGAAAAGGAGAAAGACCAGAACTGTTGAGTTTTCAACGAATTGAACATATCCCAAATCCGAAAGCCCCCTCATCGGGGAAAGCGTGGACCCGGGACGGTCAACCTGCCGCTGAAAAATGGTCCAGCTTGGCACCGGCCTGCTGGTAGACGCGATAACGCGCCCGACCCGCCTGGACGACATCGGCATCGCGCCCGATGACCTCCAGCACGCGCTCGAAATCGATCGCGTCGGCGGGCATCGTGTCGGCGAGATTCAGCAGCAGTCCGCGATGCGGCAGCCGGCTTGCATCATCCACCAGCAGCACCTCGCCGGAGACCACAGGCGTGGCTCCGTCCCAACGCCTGTGCGCGATGAACTCCGTCGGCTCGAAGCTCCACAGCAACTCGTCGAGACGCGCGGCCTGGGCCGCCGGCACGCACACGCCGACCGGCTTGCCCGACGCGAGGGCGCGACGGATGAGCCGGCAGGCGAAATGCAGCGGCTCGGCGGCGTCGCTGTAGAAGCTGACCTGGACCGGCACGCTTACTTGGCGTGGCCCAGCACGAAGTGCGTCAGCAGCCCGACGGGCCGGCCGGTGGCACCCTTGGCGGCGCCGCCCTTCCAGGCCGTGCCGGCGATGTCCAGGTGGCCCCAGCGGTACTTGCCGGCGAAGCGCTGCAGGAACTTGGCCGCTGTGATGGAACCACCGGCGCGGCCGGCGATGTTGGGCACGTCGGCGAAGTTGCTCTTCAGGCCTTCGGCGTACTCGTCGTCCAGCGGCATGCGCCAGCACGGGTCCAGCGCAGTGTCGCCGGCTGCCGTCAGTGCGGCGGCCAGTTCGTCGTCGCTGGCGTACATGCCGCTGCGCACACCGCCCAGCGCGATGACGCAGGCGCCGGTCAGCGTCGCCACGTCGACGACGACAGCGGGCTTGAAGCGCTCGGCGTAGGTCAGCGCGTCGCAGAGGATCAGTCGGCCCTCGGCGTCGGTGTTCAGGATCTCGATGGTCTGGCCCGACATGGACGTGACGACGTCACCCGGCTTGACGGCGCGGCCGCTGGGCATGTTCTCGCAGGCCGCGACGATGACGACGAGGTTCAGCTTGGGCTTCAGTTCGGCCACCGCGCGCAGCGTGCCGATGACGCTGGCCGCGCCACCCATGTCGAACTTCATCTCGTCCATCTCGGCGCCCGGCTTCAGCGAGATGCCGCCGGTGTCGAACGTGATGCCCTTGCCGACCAGCACGACCGGCGCCACAGTCTTGGCCGCGCCTTCGTAGCGGGCGACGATGAAGCGCAGCGGCTCGTCAGAGCCCTGGGCCACGGCCAGAAAGCTGCCCATGCCCAGCTTCTCGACGGCCTTCTTGTCCAGCACCTCGACCTTGAAGCCGTGCGTCTTACCCAGCTCCTGCACGACCTGGCCCAGGTAGGTGGGCGTCGCGTAGTTGGCGGGGCGGTTGGCACATTCGCGCGCCAGGTCGATGCCGGCGGCCACGGCCTCGCCGCGCGTCAGGCCGGCCTTGGCCGCCTTCAGGTCGGCCTTGGGCACCAGCAGCGCCAGCTTGGCCAGCTTGGGCGCCGCAGGTGCGCTGGGCTTGGTGTGGCGGTAGACGTAGACGGCATCGGCGCCAGCTACGGCGGCCTGCTCGGCCAGCGCCTCGGTCAGGCCTGCGTCGAAGCCCGCGAAGGCAACGGCCGCGCTGGCCACGCCACGCGACTTGACCTGCGCCAGCGCCGCGGCCAGCGCGGCACGCGCGGCGGCCAGCGTCGTCTTGCCGCTGGCGGCCAGCACCAGGCGCGCGGCCTTGATGCCTTCGGCATGCGTCAGCACGACGGCCTGGCCGGCCTTGAGGGCGAAGTCACCGAGCTTGATCGCAGCCTGCGCCTGTTTGGCGACGGCGGCGTCCAGGCCTTGCGGCAGCGTGTCGCCACCGAGCACCACGATGAGAGCGTCGGCGCCTGCGGTGGCAAGCGCGTCCAGCTCAGTGGTTTGCACCTTGAAGTCCATAATGACCGGAAGTAGATAGAAGTGCGTTTGATGTTATTCGATTCGTCCACGCGGTCCGAGCTGGCCAAGAGCTTCGGCGTCACGCTGGTGGTCATCCTGACCATCATGCTGACGCTGACGCTGATCAAGACGCTGGGCCAGGCCGCCGGCGGCAACGTTGCGCCGCAGGACGTGGTGCTGCTGATGGGTTACACGACCATCGCCCACCTGGCCACCATCCTCACGCTGTCCATCTTCCTCGCCGTCGTGCTGACGCTGGGGCGCTTCTACCGCGAGTCGGAGATGACGATCTGGTTCGCCAGCGGCATCCCGCTGTCCAGCTTCGTGCGGCCGGTGCTGCGCATGGCCTGGCCGGTGCTGCTGGCCATCGTCGTGCTGGAGCTCGTCATCTGGCCCTGGGGCAATCAGAACAGCGCCGAGCTGCGCGACCGCTACCAGAAGCGCAGCGACCTGTCGCGCGTCGCGCCGGGGCAGTTCCAGAGCTCGCGCGACGGCAGCCGCGTGTTCTTCATCGAGCGCGATGGCGACAACGCCGCCACCGGCCGCAACGTCTTCATCCTGGCCAACCAGCATGAGCGCGAGTCCGTGACGACCGCGTCGCGCGGCCGGCTGCTGATGGAAGGCGACGACCGCTACCTAGTGCTGGACCACGGCCAGCGCAACGAGACGCAGCTCCAGACGGGCGAGAAGAGCCTGGCGCGCTTCGAGCAGTACAAGATCATGACCGACCCCCAAACGCTGGCCAACGCCAGCCAGCTACCCCCGAAGGCCACGGCCACGCTGGACCTGCTGCGCAACCCCACGCAGAAGAACCAGGGCGAGCTGGCCTGGCGCTTCGGCATGATCCTGGGCGGCTTCAACATGGCGCTGCTGGGCGTGGGCCTGTCGGCCGCCAACCCGCGCCGCGCCAGCAACTGGAACCTGCTGTTCGCACTGCTGGTGTTCGTCGTCTACTTCAACCTCATCAACCTGACCGTGTCCTGGGTCGGCAACGGCCGCGTTGCGCTGCCCAACGGGCTCGTGGCGCTGCACGGCGGCGCCCTCTTCCTCGCGCTGGCCATCATCTGGCTGCGCGACAACGGCAACCGCTTCTGCCTGCGCCGGCAAACCAAGGCGGCCGCAGCATGAGGACGGTCCGGCATCTGCTCTACAAGGACATCGTCGGCTCGGTCGTACTGGTCACGCTGGCCTTCCTGTCGCTGGTGTTCTTCATCGACTTCGTCGAGGAACTGGACCGCATGGCGCGCATCGGCGCAGGCGCCGGCAAGGCGGCGCTGATGGCGGCGATGGAGATCCCCGGCAACTTCTACGAGCTCTTCCCCATCGCCGTGCTGATCGGCGGCATCATCGCGCTGGCCCGCATGGCGCAGAGCAGCGAGTTCACCATCCTGCGCACCGGTGGCCTGGGCCCGGCGCGGGCGCTGGGCCTGCTGGCCGGGCTGGCCGCGGTGTTCGCGGTGCTCACCTTCGTCGTCGGCGACTACGTGGCGCCGCAGGTCGAGCGCAGCAGCGACGAACTGCGCGCGAGCTTCGGCCGCGACAACAGCCCCGCCAAGCGCGGCGCCTGGCTGAAGGACCACCGCACCATCGACGGCCAGGAGCGCAGCTACTCCGTGAAGGTGGGCCGCGTGGGGTCCGGCGGCGAGCTGGAGGACGTGCGCATCTTCGAGTTCGACCCCGAGGGCCGGCTGCTGTCCCGCACCGAGGCCGACAAGGTGGACGTCGATGGCCAGGGCCTGTGGCACCTGCAGGCCGTGAAGCGCACGACCTGGAACCCTGCTCCCGCGGGCGCGGCCAGCAAGGCCGTCGGCAACGTCGTCGTCACCGAACAGAAGCTCGACAAGCTGGACTGGCAGAGCTCGCTGCACGCCGGCGTCATCGCCGCGGCGGTGCTGCCGGCCATGTCCATGTCGACGCTGGAGCTGTACCGCTACACCGCCCATCTGTCGGCGCAGGAGCAGTCGGCCCAGGCGCACAACATCCAGTTCTGGCGCAAGGCGTTCTATCCGTTCGCCTGCTTCGTCATGGTGGCGCTGGCCCTGCCCTTCGCCTACCTGCACGGCCGCTCGGGCGGCATCAGCATCAAGGTGTTCGGCGGCATCATGCTGGGCATCAGCTTCGTGCTGCTGAACAACGTGGCGGGCCACGTCGGCCTGCTGAAGAACTGGACCCCCTGGGCCGTGGCGGCGACGCCCAGCCTGATCTACATGGGGCTGTCGATGGCCGCCTTCACCTGGCTTGTGAGATACCGCTGACGTCATGACGCTCCCACGCTCCCTTCATTCACTGCCCCCCGAGGGGGCTTCAGCGCCCTGCGGGCGGCCGCGCGTGCGCTGATGGACGGCCTGCTGCTCTTCGCCCACGGCGCCCGCGACCCGGCCTGGGCGCGGCCGTTCGAGATCGTCACCGAGCGCCTGCGCGCCGCACGGCCCGGCACGCCGCTCGTCATGGCCTATCTCGAATTCATGACACCGGACATGGAAGCCGCCGCCGCCCAGCTGGCCGCGGCCGGCTGCACGCGCGTGCACGTGATGCCGCTGTTCCTCGGCACCGGCGGCCATGTGCGCCGCGACGTGCCGTTGCTGCTGGAGCGCCTGCGCGAAGTGCATGGCGACGCCATCGAGTGGCAGCTGCATGCCCCGCTGGGCGACCAGGACGCCGTGCTGCAAGCCATCGCACAAGCCTGCCTCGCACCGCTCGAATGAACCGCCCTCACTCTCGCTCCGCTCACTGCCTCCCGAGGGGGCCACGTCGGCGACTCCGCAACGGCCGCGCGTCACTGACATGAACCTGCACCAATTCCGCTTCGTCCAGGAAGCCGCCCGCCGCAACCTCAACCTGACCGAGACGGCCAAGGCGCTGTTCACGTCGCAGCCCGGCGTGTCCAAGGCCATCCTGGAGCTGGAGGAGGAGCTGGGCGTCGACATCTTTTCGCGCCACGGCAAGCGGCTGCGCCGCATCACCGAGCCGGGCCAGCAGGTGCTGGCCTGCATCGAGATCATCCTGCGCGAGGTGGCCAACCTGAAGCGCATCGGCGAGGAGTACTCGCGCCAGGACAGCGGCACCTTCTCCATCGCCACCACGCACACGCAGGCGCGCTACGTGCTGCCCGCACCCGTGGCGCAGTTGCGCAAGCAGCTGCCGCAGCTGCGCGTCAGCCTGCACCAGGGCAGCCCCGACCAGGTCGCCCGCATGCTCATCGACGAGACCGCCGACCTGGGCCTCGCCACCGAGTCGCTGGCGCAGTACCCGGAGCTCGTCACGCTGCCCTGCTACGAGTGGCAGCACGTGATGGTGGTGCCGCGCGACCATCCGCTGGCCAACGTGGAGCGCGTGAACCTGGAGCAGCTGGCGGCCGAGCCGCTGGTGTCCTACCACCCCAGCTTCACCGGTCGCACCCGCATCGACAAGGCCTTCGCCGCGCGCCACCTGACGCCCAACGTCGTGCTGGAAGCCATCGACTCCGACGTCATCAAGACCTATGTGCGGCTGGGCATGGGCGTGGGCATCGTCGCCGAGATGGCGATGCGCGAGGAGCCGGCGAACAGCGAACTCGTCGCCCGGCCGCTGGGCACGCTGCTGGGCAGCAACGTGACGCGCGTCGCCTTCAAGCGTGGCGCCTACCTGCGCAACTACGTCTACAGCTTTGCCGAGCTGCTGTCGGAGCGGCTGTCGCGCCGGCTCATCGAGAAGGCGATGAGCGGCGAGGCCGACGACTTCGGCCTGTAGCCCGCCAACTACCCGTCGAAGCGGGAATCCAGCGGCAGCATGAGGTCCACCTCATCGCCGCGCAGGCCGGCCTCGAACAGGTCGCGGGACACGCTGTACAGCGTCAGCAGGTCACGGTAGGCCGGCAGGTCGAAATGCGGCGCGCCAGGGCCGGCGCCGCGGGCCAGCAGCTCGCGCAGCATCTGCATCGCGGCAGCCGCGTCGGACCACACCACCTGCAGGTGCGCAATGACGCTGGGGCTGGCATCCAGGCTGCGGCCGCGCGCCAGGCTCTGCGCCCACGCGGGCGCCAGCGTGCGGAAGCGCTGCTCGAACTGCCGCGCCAGCTCCGCGAACACTTCGGGGTCCCCGCGCTGCTGGCAGATCTCCATCAGCATCAGATAGGGCATGGCGCCGGCATTGCCGCGCGCCAGCCGCGTGGCGAGCAGGTCGGCGGCAGCCTCGTGCTGGCCCAGCAGCTGCAGGAAGTCCACCTGCTGCTGCAGGTCCAGCAACTCGTCGGCGACGCTCAGCTCCTGCGCCAGTGCCGGCGCCGCGGCGGGCTGCACCGGCAGCGGCTGCGTGGCCTGCATGGATGTGGGCTGCAGCTGCAGGGCCTGCGTCGCCTGCAGGGCCGGCGGCACGATGGGCGTCGGCGGCCAGGCCATGGGGCGAGGCTGGGGCCGCGTGGCCTGGTGCTGGCCTTCGTCCGGCAGCAAGGCGGCCGGCGCCAGCACGGGCGGCGCGATGCCAGGCGGCGGCGGGGGCGGCAGCGGGTCGGCGGCGCCCTCGGCGGCGTGCAGCGCGCGCCAGTAGGCGCGTTCGCGCCGGGCCCGCTCCTCGCGCCAGCGGCTGCCGTAGAACGCCGCGGCGCCGGCCAGCAGGCTCAGGCCCAGCGTGAGCAGCCAGGTCATGGGGTCGCGGTAAGGCGAGTTGCGCGCCGCCGATGCCGGCGCAGGCGTGGGGGCGGAAGCGAACGGCTCGGGCGCCGGCGACGGTGGCGGCGCTGACGCAGCCGCCTCGGCCTGCAGGCGGGCCTCCAGCTCGGCACGCAGCTGGGCCACGGTCTCCTCGAGCTGCGCGATCTGCGCCTCGAGTTCCGGCGGCAGATCGGCCTCGGGCGCGCTGGCCACGGGCGACGGGCGCTGCGGCGCCTGGCTGACCAGGATCTCCGGCCGCTCCAGCACCAGGCGCGGGCCGCCGGTCCTGGGCTTGGCCCGCACGCGCGGGCGCGGCGCCACCGGTGCAGGCGCGGGAACCGCCTCGGCGACGATGCGCGCCGTCTGCGGCGGCGGCGGTGCATAGACAGGTGGCGGCGGTGCGGGCACGGCGGCGGCACCAGCCGGCGGGTCGATGAAGGCGTTGAACTCGCGCGTCAGCCGCAGCGGGCAACCCAGCGCCAGCGTGATGCGCAGCGCCGGCTCGTCGATGCGCGCCAGGCTCTGCAGCCGGATGCGGCGCTCACCGGGCTCGCCCTCGACGCGCATCTGCAGCAGGCCCGCCGGCACACGGGCCTCGCCGGCCGAGACCTCGGCGCGCACACAGGCATCGGTCAATTGCTCGCCCTCGGCCAGCGTCAGCGGGATGCTGACGTCCAGCGGCTTGCCCAGCGCGGAGTGGACGACGGGCCGGCCCATGCCGAGCGCAGCAGCGCCCTGGGGCGACAGGCCCAGCAGCAAGGCCAAGGCGGGTGTGAGGGCACCCAGCAACGTCGGGCGCAGGGCCGTGATGGGCATTGACTGCGGGCGGGTCAGCGAGGCGGTTGAACGAGGGGGAAGGACAGGTCGGGTCACTCTAGCATGGGGTCGCCCGGGCACAATGCCACCCGACATGAACGCACTCAGCCTCACTCCCGCAGAACGCCAACAAATCGACCAGGGCGCCTGGTTCTCGAAGTTGTCCGAGCCCCTGCGCGCCGACATCCTGCAGCGCGCCTTCGTGCGCCGCCTGGCCGACGAGACCATGCTGTCGCACCGCGGCGAGCCGGCCGAGGAGTGGTCGGCGGTGGCCAAGGGCGCCGTGCGCGTCAGCTCGGTGTCGCTGGCCGGCAAGCAGATCTCGCTGACCTATGTCGAGCCCGGCACCTGGTTCGGCGACATCGCGCTGTTCGACGGCCTGCCACGCACGCACGATGCCTACGCGCACGGCGAGACCACGCTGCTGTGCGTGCGCAAGGCCGACTTTCACGCGCTGCTGAAGGCCCACTCCGAGCTGTACGACGCGCTGCTGCGGCTGAACTGCCGCCGCCTGCGGCTGATGTTCGACATGATCGAGGATCTCAACACCCGCCCGCTGGCCGCGCGGTTGGCCAAGCAGGTGTTGCTGCTGGCGCGCTCCTACGGCGTGCAGGAAGGCGAGGAGATCCGCATCGGCCTGCAGCTGGCGCAGGAAGACCTGGCCCAGCTGCTGGGCGCGTCGCGCCAGCGCGTCAACCAGGAATTGAAGGCCTTCGAGCGCGAAGGCGCCGTGCGCGTGGAGCCCACGCGGCTTGTCGTCCTGAGCCGCGACAAGCTGCTGGCCGCAGCGTCGCGCTGAAGACACGCGGGCCGGTGCCCTGCTCGCAGAATGGAAAGTTCACGTCTCGACGAACGACCCCCATGGAAGCATTCACCGGCACCCGTCCCCTTGCCCAGCCGCTGGACACGGCAGCGCTCGAAGCCTGGCTGGCTGCGCATGTCGACGGGTTCAAGGGGCCGCTCGCGATCGAGCAGTTCAAGGGCGGTCAGTCCAACCCGACCTACCTGCTGACGACACCGGCCGCGCAATACGTGATGCGCAGCAAGCCGGCGCCGGTGGCCAAGCTGCTGCCGTCGGCGCACGCCATCGAGCGCGAGTTCCAGGTCATGGGGGCCCTCGCCGGCACCGACGTGCCCGTGCCGGCGATGCGCGCGCTGTGCGAGGACGAATCGGTCATCGGTCGCGCGTTCTACGTCATGGAGTTCATGCCCGGCCGCGTGCTGTGGGACCAGAGCCTGCCCGGCATGGGCAACGCCGAGCGCGCCGCGCACTATGACGAGATGAACCGCGTCATCGCGGCGCTGCACCAGGTCGACTTCAAGGCCCGCGGGCTGGAGGCCTACGGCAAGCCAGGCAACTACTTCGAGCGCCAGATCGGCCGCTGGAGCAAGCAGTACCTGGCCTCGGTCACCGAGCCCAACCCGGCGATGGACGCGCTGCTGGCCTGGCTGCCGGCACACATCCCCGCGTCGGCGCGCGACGAGCGTGAGGTCGGCATCGTCCACGGCGACTACCGCATGGACAACGTCGTCTTCCACCCCACCGAGCCGCGCATCATCGCCGTGCTGGACTGGGAGCTGTCGACGCTGGGCCACCCGCTGGCGGACTTCAGCTACCACTGCATGAGCTGGCACATCCAGACCTCGGGCGCCGCGCGCGGCCTGGGCGGCGTGGACCTGGCCGCGTTGGGCATCCCTAGCGAGCGTGACTACGTGCAGCGCTACTGCGAACGCACCGGCCGCGCCGATGCGGGCGCCGTCATGGCGGACTGGAACTTCTACATGGCCTACAACATGTTCCGCATCGCGGCCATCGTGCAGGGCATCGCCAAGCGCGTCGTCGATGGCACGGCCTCCAGCGCGCAGGCGCGCGAGACGGCCAAGAGCGCCCGGCCTCTGTCGGAACTGGCCTGGAGCTTCGCGCAACGGGCTTGACCCCGCGCTGAGGCTGCGGGCCGAGCGCCGGGCTGCCCCCAAGCCGGCCCGCGTCGGGCGATGTGCTTGCGGCTCGATGCCGCAAGCATCGCCGTCCCCTCGGGGGCTGAGGCCGGACTCGACAAGTCCTGAGGACTTGTCGTGCCTGCCGAAGGGCAGCCGCCCTGTCGGCTGCGCGGTCTGCAAGACCGGCCAGTCTTGCCGCGTTCAGCGCGGCGAGACTGGACGAGGGGCATCAGCTGACATCAGTTGATATCACTGGGCCGCGTGGACGGCGTCCAAGCGATGGACGTCGTCGTGGGCCAGGCGCCGCTGTCGGACAGCTGGGCGTTCACGCGCAGCGCCTCGCGGGCGGCGGTCTCCAGCAGCCGCACCAAAGCCTGCACGCGCGGCAGGTCGGCCTCGGCCATCTCGGTGCGCAGGTAGAGGTTGCCGCGCATGCACATCAGCACGAAGGGATGGCCTTCGGGCAGAAGGTCCTGGCTGGCCTGGGCCAGCGCCTCGCCCAGTTCGCCGTCCACCCAGCCGCGTGCCAGGTCCTTGGTGACGCCCACGAAGCCGTAGCGCTGGCGGGCGATCTGCGAGGCGGCGTGGTTGAACTTGGGGAACATGACCAGCCAGCGCATCTCCTCCGGCGTGTCGGTGTCGACGCGGGTCTTGAGCGTGTCGGTGTAGGCCTCGAAGACGGCGCGCTCCAGGTTCTCCATCAGCGCGCGGCACAGCACCATCAGTTGCAGGTCGGGGTGCAGGCCCATCTCGCAGCGCATGCGCAGCTCGGTGCCGGGCAGGTAGCTGCGCTGCGACACGCCCCACTCAACGCGCAGCGGCCCCGGCTGGGCCTTGGGCTGCTCGATCAGAAAGCCCTGGCCGTCGCGGGTCTGGTTGAACTGGGCGCCACGCGCCTCGGCCCAGTCCTGGATCGCGCGCCAGCGCGCGGCGTTGGCGCGGGTCACGAGCCAGTGCTTGACTTGCTTTACCACCATGAGTCGTGAGGAAGTCTGAGAATGGGGCCGGCCGCTAGGGTCTGCCTAGAGCGCACTGGACGGAGGCGACGAATGATTGAAGTCTACTCATGGCCCACCCCCAACGGGCACAAGGTGCACATCATGCTGGAGGAATGTGGCCTTGCGTACCGGGTGCATCCCGTGGACATCGGCGCCGGCGAGCAGTTCGCGCCGGACTTCCTGGCGATCAGCCCCAACAACAAGATTCCCGCCATCACCGACCCGGATGGCCCCGACGGCCAGCCGATCTCGTTGTTCGAGAGCGGCGCCATCCTGCTGTACCTGGCCGGCAAGACCGGCCGGCTGCTGCCCGCCGACACGCGGGGCAAGTACGAGGTGCTGCAGTGGCTGATGTTCCAGATGGGCGGCGTCGGGCCCATGCTGGGCCAGGCGCACCACTTCCGCATCTACGCGCCCGAGAAGCTGCCCTACGCGATCGAGCGCTACACCCAGGAAGCCAAGCGGCTGTACGGCGTGCTCAACAAGCGGCTGGCGCACGCCACCTATGTCGGCGGGCCCGACTATTCCATCGCCGACATCGCCGTGTTTCCGTGGCTGCGCTCGTGGAAGAACCAGGGCGTGGAGATGGCCGACTACCCGCACCTGAAGGGCTGGTTCGACGAGATCGCCAAGCGGCCGGCCGTGCAGCGCGGCGTGGAGGTGCTGGCCGGTGCACGGCGGCCGCTGACCGATGACAAGGCGCGCGAGGTGCTGTTCGGGGAGCGGCAGTTGCGGCAGCACTGACCCGGTCGGCGCTCACGCGTCTGCCGGCCCTTTGAGGTGGCCTTTGGCGTCCCAGCTTGACTTCGCACGGGTCGTGAGTTCGGACTTCCAGCGCGTGTCCGGGTCGTGCCCGATGGCTGCCTGGACGCCTGACAGCCCTGCCGCGAGCAGGCCGTTCCATTGCGCGCGGAACAGGCCCATGGCCTTCTTGTTGAGCTTGTTGATCGCGGCCGCCGTCTTGGGGTCCGCCCCCAGCTTCTTGATCTGCGCGGTGCGCTGATCGGCCGTGGTGTGCCCACTGCCGGTGGACGTGCCCAGCATGCGCTGCTGCAGGCCGGCGAACAGCGCACTGCGGTTCACGTGGACGTTGGCCATGTCGACCGATGTGCTGCCGTCGGTCGCCTTGCCGGAGATCACCACGCCGGCGGGTGCGGCCTGGCCCGGCGCCACGCTCAACCCGCCCGAGGGCAGCGTGACCATGCCGGCGGACCGCGTGCTCACCTTGTCGGCAGCCGTCAGTGCTTTCGCCTCGGCGATCACGCTGGACAGCGGCGCGGACGCATGCGCCGTCTTGTGCGCCGGCGAGGTCAGCCAGATGCCCGCGAGGTCGGCACCACTGGACTTGAGCCCGCTCATGCAGGCGGCCCCATAGGTTCGCGCCGCATCGGCATGGGGCTTGGAGACGGCGCCATACGGCACCGCCACCGCTTCAAAGAACTCGCCGATGGACCCCAGCAGGATCTTCTGCGGCACATGGTGCGATTCGCCGGACACCTTGCCATTGGTCTTCTTCGCGTTCGCGGGCGGGTCGACCTTGTGGAGGCCCACCGCCCATTCCACGCCTTCGGGGCCGGCGAGTCCTTCCACCACGGGGCTGGCCGAGTAGAACCAGAACAGCTTCTTGCCCTTGCCCTTCAACCCGATGGTCTTGAAGACCGGGTGCTGGCGCTTCACCGCCTGCAGGTCTGCCGTCAACGCCTTCTCGTCGATGCCGCCGCCGGCGTACTTCGCCACGGCCGCATCGATGGCCACCTTGCCGGCGTCGATCTTCTTCTGCTTCTCCGGGTCGTTTCCGTTCTTGTTCCTGCCGAACAGCTTCTTGATGACGCCGACGATCTTGGCGATGACCTTGTCGATGGCGCCGTCCACCTTGGCCTGCACCTTGCGGATGAAGCCCTGGATCTTCGCCGTGATGCCCGACAGCCCCAGCAGCCGCGCGAGAAAACCGATGACGACGGGGATGGCCGAGGCCAGCGACTTCTCGATCCACGCGATCGCGCCGCCGATGGCGCCCGTCGCGATGGCGTGCACGGAATTGATGACCGCCTCCACCAGCGCCATGATCTGCTGCGCCTTCTCGATGACGAACATCACGACGTTGTAGATCGCGAGGATGGCCTGGATGATGGCGCCGGCCGGGTTGAACATGGACACCACCTTGGTGACGGCCTGCTTCACGACGGTCTCGATGAGCCAGTCCTGGATGGCGCCGATGACCATGTCCTTCAGGCTGGACAGGTCCGCCTGCACCTGCTCCCACAGCTTGGCCACGCCGCCGGTGAACAGCGCCTGCACGTACTCGGCCAGCTTCTCGATGACGGTCACCGCCGTCTCGCCGACGAGCTTGACGGCCTTGGCCCGCAGCTTGGGGTAGGTGATGCCCAGCACGTCCAGCACCAGCTTGAACACGGACATCGGGCTGAGGTCCGCCGGCAGCGCCACGCCCACCGCCGCCAGCGGCCCCATCAGCCATTTGAAGAAGCCGGCCTTCAGGTGCGCCCAGATGTTGCCGACGAACGCGTTGAAGCCCCCCTTCACGGCGGCGATCAGGTTGCCGAGGAAACCAATGGGGTCATCCAGGATGAGCTGGATGGTCTCGGCGCCCTTCTTCAGCAGCCCCAGCAGCTTGGCCTTGAACTCCATCAGCGCCTTGACCACCTCGCCCAGCTTTTCCAGGAAGCCGGCCACCAGGCCCTTGTTCTCCTCCTGCATCTGCTTCAAGGCCTCGTCGGCCTTGTCGAAGGCCTCCTTGTACTTCTGCGCCAGGCCCGCGGCGATCTCGTTCTTCTTGCTCTCGATGCTGTCTTCCAGCTCCTTGAAGCGGTCGCCCACCGCCGTCTCGGCCGCCTTGCCGGCGGCCTGCAGGCTGGCCGGCAGCGAGGCCACATAGGCCTTGATCTGCGCCTGCCCCGCCGCCACCTCGGCCTTGGCCTCCGCCAGGCGCCGCTCCACCAGCGCCGCGACGCGGTCGATCAGCGCGTCCATGGACTTGGTGAACAGCGCGCGGCCCTGCGTGTAGAACACGTTGACCTCTTCCGGCAGCCCCAGCGCCGCGTCGCGCAGCCAGCGCGCCAGGCCCACCAGCGGGATGCTCAGGTAGCGGCGCAACTTGTAGTCGAAGATCTTGTCGTCGACGAAGGCCTTCATCTGCGCGATGGCGGCGTCCACGCCGGGGTCGAAGATGGCCGACACCTCACCGTCCAGCCCGCCCAGCTTGGCCTCGACCTTGGCCTTGGTGCGCGCGTAGATGCCCTCGATGGTGGCGGCCACCTTGGCGCGCTCGGCCTCCTCCTTGGCCGCCTGCTGCTGCTGGCGGCTCAGCACCTTGGCATTGCCGCCGGACTTGCGGCCCGCCATCAGCAACGCGCCGGTGCGCGCCGCGCCGGCGGCCTGCGCGCCGGTCTTGGCCAGCACGGCGGCCTCCTTGGCGCGGAACTGGCCCGGCGCCTTGTCGGCCTGCGCGGCGACCTTGCCCTTGGCCTCGCCGACGGCCGAGAAGCGCGGGTCGTTGGCCTTGGACAGGCTCGCGGGCTTGACCTTCTCGTCCTTGAGCGCCTGGTCGGTGTCCTTCTTGGTCTCCTGCAGCGACACCTCCTGCGCCGAGGCCGGCGGCGGCATGGCCTGGTCGCCGGCGATGGGTGGCGCGCCGGGCGTGGCCTCGGCAGGCAGCGGCGTGGCCGTCTGCTCGGGCACGGCGCCGGGGTCCGGCGGCTTCTTGACGGCCTGGTCGGCCGGGCCGGTGGCGGCCTCCTTCTGCTGTGCGACACCGCCGCTGCCGGCCGCCTTCATCTCACCCTGCGCGCCGCCCTGCATGAAGTTCTCGGTCTCGCCCAGCGTCTTGGGCATGGCCTTGTCGATCTCGGCGCGCAGCAGGGCCTTGAACGAAGAAGGCTGGGGCTTGGGGGCGGGCGCCTCCTTCACGGCGTCCACCACCTTGGCCTTGGCGCCGGCCAGCCGCTCGTTGGCGGGCGGCCGGGTGGACTTGCTGGCCTGCCTGGCCTTGGTGGCGGGCGTGGGGTGCTGCTTGAGCTTGGCAGCACCGGCCTTGGCCTGGTCGGTGACGGCGATCAGGCGGGGGTCGCTCTTGGGCTTGGCGACGCGGGGGGCGAAGGTGCGGGGGGCGAGCATGTCAGCGGCCTAGCGGCGCCGACGAGTCGGCTTGTCCGGGGTTGGCTGTTCGAGGCGAGCTGCACATCGACGCATTGCCGGGACTCCCGGCAATGCACCACGCAACCACACACCTCGTCAAAGCAACCAAAGAAGAACCCAACCACACGTCACAGCCCCTTCAACGGGCACAACCCGCCACCGCGCCGGTATTCCCGCTGCAGCGCTTCGAACAGCAGCTCGGCATCGACCACCCGACCGCGCGACAGCGCCGCCGACACCGCGTCCAGCACCACGTTCCTCACCTGCCCGCCGGCCAGCGTGCAGGCCTCTGCCACCGCCCCCAGTTGCGCGTCGCTCAGCGCATGCGTCACCGGCAGGTGCGCCCGCCACAGCCGCAGCCGCTCGCCCACCTCCGGCGCCTTGAAGGGGATGACGAAATCGAAGCGCCGCAGGAACGCGGTATCGATGCGCGCCTGCACGTTGGTCGTCACCAGCACCAGCCCCGCGTGGCTCTCCAGGCGCTGCAGCAGGAAGTTGGTTTCCAGGTTCGCGTAGCGGTCGTTGCTGGAGCCCACCTCGGTGCGCGGCGCCAGCAGCGCGTCGCCCTCGTCCAGCAGCAGCATCACGTCCAGCGCCTGCGCGGCGGACAGCAGGCGGTGCAGGTTGCGCTCGGTCTCGCCGATGTACTTGCTGACGACGGCCGACAGGTCCAGCCGGTACAGCGGCAGCCCCAGCTCGCGCGCCAGCACTTGGGCTGCCAGCGTCTTGCCGGTGCCCGACGGCCCCGCCAGCAACGCGCGCACGCCGGCATTCAGCCGCGCGGCGAACGCGGCCGGCAGCGCCCCCCGCAGCCGGTCGCGCTGCTGGCAGCGCGCGGCCAGCGCGGCGAGGTCACGGCGAAGTGCCTCGTCCAGCACCAGCGCGTCGGGCGGCGCGTGCGCCGGGTCTAGCCGCTGCGCCAGCCGCGCCAGGCCGGCCGCGCCGCCGGCCAGTGCCGCCTCGCGCAGCGCGGCCTCGTCGCTGGCGGCCGTGTGCGACAGCGCGCGGTGCAGGTGGCCGCAGGCCAGGTGCAGCCGCGCGGCCAGGCCGGCGGCGTCGGGCAGCCCCGGGCGGGCCTGCTCGATGAGGGCCAGGCGTTGCTCGTAGGCGGGCAGCGGCAACGAGACGCTCAGCACGTCGGCGGGCAGCCCCTCCAGGCCGTCCTCCTCGGCAGCCACGACGGCGAAGTCGCCGGGCAGCGCCGGCAGGCGCAGCGCCTCGCCGGGCGCCACGTCCACACGCAGCAGCGGCAGCGCGCCACACAGCGCGGCCAGCGCCGCCAGCGTGGGCGGTGCGGGGCTCGTCTCGTGCAGCCGGCACTCAAGCACCGGCCGGCCCTGCTCGCGCGCAAGCGCGGCCACCAGGCTGCCGCGACCGTTGTGCTCGGGGCCGCGCACCAGCAGCGGCTGGCCAGGCCGCCAGCGCGCCAGCCGCTCGCGCGTGTCGGCCGTCAGCTGCAGCGCCGACAGCGGCGGCGCACTCTCGGTGCCGCACAGGCGCACGCCCGGCGCTGGGTCGGCGAACGGCTCGCCACGCAGCGCGGCCCAGCAGGCCTCGTCCACCTCGAAGCGCTGCGCGCCGCGCGGCTGCCCGGGCGACTCGGGCCTCAGCACGCCGGCCTGCAGAAGCGCGCGCAGCGCGGGCCGCACGCCCTGCCCCGGCAGGTTGCCGAAACCCTGCTGCAGCCAGGCGGGACCGGGCTGGGCGCCCTCCTCGCCAAGCGCCTGGTTCAGCGCCTCGAACAGCGAGGCAAAGCGCCGGTCCTCCTCCACCAGGCCATGCACCAGCCACAGCTCCAGCGCCTGCTCGGGCCAGCCCGCGGCCAGCCGGGCCAGGCCGGGGTGCACGGGCTGTTCGTCGTCCAGCGCCTCGAAGGCGGCTTCGTGGTCCAGCGCAAAACCGAAGCGCTGCGCCAGCTCGTCGTCACCCAGCAACCCGCGCGCGCTTTGCACGACGCGCCAAGCCGCTGCCAGCAGCAGGCTGCACAGCGCCGTGGCGGCCTGCGGCCACAGCTCGGGGGCGGCGTCGGCGCGCATCAGACGAACTCGAAGCGCAACGAGCAGCCAGCCGCGGGCAGCCAGCCGGGGTCGCGGTCCAGCCCGGCCAGGCGCCAGGCGACGTCATGGCTGTCCAGCCGGAACTCCGCCACCCACTCGGCCTCGCTGAGCCACAGCCGCGCCGGCCGCGCGAGGGTCAGGGCTTGCGGCCAGGCGGCCGGCCGGCAACCCAGCCGCCGGCACAGGCGACGGCGCAGCGCGCGCGCGTAGGCCGCCAGCCACGCCGGCCACGGCCCGGCCGGCGCGCCGGGGGCGGCGGGCATCTCGCGGGGCGGCGCCCAGCCGGTGCAGCGCTGCTGCAGCGCCGCCTGCAGCGGGTCGCCAGGCAGCCGCCAGGCGTGCGCCAGCGCGGCCAGCAGCGCCCAGGGCGGCACCGGCAGGCCGGGGTCCAGCGGGCGCGTGAAGTCGGGGTAGAGGCCGTCCTCCAGCAGCGCGTTGACGATGAACAGCAGCGGGGCCTGGTGGCTGGTCAGGGCCTGCGGCCAGGGCCAAAGAGCGGCGGTGCCGACGGCGGGCTGCGGCGGCAGCGATGGCCGTTGGGGGGCATGCGCTGGCGGGTCGATCCGCTCGGCAGAAGTCTCGGGCTCGAGCGGTGCTGGCGTGGCGAGGGGCCGCGCGTTGGCGAACGCTCCGACGGCTGATCGGGGAACTGCGGCGGGTGGCGGCTCCCGCCGAGCCGACGGGGTCGCGTCGGCCCGAGACGGCGCGGCCTCCGGTGCGATGCTGGCCGAGGCCACGCGGGCAGCGGGGGGCGCGCGGCGGCGCGTGCTGGCAGCACGCGGCGCCGCGGCCGGCGTCGGTCCGTCGGGCGGCGCCCATGCTGGCGCGGCGGTTGCCTCTGGCTGACTCGCGTTCGCGGCAGACGTTGCCGGCGGCTGCTTTTGGGCTGGTGGGTCTGCCGGCCTCTCGCGCACGCGCTGCCCGGGCTGCAGCGGGGCCTCGGGTGACGCCCCTAGCGCTTCAACACCTGCCACGACGGCGGAGGGCGCAAAGGCCGGCACATGAGGCTCGCGAGGCGTCACAGCAAATGCACCACGGGAAGCGGCGGACGCTGCGCCAGGGCGTGCAGGCGGCAGCGGCTGCGTCGGTTCGTGGCGCGCGTCCGCCGGCACGACGGGTGCGCGTTGGGCCGCCACGGGCACGTCACCGGCACGCTGCGGAGGCTGCACCGTCACAGCCGCGGCGGGCGCCGGCTGAGGCTCATCCCCCGGCACGCCGACCGGCTTGCCCCGCCCCGCCCGCACCAGCAGCCGCTGCGCCGCTGCCTGCGCCTCGGGCCGCGCGGCCCAGGCCGGCTGCCACTGCGGCCAGGCCCGCCCCAGCAGGCCGCGCCACCACCAGCGGTCCAGCTGCCCGCACTGCGCGGCCAGCGCCAGGCAGGCCAGCATCTCGGCCGCGTCGGCAAACAGCACGGCGGAGGCCGAGTCCGGCACCGGGCCCAGCGCCGGGCGGGCGGCCTGGGCCAGCGCGGCGTCCAGCTGCTCGCGGCCGGCGGCAATCCAGTCCTGCCGCCAGGCGCCCGGCGCGGGGCGCAGCAGTGCCGTCTCGGGCGCCTGCAGCCGCAGCCGGCGCAGCCACAGCAGCGCCTGCGGCGGCAGGCTGCGGGGCACGGCGTCTTCGAGGTCGGCGCCCAGCGCCTGCAGCGCCATCCGCGCCGCCACCGGTTGCGCACGCGCAGGTGTGCAGGCGCTGAGGCGGTGGATGGCGAGGCGGGCGACCATGGCTAACGCTTTTTCCTGTCGGGCGCCTGCGTCAGCGCCGACGCGGCGACGGCCAGCTCGTCCTTGCCCGGCCCGCGCTCGCCGCCGCGGCGGCCGGCCGCGAGGATGCGCGCCGCGGCCGACGCGACCTTGGGTGACGTGCGCTCGCCGAGGCCCGGCGCGGCCATCGCTCGTCGGTTGTCCAGCACGGCGGCGCGCAGCAGCAGTTGCTCGGGGTGGCCCTCCAGCTGGGCAACGTAGAAGCTGGCCTCGGCGGGGCGTACCGGCTGGTCCTCCCAGCCCTCGATGAGCGCACGCGCGAAGCGGGCGCGGTTCAGCACCTCGTCCACATACATGGGCACGGCCGGCACCACGGCATGCAGCAGCGCCAGCTGCGCGGGCGTCAGCGGCAGCGTGGGCGGCAGCCACACGAAGGCGCCGGGCTTGGCGCCGCCCTGCAGCTCGGCCAGCAGCTGCGCGGCGAAGGCCTGCATCTCCACGGCCCAGGACTGCGGCCACATCGCGTCGCCGGTGCCGCCGGGCGGGGGGCTGAGGCGCCGGCGGGCGCTGTCGGTGTCTATCCACAGCGGCTCGGCGCTGGCGTTGATCTGCAGCAGCGCCAGCGGCAGCTCGTCGGCCGACAGCCCCGGCGCCGCCGCGCTGTTGCCGATGCGCTGGCGCATCCACCAGCCCACGCGGCTGCCCTCGGGCACGGCGGCCAGCCCCTGGCCCGGCGACAGCAGCGCCACGGCCAGCTCGTTGCGCGCCGAGGCCGCGCCCAGCCCCGGCGGCGCCTGCACCTCCACCAGCCGCACGCGCACGGCCGGCTGCTGCGTGCGCCGGTTGCAGGCCCCCACCTCGCCCAGCAGCGTGGGCGCGCGGCCCTGGCCGCTCCAGGCGGGCGTCAGCGTCAGCAGGTAGACGCCGGCCAGCGGCTGGCCCTCGGCCAGGCTGGCCGCGCAACCGCCGAAGCCGCTGAACGACGCGCCGCGGCCGGCGCTGCTGAGGTCCAGGTCCAGGTTGCCGATGGCGATGACGGCGCCCGACGGCGTGACGCCCAGCCCGGCGCCGATGCGCAGCACGCTGCCGCTGCCGGTGGCGCGCGAGACGGTCAGGCCCTCCGCCACGCCGCAGCCCATCAGCCGGGCCAGGCGGCGCTCGGCGTCGTCGCGGGCGGCCTGCTCGCGGGTCAGGTCTTCGGCGCTGAGCAGGCGGCCGTTGAAGAAGAAGCTGCGCGGCTCGCCGGCCACGCCGACGACCTGGTTGAGGCGGGCATTGAGCACGGTGGCCATGGCATCAGCTCCGGCCGATGACCAGCCAGCCCGGCACCGGCAGCCCGGCAGCCGACACCAGCGTCACGCTCTGCCCGCGCGCCACGGTGAGCGAGGTGCCGTCGGTGCCCACCGTCACGCCGCGCACCGACAGCCGCTCGGCCGTCACGTTGCTGAGCACCAGGATGTGGCCGTCGCCCAGTTCGTCCTTGCGCGGGTCGGGCAGGTCCAGCACGCCGGCCACGAGCACGGCCAGCACCATGTCGCCCGTGCGGTAGACCAGCTCGTCGGGCTTGAGCACATAGCGCATGGGCCAGCGGGTCACGTCGGCGGCCGGGGCGGCGCCGGCCGTCAGCACCAGCTGACCGTCCTTCTTGCGCCAGCCCAGCATCGCGTCGGGGGCCTCGCTGCTGGGTGGCCGCGTCAGCGCCAGCGAGGCGAACGTGGGCACGGCGGCGGTGTGCAGCGGCTGCACGCTGTCGATGGTGACGACGCTGCCGTCCGTCACCGCCGTCAGGTTTGCGGGGCTGGCCGCGCCCCCGGCCGCGACGACGCGCGTGGCCTCGCCGCCGCCGCTGGCGTCGACGGTGAGCCGCCAGCCGCCCGGGCCGGTCTCCGTGGGGCGCTGCTGCGTCAGCGCCAGCGACACGTTCTTGCCCGCCACCAGCGACGCGAGCACGTAGTCCCCGCCCTCGCTGCGCAGTGCCTGCGCCTTGGTCTCCACGCCCACCAGCACCTGCAGCTGGCGCGGGCGCTGCTGCAGCCCGGTGCCGCCGTCCTCGATGCGCACCGGCGCCTTCTGGCCGGGCAGGTAGGCATAGGGCGGGCTGGACTGCTCAGCCAGCGCCTTCTCGTCGCCATCCCAGCCACGCGCCGCGACGACGACGCCCGTGTCGTCGGTGGCCAGCAGACTGCTGTGCGGCGCCCCGAGCGTCAGCGTGCCGTCCACGGTGAGGCTGTCCTTCACCAGCACGTCGCCGTCGACGCTGAGGTCGCCGGTCAGCGTGAGACTGGTGAACACGGGGCTGGCGCCGGGGCCGATGTCCTGGATGGTGTCGAGCCGGATGGACGGCGCGGCACTGCTGTCGTCGACGACGATGTTGGTGGTGGTGCCGGGCGGCTTGGGCACAGGCGCGCCCGCCAGCCGCCCCAGCTCGAAGCGCGCCGGCACGGCCGGGCCCGCCGCGGCGCGGCCCACCAGCAGCTGGCCGGTCAGCGGTCCCACCGCCTGGCCGGTGCCGCCGTCGGCCACGGGGATGGGCTGCGTCATGCCGGGGCCGTAGTAGTCGGGCCCGCCGCCGCTGCCGCCACCCGGCCACTTGACGGCCGGCACAAGCTTGGCCTTGTTGCCGCTGCCGCCGTCGGTGGTGTCGGGCACGATGTCGATGCGCGTCATCGCATGGTTGCGCGCGGCGAAGTCGGCCAGCAGGTCCTGCGCGTGGTCAAGCTCGGGGTCGCCCTTGCCCAGCAGGTAGTGGGCCTCGCGCGGTGCGTCCTGGCTGCCATCGCGCAGCAGCCATTCCTGCAGCAGGCGCAGGTGCAGCAGCTGCGGCCGGCCCAGCATGCGCACGGCGCGCGTGCCGTCAGCGCCGGGCTTCACGTCGATGGCGGCCAGCAGCAGGGCCCGCTCGGCGGTGGGCTTGGCCTTGGGCACCGGGCCGTGGTGGGCCATGAGGTCGCTGCGCAGCAGCCGCGTCCAGACCTCGAACGCGGCCGCGTAGTAGGCGGCCAGCTCGGCGCGCGGGATCACCAGCTGCAGCGGCGGCGCCGGCAGCGCGGGCACGCTGCTGGGCGTGGGCAGCGCCGGCGTGGCGGCGGCGGGCTGGGGCACGTCGGTGGCGCCGAGGTTGTCGCCCCAGGCGGCCTCGATGGCGGCGCGCAGGCCCGTGTCCACGTCGGCCTGGAAGCTGGCCAGCGTCTGCCCGGTAGGCGCCGCGGGCCGCACCTTGATGCCGCGTATCCACGCGACGACGGCGCGCAGCGCCAGGTCTTCGCTGGCGTTGGGTGGCGCCCAGGCGAAGTCCAGCGCGAAGCTGTCGACGACGCGCGCGTCGGCACTCAGCTCGCTCTCGTCGCGGCAGGGCTCGCCGGGGATGGGCACCGGCGAGTCGCTGGCCTCGGCGAAGCGCAGCAGCACATAGGCCGTCTCGTTGAGCGCGGTGTCGGCGTCACGCGCCTTCTCGGCGTCCAGCCAGGTCTGCAGGTTGGCGCACTGGTCGGTGGGAACGCCCACCAGGTGGCCGTCGGGCATCAGCGCCAGGCCGGCGACCACGCGCACCTGCTGGCCTTCGCCGGGCGCCGGCTTGGGCGCGGTGACGCCCAGGCCGGTCAGCACGCCATAGCCGATGGTCTCGCGCAGCGCGCGCTCGTCGCGGGCGGCGAGGTAGGCGTGCTCCTGGCGGAAGTCGTCCACGCCCAGCACCATGCCGAACGTGTAGTTGACGCGCTTGAGCGGGTCCAGCGCCGCGTCGGGCGCGGGGGTGAAGGCGGAGCCTGTGCAGCAACCCATGTCGGTCTCCCTATCGGTCCAGCCCCACGCGGTCGCGTGGGGGCAGGGGTCGTGGATGTGTCAGCTGGCCGCCGCCCAGGTCGCGCCCGCCGAGCACGAACGGGGGCCAGATGGAGTCGGTGGTCAGCGCCGCCAGCTCGGGCCGGCGCAGCAGGCCCAGCTCCAGCCGCGTGTCGTGGCCCAGCCGCGCCTCGCCGACGCGGAACAGCTCGAAGCCGAAGCGGATCTCGGCCACCGTGTGGGCCGGCTTGTCCCGCGCGACGGCACGCTCGACGGCGGCGCGGCGGCGAGCCAGTTCGTCGAAGTCCAGCCGCGCGGTGTCGGCCGGCAGCGGCAGCACGACGCGAAAGCGATGCGCGGGCGTCAGCGCCCGCACGATCTGCGCCTCGAAGCGCCACCAGTCGGCCAGCGCCACCGAGCCCGCCGGCAGCGCCAGCGGGCTGGGGATGCGGTCGAAGCCGCGCCAGCCGGTGCCCCAGGCCGCGTTCAGCAGCGAGATGCTGCGCCAGCGGCGGGCCAGGTAGTCCTGCCAGCGCTGGCGCAGCGGTGCGCAGGGCTGGGTGGCGGCGAGGTAATCGTCGAAGTCCTCGCTGCGCGGGCGGGGCTCGTCGTCGGGCACGTCCGCCAGGCGCGCGGGCACCAGCAGCGCCGCCTCCTCGCGCGCGGCGCGTGGCACGAAGCCCAGCGCCTGCTGCAGCCGCGCCGGGTCGGCCAGCAGGCCGTCGTCACCGCCCAATCGCTCCAGCAGCGCCGCCCGGCCCTGCGCAGGCCGCCAGGCACCCGCCGGCAACGGCGGCGCCAGGCCGAACAACTCCTGCAGCCGCACGCCGTGCAGCCGTTCCGGCAGCGCCTCGGGCGCGGCCAGCCAGGGTTCGGCGTCGACATCGTCGGGCTCCCAGGCCAGCGTGGCGGCCAGCAGCAGGCCCGGCACGGTGCCGCGGCGGGCCTGCACGCCAAACGCATGGCGCAGCAGCGCGCGCCGGCGCGCCGGGCCGGTGGAGCCGTCGAACACGACGGCCAGCCAGCCGGCCAGCCACTCCAGCGTCTCGCGCGGCGCGGTGCGCGCGTCCAGCAGCAGCTGCGCGGCGGCGATGCGGTCCTCCCAGCGCGTCAGCTCGCCCTCGAACAAGGCCAGGAAGCGCTCGGTGAATGCGCTGCTGGCCGCGTCCGCCCGGTAGACGGCCGGCAGGTAGTGCTGCAGGTAGCTGAAGCGCGGGTACCAGGCTCGCAGCGCGGCCAGGCCGGGGCTTTGCTGGCCGTCGCTGGCGGCCAGCACGCGCAACTGCAGGTAGCGGCCGGTGGCGGCCTGCAGCAGGCAGGTCAGCGTCTGCACTTCCTTGCAGGCGCCGGGCGGCGGCTCGCGCCACGGCAGCTCGGGGCCGCCCGGGTGCGGCAGCAGCGCGGGCTCGTCGCGCCAGGGCTGCAGCGCGAGGCCGTCCGGCGTGTCGGCCGCGCGGCTTTGCAGCGCGACCGAGCTGCCGGGCGGGCGGCGCGCGTCCAGCGCGACGCGGTGCCACACGCAGCCGGGCGTGGCGCTGTCCCACACGGGGCCGTCCAGCACGCCGTCGCGCTCGCAGCGCGGGCGCGGCAGCGTCAGCAGCGGCAGCCAACGGTCGGCGCCGAAGTAGAAGGCGCGCGCCGACGGGAAGCGGTGCAGCACCTGGCCCGGCGCCAGGCTGGCGAAGCCCCCGGCCGCGTAGCGGCGCAGCGGGATGAAGTCGCGTTGCAGCGTGAAGCGCCACTCGCCGCCCGCGGCCTCGGGCGCGACCGCCCGGAAGCGAAAGGCCTGATCGCCGCTGGCGGCCAGCAGCAGCACGCTGAAGCCGCTGGCATCGGGGTCCGCCGGCCACTCGACGGCCAGCGTGCGCCGGGACAGCTGCGGCAGCACGCCGCCGGCCGTCGCGTCGCGGATCTGCGCCTCCAGCGGCCCCACCTCGTTGCCGGCCACACCGTGCCAGTCGACGACGGCCAGGTGGCGGCGGTCACCGCGGTCGCGCAGCACGAGGAAACGATCGCCGGGCAGCGCCGCGACGGCGGTGGCGTCCGCCCCCAGCGCGAGCCGGCACGGGGGCGGCGGCGGTTCCACCTCGGCCTCGGGCTCGGGCCGGAACGCCGACGGGCTGACGACGCGCGGCACGCAGGGGCGCAGGTCGGGGCCCAGGCGGTGCAACGCGCGGTCCGCGTCGAACAGCGCGACGCCACCGTCCGCCAGCGCCAGCAGCGCGCGCGGCTCGGGCATGTCGGCCCAGGGCTGCGGCAGCGGCGGGCCACCGCCGTGCAGGTCGAAGATCAACAGCCCGCCGGCGGCCCGGCTGGCGACGACGAGGTAGTGGCCGGTCGTCACCGTCAGCGCGTCCAGCACCCACGGCGCCGGCGGCGCGGCGGGCGCGCAGGGGCCGAAGGCGCCGGGGTCGGGCGGGGCAAGTGTCGGCTCGGGCAGCGGCCAGAAATCGGTCAGCGTGCCGCTGCCGCTGGACCACACGCGGATGGCCGTGCCGTCGGCGCTCAGCGAGTAGAGGTTGCCGTAGGCATCGAAGGCGCCGCCGGCGCGCGACGTGGGCTCGTCCAGCGCCTGCGCCGTGCCGGCCTTGAACTCGAACAGCAGCGGCTTGAGCACCAGTTGGCCCAGCGCGTCGGCCTGCGCTGCATCGTCGGGCAGCCAGTCCCAGTGCGCGTCCGGCGTGGCGCGCGCGGTCCAGTCCGCCCGCGTGACGAGGGCGTGGAAGCGGCTGCCGTTGGCGTCCATCAGCAGTTCTCCGGCACGCGCGGCACAGGCAGGCGGATGGCCGGCGGCACGCCGGCGCCGTCGTCACCGCCGCTGCTGCCGGTGCCCTGCCCCATCAGGTCGGACAGCGGCACCGGGTCGCCGAGCGACACCGACAGCCCGGCGATCAGCGGCAGCTGCAGGCCGGCCAGCGGCACGCTGTCGCGCTGCGCGCCGTTGGCGTCGCCCAGCAGCAGCCCCGTCACGCCCAGCACGCCGTCCACGCGGGCCGCCACGGTGGCCAGCTCCAGCGCGGCCACGGCCTTGAACAGCGGCCAGCCGGTGGCGCTGCCGGCGCCGGGTAGCGGTGCAAGGAAGGCCTTCAGCGCAGTCTTCACGCGCTCGCGCACCTCGGCCACGCCCTGGCCGGCGTGCAGCTCGATGCCGACACTGATCCACAGCCCCGTGTAGACGGGCCCGCGCAGCAGCACCTCGCAGGTGACGAGGCGGCGCGGCGCGAGATAGCTGCAGATGGCGTCGATGAAGTCAGCGTTGGGCAGCGGGTAGTCGGGGCGGCGCGGGTCCAGCCGCGGCAGCACCAGGCAGGTGACGACGCCCGGCTGGTCGCCCGGCAGGCCCGGCGACAGCTCGGGGTGCCAGGCCGGCAGCACGTCCACGCGGCCCACGTCGGCCTGCGGTGTCTCGCGGACGATGGCGTCGAAGTCGTCGGCGCTGACGGCGCGGTCGCGGTGCCGCAGCACCAGCGGGATGCGCTTCTCACCGTCCGCGGCGCTCTCGGCGTCCAGGCCCCCTTCGGCCGGCCGCGGGTTGGCAACCTTCACGCCGGCCGGCAGCGTGGGGCCCAGCTTGATGACGCCGGCAGCCACGTTGCCGGCCGCGCCCGAGGCCCAGTCGAAACGCACCGCGATCTCGGCGCCCGCCGCGGGCCGCGCGCCGCGTGCGCCGTCGCCGAAGCGGATCTCGCCGCTCTCGGCATCCAGGGCGAAGGCGCCCGAGCCAGGCTGGCCTTCGGCGGGCGCGGCCTCCAGCTCGTCGGTCAGCGCCCAGGGCTGGCCGGCCACCCACAGCTGCAGGCCGTCGGCCAGCACCTGGCCGTGGCTGAGGCGGCGACGCTGCTCGGGCGAGCCGTCACCGGGGGCCAGCAGCTCGCGGCTGACGCGGCTGCGCTGCCGCGCCACGGCGCAGTGCGTGCCCGCCCAGGCCAGCCGCACGCCGGCCGTGGCCAGGCCGTCGATGCGCAGCCAGGTGACGAGCCGCGCGGCCAGCGCCTCGTCGGTGAGCTGCGGCGGCAGTTCGCCCACGCCGGCTTCCAGCGGCTCGGCCTCGGCCCAGGTGCCGATGGCGCTGGCCGCCACCGGCAGCGTGACCTGCAGGATGCCGGCCTGCTCGGGGAAGCCGGCCGGCGCGATGGCGTCCAGCCGCACGTACTCGCCCGGCGTGCCGCGACCCTGGTCATCGGCCTTGGGCAGGAAGGCCTTCAGCGCGGGCGGCGGCAGCGCCGGCAGGCCGGGCTGCAGGCGCCCGCGCGTGTCGGGCGGCTGCGGCACCAGGCCGATGGACAGCGTGCGGCCGGCCAGCTGCTCGCGGGCCTGCGCCTTGTCGGCCGCGGTGGCCTTGGGCGGCGCCAGCAACGCGATCCACAACGCACCATCCACCGTCTCGGCGCCGACGTCCAGGGCCTGGGCCAGGTCGGCCAGCTGCACGCTGTCGTACAGCACGGGCTGCACGTCGGCGTCGCTGCCGGCGAAGTCGCGGCCGGTGGCCTCGTAGAGCTGGCGGTAGTAGTCCAGCAGCGCGGGGTCGGGCGTGCCGACGGTGCGCTTGAAGACGACCAGGCCGGTGACCGGCGGCAGGTCCAGGCCGGTGTCGGTCAGGAAGGGCACGGCGCCGGCCAGCAGCGGCAGGCCCGAAGGCAGCGGCAGCGTCTGGCGATCACCGCCCTCGTGGCTGAACTGCACCAGCGCACGCGCCGGCTGCGCGGGCCGCAGGCCGATGCCCAGCAGCTGCAGGAACTTGAGCCGGTTGCGCTCGGGGATGAGGTTGGCGCGGTACAGCAGGCTCTCGGCCATGAAAGCGAAGAGCTCGACGAGCGTGACGCCCGGGTCGCTGGGGCCCGTGTGCGTCCACTCGGGCGCATGGACGGCGGCCAACGCGAGGGTGTCGCGCACCAGCGCGGCGTGGTCGCGGTCGTCGATGGCGGGGAGCTGGATGGGCATGGCGTGTTTACCTCCCCTGGACCGGGATGCTGAGGCTCATGCGGCCCGCCTGCGCGGTGGCGACGAGGGTGAAGCTGAGCTCGGCGATGGCCGCCTCGGGGTCGCTCGGGTCGGCCTGCACCTTGACGGCCTCGACCTGCACGCGCGGCTCCCACCTGGCGAGCTGGCGGCGGATGACTTCCTCGATGGCGCGCCAGGTGGCCGTCGTGTTGGGCTCGAACAGGAAGCGCTCCAGCCCGGCGCCGTAGCCGGGGCGGCGCAGGCGTTCGCCCTGGGCGGTCAGCAGCAGGATGCGGATGGATTCGCGCACATTGGCCTCGCCCGCGCTCCACGCGAGGCGGCCTTCGGGCGTGACGCGCAGCGGGAATGCCACGCCGCGGCCGTAGAGGGCGGCTTCGTCGGTCATGGGGTTTGTTCCTGCTGGGTTGTCTGCTTGCTCTTGCGGGGCAAGCTGCTGATCGCCGCATTGCCGGGAGTCCCGCCCGGCGGCGGGGTAACTTTCTTCTGCGGGGCCAGAAGAAAGTCACCAAAGAAGAGGCCCTGAACCGCACACGAGCGGCGCGACGCCAAGAGCGGCGCGCGAAAACGCACAAGGTCACTCCGGGCAGACGCGACCCGCTTCGCTCTCGCTGCTGTCCCTGTGACGAGCGCCATCCATCGCTCCTTCATGCCGCTTAACGCCGGCTGCACGCCGGGCTGACCAGGAACAGCCGCGTCGCTGGGGCGACGGCACCGAAAGTGCCGCTCTGCCGCGCCGCCCGAGCGGCGCTGCATTTGGCTGTTTTGATGAGCACGGCGTGCAGCCGCGCGTCGGACGGGCCACGGGTGCGATGGCTGACGAGCGTCACAAGTCAGACGCGAGAGCGCAGCGGTTCGCTTCGTCGAGCCATCCCCGACGGCTGTTTTCGCGCGCCGCTCCAGGCGGCGTCGCGGTCGTGTGCGGTTCAGGGCCTCTTCTTTGGTGACTTTCTTCTGGCCCCGCAGAAGAAAGTTACCCGCCCGCCGGGGCGGACTCCCGGCACCGCACGGGCCACCAACCAGGAGTACCGAGCACGCATCACTGATCGCCAAAACCACAGACCTCATGGCTTCTTCCCCTTCAACCCCGGCACCGGAAAGCACACCATCAGGAACGGCAGCCAGCGGAAGATCAGGTCCAGCAGCGTCGCGATGACGATGAGCAGGATGAACGCGACGATGGTGATGATCGGGATCGACAGCGAGCAGATGGTGCCGAAGTTGCTGCCCGGCTCGGGCTTGGCGCAGGGCGCCATCTCGCCGACGTCCAGGTCCTTGTGGAAGGGCCAGGGCAGCACCGACAGCACCAGGTCGCCGAAGCCCAGCCGGCGCACGCGCTTCATCTGGCCGCACAGCAGGTCGCTCATGATGAAGGCGCTGTTCTTGCCGTACTTGCGCAGCCCGCCGGGCGAGGTGTCGAACGGCAGCGCGATGCGAATGGGGCGCAGCGGCGCATCGGTGTCGAAGAAGCCGGCCAGCTCGAAGGCCTCGCTGGGGTCGGACATGACGGCCGGATGCAGCGGCCCGCAGTCGCAGCGCTGGTGCACGAAGCGCAGCACGTAGCGTGGCGTGCCGGCGTCGGCCTTCAGCGTGGCTTCCAGCTCCGCGGCCATGCGGGCGGCGTCCGGCGCCTGGGCCGAGGCCGCGCCCACGGTGCCGGCGGCCACGGCTTCGTCGATGGCGGCGGCCACGGCGACGTACAGCGACTCCAGCCGGCGCTGCGCCCGCTCCTGCTCGCGCTGCGCGTGGTCGCTGCGCCAGCGCTGCTGTTCGCGGGCGTCCGCGGGCGGCACCTGCGGCGGCATGGGGGCGGAGCCCGGCGGCGGGTCCACCTCGGGCCAGGGGTTGAACGGCCCGGCCAGCGGCCGGGTCGCATCGTCCGGCGCGGTGGCAACCACCAGCGGGAAGCTGAACGGCGCCCAGCCGGGGCCGCGCGGGAACGGCTGCTCGGTGGCGTCCAGGTCACGGCCCACGCCGGGCTGGGCGATGGCCAGCAGCGCCTGGCGCAGATTGACGGCTGCCGTCTTCGAGATCGCCTTCACGTCGGTCGACAGCACCGCGTCCACGGCGGCCCGCTCCGCCGTGTCCCAGACCGCAGCGGCCAGCAGGTTGAGCAGCGCCTGCGCCTTCGCGCCCGGCGCCGAGCCGCTGGACAGCCCGGCATGCACGTCGGGCAGCGTGGCGGCCAGCCATTCCTGCATGTCCTGCAGCAGCCGCCAGCTGGACTCCTGCAGTTGGTCGTTCAGCGCGGGCAACGCCTTGGCGGCATCGGCATCGCGGGCCGACTGCTTGTCGTCCCAGGGCTTGTCCACCTGCATGGAGCCGGTGGCGTCGCGCGCGGCGCGGGCGCGCTCGATGAGCCCCTGCCACGGCGCGATGAGCTTCATGCGGGCCAGCGCCTTCAGCCCGTCCGCCGGCCCGGGCGGCGTGGGCGGCGTGGGCGGGGCCAGCGGCGCGAAGCGGAAGTCGTCGTGCCGCGCCGCGGGCACGAGGCCGGCCAGCAGCTTGCGCGGGTGGCCGTCGGGCGCGGTGTAGGTGAGCGGGAAGACCGGCAGCCATTCCTCGCCCGGCAGCGGCTGGCCGGCAGTGGCGACCGGATGCCAGCGGCCGGGCTGGCCGGGCGTCTTCACGAAGGCGGCCTCGCCGCCGTTGGGCAGCAGCCGGCGCAGCAGCATGCCGCTCTTGTCGCCGCCCGCCGTGGTGCGGGTCGGTAGGCCCGGCAGCTCGCAGACGAGGTGCGCCGCGGCGACGTAGAAGCGCTGGTGCACGGGCTGGAAGAGCTTCAGCGGCAGCACGGGCGCGGGCGCTGGGGCGGGCACGGTGCGCTTGAAGCCCAGCAGGCCGCGCCGGCGGGCCAGCGCGCGCGCCGGCGCCGAGGTTGGCGCGGCGAGTGCCGGGGCGGGTGTGGGCTCACCCAACTGCTGCCAGGACTCGGGCCGCGCGACGAGGCTGGGCAGCGTCTGCGGCGCATCGGCCAGCAGGACCAGCAGCCGGTCCATGAAGTCGTCGCTGTCGAAGCGCAGCAGCGTGGGGACGGCGTTCACCGGCGCAGCCACGAAGCTCTGGCCACCCACCCACCGCAGAACATGCTGCGCGCTCATAGGATGTTCCCTGCCCCGGGCGTGTAGGTCGCCGCGATGATGGTGTTGGTGATGACCGTGTCGGCCTGCACGACGCCCGAGAAGCGCGACATGCCGGCGTCGACGGTGACCATGCCGGCCGACACCGCCACCTGGCTGGCGTTGACGGTGACCTTCGCCGACGCTGTGACGGTGATGCCGCTCGTCTCCAGCTTGATGCTGTTGCCGTTGCTGTCCTCCAGCGTCACGGTGCCGGTGCCGTCCTTCAGCGTCAGCTTGCAGCCGCCCGGTGTCTCCAGCTGCAGCCGCTCCTGGCCTTGGCTGTCGTCCAGCGTGACGACGACGCCGTTGCGGCTCTTGATGACCTTGTGGTTGTTCTGCGCGCTGGCCGCTTCGGGCGGCTTGTCCTGGCCGTTCCACAGGCCGCCGACGATGAAGGGCCAGCGCGGGTCGCCGCCCTGGAAGACGATGAGCACCTCGTCGCCCACCTCGGGCATGAACCAGCTGCCGCGGTCGTTGCCGGCGAACAACGTGGTCATGCGGGCCCAGGCCTCGTAGCGTTGGCCGTCGGCGTCGGGCGCCCAGGGCAGCGCGATCTTCGCGCGGCCCTGTCCGTCGGGATCGACGATGTCGACAACCTCGGCGACGTGGCAGCCGTACCAGCGGCCGCCCCAGCCCTGCGGGTGGCGGTCGGCATACAACGCCTCGGCAGGACTGACGTCGAACAAGCTCATGCTGCTCTTCCAATCCACGGCCGCTCGGCCACGAACTCGGTGCGCAGGCCCTCGGCCATGTCGAAGCGGTGCGTCACCTCGGCCAGCGCGTACTTGCCGCTGAACAGCGGCCCCAGCCCCGTCAGTTCGACGCTGGCGCCGCAGCGCAGCCGTGCGTCGGGCTGCGCCAGGCCGTGGCCCACGACGAAGCGGCGGTTGATCTGCCGCAGCCAGGCCTCGGCCAGCTGTCGCGCTTCGTCGGCCGAGCCCGGGTGCAGGTGGGCCACCGTGTCGGGCCGCGCGCCGATCTTCTGCTGCAGCAGCGCCGCGCCGGCCTCGCCGTCGCCGGTCTCGCTGCTCAGCACGTTGTCGGCGCGAGCGGTTTCCTTGATGGCCTGCTTGTCTGCCACGCTCCAGCCAGCCACGCTGAGCTCGGTGCGCTGCAGCGCCAGGTCGGCCCGCACGTCGAAACCCATCAGCTTGCCGCCGTAGTCCAGCGACAGCGTCCCGCCACCGCGGCGCCGGCGGGCGGCGAGGTGCAGCGTGCGGCCTTCCAGCCACACCTCGGCCTCGCAGCGGCGTGCCTGCTCGCGCAGGAAGGCCAGGTCGCTCTGGTTGACCTGGGCCAGCAGCGGCAGCGTGGGCGACTCGGCGTCGACCTGCGCCGTCAGGCCGTGGTCGCTGGCGATGCGCTGGGCGGCGTCGGCCAGCGAGGCCTGGTCGAAGCTGCGGCTGCGGCGCTTCATGCGCAGGTCCTGCAGCTGGTCTTCCACCTGCACGACCAGTTGCGCCTCGCCCGCACCGGCCTTGGGGAAGCGGGCCTGCAGCGCCATCACGCGGCCGCTGAACAGCAGGTCCGTGCCCAGCTTGATGGCCAGTTGCTTGCCGAACTCCAGGCGGTCACGGCGAAACAGCGTGTAGCCCGGCGCGTCGTCCCGCGTGCCCCAGTTGCCGAAGGCCAGCTGCGCCTGCGCCAGACCGTCGATGCGCTCGCGGATCTCCAGCGCGGTCAACGCGGCGGCCAGGTCGGACGCGACCTGGCCGTCGACCTCCACCGTGGGCCGGCCGCTGCTCAGGGGAATGGAGACGTCGGGCATATCAGCGCCTGCTCGGCCGCCCGGAAGGCGCTGACGCCCCCTCGGGGGGCAGGGAACGGAGTGAGCGTGGGGGCTTCATGATTTCTAGTGGGCGAATGTGCGCAGTTGCAGTTCGCGTGCGGCGGCAGCCATGCGCCGGGCCTGGGCCAGCGTTTCAAGCTCGGGCTCGGCAGCGGGCGCCGCTACCGGCTGGCCAGCACCGCCCGATGCGGCGGGCGGCGCCGGTGCGGGGCTGACTTCGAACTCGTGGATCTCGACAGGCATGGTGGCTCCTCGATGCTCAACCGCTGACGATGCGGGGCTTGGTGGCCGACAGGTCGATGAGCTGGCCGGCCGGCATCGCGCGCGGGTTCTCGATGCCGTTGGCCAGCGCCACCGCCTGCCAGCCGCCGCGCTGGAAGGCGGCGCCGGTGCTCAAGCCCAGGCCCACACCCGCCGATGCGCCGGCGCCGATCCCGGCGCTCAGGCCAGCCCCCAGCCCACCACCTCCGCCGGCGCCGGGGCTGGCGCCAGACCCGGGCTGTGCCGCACCACCACCACCACCCGACGCTGGTGCCGCGCCGGCGGCCTTGGCAGCGTCCTGCAGCGCCTGCAGCGACTGCCCGCCGCCGGCCGGCCACAGCGGGCGTGCGCCCGTCACCGTGCCGTCGCCGCTGAAGGCGGGCACGAGGATCTCCTGCTGGATCATGTTCAGCGTGATGCTGGCGCGCAGCGCCTCGCCCTTGGGCGAGAAGAACTCGATGCTCTCCTCCATGCTCTCGACGATGCCGTCGAACAGGAAGTTGCCCCACGAGAAGCGCAGCCCCGGCGGCGTGCGCTGAGAGGTGTCGCGCGCGCCCGCCGCGGCCGGTTTGGGCTTGATGAAGTACAGCACCTGGGCCGTGATGCGGCGCACGTCGTCGACGATGAAGGGCGCGCTGGTGGCCGCGGCCACGTCGAACCACAGCTGCACCGCCAGCTTGGTGGTGCCGGTGCCGACAAACTGGCGCGCGGCGCTGCCCTGGCTCTGGTTGCCGCCTCCTCCCCCGCCGGACGAGTTCGGCTGCTCCTTGACCTGGTTGGCATAGGACAGCTTCAGCGACTCGGGGTTGAACTGCACCGTCAGCGACTTGCCGCCCGGCATCACGTCACTGAGGTCGTCCTTCAGCTCGATGAGCTTGGCGTGCTGGATTTCGAGTTCAGGCATCGGACTTGTCCTCCCAACGGAAGGCTTCGTAAGCAACCTGGATTTCTTCAACCGCCACGTTGCCGTCCTTGGCGCTCAGCGTCGGCGCCTTCAACTTGATGGGCAGGCAGCGGGACAGCACGAAGCGGCCCCACTCGCTCTTGTCCGCGCGCAGCACGCTGATCGTGATGCCGGCGCGCAGCGCGGGGTTGGCCAGGCTGCGGTCGAACCATTTCCAGAGGTCGGTACCGCGCGTGACGCCGCGCTTGAGCGTCAGCTGGCCGAACTGCACGGGCCCGGCCAGCCGGTGCACGCGGTTGGGGTTGCCGCCCTCCTTCAGCGTCTTGACCTCCTGGCTGACCTCCAGCCCGTCGCAGTCGGAGAACGCGGCGTTGGCCAGCGGCTTGCTGTCGCCGTCGGGCAGGATCTCGACGACGAAGTTCAGCGCCGGGAAGGGTTGCCATTGCTGCTCCGGCATCAGCGTTCCTCAATGACGAGTTGTTCGCCGCTGCGGCGCAGGTGCAGCGTCAGGAAGCGCAGCGGCCGCGATGGCGCCACCTGGATCAGCAGGCTGCATTCGCCGCGCTCGATCTCACGCGCGGCGTCGGCGCCGGCCGCCGTCTTCAGCAGGTAGGACGACTTGGCGTCCACGCCGCGGAACGCGCCGCGCTGCATCAGGCGGTGCAGCAGCGCGTCGAAACTGCGCTCCAGGCCGCGGCGCAGCGTCAGGTCGTTGGGCTCGAAGACGAAGCGCTGGCCCTCGCGGCGGCACAGCCGGCGCAGCAGGATGAAGAGGCGGCGCACGCCGAGAGCGCTCCAGTCGGCGTCCAGCGACAGCGTCTGGCTGCGCACGGCGGCAATGCCGTCGGCACGCAGCGCCAGCGGGTTCAGCCCCAGCGCTTCCAGCACCTCGGCGCCCTGCATTTCGCCCGACAGCGCCAGCGCGGCCGGCAGCGGGTCGGCCCCCGGCGCGCCCCAGGCGCCATGCTGGCGGCTGCGCCGGGCCAGCAGGCCCATCAGCGCGCCTCCGGGCGGGTGGCTGCGCAGGCGGTCATCGGCGTCGCGCTGCAGCAGCCAGGGGTGGTGAATGGCCGCGAAGCTGGCGGCGCTGGCGGACTGGGTGGTGTCCACCAGGGCCGCCTCGCGGCGCAGCGCATCGACATGGGCGGCGATGGCCGGCTGCCCCCAGCGCTGCGGCACGGCCAGCAGCGCGAAGTGCTCGCGCGACGCGGCGCACAGCGCCAGCAGCGCCGTGTTGACGGGTGTCGCGGCGTCCACGGCCGGGTCGGCGGGCGTGCCCTGACGGGCGCGCCAGGCCGTTGCCTGCACGTCCAGTTCCACGGCCTCGCTCCAGCAGCCCGTCAGGCCGTCGCGGTGCGCGCGGGCCCGCAGCCACCAGGTGCCCGCCGCCAGGCGCAGCTCGACGTCCTGCGCCGGCGCGGCCTGCACGAGGCGGATCGCATCCGAGAAGTCCGGCTGGCCGGCGCGCTGCACCTCCAGCAGCTGCACGGCGCCGTGATCCTCGCCATCCGCACGCAGCCGCAGGTGGAAGGCCTCGTCGGCGGCCAGCACGGCGGGCAGCGTGGCCGTGGCCAGGTTGAACGAGAAGCGCGGTGGCTGCGGTGGCACGGGCGGCGGCGGCGCGCAGTCGTCGAACGTCGTGGGTGGGTAGCTGCAGGCCGGGTCGGGCGTCGTCGTGACGAGCACATCGCGCACCGGCGGCAGGCCGGTACGCCGCCAGCCGGGGTGGACGGCATCAGGCACCAGCACCCAGCTGGCCTCGTCGGCGCAGGCGTCGTCGCGGCCCAGCGCGCCGTGCAGGCCCTTCAGCCGCCGCGGCTGGCTGCCGAAGAAGCGCACCTCATCTGCCCAGTCCAGCAGCGCGCGGCCGCGCAGCCCGGGCGTCCAGGCCGGGTCGACGAAGAGCTGCGGGCCGAATGCGTCCAGCCCCAGGCGGGCGATGGCGTCGCGGCCGTCCGGGCGGGCCGGCGCCCAGTGCGTGAAGTCGCCGCCCAGGCCCAGCGGCAGCAGCATCCAGCTGCCGGCCGGCGGGCCGGCGGCCACACCGGCGAGCGGCCAGCCGCCCAGGTCCAGGCCGGCGTCGTAGCGCGCATCGACATCGAGCCGCCACCACGGCAACTGCGCGGCGCCAGGCGCCAGGCCGCAGCTGTCCAGCGTCTGCGTGGGCTGGCCGGGCTCGCGCAAGGCGAGGTCCAGCTGCACCCGCTCGATGAGCCAGCTGGCGGGGGCGATGGGCTCGTCCCGCGCCAGCGGCTCGCGGCCGGGTGGCAGCTCGGGCACCAGCCATTGCTGCGCCATCGACGGTTGCAGCAGCGCCGCCGCCGACACGCGCCGCCACGCGACCACGCCCGGGTCGTCGGGCCGCTGCGCGCGCAGCAGGTCACCGGGCCGCAGCGGGTCGCCCTCGTGCAGCGCCTGGCTGCGCACGCGGGCCGACAGCGCGAGGCGGTCCGCCCAAGTGCCGGGGCTGTCGGCGCGCAGCATCACGTCGGTCAGCTGCCACTGGGCGCCGGCACGGCGCGCCAGCCGCAGGCCCGGCACGGTGAACTCCACCGCGGACGCCGATGCCGCCGCAACGCGGATGACGTGGCAGCGCCGGCCGCCGCCCGCGAAGAACGCAGCCACGGCCGCCGGCAGGTGGGCCACCAGGCGCTCGGTCGCCTCGTCGCCCGCCTGCACCAGGTCCACCTCGCCGCCGAACACCGCGCCGTAGGCCGTTGCGCTGTCCAGCGCCACGGGCCGGTGCAGCGGCCCGCGCGCCGCGAAGCCGACGAACACCGGCACGTCCATCACCGGCATGCCGTCGCCGCCGGGCGGGGTGTCATCGACGATGCGAACGCCAACGGCCATGCCTCACCTCATTCCATCTCGAGGCGTTCGTAGGACAGCGTCAACTCTTCCATCGCCACGTCCGTGCCCTTCGCGTTGAAGGGGCCGGACACGTGCTTCATGATGCGGGCGTTGATGAGCCGCCAGGTCTGCACGGTCTGCGTGCGGTCCTCGCTCTTGAGCTCGACGGTGACGGTGCGCAGGCCGGAGTTGGCGCCATTGCGCACGTCGTCCAGCCATTTGTAGAGGTCCAGCGAGCCGATGACGCCGCGCTTCATCGTCACGTCGGTGGCCTTGTTCAGGCCCGCCGTCTTGATGACGTTGTTGAACGCGTAGTTGCCCGGGCGGTACTCGGTGATGGTGACTTCCATGCCGATGCCGCTGATCTCCTGGAAGCCGGCCTGGGGCGTGTTGGTCACCCCGTCGCCGAGGTTGACGTGGAAGTTGAACTGGACGTAGGGGCGATCACGAACGACGGCCATGGTGGTCTCCTAGCTCAGGACTTTTGGTCGGCCGTCCACTGGCCAATGCGGAAGATGACGAACTCGGCGGGCCGCAGCGGCGCCACGCCCACCAGGCACACGAGGCGCCCGTTGTCGAGGTCGTTCTGCGTCATCGTGGAGCGGTCGCAGCGCACGAAGAAGGCCTTCTCGGGCTTGTCGCCCAGCAGCGCGCCGTTGGCCCACTCGTTGACGAGGAAGTCGCGCACGGTGGCGCGCACGTTGGCCCACAGCGCCTCGCCGTTGGGCTCGAACACGGCCCACTGCGTGCCCTTGTCGATGGAGCGCTCCAGGTAGGCGAAGTAGCGCCGCAGGTTGACGTACTTCCACTCGGAGTCGGAGCTGATGGTGCGCGCGCCCCAGAGCCGGTTGCCGCGCCCTTCGAAGAAGCGGAAGGCATTGATGCCCTCGGGGTTGAGCACCTCCTGCTGCGCCGTGTTGATGGGCGTCTCGAAGCCGATGGCGCCGCGCACCACCTCGTTGGCCGGCGCCTTGTAGACGGCGCGCTCGGTGTCGTTGCGCGCGTAGATGCCGGCGACGAAGCCCGACGGCGGCAGGTTCAGCGGCTGGCGGGTGACCGGGTCGAACACCGTCACCCAGGGGTAGTAGAGCGCGGCGTACTTGCTGTCCAGCTTGGCCTTGAGCTTGCGCACGTCGGCGATCTTCTGGCCCTCGTGCGAGTCCAGCACGGCGATGCGGTAGCGCATCTTCTCGGCGTGCGCGATCAGCAGATTGGTGATGGCCGCCACGTCATCGGGCCGCGTGCTGGCGCGCCAGGTGGAGCCCGGGGCCGCGACGATGGAGATGTCCTCCAGCGACTCGAACTGCTTGAAGCCGGTGGTGTAGTCCTGCGTCGGGTCGGCGCGGCCCTCGTACTCGGTGCGGCCGGGCAGCAGGCCGTCGTTGCCGCCCGCCAGCCAGGCGGTGGCAGTCAGGCCGCGCTCGAACTTCTTGCGCAGCGCGGCCAGCTCGGTCTGCGCGGCGTCGTCCCATTCGATCTGCGTGATCTTCAGGTCCAGCCCGGTGCTCAACGCGTCCAGCGCCTTCAGCAGGTCGCTGCCGTTGTCAATGAGGTTGGTGGCCGGCGCGCTGCCGTTGAGCAGCACGATGGGCAGGCCCGCGCTGCCTGGGCCGCTGACGCTGAAGAGGTCGAACAGCCCGTCGGGCACGCCGGCGGTCTTGTGCGCCGGCTCCAGCGGCAGGCCGCTCCAGGCGCCCAGCGACCGGCCGTCGGGCGTCAGCACCTCCAGGCTCAGTCCGACAGGCCGGATGGCGTCACCGGTGCCGGGCGTCAGCGTCAGCGCGAAGTCGGCCAGCGAGAACGTCGTCGTGCCGCCCGGCACACCGGCCGGCGCCACGCCGGCGGTGAAGGTCCAGACACCCGCTACGCTGCGGCGCGCCACGTACAGCGGCAGGTCCGCGATGGCGCGCACCGCCGCCGGCGGGTTGGGCCCGCCGGCCGGCGCGCTCAGCGCAGCGGCGGCGGTGGAGATCCAGACGACATCACCGTCGGCCAGGTTGGCCAGCGTGGGTGTCAGCGTGGGGCCGCCGCCGGGGTCGGGCAAGGCGCCCAGCACGTTGGCGCCCAGCTTCACGGTGAAGCGCACCTGCAGGTTGCCGAAGGCGCCGGGGTAGCGGGCGACGATGCGGAACTGGTCGCTCGTGCCCACGAGCAACCGGCCGTGGCCGTCGGCATACGGCGCGGCGCCGAAGGTGGCGGCCAGGTCGGTGGGGTAGGCACCGCTGCGCGGGCGGAACACGCGGCTCACGTACAGCCGCTTGCCGCCCTCCTCGAAGAAGCTGCGCGCGGCCTGCCACAGGTAGTTGGTGGCGGTGGTGGTGCCGTCGTTGCCGAAGCCCAGCAGGTTGCCGTCGCCATGGCGGCGCTCGAACTCCGTCAGGCTGGTGAGGATGTCGGGCTCCTCCGTCACCGGGCCGTAGCGGCAGGGGCCGATGAAGCCCGTCGTCGTGGTGCTGACGCCTTCGATGGATTTCGATCGGAAGGACACCTCCTCGACGAACACACCGGGCGCAAGATATTCGGGCATGACGGTCTCCTTCGTGGGACGGGGCTTAGATCGGCACCAGCCGCAGTTCGCGCTGGGCGGGGGGCAGGCCGAGGGAGGCGAGGATCAGCGGCTCGCCGGTGATGAACGCAGGGGGCGCGTAGGCCGCCGCGGCGCCCACGTCGGCCAGCGCACTCACCTCGGGCTGGGCCGCGAAGGCCAGCACGTCGGGCGCAGCCAGCGCGGCGGACGCGGCGGCCAGCGCGCGGTCGGCAAACACGCGCAGCTGCGCGGCCGGGCCGGGCGGCGAGCCGGGGCGGTCGGGCCGCGGGCGTGGCAGGTGCAGTGCCAGCCGGCCGTCGGCATCGGTGGCGCCGTCGACGACGCGGCCGTCGCCGGTGAGGCAGCTCACGCGCGCCCAGGCGGCCGGCGCGCCGTCCAGCTGCCAAGCCAGCAGCCCGTACACGCTGGCCAGCCCGGGCGGCGCGGGCCGGCCCGGCGCGGACAGCAGGTTCACGCGCAGCAACCGCCGCCCCTGCAACAGAGTGCCAGCCACGACCTGCCCCGCCGGCGCGCCCGGCAGCGGCCAGGGCAGGCTCAGCGGCAGGAAGCGCTGCAGCTCGTCGCTCACGACGACATCCGCCTGCACCGGGGCGGCCGGCGCGGTGCGCCAGCGGTCGGCCAGGTCGGGCCAGTGGTGGGCGCCACCGGGTGTGCTGCGCGCCAGGCCCAGCAGCCGGCCGTCGCGGCGCTGCACCAGGCGGCAGCGCAGGCCGCCGGTGACGACCTCGCCGGTGGCCGTGTCGACGAACAGCAGCCCGTCGCCGGCGGGCAGCACCAGCTCGTCGCGCGGCGGGGCCAGCAGCGTCGCCACCATCAGGCCAGCCCTCCGGGCGTGCCGACGCCGAAGCGCCGCTCGGTGACGGGCGCGCCGGTGGGCTCGGGCTGGTCGATGTCCAGCAGCACCATGCGGGCCACATAGGTCATGCCGGCCTGGAAGCCGCTCTTCACGCGGTCCCACAGCGACAGGTAGTCCGCCATCGACAGCGGGTCGGCGATCAGCTCCACCGTTTCCTCGGGCTGGAAGACGGCCGGGCTGCCCTGGGTGTAGCGGTTGATGACCTCGCCGCTGAGCGTGGGCAGCTGGTGCAGGAAGGCCAGCGCCCAGCCCAGCATCTGCGTCTGCTTGTCGGCCGCGCCGGCCACCGGCAGCATCAGGAAGTACAGGTCCACCGGCAGCGAGGGCTTGTACAGCCGCCCGTCGCGCGCCCGCCGCGGCGGCAGGTTGCGCGGCGAGCCGCCGATGCCCACGCGCCACAGCACGAGGTAGAAGCCTTCGGCCGGCGGCGTCTGGCCGTCGGTCAGGCTGCCCAGCGACGCGAGCTGGAAGGCGGGGGACGCGCCGAGCTGCAGGTCCGCCGCCGGGCAGGCCTCGCGCATCAGCGCCAGCACGCTCTCGCCCACGGCGCGGATCGCTGCGTAGTGAGCCATCAAAGGCCTCGCCGGGGCTGGTTCACACCTGTCTCCTGCCCTGATCGACGCCAGGGCGGAGCCATCCTAGGAAGGGGCTCTCGGGGCGGTCATCCTGCGTGTTAGGGACGCGGGCGCGGGCGTCCTCAATCGGAAGAAACCGATGCAGGTGACAGGTCTATTCCCCTTGACTTGGCCGCGTCAGCGCGGCGGCTCGAGCGGCCCGGACCCGGGCGCGAACCACGGGCCCTCGGGCACGACCTGGGGCTGCGCGGGGTCGGCCCGGTAGTGCGGTGACATGATCTGCACGCCGTTCTCGTTGAACACATCCTGGATGTTGGCGTGCAGCTGGCTCATGGCCTCGGCGCGGCGCTGCGGCGCCGTGCGGCTGGCCTGCGCGCACAGCCGGTACTCCACGTAGAAGTCGCTCAGCGCCGTCTGCACCACGTACGGCGCGGGCTGCTGCAGCACGCCGGGCGTGCGCTGCGCCGCCTGCATCAGCAGCGCGTGCACCTGGCGCCACGGCGTGGCGTAGCCGATGGTGACGGCCGTGCTCAGCACGAACTGTCCGTCCGGTGCCAGCCGCGAGAAGTTGCGCACCGGCTGGCCGAACACCACCGCGTTGGGCAGGCTGACCTGCTCCCCCAGCCCGGTATGCAGCTGCGTGGCGAACATGCCCAGCGCCGTCACGGTGCCCTCCACGTCGCCGATGCGCACGTACTCGCCCACGCGCAACGCCCGCGAGTACATCAGCGACAGCCCGGCCATCAGCTGCCCCACCACGCCGGAGGCCCCCAGCGACACCATCAACCCGGCCAGCACCGTGACGCCCTTGAACGCCTCGGTGCTGGCGCCGGGCAGGTAGGGGTAGGCCATGGCGAGCGCGAACAGCCACACCACCAGCGCGGCCAGGCGCTGCGTGGGCCCGACGGTGTCGGCGTCCAGGCCGGCGATGCTCAGCTCGCCGCGCTGCACGCGCTCCAGCACGCCCTGCACCAGTCGCAGCACGCCACGCGCGGCCAGGAAGATCAGCACCGCAGTCAGCAGCCCCGGCACCGCGCCCAGCGCCGCACCGCCCAGCGCCAGCAGCTGCGAGACCAGCCAGTCGCCCGCGCGCTCGCCCCAGACCCGCGTGGCCGCGAACTGGCGCAGCACCACGCTGGCCCACACGTCCAGCACCACCAGCGCCACCACCCAGCCCGCCAGCCCGGCCAGGCCGCGCAGCAGCGCGATGGCATGCTCGCCGGACACCTGCCACCACGGCCGCACCGCGCGCGCGTCGCCCGCGCCCAGCTGCCGCACCGCGTGGCGCAACAGCCGCCGCCGCAGCGCCGCCAGCGCCCACAGCAGGCCCAGCGCCAGCCCCGTGGCCAGCAGCGCGAACACCAGGCCCACGGCCCAGGCCTTGGGGTCGCGCGCCTCGCGGGCCTCGGCCAGCGCCTGCTTCAAGCGGCGCTCGGCGTCCAGCGCTGCGACGTCCAGCAGCGAGCCGGCCTGCGTGCCGCCCAGGTCGTCTGGCACCAGGTGCAGCACCGTGATGCCATTCGCCTGCAGCCGCACGGCGGGCACGTCGCCGGGCAGCGCCTGGCGCTCGACGCGGTCCGGTCCGGACGCCGCCAGCGCGGCCGACAGCGCCTCGCGCGCCGCCTCCACGCGCTCGGCGGGCGACTCGCCCTTCAGCGTGGCGCGCAGCGTCACGAGCTTGCGCTGGTTCAAGGTCAGCTCGGCCTCGTCGCCACGCTCGTCGGCCCGCGCGGGCAGCGCCGCCAGCAAAGCCACGACCAACCACCAGCATCCGCGCAGTCGCATAGGCCCTCCCAGGTCTTGTCGGCCCCGAGCTTAGGGCCTGACGCCCGGCGGCTGCATCACCAGCCCGGCGGAGCGGCGCGACAGGTAGACCTGCAGCGCCATCAGCGCCTCGCCGTCCCACGCCGGCACCTGGGCCCGCACGCCGCTGAAGCAGCCGCGCAGGCGGCGCTGCAGGCTGCCGAGCGACTGCCACTCCAGCCGGAAGACCGGGTAGTCGTCGACATGCCCCTGCGGGATCAGGCTGCCGCCCAGCCGCAGCCCGGCGCGCTCGTCGTGGCATTGCGTGCAGGACAGGTTCAGCGCACCGATGCGCGTCGAGTACAGGCGCTGGCCCTGCGCGGCGGCGCGGTCCAGCTCGGGGCCGCGGGGCGGCGCCAGCGGCAGGCCGCGTGACTGCTGCGACACCAGCGCCGTCAGCGCCAGCAGCGGCTCGGCCTCGGGCGCCCACGCGGGCTGCTGCTGGTGGCGCACGCGGCAGCGTTGGATGCGGCCGGGCAGGTCCAGCAGGCCCTCGTCGAACGCCGGGTAGCGCGTGGCGGCGCCGCGCAGCGTCTGCGGCTCGCCGTGGCAGCTGGCGCAGGAACGCGCGCCCTGCCCCCACAGCTCGCGGCCCAGCGCCACCGCCAGCTGGGCGGGGTGCTGCGCGTCGTCGGCCTGCAGCGCACGCAGCGCGGAGCTCATCGTGTCGCGCCCCGAGCGGCGGTCGTCGGCGTGCGCCATGCACGCCACGAGCAGCAGCAGCCAGGCGCGCTTCATGCCAGCGTCAGCGGGCGCACCTCGCGGTGCTCGAAGCCCTGGTCGCCGCGCCAGACGAAGCTCAGCTCGCCGGCCTTGGTCGCCTGCATCCAGAACGCGAGGTAGGGGTTGGCCGACACGGCGGCGAACAGGTCCACGCCGACGACGAGTTCGCCGTCCAGCCGGCACTCGAAGCGGCGCACGAGATCGCGCGGCAGGCGCGCGCCGTCGTCGCCGGTGCGGTAGCCGGTCTCCATCGCGTGGGCCACCGTGGCGCGCACCTCGAAGGGCTCGCCGGCCTTGATGGCGGGCGGCAGCGTGATGACGGCGCGGGTCGCCATCAGCGGCCGCCGGGCCGCCCCAAGGGCGCTGGCACCCCCTCGGGGGGGCGTGAGCGAAGCGAGCGTGGGGGCTTCATGATCAGGGATCCACGCAGGCCGCGAGCGTGACGACGACGTCCACGCCCGCCTGCCAGCAGCGGCCGTCCGCCGCCTTGGCCACGGCCACGATGCGCTGGCTGCGCGCCAGCCGCATGCGGGTGCTGAACTCGGGCCTCACGGCTGCCACGGCGGCCGCGCCAAACGCGACGTGCACGACATCGGGCTCCGGGTTCAGCGGCGTGAACAGCGCCAGCCCCACCACCGGCTCGGCCGCGGCGACGCGCACCGGCACCGCGTTGCCGTTCTCCACCAGCGCGGCGATGTCGATCTGCAGCGCGCCGGACGCGGGGTCTCGCCCGGCCCAGGCACGGATGGCGGCGCGCATCGCGTCATCGCTGGCCTGCGCGGTGGGCAGCAGCGCGAACGCAGCCGCGGCGAGCGTGAACTCGCGCCGCTTCATTTCGACAGCGTGCCCAGGTAGGCCACGAGGTCGTCCAGCTGCTGCTCGGTCAGCGCCGGCCGGCCGGCCCAGGCGGGCGCCACGTCGCGCAGGCCGTCGGTCGAGCGGAACGGCGGCATCACGGTGGCCGGGTTGAAGCGGCGCATGTCGGCGATGCGCTCCCGCAGCGCCGGCGCAGACAACCGCGCGGCGGCCGCATCCAGCGGCGGCGCCAGGTTGCCGTGGTTGGGGTCGCCGGCGGCGGTCAGCGCATGGCACAGCAGGCACAGGCTCTGCGTGCGGTCGGCCACCAGCGCACGGCCGCGCTCGATGTCCCCCGACTCAGCGCGGGAGCACGCCACCATCAGACAGGCAAGCAGGAACGCCCTCATCACCGGCCGTGAGTCTTTGAAGCGCGGGCCGAGCGCCGGGCCGCCCCAAGCCGGCCCGTCTGGCGATGTGCTTGCCGGTCGAGCCGGCAAGCATCGCCATCCCCTCGGGGGATCGACCGGACAGACCCGCGTTCAGCGAGGTCAGGCTGGGCGAGGGGCCAACACATCACACGAGGCTGTGCTTGCTCAGCGGCAGGTCGCGGATGCGCTTGCCCGTCGCCGCGAAGATCGCGTTCAGCACGGCCGGCGCCGCCACCGCGATGGTGGGCTCGCCCACGCCGCCCCAGAAGCCGCCGGACGGCATGACGAGGGTCTCGACCGCCGGCATGTGCTCCATCTTCAGCACCGGGTAGGTGTTGAAGTTCTGCTGCTCGACGCGGCCGTCCTTCACCGTGATCTCGCCGAACAGCGCGGCCGACAGCCCGTAGACGAAGCTGCCCTCCACCTGCGCGGCGATCTGCTGCGGGTTGACGGCATGGCCGGGGTCGGTGGCGGCAACGATGCGGTGGATCTTGAGCTCGCCCTTTTTGCTCACCGACACCTCGGCGCAGGCCGCGACATAGCTGCCGAAGCCCATGATCTGCGCCAGGCCCAGGTGCCGCCCCTTCGCGCGGGGCTTGCCCCAGCCGGCCTTAGCTGCCACTGCGTTCAGCACGGCCAGGTGTTTGGGCGAGCCGGCCAGCAGCTCGCGGCGCAACGCCAGCGGGTCGCGCTTGGCGGCGTGGGCCACCTCGTCGATGAAGCACTCCAGGTAGACCGCGTTCTGGTTCAGGTTCACGCCGCGCCAGAAGCCCGGCGGCACCGTCGGGTTGCGCATCGCGTGGTCGATGAGCAGGTGCGGCACCGCATAGCCCAGCGCGCCCTCGGCGCCGCCGGCGTTCAGGCCCTGGAACACGGCCGGGTCTTTGCCATCGCGGATGTTCTGCGGAAAGATGCCCGCGACGATGCTCTGACCCGAGATGCGCATGTGCAGCGCGGTGAGCTTGCCGGCCTCGTCCAGCCCCGCCGTCAGCTTGCACTGTGTGACGGGGTGGTAGCGGCCGTGCGTCATGTCCTCCTCGCGGCTCCAGATCAGCTTGACCGGCGTGCCGGGCAGCTCCTTCGCGATGGCCACGGCCTGGCGCACCCAGTCATGCACCGCGCCGCGCCGGCCGAAGCCGCCGCCCAGGTGCAGCTTGTAGACCTCGCAGGCCGCCGGCGGAAGGCCGGACGCCTCGGACGCCGCGGCCAGCGCGGCCTCGCCGTTCTGCGTCGGCGTCCAGACCTCGCAGCGCTCGGGTGTCCACTTGGCCGTCGCGTTCATCACCTCCATCGTCGCGTGGTTCTGGTGCGGGTAGCTGTAGACGGCCTCGACCCTGCGCGCCGCGCCGGCCAGCGCGCCCTTCACGTCGCCCTGGCTGCTGCCGACGGCGGCAGTGTCCGCGTCCAGCCCGGCCTTCAGCGTGGCGGCGGTGTCGGCGCTGTTCTGCGACACGTTGGCGCCCTCGTCCCAGACGATGGGCAGCGCCTCCAGCGCCGTCTTCGCCCGCCACCAGGTGTCGGCCACGACGGCCACGGCCGAATCGCCGACCTTGACGACCTTCTTCACGCCCGGCCGACCCTCGATGGCCGCGGCATCGAAGCTCTTGAGCTTGCCGCCGAACACCGGGCAGTCCTTGATGGCCGCGTTCAGCATGCCTGGCAGCTGCAGGTCCATGCCGTAGACCTGCGAGCCGTCGAGCTTGGCCCGCGTGTCCAGCCGCTTGACCGGCTTGCCGGCCAGCGTCCAGTCCTTGGCGGGCTTGAGCTGGATGTCGGCCGGCGCGGCCAGCTTGGCGGCCTCGGCGGCCAGCGAGCCGTAGCTGAGCTTCTTGCCGGCATGCAGCACCCAGCCGGACGCCGTCTTGCATTCCACGACCGACACGTTCCACTGGTTGGCCGCCGCCTGGATCAGCAGCGCACGCGCCAGCGCGCCGCCCTTGCGCACGTACTCGTGCGACTCACGCACGCCGCGGCTGCCGCCGGTGCTCATGCTGCCCCAGGCGCGGTTGCGCGCGAGGTTCTGGCCCGGCGTGGGGTACTCGGTCTTCACCTTGGCCCAGTCGCACTCCAGCTCCTCGGCGACGAGCTGGGCCAGGCCGGTCAGCGTGCCCTGCCCCATCTCCGAGCGGGCGATGCGGATGACGGTGGTCTCGTCCGGCAGCACCTGCACCCAGGCGTTCAACTCGGCGGGTGCGTCGCCCTCGGCAAGACCTGGCACATGGAAGCCCACCATCAGGCCGCCGGCCGCGGCGCTGGTCGTATGCAAAAAGGCCCGGCGTGACAGAACGGCGCTCATGCCTGGCCTCCTTCGATGACGATGGGGATCTGCTTGCGCTGCACCTGGCCGGCCGCCAGGTGGATGGCCGCGCGCACACGGTTGTAGGTGCCGCAGCGGCAGATGTTGGTCATGGCCGCGTCGATGTCGGCGTCGGTCGGCTTGGGCTTGGCCTTCAGCAGCGCCGCCGCGGCCATCAGCATGCCGCTCTGGCAGAAGCCGCACTGGGGCACGTCCAGCGCGTCCCAGGCCTTCTGCAGCGGGTGGCTGGCGTTGGGGGACAGGCCCTCGATGGTGGTGATCTTCTGCGCCGGCGTCAGCGCCGACGCGGGCATCACGCAGCTGCGCATGGCCTCACCGTCGATGTGCACCGTGCAGGCGCCGCACTGCGCGACGCCGCAGCCGTACTTGGTGCCCGTGAGGCTGAGCTGCTCACGCAGCACCCACAGCAGTGGCGTGTCGGCCTCCGCCTCGTACTGCAACCGCTTGCCGTTGACCGTCAACTCCGCCATGCCCGCTGCTCCCGTTCCGCCATCAGTGGCGGGCGGCAGACTAGCAGGGTCGGCGCCGGGCTGCCAGCGTTCAGTCCTGGCGCCAGCCGCGCTGCGCCATGCAGCGCTTCTGCGCCGCCACGGCGCCGGCTGTGGCCTGCAGGCGCTGTTGCTCCTCCAGGGCCGCGCAGTGCGCGCCGGCGCAGCCACCGGGCAGCGCCATGCGCTGCTCCAGACGCGCCGTGCGCATCACGTCCTTCTCGCAGGCGGCCAGATCGGCCTGGAGGTCGGCACTCGGGGTCTTGGGGTTGACCCAGTGGGGCGAGGCGCAGGCGCCCAGCGCGGCGCAGATCAGCAGGGGCAGGACGTTGGTGGACAGCAAGCGGGTCATGCGGGCATCTTAGAAGCCTGCACCGCGGCGGCGGCCCGACCGGGCGGGTTCCTCACCCGCGGTGCCGGGCCGCGCCGCCGGTCAGCGGGCCGGCACCACCTTCTCCACGGCGCTCCACGGCACCAGCTTGAAGTTCTGCGGCCCGTGCGGCAGGCGCTTGTGGCCGTCCTGCACGACGAGCACGCCCTGCGCGTACGGCCCGCCCATGTTGGCCGGCGTCAGGTCCAGCCCGTCGGTCTCCGACACGCCGTCGATGCCCAGCGCCGCGTTGGTGCCGATGGCAAACGTGCCGCGCTGCGCGAACGGCGGCTTGATGTCGTAGACGGCGTAGGAATCGCTGCCCTGCGACGACACCACCAGCCAGCCGCGGCCCGGGTGGATGGCCAGGCCTTCGACGTCGGGCGTCAGACCCGGGCTGGCCTCGATGACCAGCTGCGGCGCGCTGCCCGGCGTGGCCAGGTCGCGGCGCCAGATGCCGCGCTTCTCCTCGCCGACGAACAGCGCCCGGTTCGCCTCATCGACGACGCAGCCCTCGGGCTGGCTGGCCAGGCGGAACTCGTCCACCGCGTCGACACGCCAGGCCTTGCCGACCAGCCGCAGGCGCAGCTGCTGCACGCGGCCGTCCTTGTCGTTGGGGAAGACGTCCAGCCCGCCGTCGGCGTTGCGGCCCACGCAGAGGCCGTAGATGTCGTCCAGCGTCGTCTTCAGCCGCGCCAGCTCGCTGACCTGGCCGGCCGGCGAGACGGCGAACAGCACCAGCCCGGCCTCGTCGCGCTGCGTGGCCACGACGAGGTCCAGCTTGCGCCCGCCGTAGATCAGGCCTTGCCGCAGGTCCACGTTGTTGATGCGGCCCACGGGCAGGAACTGGCGCTCGCGGCCGTCCAGGCCGTAGACGGCCAGGCCGCGCTTCTTGTCGGTGGCCAGGATGAGGCTGCGCGCGCCCTGCCCCGGGTGCACCCAGATGGCCGGGTCGTCGGCCGCGTCTCCGGCTTCGCGCACCGGCTGCGTCTGGCCGGTCGGCAACACGACGGCGGGCCGTGCTGCCGGCGCAGCCGCCGGGTGCTCCGCCAGCCAGGCGTCCAGCCGAGCCGTCAGCGCCCTGCTGCCCGAGGCGGCATCGGCCAGCAGCAGCTGGCGGCCCACGCGCTCGGCGTTGGCGGACAGCGCCCACAGCCCCACGTCCGGCTCGGCCACGTACAGCAGGCCCTCGGTGTCGCGCGCGCGGCAGGCGCTGGGGTCCAGCGGCGTGGCCAGGCGCTGCACCGGCAAGGCCTTGTCGGCGTGGATCAGCCATTGCTCCGACAACCCTTCCTTGCCGAGCAGAAACAGCTGCAGCAGCCCTTGCGGGTCGCGGTAGAGGCACAGCTGCGCGACGTCCACCGCCGGTGCGGGCCAGGCGGCCGTGCGCGCGAGCTTGCCACCGTCGGCGCGCCACAGCTGGATCTGGCCGCTGTCGGCGTCCTGAAGCACGGCAAACACGCCATCGTCCGCGCGCTGGTCCATGTGCTTGGCGCGGAGGGCGTGCCGCGCCAGCGTGCGGCCGGCGTCGTCGTGCAGCTCCAGCGCCGTCTTGGCCAGCGCAAAGCGCCCGGCATGCGCGCCGGCGGCGGCGGCCGCGAGGGCCAGGGTCAGCAACAGGCCGCGCATCAGTTCAGGCTCCACTTCAGGCCGAGCTTGACGCTGCGGCCGTACCGCTCGTACTGCGCGTTCTGTGCCGGCGTGGCCTGGTAGACGTAGTAAGCCTGGTTGGTAAGGTTGGCGGCGTCGACGGCGATCTCCAGCTGCTGGCTGACGGCGTATTTGAACGAGAAGTCCAGCCGCTTCTGGCCGTCCACGCGCAGGTCACGGGCGGGGTCGAACACGCTGCCCACCTCGATCAGGTAGGACGACTGCTGGTTCAGCGCCAGCCGCGTGTTGACGCCGTGGCCCTCCCAACCCAGGCTGAGGTTGACGCTGCGGTCCGACTGGCTGGGCAGGCTGATCTCGCGGCTCTTCCACACGCCGCCGTCGTAACCGCCGATGCGGGCCTTCGAGCTCACGAACGTGGCGTTGGCGCCGACGATGAGGCCGTTGAACGGTGCCGGCAGGCTGCGCAGCGCCTGCGCGTAGGCCAGCTCCATGCCGTGAAGCTTCGCGCTGCTGCCGTTGGCAAAGGTGTTGACCTGGCCGAAGCTCTCCCAGCCGGCGCTGCCGGCCAGGTCGGTCTGGAACGCGAAGTCGCGGATGCGCTTGGCGAAGACATAGGCCGACAGCGTGCCGTCGCGACCCAGGCCCTGCTCGATGCCGACATCGACGTTGCGCGAGCGCAGCGGCTTCAGGCGCGGGTTGCCCAGCTCGGCCTCGTCGCCGTCCACCACCATGCCGGGCGACAGCTGCTCGAAGCTGGGCCGCACCAGCGAGTTCGTGAACGCGGCGCGCGCCAGCAGCTGGCCGCCCAGGTCCTGGCGCAGCAGCAGCGCCGGCAGCCAGTGCGTGCTGCGCGTGTCCACGGCCACGGGCGACGGCGCGCCGTCCTTCAGCGCCATGCCGCGGGCGTGGAAGCCGATGCGCTCCACGCGCACGCCGCCCAGCAGCTGCAGGCCGCCGCGCTCCCAGGTGGCCTGGGCGTAGGCGGCGTCGACGTCTTCCTTCATGTCGAAGTCGCCGGTGACCGAGTCGGCCGCGTCGCGCGAGCCAGCCAGGTCCACGCCCTGCCACAGCGCGCGCGCCTTGCCGGCGTCGCCGGCCGGGCCGATGGCGCTCCACGGGTAGTCCACCGCGTCGTTGCCGGAGATGGCCGAGAACGTCGGCGTGCCAATCGTCTTGCCCTTGAGCTTCCAGGTTTCCTGCTGGTTGTCCTTGTGGCGGCGTGTGGCCTTGGCGCCCAGCTTGAATTCCAGTTCGTCTCCGCCGCCCAGCTCGACGCCGCGCTTCACGTCCAGCTTCAGGTGCTCGACGCGGTCGCGCGCCTCGCTGTCGCCGATCTTGAAGTTGTTGAGCTTGTAGAGCGTGGCGTCCTGCAGCGTGGCCGGGCCTTGCAGCACGGGACGCTCGCCGTCGGTGAAGCCCAGGCCCGTGAACTTCGCGTCGAAGGCCGCGGAGGCCAGCGCGTTGGGCGTGCTCTCCCCGGCGCGGCCCACGCCGGTCTCGGCGCTGGCCTGCCAGCCGGCCACATCCAGCTCGCCGCCCAGCGCCAGCGAGTGGGTGCGGGCCACCTCGCGGCGGTCCTTGAGCCCGCGCGACACCGTGCCGCCGCCCGTGCTGCCGGCCGCCTGCGGCGCCGAGAACGCCACCTTCATCGACTGGCGCGTCTCCTCGTCCGTGAAGCGGCTGCTGAAGCCGCGCAGGTAGAGCTGCCGGCCGGCCGCGGGCCGCCAGTCCAGGCTGGCCGCAGCGCCGACGCGCGAACGCAGGATCGTGTAGCGGCGCAGCTCGAACGATTCGAGCTTGCCCGCGTCCCACGCGCCGCCGGTCTCGACGTTGTCGCTGGCGAAGCGGCGCTGGTCGCTGGACAGCGCCACCGCCAAGCCCAGCGTGCCGTCGGCAAAGCGGTCGGCAAACGTCAGGCCGGCGCGCGGGCGGGTGCGGCCCAGGTTGGTGTCGTGGTTGGCGCCCAGCTCCGCGCTGAGCAGCCGGCCTTTCACGTCGAAGGCCGTCAGCGTGTTGACGCGCACGCTGCCGCCCAGGCTGCTGGCGTCGACGTCGGGCGTCAGCGTCTTGTTCACTTCGAGCGAGCGGATCAGCCCGGCCGGCACCACGTCCAGCCCCGGCGCGCGGCGGCCGGCCTCGGAGGCGGGCACGGTGGCGCCGTTGATGCTGACGGTGTTGTAGTCCGACCCCAGGCCGCGCACGCGCACGAAGCGGCCCTCGCCCTGGTCGCGCTCCACGGTCACGCCCGGCAGCCGGGCCAGCGCCTCGGCGGCGTTGTCGTCGGGCAGTTGGCCGATGCCGTCGGCATGCACGACGCTGAGCACGCCCTGCGCGGCGCGCTGCTTGTCCAGCGCGGACTGCAGGCTGGCGCGCTGGCCGGTGACGACGATGGTGTCCAGCTGCTGCGGCGCTGTCGTCTGCGTTTGCGCCTGGGCCGAGAAGGCCAGGCCCAGCGACAGGGCCAGCAGGCTGGGGCGGGGAAGGTGCTTGTGATGCATGGCGGAGGCCTGATTGGGAATGGCCGCGATGCTCGCGAGCCGCCATGGCGCGCGTTTGAATCCACCGTCACAAAAGCCGGTTGGCGCAGCGGCGGCCCCCGCGGTGAGCCGATCCGACTCCCCCGCTGCCGCTTCCCAACGCTGTCACACGCCGTTCATACGATGGCCGCATGACCCGCCTCGCCCTGCCCGCCCCGCTCACCGGCCAGCCCCTGCGCCTGCTGGCCCGCGAACTGTTCTACCCGCTGCTGGTGCTGCTGCTGGCCGGCCTCACGCTGGCCTTCGCGACGCTGGGCGAGCTCAAGCCGGTGGCGCAGTGGCACTGGACCGACGTCGTCAGCGAAGGCGGCATGGCGCTGATGGTGGGCGTGTGGCTGGTGTACGTGCGCGGCAGCCGCCCCGCCGGCCGCGTGACGACCTGGCTGGTGCTGGGCCTGGCGGCCATGCTGGTGGGCGAGTGGGTGGACGCGCTGGACGAGGTCTGGCGCCTGCCCAAGGCCATGCTGTGGGACAACGCGCTGGAAGGCCTGACACCCGTGGGCATGCTGCTGCTGACCGTGGGCCTGCACCACTGGCGCCAGGAGCAACGCGTGCTGGGCCGGCAGCTCGCGCAGCGCGAGCGCTTCCTGCGCGACCACCGCGCCGTGGACCGCGTCACGCAACTGGCCGATGCCGGCTACATGGCCCAGCAGATCGAGCTCGAACGTGCGCTGGACCGGCCCGGCTGCGTGCTGATGCTGGGCTTCGACGGCTTCGGCGAGCTGGCCCGCGAACAGGGGCTGCGCGGCGCCGACCATGCGCTGGAAGCCGCCAGCCTGACGCTGCTGCTGAACCTGCGCCCCGCCGACCTGCTGTGCCGCTACGCCGGCGACCGCTTCGTCGTGCTGCTGCCGGGCTGCAGCACCGCCGACGGCGAGCGCCTGGCTGGCGAGCTGACGGCCGCGCTGGCCGCGCTGAGCTTCAACGGCCCCGACGGCCGGCGCCAACGCCTGCCGGTGCAGGCCGCGCTGCGCGCCACCACCGACACGCAGCCGCCCGAGCAACTGCTGCTGGACCTGCTGCAAGCGCTATGACGCTGCCCGCCCAGCTCGCGATGCTGCGGCCCGCCGAGGCGGCCGGCCTGCCGCCCTACGAGCTCGACACCGCCTGCCTGCCGGCCACCGACCATGCCGCGCTGCTGGCCGAGTTCGCACACCACCGCGGCGTGCCGCTGGCCTGGCCGGCGCAGCCGCTGATCTCGCCGCGCGAACTGCTGGCGCTGCTGACGCCGCTGCGTGACGCCGGCGCCGACAGCGCCTTCGCGCTGGGCCAGCTGCTGCTGCCCGGCCACTACGGCCTGGCCAGCCAGGCGCTGCTGCAGGCCGGCAGCCTCGTCGACATGCTGCAGGGCCTCACCCGTTATGCCGGCCGGCTCACGCCGCTGCTGACGCCGCGGCTGCTGGTGGACGAGCAGGAACTCATCCTCGTCTGGACCGACGCCTGCGGCCTGCCGCCGGGGCTGCGCGGCTTCGTCGTGGACCTGCACATGAGCGCCGTCACCAGCCTGTGCGCATGGCGCGCCGGGCGGCGGCTGCCGTGGCGCTTCAGCTTCGACCGCACCGCGCCGCGCGACCGCGCCCAGCACGCCGTGCACCTGGGCACGGCGCTGCACTTCGGCTGCCAGGTGGACGCGATGCGCCTGCCGCTGGCCGACGCGCAACAGGCCAGGCCCGCCGCGCCGGGCCTGGCCGCCGCCGCGCTGGCCCGCCAGGCCGACCCGCAGGCGCTGCGCCGCGGCCTGCTGGCGGACGTGGCCGACCGCCTGCTGCGCGACCCGGCCCAGCCGCCCAGCCTGGAGGTGCTGGCCGCCGGCTACGGCCAGAGCCCGGCCACCTTCAAGCGCCGGCTGGCCCGCCACGGCACGCACTACCAGGCCGAGGTGGACCGGCTGCGCGCGCATGTCGCCGTCTACCTGCTGGGCCCGCGCGGCCAGGGCCGCGACACGGTGGCGCAGGCACTGGGCTATTTCGACGGCGCCAACTTCCGCCGCTCCTTCAAGCGCTGGACCGGCCTGGCGCCGGGCGCGTGGGCGGCGGGCTGACAAAAGAAACCCCGGCCCACCGGACCGGGGTTGAAACCGTCTGCCGCTGTCACGACGAGACGCCTGCTCAGGGAGGAACAGCAGGGGGCCGTGGCCCGCTGCCAATGTAGCGCGGCCGCCGCGGCGCCGCCGTAGGACGACAGGCCGTCGTGCCCGGGGGACGCCAAGCGCGCAGCCGCAAAAAAAGAACCCCGGCACGAGGCCGGGGCAACAATACCCGCGCTTGACCGGCGGGCGCCTGCTCAGGGAGGGAGAAGCAGGCAGGCTCAGCCTAACGCCACGCTGCGGCGCAGTGCGTAGGACAAGGCCGCGTGTGGCCGCATGGGATCGCGTGCATCGCCGGGCGTGCCTGTGCGAAATGTCATGACCAATTTGCATGCGGTGTATCGGTCTGTGAGATCGCCACCATGACCCGCCTCGCGTCCCTAGACTTCGGCTCGCCCAAGCCTTGCGCCAGAAGGAAAGTCGTTGATGGTCCCGTCCCGTGAAGCACGTCACTGCCCGCAGCAGCACCCCCACGGGGAGGCGACGCTGCAACTGGACAGCGGCTTCGGCGGGCTGGACGGCGAGGCGCTGGGCCTGGTCGAGCGCCGCTACGGCGACCGCGGGCTGAACATCGGCCCGGAGCGCTACAGCTGCCGCGATCAGGACGGCGACATCGTCTGCACCGCGCGCACCGAGGGCCGCGTCGTCGGCACGCTGTCTGTGCGCTTCGACGGTGCGGGTGGGCTGCATGCCGACCTGCTGTTCGGCGCGGAGCTGGACGAGTGGCGTGCCGAAGGCCTCAAACTCTGCGAGTTCGGCGGCCTGGCCGTGGACAAGCACTCCCACGAGGCCAAGCGCGTGCTGGCGCAGATCTTCCACCTGGGCTATTTACATGCCCACCGGCGCGCCGGCTGCCACCGGCTCATCATCGAGGTGAACCCGCGTCATGTCGGTTTCTACCGGCGCTGCCTCGGCCTGGTGCCACGCACCGTGGAGCGCCACAACCCGCGCGTCAACGCGCCCGCGGTGCTGATGAGCATCGACCTCGCCGACGTGCGCGATCAGATCGCGCGCTGGGGCGGCCAGCCGGAGCTGATGGCCACGGCACGCAGCCTGTACCCGCTGGCCTGGGGCCGCGCGGCCGAGGCCACCATGCTGGCCCGGCTCGCCTACGGCTAAGCCGCCCCGCCGCCGCTCGCTCCGAGCAGGCCGAGAAATCGGTCCAGCATGTGGAAGTGGTCGTCGTAGAACTGCGACTCCATCGCCGCCAGCTCGCCCACCGGCACCCAGCGCGCCAGGGCCGCGTCGTCGGCGCCCTGCACCTCGGGCAGTTCACGGTCGCCCAGGTCGAAGTGATGGGCATGCGTGATGGTGCGGCCACGCTGGCTGCGGTCGGGGTGGTCGAACACGGCCACGCCGCGCAACGCCCGCTGCAGCACGTCGGGCAGCAGGCGCAGGCCGGTCTCCTCCTCCAGCTCGCGCACGGCCGACTGGTGCAGCGTGTCGCGCGGCTCGACGAAGCCGCCCGGCAGCGCCCACAGGCCCTGGCCGGGGTCCTTGGCGCGCTGGATCAGCAGCACATGGCCGGCGCACTGAAGCACCAGGTCTACGGTCACGAACACCGGCGCGTAGGGCGCCGCCGCCCAGGCCTGGCGATAGGCCTTCAACATGGCCCACTCGCGCCGCAGCGCGGTGAGGTACGGCAACCGTGCCCAGGCCTGCATGAAGCTGCGCGTGCCCGGCGGCACCTGGTCCACCCAGCTGGCCAGCACGCCGTCCAGGTCGTCCGGCGCGGCCTCGAACAGCGCCGCGCGCAGGCGGGTCGCGTCCACTCGGTGCTGGCGCGGCAGGCTGAGCAGCTTCCACGGCGAGAAGCGGCGCAGGTAGTCGCTGGTGGCGTCCTTGAAGTGGCCCACCAGCGTGACGTCGCCGTTGCCCACGCGCTGCTGCACGGCGTCGCGCACGGCCTGCACCCAGCGGGCCTCGTCGTAGAGGTCGCGCAGCGGCACGATCTCCACGCGCTCGCGCTCGGCGTCGGTGAGCGCCAGGCGCAGCATCTCGGCGCGCTCCGTCCAGCTGAACGGATGGCGCGGCGAGCGCGCCTGGTGGGCCGAACCCAGCAGCACGATGACGCGCGGCGCCTCGGCCAGCGCCGCGCGCAGCAGCGCGACGTGACCGTTGTGGACGGGCTGGAAACGGCCGATGAGGACGGCGGTTGAGGTCATGACAAAGCTCCCGGATAGACCGCCGCGATCGGCATCTGCCGCCCCTGGCCGAAGGCTCGGGCGCGCAGGCGGATCAACGGCGGCGCCTGGCGGCGTTTGTATTCGCTGCGCTGGATCAGGCGGGCGACGCGCTCGATGAGCGCGCGGCCCTCGGCCGTCTCGCGCAGCGCGGCCAGGCGGGCCTCGGCGGGCTCGCGTTCGCCGGCGGCCAGGCGGTGGCCCTCGACGAGCAGCTTGAGCAGGTCGTCCAGCACGGGGTATGGCGGCAGGCTGTCGCTGTCGCGCTGGCCCGGCGCCAGTTCGGCGGACGGCTCTTTCTCGATGATGGCCTGCGGGATCAGCTCGCGCCCTGCCACGTCATTGAGGTGGCGGCTCAGCGCGAAGACCTCGGTCTTGTAGAGATCGCCGATCAGTCCCAGGCCGCCGTTGGTGTCGCCGTACAGCGTGCAGTAGCCCACCGACACCTCGCTCTTGTTGCCGGTGGTCAGCAGCAGGTGGCCGTGCGCGTTGGAATACGCCATCAGGATGGTGCCGCGCACGCGGGCCTGCAGGTTCTCCAGCGTCAGGCCCTGCATCGGCGTGCCGATGCTGTCGGCGAACTGCGCCTTCAGCGCATCGACGGCACCGTGGATGGGATGGTTCAGCAGCGGGATGCCGAGGTTGCGGCACAGCGCCTCGGAGTCCGTCACCGAGCCGGCAGACGAGAAGCTGGACGGCATCGTGATGCCGACGACGTTGTCCGCGCCCAGCGCCTCGGCGGCCAGCGCCAGCGTCAGCGCGCTGTCGATGCCGCCGGAGCAGCCGACGACGGCCTGCGTGAAGCCGCAGCGGCGCGCGTAGTCGCGCAGGCCCAGCACGATCTGCGCACGGTAGAAAGCCATCGCGCTCATCCCCACCGGGTCGGGCCGCGCGGGACGGTGGCCGTCCAGCTCGACGAAGCGGCCGTCCTCGAAGCCCAGTGTGCGGACGGACTCGACGAAGCGCTCGGCCTCGAAGACGACGCCGGCCTCGGGCTCGACGGCAAAGCTGGCGCCGTCGTAGACGAGCTGGTCATGCCCGCCGACATGGTTGACGTAGAGGATGGGCAGGCCGTTGCGCCGGGCCGCCGCCGTGAACACCTGGTGGCGCTGCTCGCGTTTGCCGATGTGGCTGGGGCTGGCGTTGATGCTGACGACGAGGTCGGGCGCGGCGTCGCGCAGGCGCTCGAAAGGGTTCACGCCGTAGTCGGCACCGTCGTCGTTCCAACCGTCCTCGCAGATCAGCAGGCCCACCTGGGCCGATCCGACGCGCAGCACCTTGGCGACGTCGGGCCCGGGCTCGAAGTGGCGGCGCTCGTCGAAGATGTTGTAGGTGGGCAGCAGCTGCTTGGCATAGCGCAGCAGCAACTCGCCGCGTTGCAGCACCAGCAGGCCGTTCTCCAGCGGCTTGCCCGGGCCGTCGCGCAGCAGCGGCGCGCCGAACACCCAGGTCAGGTCGGGCAGCTCGCGCGAAGCCTGGCGCAGCGACTGCAGGCCGGCCTCGACCTGGCGCAGGAAGGCCGGTTCGTCCAGCAGGTCGCCGGGGTAGTAGCCGCTGACGGCCAGTTCGGGGAAGACGACCAGCTGCGAACCCGCCCAGGCCGCCTGCCGCGCGGCAGCCACCATGCGCTGCACATTGCCCGCCACGTCACCGACGGTGAGGTTCAGCTGGGCGAGGGTGAGCTTGATCATGACTTGATGCCGAAGACCTGGCGCAGATAGGCCAGGAAGGTCTCGTCCTCGCACAGCGTCTTGCCGGGGCTGTCGCTGAGCTTGGCCACGGGCTGGCCGTTGGCATGCGTGAGCTTCATGACGATGTTCAGCGGCGTGAGGCCCAGATCGTTGCTGAGGTGGGTGCCGATGCCGAAGCCCAGCTGCACGCGGTCGGCGAAGTGGCGGTACAGCTCGATGGCCTTCGTGACGGTGAGACCGTCGCTGAACACGAGGCGCTTGGTGTGGGTGTCGATGCGCAGCTTGGCGTAGTGGGCCAGCGCCTTCTCGCCCCACACGACCGGGTCGCCGCTGTCGTGGCGCAGGCCGTCGAACAGCTTGGCGAAGTAGAGGTCGAAGTCGGCCAGGAAGGCGTCCATGCCCACCACGTCGGTCAGCGCCGTGCCCAGGTCGCCGCGGTACTCCTGCACCCAGTCTTCCAGCGCGGCCTTCTGGTGGTCGCGCAGCCGCACGGTGCCCAGCGCCTGGTAGGTCTGCAGGTACTCGTGGGCCATCGTGCCGATGGGCACCAGGCCCAGCTCCTTGGCCAGCAGCACGTTGGAGCTGCCCTTGAAGTGCTGGGGCAGCGCATCGCGCAGCTGCCGCACCACCTCGCGCTGCCAGGGGCCCGAGAAGCGGCGGCGCAGGCCGAAGTCGAACAGGTCGAACGGGTGGCGCTGCGGGCGCGGCTCGGCGGCGAAGGCCTGCAGCGCGGCGATCTTGGCGCTGAGCCGGCGCTGGCCTTCCGCCCTCACCTCGGGCGTGTCCAGGCGGCGGAAGTACAGCTCGTTGACGATGGCCAGCACCGGGATCTCGAAGCCCATCACGTGCACCTGCGGCCCGCGGGCGACGATGTGCAGCTGCTCGCCGTCGGTGCTCACGTCGATGAACGCGCGCTGGAAGCGGAAGATGCGCAGGAAGTCGACGAAGTCGCTCTTGATGAAGCGCAGGCCCTGCATGTAGGCCAGCTCGTCCTCGCGGAAGCTCAGGGCGCACAGCGCGTCCAGCTCACGCTCGACGTCGGCCTTCAGCTCGGCCAGCGGGTAGCCGGGCCGGTTGCGGCAGACGAAGCGGTACTCGCTCTGCGTCTGCGGGTGGCGATGCAGCAGCGTCTGCCACATCGTGAACTTGTAGAGGTCGGTATCCAGCAGGCTGGTGATGACGGGGGTGTTCATGCGGTTCCTCAAATCTCCGTGCTGAGGGCCAGCTGCAGGCCGGCGGCGCGCATGGCTGCCAGGAATTCGGCCTGCTGGGCCTCGAAGCCTGCCACGGGGCTGATGCAGTCGGTCAGCAGCACCAGCTTGTCGAGCTGCCGGGACGGCAGGTGGGCGGCCAGGTGCTCCACCGTGGCGCGCACGCAGTGGCTGCCGGCCTCGCCGGCGATGAGCACGCGGTCGAAGCGGTCCAGCGCCGCCAGCAGCGCACGGTTCAGCGCCGTGCCATCGTCGGCCGGGTCGGGCACCTCGGCCTGCAGCGCGCTGTAGTGCTCGGTCCAGGGGTTCTCGCCCTTGGTGACGATCTCCACCGAACGACCGGCGCTGTCGGCCCAGGCATCCAGCGCGGCCTGCAGGCCGGCATGCACGCCGTGGCCCCAGCTGCCCATCTGGCAGTGCACGGGCCAGACCATCAGCGTGTAGCGGCCGGTGGCCTCCAGCGCGTCCAGGTAGGCCAGCACGCGGCCCAGCACGGCGGCGTCGCGCGGCCGGTAGTCGCCGGCCCGCACCTGCGCGGCCGTGATGGGCGTGAACGGCCCCGGCGCGCGGCCCGTGGCGGCGGCCACCCAGAAACCGGGGTGGGCGATGTCGATGCGGTGGTGGGAGTCCAGCGTCACGGTGATGGCGTCCAGGCCGCCACCCAGCCGCTGCACCAGTTGCGCGGCGCGCTGCAGGTCGGCGTGAGCGCCGGCCACCGGCAGCGCGGGGCGCAGCAGCTCACCGTTCACCGGCGAGCGCGGCAGCCAGTCCTCGGGCAGATCGCAGAAGTCGTTCTGCGGGTCGATCAACAGCAGATGTGTCGTCATGTGCAGGTCCTGTCGTGGTGTGGCGCCATGATAACCCGACTTAAATTAACAATGCAACTAAGTGGTTGTGAAGGATCTACCAGCCAGCCGACCGCTTATCCTCGCTTCGGTGAACGATTCAACGAACTCCCTGCCCGACCACCGGCTGATCTGCACGGTGGACATCGTGCTGCTGACGCTGCGCGCCGGGCAGCTGCAGGTGATGCTGCTCAAGCGCGACCGCGAGCCCTTCGCCGGTGCGCTGGCGCTGCCGGGCGGCTACGTGCACGCCAGCGAAGACCAGGACTGCGAGGACGCCGCGCAGCGCGTGCTGCTGAACAAGGCCGGGCTGCAGAGCCCCTACCTGGAGCAGCTGGCCAGCTTCAGCGGCCCGGCCCGCGACCCGCGTGGCTGGAGCGTGTCGGTGGCCTACATGGCGCTGGTACCGGCGCCCGAGCCCGCCCTGCCCGGCCAGCACTGGCTGCCGGTGGACCGCCTGCCGCAGCTGCCGTTCGACCACGGCCGCATCGTCGCGGCGGCCGCCGAACGCGTGCGCAACAAGAGCCAGTACTCGTCGCTGCCCGTGCACCTGTGCCCCGAGCCGTTCACGCTGCCGCAGCTGCACGGCATCTACGAGACGCTGCTGGGCGAGGCCATCAACCCGGTGAGCTTTCGCCGCAAGATGGACGAGCTCGCCATCCTCGAACCGGTGCCGGGGGCCAAGCGCGCCGAAGGCCCGCACCGGCCGGCCCAGCTGTACCGGCTGAAAGACGAGTTCCGGCAGACGCTGCGCCTCGTCGGGCGCGGGCTGAACGCCTGAGCGCCCACGAAAAACGCCCGGGCCGGCGGGCGGCGCAGGCGTTGACGCCGGGCGTGAAGAAGCTCAGCGCAACGTGTAGCCGCGGCCGTCCATGCAGGCCTCGACGGCCCGGTTGAACACGCTGCCGTCGGCCATGGCGGCCTGCTGCGTCGTCGCCCAGCGGTTGCAGTCGCGGTGGTCCATCTCCAGCTGCTCGGCGCCCTGGCCGTTGCGCGGGTAGATGACCGGCGCCGGCCGGCTGGGCGCCACGCTGACGACGGGGGCCGGCACATAGACCGTCTGCACCGGCGGCGGGGGCGGAGGCGGCGCGTAGACGACGTCCGGCGCGCGGTCCGCGCGGCTGGCCAGCGCGATCAGCGGCACGGCCAGCGCCAGGCCCAGCACCACGGCACCAGCGGACGAACCACGGTGGTGGTGGTGATGGTGGTCATAGCGGTCGTAGTAACGCGGGCCGGCGCTGGCAAGGCCTTGGCCCGCCACCAGGGCAGTCACGATCAGGGCACGGACGATGGGCTTCACGGCGGCCTCGCTGGGGGATGGAACACCGCCAACGCTACCGCAGAGCGGCCGGTTTACACAGCAGCGCCGGAAACTTGTAACGAATGAAAAACGCCCGGGTTCGCGAGAACCCGGGCGCCTGGGATGGGGTGGCCTGTCCGGAGGGACTCGAACCCCCGACCTGCTGCTTAGAAGGCAGCTGCTCTATCCAGTTGAGCTACGGACAGACAGAACACGTGATTATCAGATCAGCACGTTGATGATCGCGTTGCCGATGCCCATCAGTGCGGCGCCGGAGATCAGGCCGGCGCAGATGGGCTCCATGCCGTCGACCCAGACACGCCAGCCCTGGGTGCCCTTGGTCTTGTGCTTGCGGCCCATCAGGAAGAACACGACGGCGCCGATGAACATGGCCAGCACCGATTCCGGCGGCAGCACGACGCCCAGGCCCGTGGCCACGGCGGACAGCTGGAAGCGGCCCTTGGTCTTGATGCGCGCCACTTCCATCGCGACAGCGGCCAGCGCGGCCACGCCCATGGAGATCAGCGCCGACGTCGGCAGGCCCTTCAGGCCCTTGGCGATGATGTCGGCCACGCCCTTCCACTGCAGCGCGGCGGGCATCGCGAACTGGTCGGACACCAGCGTCGAGACGCTGCGCACGCCGTTGGCGTCGGGCGTCAGGAACAGCAGGAAGAACAGCGGCACGCAGAACAGCACGCCGGCCAGGTTGCCGATGATGTGGCCGACGGCCTGGTGGCGCGGCTTGCCGCCCAGCATGTAGCCGGGCTTGATGTCCGACAGCAGGTTGGCCGCGTTGGACGCGATCTCGCTGGTCATGCCGGCCGGCAGCAGGTTGGAGCCGGGGTTGCTGCGGTCGATGGCGCCCATCGTGAACTGCGTGATCTTGGACAGCGAGCCGGTAGGCGTCCAGGACGTCAGCGCCATGGAGTTCGTGCAGATGATGGTCAGCACGAAGATCAGCGGCAGCGACACCAGCGCCAGCCAGAACGGCACGTCGAAGAACACGTGCGTCACATAGCTGCCCAGCACGCTGAACACCGGCACGCCGATATAGCTGATCCACAGCGGCACCTCGATGTCCTTCAGCAGGTCGCTGCCGCCACCCTGGGCGGCCGGCGCCTTGCGCTTGAAGGCGCTCTTGAAGATCTCGGGCTTGGCCAGCAGGCCCACCAGCGCGCCGACGACCATCATCGTCACGCCCCACCACAGCGACCACTGGTTGACGATCTCGGCGCGGTTCAGCGGCACCAGCACGCCGTTGGCACCGAGGCGCGGCGCGATGTCGCCCGCCTGGATCATCAGCGGCGCCAGCACGACGAAGTTGATGAAGGCACCCAGGAAGCAGCTCGTCGCCACGGCGATGCCCATCAGGCCGCCGACGCCCAGCATGGCAGCGTCCAGCGTGAAGCGCAGGCCCAGCTGGCGGATGTCGGTGCCGAGGATGGTGGGGATGAGCGCCGTGGTCTTGCCGGCCCAGGCGTAGTAGTACTGGTCCAGCCGCTCATGCAGGTGCCAGGGTTCCTTCAGGCCGGCCCACTTGTCCAGCATCAGGATCTTGAACTGGATGAGCTTCATCCAGCCATCGCTGACCAGCGCCTGGTAGATGGCCGTGAAGCCGCCCACGACGCCAAGCAGCTTGGCCTTGAAGATGCCTTCGTCACCGGCGCCGTGGTACAGCGAGTCCAGCACCACGCCGCAGGCGCGGCCTTCAGGGAACGGCGCCTGGTCTTCGTTGATGAAGCGGCGCTTCAGCGGAAAGGCCAGCAGCACGCCTATGAGGGCAACGACGAAGATCCAGATCATCAGCTGCCACCACGCCGGGATGACGCCGGTGACCAGCATGTAGGCCGCCAAGCTGGAGAACAGCGGCGTGATGACGTAGCCCGCCGCCGTCGCGATGGACTGGGTGCAGTTGTTCTCGAGGATGGTGTAGTCCTGCGCGAAGCCGCTGGCATGCAGCGCACGGAACAGCGCGAACGCGAGGATCACCGAGGTCAGGCCCACGCCGATGGCGATGCCGGTCTTGGCGCCGATGTACAGCCCCGTGGCCGACAGGATGCCGCCCAGCAGGAAGCCGGTGAAGCCCGAGCGCAGCGTCAGCTGGGCCATGTCGCCGCGGAAGATGTTCTTGAACCACCACTCGTCCTTTTGGGCGCGGGTCCAGGTGGCGATCTGCTCGTCGGTCAGGTGTTGGAGTGCCATGGGATCTCGGGCGCGGCTCGTGGCCTTGCCGGGGGTTGCAGCAATGCGGCGGATTGTCATGGCCGACCGTTCGGTCGGACTTTGGGGGATGCCCCAGGAGCGAGGCCCCGTGGATGCGGGGCTTCTAAAAAGACAAACCCGCCGGTGGCACAAGGCCAGCGGCGGGTTGTTGAAAAGGTTTGGTCGGGGCGGCGGGATTCGAACTCGCGACCCTCTGCTCCCAAAGCAGATGCGCTACCAGGCTGCGCTACGCCCCGATCAAGCCCATGATTCTAGCTGACAGAAATGACCCGCCCCTCGCCGCTGATCAAAGCAGCCTTCACGGGCTCTCCGGGCTGCAGTGCCTGCACCGCCGCCACGTAGCCGCGCAGCTGCTCGTGATAGGCCTGCTGGGCCTCGGGCGTCAGGCCCAGCTTGTAGTCCAGCACCCACCAGCAGCCATCGCGGCGCTGCACGAGGCGGTCGATGCGCCCTTCCCCGCCCGGCAGCGTGACAGCCACCTCGTTGCCGGCCCACAGCAGCTCGGCCGGGTCGAAGAACGGCCCGGCCTCGGCGCTGGCGAGGATGGCGCGCACCGCGGCCTCCAGCTGCTTGCGCCCGGCCGCGTCCAGCCCGAAGGCCTGGCTGCTGCCGGCCAGCAGCACGGCCAGCGGCTGCGTCTGCCCCGGCTGGCTGACCCACTCCAGCGCGCGGTGCAGCGCCTCGCCCACCTGCGCCGCGCGGGCGTTGTCGGCCGCACGTTCCTGCAGCGGCACGCGCTGGCCCTGCCAGGCCGGCAGCGGCCACCAGCGCAGCGCCGGCGCCTCGCCCGCGGCCTCGTCCTGCAGCGGCAGAGGCCAGGGCTGGCCCAGCGGCGAGAGGCGCGCCCACCAGCTGGCCTGCGGCCGCTTGGCCGGCGTGCGGCTGACGATCAGCGTGCGGCGCGCCCGCGTCAGCGCCACGTAGAGCGCGTTGAACTCCTCGCGCTCGCGGGCGGCCTGCTCCTGCGCGACCAGCCCGGCCAGCGACGGCGGCGGCTTGGCCTCGGAGCCGAAGAAGGCCGCCTGCTGCGGCGCCGGCTGGTCCACCGGCCAGTCCAGCAACAGGCCGTAGGTCTCGGCCTTCGGCGGCGCGGCATCGGTGTCCAGCAGCAGCACGACCTCGGCCTCCAGCCCCTTGGCGCCGTGGATGGTCAGCAACTGCACGCCCACCCCGCCCGCGGTTGCGGCCCAGGTCAGCGGCCGGCTGCGCAGCGCGCGCACGAAGCCGTAGAGCTGCGCGTAGCGGCCACCGTCCAGGTCCAGCGCGGCGCGCAGCAGCGCCTGCACGCTCTGCACGCGGGCCGCCGCCTCGGTGGGCGGGCTGGCGGCCAGCACGCGCGGCAGCAGCTCGCCCTCGTGGACGATGCGGTCCAGCAGCTCGTGCGGCGTGCTGAGCGCGGCGGCCTCGCGCCAGCCGGCCAGCAGGCCACAGGCGCGGGCCAGTGCCGGGCTGGGGTCGGCCAGCGTCTGCACCGCTGCCCACCAGGGCTGCGGCTGTTCGGCCGCGGGCGCGTCCAGATAGGCGACGCGGCCGGCCGCGCGGGCGATGCGCAGCAGCTCGTCGTCGACGATGCCGAAGAGCGGGCTGGCCAGCGCCTGGGCCAGCGAATGGTCGTGGCCGGGCGACGCCAGCACGTCCAGCAGCGCCAGCAGGTCGCGCACGGCCGGCGCGTCGGCCAGCGGCGTTTCCTCCGGCGCGGCATGCGGGATGCCGGCCGTCGTCAGCGCGACGCTGAGCTGACGCAGCGGCTCGCGCTTGCGCGCCAGCACGAAGATGTCCTCCGGCCCCAGGTCGGGCCGCGCCGCCAGCAGGCCGGCGATGCACGCGGCCACGCGCCGCGCCTCGGCGGCACGGCGTTCGAACTCGGGCTCGTGGCGCGGCTCGGTCAGGCTGGGGCGCCAGGCCAGCGGGTCGGTCTCGCGCTCGGCCTTCTCGCCGGGCGGGCCGTCCAGCAGCCACAGGCCCGCCAGCGCGTCCGTGCCCGGCGCGCCCTCGGTGGTGTGCGGGCGAAAGCCGTCCAGCACGCCGTCCAGCGCACCATTCACCGCGGCCAGCACCTCGGGCGCGTTGCGCCGCGTGTGGTCGCAGGCCAGGCTGACACCGCCCAGGCCGCCCAGCACGAACTCGCGCGCGGCGATGAACACGCGCGGCTCGGCACGGCGGAAGCGGTAGATGCTCTGCTTGGGGTCGCCGACGATGAAGACGCTGATCTGCGCGCCGCCGCCCGCGCCGGCATAGGCCTGCAGCCAGCCGTGCAGCGCCTGCCACTGCAGCGGGCTGGTGTCCTGAAACTCGTCGATGAGCAGATGGCGCACCTGCGCATCCAGCCGCTGCTGCACCCACCCGGCCAGCTCTGGCCGGGCCAGCAGCGCCAGCGCGCCGCGCTCCAGGTCGTTCATGTCGACGAGGCCGCGGCCGCGCTTGAGCGCGTCGAACTCCGCCACCAGCACACGGGCCAGCCGCGTCATGCGGGCATGCTGCTCGGCAGCGGCCAGTTGGTCGAAGTCGGCGCGCAGGCTTTCGAGCTCGACGAGCGCGGCGCGCAGCGACGGCAGCGCATCGCTGGCCTTGTCCAGCTTGCGCGGCGTGCCGGCCGCGGTGAACAGCGCGGCCCAGACCTCGTCGAAGCTGCCCGCGTCCACCAGTGCCGCCGCGGCCGTCTGGGCCTTGGCGCCGCCCTGCCCCAGCTCGCGGGCCACGGTCACCAGCGACGGCGCCAGCAGTTCGAAGCGCTCGGCCGGGTCGTGCCGGGGCGGCAGCAGGCTGGCTTCCAGCACGCCGGTCGCATCGGCCAGCCCCAGTTCCACGCGCTTGGAAAAAGCGGCCAGCAACCACTCGCGCAGGTTGTGCCGGCCGCGCGCCAGCGTCAGCGCCTGGAAGTCGGCCAGCAGCTCCGCGTCGCTCAGCACGACGCCATGGAAGCGCCGCCACAGCGGCGGCATCAGCTCGGCCTCGTCCTCGATGAGCTGCAGCTCCGGCGAGATGCCCAGCTCGGCCAGCAGGCTCATCGGCGCCGCGCGCAGCAGCTGCGAGAACCAGCCGTGGAAGGTGCGCACCTCCACGCCGCGACCGCCGCGCAGCAGCTCGCCGTGCAGCTGGGCCAGCCGCGGCCGCAGTCGCGCGGACTCGGCGGCATCAAGGCCGCGGTCGATCAGCGCCTGGCGCTGCGTTGCCTCGTCGGCGGCCGCAAAGCCGGCCAGCCATTCGGACAGCCGCTCGCGCATCTCGCCAGCGGCCTTGCGCGTGAACGTGATGGCGACGATCTGCTGCGGCTCTGCGCCGGCCAGCAGCGCACGCAGGATGCGCGACACCAGCATCCACGTCTTGCCGGCACCGGCGCAGGCTTCGACGATGCTGCTGCGCGCCGGGTCGCAGGCGATGGCATAGAAACGCTCGCGGGGGATCAGCCGGCCGTCGGCGTAGTAGGCGAAGGTGCTCATATCAGTTGTTCATCCGGCTTCGCATTCACGGGCCGAGCGCCGGGCCGCTCCCAAGCCGGCCCGTCCTGGCGATGTGCTTGCGGCTCAATGCCGCAAGCATCGCCGTCCCCGCGGGGGCTGAGGCCGGACACAAGGCGTCCGGTGGACGCCTTGTGCCTGCCGAAGCGTTGCGGCGCAAGCCGCAACGCGGTCCCAGACCAGACTCGCTCGCGTTCAGCGACGCGAGGATGGGCGAGGGGCACCGTCATGCCCAGTCATCCTTGCGGCACAGGCCGCGGGCTTCGCAGTAGTCGCAGACGCGGCCCTCGCCCAGTGCCGGCAGCGCGGCACCGCCCAGCACCGCGGCCAGGTCGGCCTGCAGGCCATCGCGCAGCACCAGCGCCGTGTCGCTGACGGCCTCGTGCGGCACCAGCTTCAGCGCGTCGGGCTCGTCCAGCGCCAGGTAGGCGGCCTGCAGCGCCGGGTCGGCGCCCATCAGCAGCGCGTAGACGGCCAGCTGCGTGTCTTCCAGCGGCGCCTTCAGCTTGTCCCGCAGCTCCGCGGCCTTGCCGGTCTTGTAGTCCAGCAGCAGCGTGCCTGCCGGCGTCGTGTCGATACGGTCGAGGCGGCCCTGCAGCGTCAGCCCGGCCAGCGGGCCGTCGAAGGGCTGGCAGCGCTTGTCCACTTCGCCGGCCTCGAAGCGCTGGCCCGCGCCCTCGGTCTCAGACAGCCAGCTGACGTAGCGCGGCAGCACACGCTCGAAGGCGGCGCGGTAGGGCAGGAAGTCGGCCGCGTCCAGGCGCTCGCCCTCGATGTCGGCCGCGGCGCGCAAATCAGCCAGATCGTCGCCGCTGCGGTGGTCGTGAAAGCGCTTCAGCACGTCGTGCAGCCAGGTGCCGTAGTCGCGCTTGTCCAGTTCCACCTCCAGCTCGTCGGGCTCGCGCAGGCCCAGCAGGCTGCGGCTGAAGAACTGGTAGGGGCAGTTGCGCAGCGCCTCGATGCTGCTGGCGCTCAACGCGGCCGGCAGGCAGGCCGGGACGGCAGCACGGCGCGACGCCGGCGTGTGGGCCAGCGCGGCCGCCGCGCGCTCGTCCTGCCAGGCCGGCAGCGCGTGGCCCCAGGCCGCCTCCAGACGCTCCAGCAGCGGGCTGGGCGGCAGCGGCTCGGCACCGGCATGGCTGCAGCGCAGCAGCGTGACGGCCGGCAGCCGCAGCAGCTGCGCGAACGCCCAGGCCTGCGCCTCGCGCTGCGCGGCCAGGTGCGGCAGGCCCAGCGCCTGCGCGTCGGCATCCGACAGCACGCCGTTGCGCGGTGGCGAGGCAGCCAGCGTCGCCGCGTCCACGCCGGGCAGCACGGCGGCGCCGAAGGGCCGCAGCAGCGCGCGCGCCATCGGCGTGATGCTGACCGCTGCCTGCGCGTCCTCCTGCGGGCTGAACTGCGCGCCTTCCAGCGTCGCGTCCACCCAGGCGAGGAACTCGTCGGGCCGCAGCTTCGTCGCGCCGATGACCTGCTCGTGCGCGCTGCCCTCCCAGGGGTTGCGGCTGATCCACAGCGCGTTCAGCAGCTCCTCGCCGCCCTCCACGCCCGTCAGCGGCCCCAGGCGGCGCAGCACGCGGCCCAGGTCGGCCAGCCAGCCGCCCAGCTTGCGCGCGCCGCCGGCCAGCGGCGCCGCGGCCTCGCGGGCTTCGCGCCACAGCGGCAGGCCCAGCGCGTCCAGCGGGCCGGTGGAGCGCCAGCCCTTGCGGCGGCACAGCGCCTCCAGCTCGCGCAGCGCGGCGACGTCCCAGACGGCGCCCAGCGGCGACTTCAGCCAGGCCAACCAGTCGTCCAGCGTCGGCTGGGCCAGCATCGCGCGCAGCAGCGCCATCAGCGCCGCGGCGGCCGGCGTCGTCGCCAACGTCCAGCCGGTCTCGTCCTGCACCGGCACGCGCTGGCGCATCAGCAGCGTGCGCACGCGGCGCACGACAACGCGGTCCTGCGCCAGCAGCGCCACCGGCGCGCGGCCGGCGTTGAGGTGCTGCAGCACAGCCGTGGCGGCCTGTTCGGCCAGCGTCTCGAAGTCGGCACTGGCAGCCAGGCGCAGGTCCACGCCGGTCGCCGAGGCGGTGTCCAGGTCCACGTCGGCCTGCAGGCACAGCGAGGGCTGCCCCTGGCTCAGCAGCGCCTGCGCCAGCGGGTCGGGCCCGCCCACCTGCAGCACCAGCCAGGCGCCGGGGTGCCGCAGGAACAGCGCATCGGTGGCGGGCCGGCGGTCATCGGCCTCCACCCACGCCACGGCGACGAGGCCCAGCGCCCGCTCCAGGTCGCCCGGGCCGCCGGCCTGCAGCTGCAGCCGCTCGCGCGCGGTGTCGAAAAAGCCGGCGCGCGCTTCGGGCGGCCGCTGCGCCACGCCCCGGGCCAGCGCATGGGCCGTCTCGACGAGCCGCGCGCGGGCGGCCACGTACGCCTTCTCGTCACGCGCGCGCAGCGCCTGCGCCCAGCTCTGCTCGACCAGCAGCTCCTCGGCAGTGAAGGCGTCGATGGCGGCGTCCTGGCTGATCTGTCCCGGCGCGGCCAGCCGGCTGGGGCCCAGCGACGAGGCCAGGCTGTTGGTGGTCGTGATCAGCGGCGCCCAGCCGCCGCGCGCCGCGAACGCACGCCGCGCGGGCCCGATCTGCTGCGCAAACGGCAGCAGCAGCACGGCGTCGCGCAGCGGCACGCGCTGCGCGTCCAGCCAGTCGGCGCAGCTGGCGGCCACCCGGCGCCAGAAACCGGCAATGTCTTCCCCGGGCACCAGACCCAGATTCATGGCTTGCAATGAGCCCTCCTGCCCTCAAGTCCGCCACTGCTGCGGTCACCCCGCTGACCGTCTGGGCAAAAGTGGCGATGTCATAATCATTTTTGCCTATTCGGACGGCGCAACGCGGCGACCGTCACCCCTTTGAGGCCAAGGAACCCTCCCATGAGCAGCGAATTGATCAAGCATGTTTCCGACGCGTCGTTCGACGCCGACGTCATCCAGTCCGGCAAGCCGGTGCTGGTGGACTACTGGGCCGAATGGTGCGGCCCCTGCAAGATGATCGCGCCCATCCTGGACGAGGTCGCCAGCGGCTACGGCGACAAGCTGCAGGTCGCCAAGATGAACGTGGACGAGAACCGTGAAGTGCCGGCCAAGTTCGGCATCCGCGGCATCCCGACGCTGATGCTGTTCAAGGACGGCCAGCTCGCCGCCACCAAGGTCGGTGCCTTGTCCAAGGCCCAGTTGACCGCCTTCCTCGACGCGAACCTATAATCGCGCCAACTGCTGCGGTGTTCCCGGCGCCCACGGCGCCACGCCGCAGCAGCCAAAGCCAACACGCCCCGGGCTCTGAACAGGAGTCCAGCCAGCGTGGCCTCGGCTCCCCCTCCCCCACTCCTGAATCCGCTTCGCTCGCTGTTTGAGCGTTGGCCCTTCCGGTCCTTTCCTGGGGCAGCCGTGGAATCGCCGTTGCGCCTGGGCTGGCGCTGCGGCCCCTGACGGGTATCCACCCATGCATCTTTCCGAACTGAAAGCGCTTCACGTCTCCGCCCTCATCAAGATGGGCGAGGAGCTGGAGATCGACAACGTCACCCGCCTGCGCAAGCAGGAGCTGATGTTCGCCATCATGAAGAAGCGCGCCAAGGCTGGCGAGCAGGTCTTCGGCGATGGCGTCCTCGAGGTGCTGCCGGACGGCTTCGGCTTCCTGCGCTCCATCGAGGCCAGCTACATGGCGTCGACCGACGACATCTACCTGTCGCCCAGCCAGATCCGCCGCTTCAACCTGCACACCGGTGACCTGGTGGAAGGCGAGGTGCGCGTGCCCAAGGACGGCGAGCGCTACTTCGCGCTCGTGAAGGTCGACCGCGTGAACGGCCAGACGCCCGAGGAGAGCAAGAACAAGATCATGTTCGAGAACCTGACGCCCTTGTTCCCCAAGGAGCAGTTCAAGCTCGAGCGTGAAGGCTACAAGGGCGAGGAGAACATCACCGGTCGCATCATCGACCTGACGTCTCCCATCGGCAAAGGCCAGCGCGCGCTGATCGTCGCCCAGCCCAAGACCGGCAAGACCGAGATGATGAAGAGCATCGCGCACGCGATGGTCGCCAACCACCCGGACTGCCACCTCATCGTGCTGCTCGTCGACGAGCGCCCCGAGGAAGTGACCGAAATGCTGCGCACCGTGCGCGGCGAGGTCATCAGCTCCACCTTCGACGAGCCCGCCGCCCGCCATGTGCAGGTCGCGGAAATGGTCATCGAGCGCGCCAAGCGCCTGGTGGAGCTGAAGAAGGACGTGGTCATCCTGCTGGACTCGATCACCCGCCTGGCCCGCGCGTACAACAACGTGCTGCCCAGCTCCGGCAAGGTGCTGACCGGTGGTGTGGACGCCAACGCGCTGCAGCGCCCCAAGCGCTTCTTCGGCGCCGCGCGCAACATCGAGGAAGGCGGCTCGCTGACCATCATCGGCACGGCGCTCATCGACACCGGCTCCAAGATGGACGAGGTGATCTACGAAGAGTTCAAGGGCACCGGCAACTGCGAAATCCATCTGGATCGCCGCATGGCCGAGAAGCGCGTCTACCCGTCCATCCTGATCAACAAGTCCGGCACGCGCCGTGAAGAGCTGCTGCTGAAGCCGGAAATCCTGCAAAAGAGCTGGATCCTGCGCAAGCTGCTCTACAACATGGACGAGATCGAGGCGATGGAGTTCATCCTCGACAAGATGAAGGCGTCGAAGAACAACCTGGACTTCTTCGACATGATGCGGCGCGGCGGCTGACCTTCCAGCCGAAACTAGCCAAACTGCAGGGAAGCCGGCTACAATCGCCGGTTTTCCGCCCTGACACCCCGGAAAGTGCGTCCACCGATGTCGGTCGACGTGGCTCCCGACCTAAGCCAAGAGGTTCCCATGAAAGAAGGCATTCACCCCAACTACCGCGACGTCGTCTTCGTCGACCTGTCCAATGGCTTCCAGTTCGTGACGCGCTCGACCGTCCAGACCAAGGAAACCATCGAACTCGACGGCAAGACCATGCCGCTGGTGAAGCTGGAAACCACCAGCGAAACGCACCCCTTCTACACGGGCACGCAGAAGAGCGTGGACAGCCTGGGCGGCCGCGTCGAGAAGTTCCGCAACAAGTTCGCGCACCTCAAGAAGTAATCCGTCGACGCGGTGCCTGCACCGCTTCAGGACGCAAGGGCAGCTTTGGCTGCCCTTTGTCATTTCTGCGGCATCATGCCGCCGGCCGATCCGATTGAAGCTGCACGAGTGAACCTTCCCACCCCCGCCATCGTTGCCGAGCGCGGCGTCGAGCGCCTGCCGCGGCTGGCGCTGATGCTGCTGTGCGCGGCCTACCTGCTGCCCGGCATCTTCGGCCGCGAGCCGTGGCGCAATGCGGACCTGACGGCGTTCGGCTTCATGGCCAGCATCGCGCAGGGCCATGCCCCCTGGTGGCAGCCGGCCATCGCGGGCATTCCCGCCGAGGGGGGCCCGCTGCCCTACTGGCTGGGTGCGCTGGCAATCAAGGCCCTGCCCTTCCTGGACGCGCCCACGGCCGCCCGGCTGCCCTACGCGCTGGTGCTGGCGGGCGTGTTCGTCGCGGTCTGGTACGCCTGCTTCCACCTGGCGCGCACCGACGCGGCCCAGCCGGTGGCGTTCGCCTTCGGCGGCGAGGCGCAGGCGGTGGACTACGCCCGCGCGCTGGCCGACGGCGCGCTGCTGGCGCTGATGGCGTCGCTGGGCCTGCTGCAACTGGGACACGAGACGTCGCCGGAGCTGCTGCAGTTGCTGGCGGTATCGGTCTATCTCTACGGGCTGGCGGCGGCGCCGTTCCGCCGCTGGCAGTCTCGCGTGGCTGTGCTGACCGCACTGCCCGTGCTGGCCGCCAGCGACGCGCCGACGGTGGCCTGCGCCCTGGGCCTGCTGGGGCTGCTGCTGAACCACCGCTCCAGCTACGAAGAGGCCAAGCGCCAGCGCGTGTGGCTGCTGGCCGCGCTGACGCTGACCGTGCTGGCCGCCTGGGCGTTCAACGGCTGGGCCTGGCGCATGCGGCCGGACACCGACGTCGCGTCGCTGCTCAGCCTGCTGGCCTGGTTCTGCTGGCCGGCCGGGCCGCTGGCGCTGTGGACGCTGTGGCGCTGGCGCCGCCACGGCCTGCGCCGTCACATCACGGTGCCGGCCATCGCGCTGCTGGTGCCGCTGCTGGCCTGCATCACGATGAACGGCTCCGAGCGCGCGCTGCTGCTGGCGCTGCCGTCGCTGGCCATCCTGGCAGCGTTCGCGCTGCCGACGCTGAGCCGCGGCTTCGCGGCTGCGGTGGACTGGTTCTCGGTGTTCTTCTTCAGCGCGGCGGCGCTGTTCTTCTGGCTGTACTACCTGTCCATGCACACCGGCTGGCCGGCCCGGCCGCTGGCCAACCTGCGCCGGCTGGCCGAGGGCTTCGAGCCGCGCTTCAGCGTGCTGGCGTTGCTGTTCGCGCTGGCGGCCACGGTCGCCTGGCTGGCGCTGGTGCGCTGGCGCACGGCCCGCCACCGCCACGCGCTGTGGAAGAGCCTGGCGCTGCCGGCCGGCGGCGTCGCGCTGGGTTGGCTGCTGGTGATGAGCCTGCTGCTGCCGCCGCTGGACTACGCCCGCAGCCTGGCGCCGCTGGTGGCGCGGCTGAAGGCCCGCATGCCGGCCGACGCCACCTGCCTGGCCGCACCGGGCCAGGGCCTGCCGACGCTGGCCGCGCTGGAATGGCACGGCGGCTGGCGGGTGGAGGGGCGCGCCTCGCTGGCACGCACGGCCTGCAGCCATGCTGTCATCGCCGCCGGCCAGGCCGTGCCCCAGGGCTGGTTGGCCGTGGCGCAGGTGAAGCGCCCGACGGACCGCAGCGGCAGCGCGGGGCTGGTGCTGCTGAAGCGCGATTGATTCGGGCCTGCGGCGCGAGTGAGGCGCAGCGCTGCGGTCAGTGCTCTGACAGTGCGGCGTTGAACGCCGCCTCGTCGCCCAGCGCGGAATCGCTGGCCTGGCGCACGCGCGCCGCCGGGAAGACCAGGCGGAAGCGCGAGCCCTTGCCGACCTCGCTCTGCACCATCAGCTCGCCGCCATGGCGCTGCATGACGTGCTTGACGATGGACAGCCCCAGCCCGGTGCCGCCGGTCTCGCGCGAGCGGCTGCCGTCCACGCGGTAGAAGCGCTCGGTCAGGCGCGGAATGTGCTCGCGCGCGATGCCCGGGCCCGTGTCGACGACGGCCAGCTCGCCGCTGGCGTCTTCCAGCAGCCGCCAAGTCACCTCCACCTCGCCGCCGTCGGGCGTGTAGCGCACGGCGTTGGTGACGAGGTTGGCGATGGCGCTGAGCAGTTCGCTCTCGATACCCGCCAGTTCGACGTTCGTCGCCGGCTTGAGGCGCAGGCCATGCCGGCCGGCGGACAGCGCCTCGGCATCGGCCGCGATGCGTTGCAGCAGGCCGTCCAGGCCCACCCAGCGGTCGGGCGCCGGCCGCGGGCTGCCTTCCAGCTGCGACAGCGCCAGCAGGTCGGCCACCAGCGTCTGCATGCGCTGGGTCTGCTGCGTCATCAGCACCAGCACGCGCTCGCGCTCCACCGGGGTGAGCGGCAGCGAATGCATGGTCTCGATGAAGCCGGACAGCACGGTCAGCGGCGTGCGGATCTCGTGCGACACGTTGGCGACGAAGTCGCGCCGCATGGCCTCGTTGCGCAACCGCTCGGTGATGTCCAGCGACAGCACCAGCCGCATGCCCTCGCCGTACTCGCGCACGACGATGGACAGCGTGCCGGGGCCGCGGCCGTTGCCCAGCACCAACGGCTCGGCATAGCGGCCGGCCTGCAGGTGGGCGACGAAGGCCGGCGCGCGCACGAGGTTGGTGATGCGCTGGCGCAGGTCACGCTGCGGGTCCAGCGAGAAATGGTCGGCCGCGACGCGGTTGCACCAGACGATCTGCTCCTGTGCGTCCAGCATCAGCACGCCGTTGGGCGAGGCCTCGATGGCGGACAGGAACTGCTCCAGCTCCAGCTGCCCGCGCGTGACGGCGCGGTCGCGGTCGCGCACGGCGCGCTCGATGCGGTAGCCCACCTCGCCCCACAGCCCCGTGTCGCGCGGTGCGTTCTCGAACTGGTTGCCGCGCAGCCAGCTCAGCAGCCGGTGGCCGCGGACGGCGTCCACCAGCATCATCAGCACGACGCCGCTGACGACGCCAACGCCCAGGCCCAGGCTGTCGACGCCGGTGGCCTTGCGGACCGCGACGCCGATGGCGAAACCCAGCAGCGCGGCCACCAGGGCCATCAACAATCGCGGCAACAACCAGGTCATGTACGGCGGGTGAAGCTCAAGCGGACAGCGCGCTGCTCTGCTGGGTGAGTCGGTAGCCCGCGCCGCGCACGGTCTCGATCATGCGGGCGCACTGCACGCGCTCCAGCGCCTCGCGCAGCCGCTTGACGTGGACGTCGATGGTGCGCTCCTCGATGAAGACGTGGTCGCCCCAGACGCGGTCCAGCAGCTGCGAGCGGCTGTGCACACGCTCGGGGTGCGTCATGAGGAAATGCAGCAGGCGGAACTCGGTCGGGCCCAGCTTGACCTCGGTGCCGTCGCGGCTGACGCGGCGCGTGCCCGGGTCCAGCAGCAGCGGGCCCACCTCGACCGCGCTGTCCAGCGCCTCGGGCGCCTTGCGGCGCAGCACGGCGCGGATGCGGGCCAGCAGTTCGTTGGTGGAGAACGGCTTGGTGACGTAGTCGTCGGCACCAGCGTCCAGGCCGGCGATCTTGTCGCCCTCCTCGGCGCGCGCCGTCAGCATGATGACGGGCAGCTCCTTGGTGCGGGCGGCGCCGCGCCACTGGCGGGCCAGTGCCACGCCCGACTGGCCGGGCAGCATCCAGTCCAGCACGACGAGGTCGGGCAGCACACGGTCCACCTCGTACTGCGCCTGCGTGGCGCTGCCGGCGATGGTGACCTCGAAGCCAGCGTGGCGCAGGTTGATGGAGATCAGCTCGGCAATCGCCGATTCGTCTTCCACCACAAGGATTCGACTCATTCGTTCGCTCCCTTCAACGGACCATGGTCTCAACAGCCTCGGGCGTGTTGTGACGGACGTCCTGGCCCTTGACGACGTAGATGACGACTTCGGCCAGGTTCTTGGCGTGGTCGCCCACGCGCTCGATGGCCTTGGCGACGAACACCAGGTCGATGGACGACGAGATGGTGCGCGGGTCTTCCATCATGTAGGTGATGAGCTTGCGCAGCAGACCGTCGAACTCCTTGTCGATCTCGTCGTCGTGCTTGAGCACGTCCAGCGCGCGCTCAACGTCCAGGCGGGCAAAGGCGTCCAGCGCCTTGCGCAGCTGGGCTGTGGCCAGCTCGGCCTCGTAGGCCAGGTCGGACATCGGCACGCGCAGGCGGCTGGAGACGCCGCCCGACACCAGGCGCTGCACCGTGCGGGCGATGCGTGCGGCTTCGTCGCCGACGCGCTCGAGGTTGGCGATGCTCTTGCTGATCGCGATCAGCAGGCGCAGGTCGCGGGCCGTGGGCTGGCGGCGGGCAATGATGGTGGAGAGATCGCGATCGATCTCGATTTCCATCGAGTTCACGCGGCCTTCGCGGGACAGCACTTCGTCGGCGGATTCGGCGCTGAAATCGCCCAGCGCCTGCACGGCCTGCGCGACCTGGGCCTCGACGAGGCCGCCCATTTCGAGCACGCGGGTGGAGATGCCGCTGAGCTCGGCGTCGAACTGGGTGGAGAGATGTTTGTCGACCATTCTTGGCTCCCGTATCAGCCGAAGCGGCCGGTGATGTAGTCCTCGGTGTCCTTGCGCTTGGGCTTCATGAACAGCTCGGCCGTCGGGCCGAACTCGATCAGGTCACCCAGGTACATGTAGGCCGTGTAGTCGGAGCAGCGCGCGGCCTGCTGCATGTTGTGCGTCACGATGGCGACGGTGTAGTCGCTCTTGAGCTCGTGGATGAGCTCCTCGATCTTGCCGGTGGAGATCGGGTCCAGCGCCGAGCAGGGTTCGTCCAGCAGCAGGACTTCAGGCTTGATGGCGATGCCGCGGGCGATGCACAGGCGCTGCTGCTGGCCGCCGGAGAGGCCGGCGCCGCTCTGGTTGAGCTTGTCCTTCACTTCGGTCCAGAGCGCCGCCTTCTTCAGCGCCCACTCGACGCGCTCGTCCATCTCCACGCGCGGCAGCGTCTCGAACAGCTTCACGCCGAACGCGATGTTGTCGTAGATGGACATGGGGAACGGCGTGGGCTTCTGGAAGACCATGCCGACCTTGGCGCGGATCAGCGAGACGTCGTCCTTGCTCTGCAGGATGTTCTCGCCGTCCAGCAGGATCTCGCCTTCGGCGCGCTGCTCGGGGTAGAGCTCGAACATGCGGTTCAGCGTGCGCAGCAGCGTGGACTTGCCGCAGCCCGACGGGCCGATGAAGGCGGTGACCTTCTTCTCGGGAATGTCCAGGTTGATGTTCTTCAGCGCGTGGAAGCCGCCGTAGAAGAAGTTCAGGTTGCGCACCGACAGCTTGGCGCGCTCCCCCACGGGCGTTTCGATCTTGGCGTCCATGGTTGATTCCTTAATGTTTGTTCTTGAAGAGCACGCGGGCGAGGATGTTCAGCAGCAGCACACCCACGGTGATCAGGAAGACGCCGGCCCAGGCCAGCTTCTGCCAGTTCTCGTAGGGGCTCATCGCGAACTTGAAGATGGTGACCGGCAGGCTGGCCATCGGGGCGCCGAGGTCACTGGTCCAGAACTGGTTGGACAGCGCGGTGAACAGCAGCGGTGCGGTCTCGCCGGACACGCGGGCCAGCGCCAGCAGGATGCCGGTGATGACGCCGGCGCGGGCCGCCTTCAGCGTGATGGACAGGATGACCTTCCACTTCGGCGTGCCCAGTGCGTAGGCGGCTTCGCGCAGCGCGTTGGGCACCAGCGCCAGCATGTTCTCGGTCGTGCGGATGACGACCGGGATGACCAGCAGCGCCAGCGCCAGCGAGCCCGCCATGCCGGAGAAGCTCTTCAGCTTGGCGACGACGACCGCGTAGACGAACAGGCCCACGACGATGGACGGCGCCGACAGCAGGATGTCGTTGATGAAGCGCACCGCCGCGCCCAGCCAGTTCTTCTGGCCGTACTCGGCGAGATACACGCCGGCCATGATGCCCACGGGCGTGCCCACCAGCGTGGCCAGGCCAACCATGACGAAGCTGCCGAAGATGGCGTTCGCCAGGCCACCGCCCTCGCCTTGCGGCGGCGGCGTCATCTGCGTGAAGGTGGCCAGGTTCAGGCCGCCAATGCCGAGGTAGATGGTCTCGAACAGGATCCAGATCAGCCAGAACACACCGAAGGCCATGGCGCCCAGCGACAGGGCCAGCGCGATCGCGTTGGTGCGCTTGCGCTTCTTGTGCATCGCCAGGCGGCGAGCGTCGAGGGTAGAGCTCATGAACGTGCTCCTTCGTTCTTCTTCAGGCGCAGCAGCAGCAGCTTGGAGATGGACAGCACGACGAAGGTGATGAGGAACAGCACGAGGCCGAGGTACATCAGCGACGCCTGGTGCAGGCCCTCGCCGGCTTCGGCGAATTCGTTGGCCAGCGTGGACGTGATGCTGTTGGCCGCCTCGAAGACGGACAGCGAGTTCAGCTGGTTCATGTTGCCGATGACGAAGGTGACCGCCATCGTCTCGCCTAAAGCGCGCCCCAAGCCCAGCATGATGCCGCCCACGACGCCGGTCTTGGTGTAGGGCAGCACGACGCGGGAGACGACCTCCCAGGTCGTCGCGCCCAGGCCGTAGGCGGACTCCTTCAGCATGGGCGGCGTGACCTCGAAGACGTCACGCATCACCGACGCGATGAAGGGAATGATCATGATCGCCAGGATGATGCCGGCCGACAGGATGCCGATGCCCACCGGCGGGCCGGAGAACAGCGCGCCGATGAAGGGCACGCCCGTGAACACGGCCTGCAGCGGCTGCTGCACGAAGGTGGCCAGGATGGGGCCGAACACCAGCAGGCCCCACATGCCGTAGACGATGGAGGGCACGGCCGCCAGCAGCTCGATGGCGATGCCCAGCGGGCGCTTCAGCCAGCTGGGCGACAGCTCGGTCAGGAAGATGGCGATGCCGAAGCTGACCGGCACGGCAATGATCAGCGCGATGAACGAGCTGGCCAGCGTGCCGTAGATCATCACCAGGCCGCCGAACTTCTCCTGCACCGGGTCCCATTCCGCGCTGGTCAGGAAGCCCAGGCCGAAGGCCTTGAGCGCCGGCGTGGCGCCGATGATGAGCGAGCCGATGATGCCGACCATCAGCAGCAGCGTCAGCCAGGCAGCACCCTGGGAGAGCGCGGCAAACAGGGTGTCGGCCCACGGGGCGACGCGGCGGCGCTGGGGTTGAGGGCTCATCGGCGCGGTCTGCGGTTCGCTTCTTCGGTTGAGGCCGGCGTCGCCGGCTGGAAGGATGGCTGCCAAGGAACCTCCTGCGGGTGGGGTCAGACAAAACGGGCGCTGTGGACACGCCAAAGCCCGGCATTCGCCGGGCCTGGCTCAGCGCCCTGGGATCACTTAAAGGCGACGGGCTTGCCGGCGCTGTCCTTGATCTGGTCGGCCCACTGCTTGCGCACCAGGTCCTTCACGCTGGCGGGCAGCGGCACGTAGTCGAGGTCGTCGGCCATCTTGTCGCCGTTGCCGTAGGCCCAGTCAAAGAACTTCAGCGCGGCGCTGGCTTGCGCGGCCTTGTCCTGCGACTTGTACATGAGGATGTACGTCGGGTTGGTCAACGGCCAGGCGGTCTTGCCGGGCTGGTCGGTCGTGATCTGGTAGAAGGTCTTGTTCCAGTCGGCGCCGGCCGCGGCGGCCTTGAAGGCGTCGTCGCTCGGGTTGACCCACTGGCCGTCCTTGTTCTTCAGCTGGACGTAGGTCATCTTGTTCTGCTTCACATAGGCGTACTCGACGTAGCCGATGGAGTTAGGCAGACGCTGCACGAAGGCGGCGACGCCCTCGTTGCCCTTGCCGGCCGTGCCGGCCAGCCACTTGACCGTCGTGCCTTCGCCGACCTTGCTCTTCCAGTCTTCGCTGACCTTGGACAGGTAGTTCGTGAAGATGAAGGTGGTGCCGGAGCCGTCGGCGCGGGCGACCGGCGCGATGGCCGCGTCAGGCAGCGCCACACCAGGGTTCAGCGCGGTGATGGCCGCGTCGTTCCACTTCGTGACCTTGCCGAGGTAGATGTCGGCCAGCACGGCACCCGTCAGCTTCAGCTGGCCAGGCGTGATGCCCTTGACGTTGATGACCGGCACGACGCCACCGATGACGGTGGGGAACTGCACCAGGCCGTCCTTGGCCAGCTCTTCGTCTTTCAGCGGCATGTCGGAAGCACCGAAGTCCACCGTCTTGGCCTTGATCTGGCGGATGCCGGCGCCGGAGCCGACGGACTGATAGTTGATGCGGGCGCCGGTGGCCTTGTTGTAGGCGTCGGCCCACTTGGCGTAGATGGGCGCCGGGAAGGTGGCGCCGGCGCCGGTCACGTCCTGGGCGAAGACCGCTTGGGTGCCGACCAAGCCCACGACGAGCGCGAGCGACTTGCTGACCTGGACAAACTTCATCTGAGACACCTTCCGCACAGCGGTTTTGACGATGCCCTGCATCCTAGGGACGGAATGTGACGATTCGGTGACCGCCATGTCATCCATCCGGCGATTGGAGCGTGATGCGATGCCCGTGTGAAGCCCATGGCGGCTCTTTATGACACTGTCATTTTGAGTTCATGTGACGGTCATATTGGGCTCCTAGAGTGCCGCTCGACCCATTCCAGCCCCGACGGAGCTTCCGATGACCCGAACCACGACCCTGATCGCCCTGGCCGCCGCAGCCCTGCTGTCCGCCTGCGCCACCACGCCCGCCCCGGCGCCGCTGGCCGACACGCTGGCGCGCGATCCGCAGCTCAGCACCTTCAACCGCCTGGCCGCCCAGTCCGGCCTGGCCGAGGAACTGCGCGCGGCCGGCCCGATGACCGTCTTCGTGCCCAGCGATGAGGCCTTCAAGGCCGTGCCGGCCAAGACGATGGAAGCCCTGGCTGCCGACCGCGCCCAGCTCAAGGCCGTGCTGAGCAACCACGTCATCGACGGCCGTGTCGCCGCCGCCGACGTCAAGCCCGGCACCGCCAAGAGCCGCCAGGGCAGCACCCTGGCGCTGGCCAAGGCCGGCAGCTTCGTGACGGTGGACGACGCCGTCGTGCAGCAGGCCGACATCGTCGCGACGAATGGCGTGGCCCACGTCGTCGACCGCGTGCTGATCCCGGCGAAGAAGTAAGGCCTCGCCCGACAACGCAAAAGGCCGCCTCGAAGGCGGCCTTTTTGTCGTGGCGCGATGCGCTCAAGCAGACACGGCGTCCACCAGCCGCTGCGCGCAGCGCTGCGACACGCCGGCGTCGGACGCCTCGACCATGATGCGCAACAGCGGCTCCGTGCCCGAGGCGCGGATCAGGATGCGGCCCTTGTTGCCCAGCTCGGCCGTGACGGCGGACTGCTCCTCGGCCAGCCGCGTGCTGCTCTTCCAGTCCTGGCCCGGTTGCAGGCGCACGTTGAGCAGGGTCTGCGGGAACAGATCCACGCCCTGCAACTGCTCCGCCAGGCTGCGGCCGCTGCGGCAGACGGACTGCAGCACCAGCAGCGCGCTGACGATGCCGTCACCCGTGGTGTGCTTGTCCAGCGCCAGCAGGTGGCCGGAGCCCTCGCCGCCCAGCTGCCAGCCGCGCGCGGCCAGTTCCTCCAGCACGTAGCGGTCGCCGACCTTGGCGCGCACGAACTCGACGTCGCGCGAGCGCAGCGCCAGCTCGACCGCCATGTTGGTCATCAGCGTGCCGACGGCGCCGGGCACGCGCTGGCCCTGGGCCAGGCGGTCCGACACCATCGCGTAAAGCAGCTCGTCGCCGTTGTAGAGGCGGCCGCTGCCGTCCACCAGCTGCAGCCGGTCGGCGTCGCCGTCCAGCGCCACGCCGTAGTCGGCGCCGTGGGCCTTGACGGCTTCGACCAGCGCGCCCGGCGACGTCGCGCCGAAGCCGGCGTTGATGTTGAAGCCATCGGGCTTGCAGCCAATGGAAACGACCTCGGCGCCCAGCTCATGGAAGACGTCCGGCGCGACGTGATAGGCCGCGCCATTGGCCGCGTCGACGACGATCTTCAGGCCCTTCAGCGTCAGGTCGGAGCCGAAGCTGTTCTTGCAGAACTCGATGTAGCGGCCACGCGCGTCTTCCAGGCGCTTGGCGCGGCCCAGGCTGGCGGAGTCCACCCACTGCGGCTCTTCGTCCAGCGCGGCCTCGACGGCCAGCTCCCACGCGTCGGGCAGCTTCTCGCCCTTGGCCGAGAAGAACTTGATGCCGTTGTCCTGGAAGGCGTTGTGCGAGGCGCTGATGACGACGCCCAGGTCCAGGCGCAGCGCGCGGGTCAGGTAGGCCACGCCGGGCGTCGGCAGCGGGCCCGTCAGCAGTACGTTGACCCCGGCGGACGCGAAACCGGCTTCCAGCGCCGACTCCAGCATGTAGCCGGAAATCCGCGTGTCCTTGCCGATCAACACCGTCGGGCGGTTGCTCGTCTTGCGCAGCACGCGGCCGACGGCATGGCCCAGGCGCAGCATGAAGTCTGGCGTGATGGGGGACTGACCGACCGTGCCTCGAATGCCATCAGTCCCGAAATACTTGCGGCTCATTGAGCGATTCCCTTGGATGCAGTGGGGGAGATTTTCGCCGCATCGACGGCGGCCCACACCTTGATGGCGTCAACCGTGGCGGCAACATCGTGCACACGGACGATTTGCGCACCGGCGCTGACAGCCCTCAGCGCGGCCGCGAGGCTCGCCGGCAGACGCTGGTCGACGGGTTTGCCGGTGATGTCTCCCAGCGTACGCTTGCGCGACCAGCCGACCAGCAGCGGGTAGCCCAGTTCAGCCAGGCCGCGCTGCCCGGCCAGCAGGCTCAGGTTGTGCTCGGCGGACTTGGCAAAACCGTAGCCCGGGTCCAGCGCAATGGCGTCGGCCGGGATGCCGGCCTCATGTGCAGCCCTGGCACGCTGCGCGAGAAACGCGCCCACCTCGGCCACGACGTCACCATAGACCGCCAGCTCCATCATCGACGCCGGCTCGCCACGCATGTGCATCAGGCACACGCCCGCACCGCTGCCGGCGACCGCCGCCAGCGCTCCGGGCAACTGCAGCGCCTGCACGTCGTTGACGATGTCGGCACCCGCGTCCAGCGCGCGGCGCATGACCTCCGGCTTGTAGGTGTCGACGGAGACCGGCACCCCCAGCGTGACGGCCGCCGCCAGCACCGGCGCGATGCGCGCCCACTCGCTGTCGGCATCGACCCTGGGCGCACCGGGCCGCGTGGACTCGCCGCCGAGGTCGAGGATGTCGGCCCCTTCGGCGACGAGCCGCTCGCAATGCGCGATGGCCGCGCGGCTGTCGTCATGCCGGCCGCCGTCGGAGAAGGAATCGGGCGTCACGTTGACGATGCCCATGACCCGGGGGCGGGCCAGGTCGATGCGGAAACGGCGGGTCTGCCAGTGCATGTTCTTGTTCGCCAATGAAAAACGGGCCCGGTGAAAGCCGGGCCCGTCGTGTCGGGAGGATCAGGCCGCGGCCGGGGCGCCGTCGGTGCTGACCGGCGGGGTGCCGCCGCTCGGGCCGTTGCTGGCCAGCGGCGAGCCGCCACCCGGCTCACGCGGCGGGCGGCCAGCCATGATGTCCAGGATCTGGTCGCGGTCGATGGTTTCCCACTTCATCAGCGCGGCGGTCATGACCTCGACCTTGTCGCGGTTGTCCTCGAGGATCTTCTGCGCCACGGCGTACTGCTCGTCGAGGATGCGGCGGATCTCGCTGTCGACCTTCTGCTGCGTGCTCTCGCTGATGTTGGCCGTCTTGGTCATGCTGCGGCCGAGGAAGACTTCGCCCTCGTTCTCGGCGTAGACCATCGGGCCCAGCGCCTCGCTCATGCCGTAGCGCGTGACCATGTCGCGGGCCATGCGGGTGGCGCGCTCGTAGTCGTTGGACGCGCCAGTGGAGATGTCGTGGACGAACAGGTCCTCGGCAATGCGGCCACCGAACATGATGCTGATGCTGTTGAGCATCTGCTTGAAGTACAGGCTGTGCTGGTCACGCTCCGGCAGCTGCCACGTCACGCCCAGCGCACGGCCGCGCGGCATGATGGTGACCTTGTGGACCGGGTCGGTGCCGGGCAGCAGCTCGGCGACGACGGCGTGGCCGGACTCGTGATAGGCCGTGGCCTTCTTCTCGTCCTCGGTCATGACCATGCTCTTGCGCTCGGGGCCCATGTAGAGCTTGTCCTTGGCGCGCTCGAAGTCGATCATTTCCACGAGACGACCGTTGCGGCGGGCGGCGAACAGCGCGGCCTCGTTGACGAGGTTGGCCAGGTCGGCGCCGCTCATGCCGGGCGTGCCGCGGGCCAGGATGGACGCGTTGACGTCCTGACCGATGGGCACCTTGCGCATGTGCACGTTCAGGATCTGCTCGCGGCCGCGGATGTCCGGCAGCGTCACGTAGACCTGGCGGTCGAAGCGGCCCGGGCGCAGCAGTGCAGGGTCCAGGATGTCCGGGCGATTGGTGGCCGCGATGACGATGACGCCGAGGTTGGTCTCGAAGCCGTCCATCTCGACCAGCATCTGGTTCAGCGTCTGCTCGCGCTCGTCGTTGCCGCCGCCCAGGCCGGCGCCACGGTGGCGGCCGACGGCGTCGATTTCATCGATGAAGATGATGCAGGGCGCGCTCTTCTTGGCCTGCTCGAACATGTCGCGCACGCGGGCCGCGCCGACGCCGACGAACATCTCAACGAAGTCGGAACCCGAGATCGTGAAGAACGGCACCTTGGCCTCGCCGGCGATGGACTTGGCCAGCAGCGTCTTGCCAGTGCCCGGAGGGCCCACCATCAGCACGCCACGGGGGATGCGGCCGCCGAGCTTCTGGAATTTCTGCGGGTCCTTCAGGAAGTCGACCAGCTCCTTCACTTCTTCCTTGGCCTCGTCGCAACCGGCGACGTCGGCAAAGGTGATGGAGTTGTTGGCCTCGTCCAGCATGCGAGCCTTGGACTTGCCAAAGCTGAACGCCCCGCCCTTGCCACCGCCCTGCATCTGGCGCATGAAATAGACCCAGACGCCGATCAGCAGCAGCATCGGCGTCCAGTTGATCAGCATGCTGACGAGGAAGCCCTGCTCTTCGCGAGGCTTGACGTCGAACCTCACGCCGTTCTTGATCAGGTCGCCAACAAGGCCCTGATCCTTGGCCGTGGCCAGCGTGCGCAGCTTGTTGCCGTCCGTGTCCTCGGCGGTGACGTCACCGGCAAAGCCGTCAGGCAGCGTGACCGACTTGATGCGGCGCGCCTGCACGAGATCCAGGAACTCGGAATACGTGACTTGCTTACCGGGTGCCGTGGTGCCGCCGAACTGCTTCACGACCGTGAACAGCACCAGCGCGATCACGATCCAGACGGCGAACTTAGAAAACCATTGATTGTTCACTGCGACTCCTTGGCCCTGATGGCCCAGCGCGGGTTTCAGGACAGTGGGGGCGATTTTAGGGGCGGCAAGGGGGCAAGCCCTGTAATCACCGGTTTTTCAATCCGATGCCGACCAAGAATGTCTCGGAAGAGCGTTCCCGCGAGGCCTTGGGCTTCACCACCTTGACCGTCTTGAAGTGGGCACGGAACAGCTGTACGAGCTCGTTGTAGCCGCTGCCGTGGAAGACCTTGGCCACCAGAGCCCCTTCGGGCTTCAGGTGTTTGTCGGAGAAATCGACGGCCAGCTCGATGAGCAGCGAGATGCGCGCGGAATCCGTCACGGCGATGCCCGACAGGTTGGGCGCCATGTCCGACACGACGACATCCACCGGCTTGCCGGCCAGCGCCTCTTCGAGCTGGGCCAGTACCGCGTCTTCCTGGAAATCGCCCTGGATGAACTGCACGCCCTCGATGGGCTCGAAGTCCAGCAGGTCCAGCGCGATGATGGTGCCGTTGAGCTGGCCCACCGCCGCCCCGCCCCGCCCTGCTTCCGTGGGCGCGAACTTGCGCCGCAGGTACTGGCTCCAGGCGCCCGGCGTGGCGCCCAGGTCCACGACGACCTGGCCCGGGCGGATCAGCTTGAGCTCCTCGTCGATTTCCTTCAGCTTGTAGGCCGCACGCGAGCGATAGCCGTCCTTCTGCGCCTGCTGGACGTAGGGATCGGTGACATGGTTGTTCAACCACGCCTTGTTGAGCTTCTTGCTTTTTGTCTGCGTTTTCATGCCTACGGGATAATACGGTGATGCCTCAAATCAATCTGACACCCGCCCAGCGCAAGGACAAGCGCGCCGACGCCCACCATCTCGACCCGGTCGTGATGATCGGCGGCGACGGCCTCACCCCTGCCGTCGTGAAGGAAACCGACGCCGCGCTGAAGGCCCATGGCCTGATCAAGGTGCGGGTGCTGGGCGACGACCGCGCGGCCCGCGAAGCGATGTTCGTGCAACTCTGCGACGAGCTGAACGCAGCGCCCATCCAGCACATCGGCAAGCTGCTGGTGCTGTGGCGGCCGATTCCGGAAAAGGCGGCGGTCGAACGCACCGATGCCCGCCCCGGCCCGCGCGTCGTCAAGATCGTCAAGTTCTCCAAGAACGGCAACGGCCGTCCCCAGGTGGCCAAGCTCAAGGTGCTGGGCAACGAGCGCGTGGCGCAGGGTGGCGAGATCAAGCGCGCCAAGCGGCGCATGACCAGCGTCAAGAAGAACGTCGCTGACTGACCCACGCGAGGGCCAGCACCGCCAGGCCCTTCACGCCGAAGAACACCAGCGAGGCGCCGTGCAGCGCGCCGAACGACGCGACGCCTGCACCAGCCTTCGCGTCCGCCATCAGCGGCTGCAGGCCGTAGTAGCCGGCGATGGTGCAGAACAGCGCAACGACCGGCAGCAGCAGCCGGGCCGAGAACTGGCTGCTGACCGCGCCCGCCTCTTCGGCGTCGCGCGCGATGCGCCGCTCGATCATCATCAACACCAGGCCCAGCGCCAGGCTGACCTGCGCTTCCACCGAAAACACGCGCGCCACGTAGGCGCCGGCCTGCGCGCGCTCCAGCACGGCGAACGCGGCGGGCGTGGCTACGAAGGCGATGCAAAGCAAAAAGCCGCCCCAGAGGGCGGCCAGCAGGGCCTGCAGCCTGACAAGCATCAGACGTAGCGGACTTCGATGATCTCGTAGCGGCGCACGCCGCCCGGGGCCTGCACCTCGGCCGTGTCGCCAGCCTCCTTGCCGATCAGCGCACGGGCGATGGGCGAACCGATGGAGATGCGGCCCTGCTTGATGTCGGCCTCATCGTCGCCGGTGATCTGGTAGGTCACGGCGTTGCCGCTGTCCTCGTCTTCCAGGTCCACCGTGGCGCCAAAGACCACGCGGCCGCCGGCATCCAGCGTGGACGGATCAATGATCTGCGCGACGGACAACTTGCCCTCGACTTCCAGGATGCGGCCTTCGATGAAGCCCTGCTTGTCCTTGGCGGCGTCGTACTCGGCGTTTTCGCTCAGGTCGCCCTGCGCACGCGCTTCGGCAATCGCCAGGATGACGGCGGGGCGCTCCACGGTCTTCAGGCGGTGCAGCTCTTCCTTCAGCGCCTCGGCGCCGCGCTTGGTCAGGGGGATGGTGCTCATAGCTCTATCTGGGTCAGGCAAAAAAGAGACCGCCGCTGCGATCCGGAGGGCCCGGACGGCGGCGGCGGAATCAATGGACGCGGAGTTTAGGCGAGTTCGGCGTGCAGCTCTTGCAGGGATTGCACGAGCAGGCCGTCCTGGTGCTTCATGCCTTCCACGGCGGCTTCGCAGCCGGCCATCGTCGTGTAGTAGGTGACGCGGTTGGCCAGCGCGGCCTGGCGGATGTAACGGCTGTCGGCGATGGCCGTGCGGGTCTCGTCCACCGTCGTGAAGACGAGCTGGATGTCGCCACCCTTGAGCGCGTCGACGATATGCGGGCGGCCGTCCTTGATCTTGTTGATCAGCTTGACCGGCACGCCGGCGTCCGCGATGGCCGCCGCCGTGCCCTTGGTGGCGACGATGCCGAAGCCCAGCGCGTGCAGGTCCTTGGCGATGGCGACGGCGCGGGCCTTGTCGCTGTTCTTCACGGTGATCAGCACGTTGCCCGAGCGCGGCAGGCGCGAACCGGCACCGATCTGGCTCTTCAGCATGGCTTCGCCGAAGGTGCGGGCGGCGCCCATCACCTCGCCGGTCGAACGCATCTCGGGGCTGAGGATGGGGTCCACGCCCGGAAACTTGTTGAACGGGAAGACGGCTTCCTTGACGCTGAAGTACGGCGGCACGACCTCGGCCGGCACGCGGCCCTTGCGGTCGCGCTGGTCGGCGATCTTCTGGCCGGCCATGCAGCGGGCGGCGATCTTGGCGAGCTGCTGGCCGGTGGCCTTGCTGACGTAGGGCACCGTGCGCGAGGCGCGCGGGTTCACTTCCAGCACGTAGATCGTGCAGTGGGCCAGACCCTTGGCGACGTCGCCCTGGATCGCGAACTGCACGTTCATCAGGCCGACGACCTTCAGCGCCATCGCCATCGCCGCGGTCTGGCGGCGCAGTTCGTCCTGCACGTCGGCGGCCAGCGTGTACGGGGGCAGCGAGCAGGCCGAGTCACCGGAGTGGATGCCGGCCGCCTCGATGTGCTCCATGATGCCGCCGATCATCGTGTCGACGCCGTCGCTGATGCAGTCCACGTCAACCTCGACGGCGTCCTGCAGGAAGTGGTCCAGCAGCACCGGCGACTTCTCGGACACGCGCACGGCCTCGCGCATGTAGCGCTCGAGATCCTTGTCGCCGTGCACGATTTCCATCGCGCGGCCGCCCAGCACGTAGCTGGGGCGCACGACCAGCGGGTAGCCGATCTCGTTGGCCAGCGTGACGGCCTGCTCTTCGGTGCGTGCGGTGCGGTTGGGCGGCTGCTTCAGGCCCAGCTCGTGCAGCAGCTTCTGGAAGCGCTCGCGGTCCTCGGCGATGTCGATGGAATCGGGCGTCGTGCCGATGATGGGCACGCCGGCGCGCTCCAGGTCCAGCGCCAGCTTCAACGGCGTCTGGCCGCCGTACTGCACGATGACGCCGACCGGCTTTTCCTTGTCGACGATCTCCAGCACGTCTTCCAGCGTGACGGGCTCGAAGTACAGGCGGTCGGACGTGTCGTAGTCGGTCGAGACGGTCTCGGGGTTGCAGTTGACCATCAGCGTCTCGTAGCCGTCCTCGCGCATCGCGAGCGCGGCGTGCACGCAGCAGTAGTCGAACTCGATGCCCTGGCCGATGCGGTTCGGGCCACCGCCCAGCACCATGATCTTCTTCTTGTCCGTCGGGTTGGCCTCGCACTCGGCGTCCGCGCCTTCGTACGTCGAGTACATGTAGGCCGTCTGCGTGGAGAATTCGGCGGCGCAGGTGTCCACACGCTTGTAGACCGGGCGCACGTTCAGCGCCACACGGCGCTCGCGCACGGCGTGCTGGTTCGTGCCCAGCAGCTTGGCCAGGCGCTTGTCCGAGAAGCCCTTGGTCTTCAGCAGGCGCAGCTCGGCCTCGCTGATGGACTCGAGGCTGCGGCCCTTCAGCTCGCCCTCGATCTGCACGAGCTGCTCGATCTGCGCGAGGAACCACGGGTCCACCGCGGTCTCTTCGTAGACCTCGTCCAGCGTCATGCCGATGCGGAACGCGTCGGCCAGGAACAGGATGCGCTCGGGGCCGGCTTCGCCGATCTCCTGCACGATCTCTTCACGGTCGGTCGAGCGTTCGGTCAGGCCGTCGATGCCGGTCTCCAGGCCGCGCAGCGCCTTCTGGAAGGACTCCTGGAAGGTGCGGCCCATGGCCATCACTTCGCCAACGGACTTCATCTGCGTCGTCAGGCGCGAGTCGGCCATCGGGAACTTCTCGAACGCGAAGCGCGGGATCTTCGTGACGACGTAGTCGATGCTGGGCTCGAACGAGGCCGGCGTGGCGCCGCCGGTGATGTCGTTCTTCAGCTCGTCCAGCGTGTAGCCCACGGCCAGCTTGGCGGCGACCTTGGCGATCGGGAAGCCGGTGGCCTTGGAGGCCAGCGCCGAGGACCGCGACACGCGCGGGTTCATCTCGATGACGACCATGCGGCCGTCCTTCGGGTTGATGGAGAACTGCACGTTGGAGCCGCCGGTGTCCACGCCGATCTCGCGCAGCACGGCCAGCGATGCGTTGCGCAGCAGCTGGTATTCCTTGTCGGACAGCGTCTGGCTCGGCGCCACGGTGATGGAGTCACCGGTGTGGATGCCCATCGGGTCCAGGTTCTCGATGGAGCAGACGATGATGCAGTTGTCCGCCTTGTCGCGGACGACTTCCATCTCGTATTCCTTCCAGCCGATCAGGCTCTCCTCGATGAGCAGCTCGTTTGTCGGCGAGAGGTCGATGCCGCGCTTGCAGATGGTCTCGAACTCTTCCGGGTTGTAGGCGATGCCGCCGCCCGTGCCGCCCAGCGTGAAGCTGGGGCGGATGACCATCGGGAAACCGCTGCCGCCGATCTCGGCGTGGATCTGCTTCTGCACCGCCCACGCCTCTTCCAGCGTGTGCGCGATGCCCGACTTGGCCGAGCCCAGGCCGATCTTGGTCATCGCGTCCTTGAACTTCAGGCGGTCCTCGGCCTTCTCGATGGCGACCTCGTTGGCGCCGATCATCTCGACGTTGTACTTGGCCAGCACGCCATGCTTGTGCAGGTCCAGCGCGCAGTTCAGCGCGGTCTGGCCGCCCATCGTCGGCAGCACCGCATCAGGCCGCTCCTTGGCGATGATCTTCTCGACGACCTGCCAGGTGATGGGCTCGATGTAGGTGACGTCGGCCGTGTCCGGGTCCGTCATGATCGTCGCCGGGTTGCTGTTGACGAGGATGACCTTGTAGCCCTCCTCGCGCAGCGCCTTGCAGGCCTGGGCGCCGGAGTAGTCGAACTCGCAGGCCTGGCCGATGATGATCGGGCCGGCGCCGATGATGAGGATGCTCTTGAGGTCTGTACGTTTCGGCATGGCGGTCTGCGCTCTTGGAACTTTTTAGAGGGTGGCCGTGGCCAGCTTGGCCCCGAATCCAACGAAGAGGGCTCCGACGCCGGCATTCGCGGCGCCCGAGAGGCGACGCCGCGCGCGGAACGCCGCCGCAAGGCGGGCACCGGCAAAGATCAGCGTCGAGAGATAGACAAAGCTCAGCACCTGGATGATGGAACCCAGGATCAGGAAGGTCAGCGCGGGATGCGGGTAGGCCGGATCGACGAACTGGATGAAGAACGACAGCAGGAAGGCGATGGCCTTGGGGTTCAGCAGGCTGACGACCAGCGCCTTCTTGAACGGCTGGTTGGCGTCGACGGCGCGCGGCGCCTCGGCGGCCTGCGCTTCACCGCGCCAGCTTTTCACGCCACCGCGCAGCAACTGGAGGCCGAGCCAGCCGAGGTAGGCCGCGCCGACCATCTTCACGACGAAGAAGATCTGCGGGCTGGCCATCAGCAGCGAGGCGCCCCCGGCCGCGGCGGCCGTCATCAGCACCGTGTCGCCGACGAACACGCCGCACGCGGCCGTGTAGCCCGCGCGCACGCCGCGCTGCGCCGCAACGGACAGCACGTACAGCGAGTTGGGCCCCGGCAGCAGGATGATGAAGATCGCTGCTGCGAGGAAGGTGCCGAGGTCGGTGATGCCGAACATGCGAGGCTCCCGATCAGGCCTTGCTCATCAGGCCAATGAAGCGGTCGAACAGGTAGGCGATGTCGTGCGGCCCGGGGCTGGCTTCCGGGTGCCCCTGGAAGCTGAAGGCCGGCTTGTCGGTGCGGGCGATGCCCTGCAGCGTGCCGTCGAACAGGCTGATGTGCGTGGCACGCAGATGGGCCGGCAGCGTGTCGGGGTCGACCGCGAAGCCGTGGTTCTGGCTGGTGATGCCGACGCGGCCGCTGTCCAGGTCCTTCACCGGATGGTTGGCGCCATGGTGGCCGAACTTCATCTTGAAGGTCTTGGCACCCGAGGCCAGCGCCAGGATCTGGTGACCCAGGCAGATGCCGAAGACGGGGATGCCGGACTCGATCAGTTCGGCGGTCGCCTTGATGGCGTAGTCGCAGGGCTCCGGGTCGCCGGGGCCGTTGGACAGGAAGACGCCGTTCGGGTTCAGCGCCAGCACGTCGGCGGCGGGCGTCTGCGCGGGCACGATGGTGACCTTGCAGCCGCGCTCGGCCAGCATGCGCAGGATGTTGAGCTTGACGCCGAAGTCATAGGCGACGACGTGGAACTTCGGATCCGCTTGCGTGCCGTAGCCGCTGCCGAGCTTCCACTCGGTTTGCGTCCAGGTCTCGCGCTCGGCGCGGCTGACGACCTTGGCGAGATCCAGCCCGGCCATCGACGGCGCGGACTTGGCCTGGGCCACGGCTTCGTCGATGTCCGCCTGCGTCAGCGCCTGGCCCGCGGGCAGCGCCAGGATGCAGCCGTTCTGGGCGCCCTTGGTGCGCAGCACGCGCGTCAGGCGGCGCGTGTCCAGGCCGGCGATGGCGACCGTGCCCTGCTCACGCAGGTAGGCGTCCAGCGTCTTGCCCGAACGGAAGTTGGACGCGCGGATCGGCAGGTCCTTGATGACCAGGCCGGCGGCGAAGACCTTGCCGGCCTCGACGTCTTCCTCGCTGATGCCGTAGCTGCCGATGTGCGGATACGTCAGCGTGACGATCTGGCGGCAGTAGCTGGGATCGGTCAGGATTTCCTGGTAGCCGGTCAGCGAGGTGTTGAACACGACTTCGCCGACCGTCTTGCCGGTCGCGCCGATCGACTGGCCTCGGAACACCGTCCCATCCGCCAGAGCCAGGATTGCTTGAGGGGGATGGAGCAGGTCGGTCAGCACAAAGGGTCTCCGCAAGTGGATCGCGTGCCCAGCATCAACCCGTCGGGCGACAGGTCAACTTGTAGAAACCGAGGGGTAGGTTTTCTAGAAACCTTACAGGTTTCCGCCGGGCAGCGCAGGGTTCAGGTAAACCCATCGAGTATAGCCGACGCGGGTAAGTACGGAGGCTTCGTGACCGCTCCGCGACGGCTTCGTGACGCCTCAAAGTGCCGCGATGCCGGCCTTGGCAATCTCCGCGTCCTCGCTGGACTTGACTCCGCTGACACCCACCGCACCGATGACCTGCCCGTCGACCAGGATGGGCACGCCGCCCTCCAGCGTGCCGTACATGCCGGGCACGCTGAGGAAGGACACGCGGCCGCCGTTGATCATGTCCTCGTAGACCTTGGACTCGCGGCGCCCCAGCGCCGATGTGTGCGCCTTGGCCGGCGCGAACATGGCAGAACTGGGCGAGGCGCCGTCCAGCCGCTGCAGCCACAGCAGATGGCCGCCGGCATCGACGATGGCGATGGAGACTGCCCAGCCCTTTTCCAGGGCATGGGCCTCGGCGGCGGCGGCGATGCGCTTGACGTCGGAGAGTTCGAGTTGGGCTTGCTGTTTCATGGTCTTGATTTCCCAGGGACAGCCCCCAATGTAGCCCGTCAACACCGCCCTAGAATGCCCGCGGTTTCCCATTCGTCCCTCGGAGGATTCACATGAACGAAAGCCTGCAAACCCAATACGGCTACGCCGCCCCGGGCCTGGCCGCCGACCGTCAGCGCGTGCTGCGCAACACCTACTGGCTGCTGGCCCTGTCCCTCGTGCCGACCGTGCTGGGCGCCTGGATCGGCGTGTCCACCGGCATGTTCAGGACGATGGGCGCCGGCATGAGCGCCATCATCTTCTTCGCTGGCGCGTTCGGCCTGATGTTCGTCATCGAGAAGACCAAGGACAGCGCCGCCGGCGTCGCCGCGCTGCTGGCCTTCACCTTCTTCATGGGCCTGATGCTGTCGCGCCTGGTGGGCCACGTGCTGGGCTTCAAGAACGGCACGTCGCTGGTGATGACCGCCTTCGGCGGCACCGCGGCCGTGTTCTTCACGATGGCCAGCCTCGCCACCGTCATCAAGCGCGACCTGTCGTCCATGGGCAAGTTCCTGGTGGTCGGCGCCGTCATCCTGATGATCGCGGGCATCGCCAACATCTTCCTGCAGTCCTCGGCCCTGCTGCTGACGATGCTGGTGCTGTCGCTGGGCATCTTCTCGGCCTTCATGCTGTACGACATCAAGCGCGTCATCGACGGCGGCGAGACCAACTACATCAGCGCCACGCTGGCCATCTACCTGGACATCTACAACGTGTTCCAGAGCCTGCTGTCGCTGCTTGGCATCTTCGGCGGCGACCGCGACTGACGCGCCCTCGCCACCAACGACAAGGCGGCCCGCGGGCCGCCTTTTTCATTTGCTCATCCGGATGTCATCGCCGCTGCGCCGACGTGACCAGGGCACGCGGCGTGAGCGACGACCCCGCCCCTACTTGGCCGGCACGAAGTTGCGCAGCACGAACGGCGCGCTGAGCCAGAGGGACTGGCCGACCTGCCCGATCTGCACCGACAGCGCCACGCTGCCGGCCGGCTGATCCACCTGGGACGTGCCGGTCAGCACGACCGGCTCCAGCTTGTTCGTCAGCACCGCCGAGCCCGACACCACGGCGGTGTACGGCGCCGTGTTGAGCTGCAGCGACACCGGCACGGTGACCTGGGCCTTGGCGTCGTCCATGTCCAGCCGCGCCCACAGCAGCACCTGCAGCTTGTCGCCCTTGCGGATGTCACCGGTGATGGGCGCCATGGCGCCGATGTCCCACGGGTTGGCACGCTTGCCCTGCAAGGCCACACGCAGGCAGGTCTTGCCCGAGGCCTCGCAGGCCACCTGCTGCGTGGACTGCCCGTCCCCGTACACCGACCAGGCGCTGACCTTGTTGACGTTGATGAGGTGGTCCAGCGCCGGGTCGCCGCTGCGCCCGGCGGCGGGTGCTGCCGCGGCCACCGGGGCGCCGGGCGACGGCACCAGCGCGTTCAGGATGGGCTTGACCCAGCCGTCCGCCTTCATGTCCCATACGATGAAGTCGGAGTCGAACTGCCAGTAGCTCCAGCCGAAGCCGCGCGCCTCCGCCGCGCGAGCGACGGTTGACGTCCACGCCACGCGCTGCGCAAGCGCCCCGGTCTCCAGCGCGCCGAACTCGCCCAGCAGGATGGGCCGGCCATGCCTCTGCGCCCAGGCCTTGACCTTGTCGAAATCCTTCCCGATCTGCTCGCGCTCGGCGGCCGTGCCCCACGTGATGCCCGAGGTGTTCTTGAACTCCTCCACCCAGTGCGCCCCCTGGTGCGTGAACGGGAATGGCGAGTAGTAGTGGAAGGTCACCACCAGATTGCGGTCGGCCTCGGGCAGCTTCAGGCTGTCCAGGTGATCCATCGAGTTCCAGAACTTCGGGCCCACGACGACCCGCCGCTTCGGGTTGGTCTCGCGGATGATCTGCAGGTTCTCGGCCAGGATGTCGTTCCAGAGCGGATCGGCCGCGCCGTTGGGCTCGTTCAGGATCTCGAAGAGCACGCCGTCCGGCGCGTCCTTGTAGCGCGGCGCCACCTGGCGCCAGAAAGCCTTGAGCTTGCTGCGGCAGGTGTCGATGGACTTGGCGCAGTCCATGAAGTTGTGCTGGTCGATGATGACCTGCAGACCGGCGTCCAGCGACGCGGCCAGCACCTCGTCGAGTTGCTTGAACCAGCTCGCCGGCAACTGGCCCGCGGCGTCCATGTGCTCGAAGGCATGCAGGTTCACCCGCACGTGATCGAAGCCACCGTCGCGGATGGCCTGCAGATGCCGCATCTGGAAGCGCGCCTTGGCGGGCTCCTTCCAGATCGGGTCATAGCCCAGCACATTGACGCCGCGCTTGAGCGCCTGGGCCGGCAGGCTCACGCCCTGCGCCAGCGCAGTGGACGCCAGGCCGAGCGCCAGGCAGACGGCGCCGAACAGGCGCGGAAGATGGGTTCTCAACATGGCCAGCCTCTTGTCTCCTGAGGGGTGATGGCACCGGGACCGGGCGGACATCGCACCCGGCCTCCGGCAGGAATGAACTAAACAAACTTCTTTGTTTATTCATTCTTTCCCATTTCCCGGCGCAACGCGCCCGGGTTGTCCCCAGGAGAACCTCAAGAAGCCGCGCACCACGGCTTCAGCTGGCCATTTGTTTACTAATCAGTCGACTGAAACGCGGTCGAAGACCGCAATGCTTTCCACGTGGGCCGTGTGCGGGAACATGTTCACCGCGCTGGCCGCCGTGCAGCGGTAGCCCGCCACATTGACCAGCAGCCCAGCGTCGCGCGCCAGCGTCGCCGGGTTGCAGCTGACGTAGACGATGCGCTTGGGCGCCGTCCAGCCCGGCGCCAGCGACGGATCCTGCGCGATGTCGGCCACCGCCTTGGCCAGCGCGAATGCGCCCTCGCGCGGCGGGTCGATGAGCCAGCGGTCGGCCGTGCCGTCCAGCGCCAGCAGCGCCGGCGTCATCTCGAACAGGTTGCGGGCGACGAAGCTGGTCTTGTGCGCCAGGCCGTTGGCGGCCGCGTTCTCGCGCGAACGCTGCACCAGCGTCTCGCTGCCCTCGATGCCCAGCACCTCGCGCGCCTGCGTGGCCAGCGGCAGCGTGAAGTTGCCCAGGCCGCAGAACCAGTCGATGACGCGGTCGTCCTTCTGCACCGCCAACAGCCGCAGCGCGCGGCCCACCAGCGCCGCGTTGATGTGCGGGTTGACCTGCGTGAAGTCGGTCGGCTTGAACGGCATCGTCACGCCGAACTCGGGCAGCCGGTAGGCCAGCTGCGGGCCGCCTTCGTCCAGCAGCTTGACCGTGTCCGGCCCCTTGGGCTGCAGCCACCACTGCACGCCGTGCCGGGCGGCGAACGCGCGCAGCAGCGCGATGTCGCCGTCCGGCAGCGGGTTCAGGTGGCGCAGCACCAGCGCGATGACCTCGTCGCCCATCGCCAGCTCGATCTGCGGCAGCCGGTCGCGCTCGGCCATGCTGGCGATGAGCTCGCGCAGCGGCATCAGCAGGTCGCTGACCACCTTGGGCACGACCTTGCAGACCTGCATGTCGGCCACGTAACGGCTCTTGCGCTCGTGGAAGCCGATCAGCACGACGCCCTTCTTCTGCACATAACGCACCGAGAAGCGCGCGCGGTAGCGGTAGCCCCAGGTCGGCCCTTCGATGGGCCGCAGCAGCACCTCGGGCTTGACCTTGCCGAGGTGCCACAGCTGGTCTTCCACGACGCGCTGCTTCACGGCCACCTGCGCGCCGGCCTGCAGGTGCTGCATCTTGCAGCCGCCGCAGGCACCCGCGTGCAGGCCGAAGTGCGGGCAGCCCGGCGTCACGCGCAGCGGGCTTTCCTTCTTGATCTCGGTGAGCTGGCCCTGCTCCCAGTTGTTCTTGCGGCGCGCGATCTGCGCCTTGACGATCTCGCCCGGCAAGGCGCCGTCGATGAACACCACCTTGCCTTCGGCGTTGTGCGCCACGCCCTGCGCTTCAAGCTCGATGCTTTCGACCTTGAGCCAATCTGTCGTTTGAGTCATCCCCCGATTATCGGAGGAGGCTGGTTGGCCTCAGTTTTCCGGGCCGAGCGCTGGGCCGCTCCCAAGCCGCCCCCTCGGGGGACCGACCAGACTTGCCGGCGTTCAGCCGGGGCAAGGCGGGGCGAGGGGCTCAAAAGATGCTGTCCCGGTCGACCCCGTGCCGCATCATGTTGCGCTTGAGCTTGGCCAGCGCCTCGATCTGGATCTGGCGGATGCGCTCCCGCGTCAGCTTCAGGCGGATGGCCAACACGTCCAGCGTCTCGGGCTCGCGGTCCGACAGGCCGTAGCGCCCGGCCAGCACCTCGCGCTCGCGGTCGTTCAGGCTGGCCAGGCCGTGCTGCAGCAGCTCCTCGACCTCGTGCGACAGCCGCAGGCCCATCGGGTCGACGGCCTGGTCGTCGGCGACGAGGTCCAGCATCGACTCGCCGCCCTCCCCGTTGCGGTCCACCGGTGAGTCCAGCGAGCTGGGCAGTTCGGCATAGGCCAGCAGCTCGGCCACCTCGTCGACGGGCCGGCCCAGCGCCTGCGCCACGTCCTCGGCGCGCACGCGGCCTTCCGCCCCCTGCGCGCTCTGCAACGCCTCCAGCGCGCGGCGTGCCTTCAGCACCTGGTTGAGCTCGCGCACGATGTGCACCGGCAGCCGCACGAGGCGGGCCTGGTGCATCAGCGCGCGCTCGATGCTCTGGCGAATCCACCAGCTCGAATAAGTGGAGAAGCGGAAGCCCCGCTCCGGCTCGAACTTGCCGATGGCGTGCATCAGGCCGAGGTTGCCTTCCTCGATGAGGTCGCTCATCGGCAGGCCGCGGCCCAGGTAGTTCTTGGCAATGCTGACGACGAGCCGCAGGTTGTGCTCGATCATGGCCTGGCGGGCTTCGAAATCGCCCGCGCGAGCGGCCACCGCGGTGTCGAACTCCTGCTGCGGCGTCAGCAGCGGCGTGCGGCGGATGTCGCGCAGATAGGCCTGCAGCGCGTTGCCCAACTCGACGTCGTGGCCACTGCCGTTGCGCAGCGCTTGTGCGTCTTCGTCCGGGGCATCAGCGGCGGGCTCGGTGTCGGCGCCGCCGTTCATGGCGAGCATGACGGCCGGCTCGTGGGCCGCGCCGTCATGGCCGTTGTGACCGTTCGTCAGGGAGGGCGCAGCGCGTTTCATGACGTGATCGCTGGCCCGGCGTGCTTGGTTCGCTAACGCGCTGTCTCAGCGCGCCGGCAACAGCTTGGACGGATCGACAGGCTTGCCGAGCTTGCGCACCTCGAAGTGCAGCTTGACGGTGTCGCTTTCGGTGGAACCCATCTCGGCAATCCTCTGGCCTTTGCGTACCACCTGATCCTGCTCGACCAGCATCGCCCGGTTGTGGGCATACGCCGTCAGGTAGGTGTTGTTGTGCTTGATGATGACCAAGTTGCCGTAGCCGCGCAAGCCCGAACCTGCGTAAACCACGCGTCCGTCGGCCACCGCCAGCACGGGGTCGCCCGGCTTGCCGGCGAAGTCCAGGCCCTTGTTGCGCTGCTCGTCGAAGCCGGCGCTGACCGGATGGGACACCGGCCACGACCACGCCAGCGTGTCGTCGTCCGACGCGGCCGCCTCCTTCGGCGATTCCTTCGCAGGCTCCTTGGGCGCAGCCGCCACGGCAGACGCCGCGCTGGCCGACGCCTGCGGCGGCTTGGCGTCCAGCGGCCGGCTCTCGACCTTGGCGGTCGCAATGGGCTTGGCCGCCACGGCACCCGCATCGACACCCGGCGGCACGACGCGCAGCACCTGGCCCACTTCGATGCGGTTGGGGTTCTCCAGGCTGTTCCACTTGGCGACGTCGCGCCAGCTCTGGCCGTTGTCCAGCGCGATGCGGATCAGCGCATCGCCCGGCTTGACGGTGTAGTAGCCCGGCTTGCCGGCGTTCTCGGCGCCGGGCAGTGGCTTGGCCTCGGGCGCCGCGGGGGCGGATGCAGCGGGCGCCGGCGCAGGCACGGCAGCCTTCGCGGGCTGGGGGTTGCGGTCCTCGACGGGCGCCCGGTGCAGCGACGTGCCGCAGGCGCTGAGCAGCAGCGAGGTGGTGAGGACAAGAAGGGGACGCAGGCGTGAGGGCATCGTGTGAGGCACGTTGGGGGCCGCCCGGATTGTGTGGCGCGGTGCGCCAGCGGCTCCGTCAGACGACGCCGGATTTTAGGGGGACGAACAGCACGGCCTCGTGCTCGCTGCGCAGCCAGCGGCTGACCCCGCCTTCGACGACATGATCCAGCACCACCAGCACCTGGCCGCGGCCACTGGACGCGGTGGGCGCGATGAGACGGCCGCCGGGCGCGAGTTGCTCGGTCCAGGCGGGCGGGATGTCCTCGCCGCCGGCGGCCGCGATGATGCTGTCGAACGGCCCGCTGGCCGCGTGGCCGACGCGGCCGTCACCCCAGATGAGGCGCGGTGAGCGCGGCAGCACGAGACGCTGCAGGTTGGCCCGGGCCTTGTCATGCAGCCCCTGCAGCCGTTCGATGGACGTGACGTGCCGCGCCAGCATCACGATGACCGCAGCCTGGTAGCCACAGCCCGTGCCGATCTCCATCACGCGGCCCAGCGAGCCGCGCTGCCGGGCGCCGGCGCCGGCCATCAGCAGGCCCAGCATGTGGGCCACGACGGAAGGCTTGGAGATGGTCTGCCCATGGCCGATGGGCAGGGCCGTGTCTTCGTAGGCCTGCGCGGCCAGCGCGCTGTCGACGAACTCGTGGCGCGGCACGGCGGCCATGGCGGCCAGCACGTGCTCGTCGAACCGGCCCTCGGCGCGCAGCCGGTCGACCATGCGCTGGCGCACGGCACCACCGTCCAGCCCCGTGCCGCTGGGGCGGGCCAGCCGGGCCGCGTCCCGCGTTGCCTGGTGCAGGTGGCGCTGCGGCATCAGCAGCTCGCGCTGCGGCGCCGCGGCCGACTTCAGGCTGGCCGGGAAACGCTTGGGCGTGGACATCGGCTCAGAGGCCCAGGCGTTGCGCCCAGGCGCCCAGCGACGCGTGCTCGGTGAGGTCCACCTGCAGTGGCGTGATCGACACCTGGCCGTTGGCGGTAGCGTGGAAGTCCGTGCCCTCGTCGGCATCCTTGGCTTCGCCCGCCGGGCCGATCCAGTAGATGGTCTCGCCGCGCGGGTTGACCTGCTCGATGATGGCCTCGGCGGAATGGCGACGCCCCAGCCGCGTGATCTTGCGCGGCAGCTTGTCGGCGTCGGCCCGGTTGGGGATGTTGACGTTGAGCAGGAAGCTCTGGCCCAGCCCGCCGGCAATGACCTGCTCGACGACGCTGCGCGCCGTGCGGGCCGCGGCCTCCAGTTCCACCCAGCCCTTCTCGGCCTGCGAGAACGCGATGGACGGGATGCCGAACAGATAGCCCTCGGTGGCCGCGGCCACGGTGCCTGAGTACAGCGTGTCGTCGCCCATGTTGGCGCCGTTGTTGATGCCGGAGAGCACCAGGTCGGGCCGGTAGCCCAGCAGGCCGCTCAGCGCGAGGTGGACCCCGTCCGACGGCGTGCCGCTGACGTAGCGGAAGCCGTTGGCGGCGCGGTAGACGTTGAGCGGGCGGTTCAGCGTCAGCGAGTTGGACGTGCCGCTGGCGTTCTGCTCGGGGGCGATGACGTCGATCTCGCCCAGCCCCTCGCAGGCTTTCACGAGGGCCGCGAGGCCGGGGGCGAGGTAGCCGTCGTCGTTGGAAATCAGGATGCGCATGGGGGCCAATTGTAGGGAGCGCGTCACCTGCGAGACCGGGTGTAACCACGCTGATTCCTATCATGGCCGCTTCATTCCACGAGGAGACAGCAATGAAGGCATGGGTCTGCGAGAACCCGGTGGGCGTCGAGGCGCTGCAATGGCGCGATGTGCCCGCACCGCCGCTGGGCGCGGGCCAGATCCGCGTGGTCATCCGCGCCGCCAGCCTGAACTTCCCTGACCTGCTCATCGTGCAGAACAAGTACCAGATGAAGCCGCCCCTGCCCTTCGTGCCGGGCACGGAGTTCTCGGGCGTCGTCACCGAGGTGGGCGACGGCGTGAAGGGCTTCGCCGTGGGGCAGCGCGTCGCGGCCTTCGGCGGGCTGGGCGGCTTCGCCACCGAGGTGTGCATCCCGGCCGTGCTGGCCATGCCGCTGCCGGACGCCTTCAGCTTCGAGGATGCCGCGGCGTTCATCTGCACCTACGCCACCAGCCACCACGCGCTGATGGACCGCGGCGCGCTGCAGGCCGGCGAGACGGTGCTCATCCTCGGCGCGGCGGGCGGCGTCGGCACGGCGGCCATCCAGATCGCCAAGGCCGCCGGCGCCCGCGTCATCGCCGCGGCCGGCAGCGATGCCAAGTGCCAGGCCTGCCTGGCGCTGGGCGCCGACGCCGTCATCAACTACGCGACGCAGAACCTGCGCGACGAGTTGAAGGCGCTCACCGAAGGCAAGGGCCCCGACGTCGTCTACGACCCGGTCGGCGGTGACCTGGCCGAGGCCGCCTTCCGCTCCATCGCCTGGCGCGGCCGCTATCTCGTCATCGGCTTCGCGCAGGGCAGCATCCCGGCGCTGCCGCTGAACCTGGCACTGCTGAAGGGCGCGTCGCTGGTGGGCGTGTTCTGGGGCGAGTTCGCCAAGCGCGAACCGGGCCGCAACGCGAAGATGCTGGGCGAACTGGCCGGCTGGTATGCCGCCGGCAAGATCAAGCCCGTGCTGGACCGCGTGCTGCCCATGGCAGACCTGCCCGCGGCCTTCGCACGGATGGCCGCGCGCGAGGTGGTCGGCAAGGTAGTTCTTACCAATCGTGAAGCCTGAAACGGGGGCTCAGCCCCCCGCAGTCTCGGCCCATCGCGGCACGGGGCCTGCGCTACATTCGTTGGTCGAAATGACAGCCGCCGCTCTCCCATGACCGTCAAAGTCTTGATCATCGAAGACAACCCCGTCGCCCGCAGCTTCCTGTGCCGCGTGGTGCGCGAGAGCTTCAGCGACGCGATGGAGATCACCGAGGTGGGCGATCTCGAAAACGCCCGCCGCCAGGTGGCCAAGTTCGGCAATGCGCCGGATCACGGCTTCAAGCTCGTCCTCGTCGACCTGGAACTGCCCGACGGCAACGGCATGGAGTTCCTCACCGAGCTGTCCGGCTCGGCGGCCATCAAGATCGTCACGACGCTGTACTCCGACGACGACCATCTCTTCCCCGCGCTGCAATGCGGCGCCGACGGCTACCTGCTGAAGGAAGACCGCTTCGAGGTGCTGGTGGAGGAGCTGCAACGCATCGTGCGCGGCCAGCCACCGCTGTCGCCGGCCATCGCGCGCCGGCTGCTGTCGCACTTCCGCCCGTCGTCGTCCGGCGACAGCGGCACCATGCCGCTGAACTCCGGCTTCGGCTCGCTGTCGTCGTCGCACGCGCCGTTCAGCAACAGCCGCAACGTCGCGCTGGACCCGCCGCCCGAGTGGGAACGCCTGACGCCGCGCGAGAGCGAAGTGCTGACCTACCTGAGCAAGGGCTTCACGATCAAGGAGATCGCGAACCTGATGGGCATCAAGTGGTTCACCGTCAACGACCACATCAAGAGCATCTACAAGAAGCTCAACGTCAGCAGCCGCGCCGAAGCGGCGGTGCTGGCGTCAAAGCAGGGCCTGGTCTAGCCAGCGCTGCACGAACCGCTCCAAGGCCCCGGCGAGTCCGGGGCCTTGTTGTTTGGGCGGGGTCGACCAGCGGCTGCCCGCTCAAGCAGCCGAGCGCAGCTTCACACCAGGGAAATCCACCGACACGGCGAACGCGACGTTCACGTAGTTCGTGAACAGGTTCAGCGCGACGTGCGCCAGGATCTCGACGATCTGGCCGTCGCCGAAACCGGCCGCGCGCAGCGCCGCGACGTCGGCATCGCCCACCTGGCCGCGCTGCTCGACGAGCTTCAGCGCGAAACGCAGCGCGGCGGCCGTCGCCGGGTCGGCCGATTCGCCGGCCTGCGCGGCGCTCATCTCGGCGGCCGACGCGCCCGCCTTGCGGCCCAACGCCGTGTGCGCGGCCAGGCAGTACTCGCAGCCGTTGCGGTCGGCCACGGCGACGGCGATCTGCTCACCCAGCTTGGCCGGGATGCTGCCGCCACCCAGCGCGCCGAAGAAGCCCCACATCGCCTGCAGCGCGGCCGGCGAATTGGCGACGGCGCGGAACATCGCGGGCGTGGCGCCGAAGGCGCCGTGCACCGCATCCAGCAGCGGGCGGCTGGCGGCGGGGGCATCGGCGGCGGAGACGAGGGGAATGCGGGAGGTCATGGCGTCACCTTTCGGTTGCTGTGGAGGAAGGCCTCCACTGTGCGCGCCGGCTCAGGTCGATAGGTATCATTCAGTCCGCACAACATACCGATTCATCCCATGAACGACGCCTCGCCGCTGGACCGCCTAAGCCCGCTGCTGGAGCGCTTCCGCGTGCGCGCTAGCCTGTTCCACGCCGGGCCGCTGTGCGGCGTGACGCATTTCGACGCGCAGCCCGGGCGGGGCTTCCTGCACGTCATGCGCAACGGCGAGATGGCAGTTCGCCACGCGGTCGGCAGCGGGCTCGTGGAGCAGCTGGTGGTGAGCGAACCCAGCCTGGTGTTCTACCCGCGCCCGCTGGCGCACGACTTCCACAACGCGCCCACAGAGGGCGCGGATTTCGTCTGCGCGACGCTGGACTTCGACCAGGGCGACGCCCACCCGCTGGTGCGCGCGCTGCCGCCGCTGGTGGTGCTGCCGCTGGCCCGCGTGGTCGGCCTCAACGAGACGCTGACGCTGCTGTTCGGCGAGGCCGAGCGCGTGCGCTGTGGCCAGCGGCTGCTGGCGGACCGGCTGTTCGAGGTGCTGCTGCTGCAACTGCTGCGCTGGATGCTGGACCAGCGCGACAACCCGCTGCCGGTGGGCCTGCTGAACGGCCTGGCGGATGCGCGCCTGGCCCGGGCGCTGACCGCCGTGCACGCCCGCCCCGGCGAGGCCTGGACGCTGGAGCGGCTGGCCGCCGAGGCCGGCATGTCGCGCAGCCGCTTTGCCGAGGCCTTCCGCGACGCCGTCGGCACGACGCCCGCCGATTACGTGGCAGACTGGCGCCTGGCCATCGCCCGCGCCGAGTTGCGCGCGGGCAAACCGTTGAAAACGCTGGCCGCGGAGCTGGGCTACGCGAATGCGTCGGCGCTGAGCCGGCTGTTCTCGCAGCGGCACGGCGGGCTGTCGGCCCGGGCCTGGCGGCAGCAGCGCGGTTAAAGTGCCGGCCATGCGTCGCCCCGGCCGCTTCCTCGTCCTCTGCCTGCTGCTCGTGCTGCTGCCCTTGCGCAGCGTGCTGGCGGCTGCGCAGTTGGAATGCGGGCCGGCGCAGCCGACGCCGGCCGTGATGGCCCATGCGGAGCACGCGCATCACGACCACCAGGACATGGATGACCCGGCCGACGCCCACCACAGCCAGGCGTGCAAGCTGTGCGCCCCCTGCTGCCTGGCCGCCGCGCCACCACCGGCGTTGGCGCTGACCGTGACGAGCGCACCGGCCCAGCGCGCCGCGCAGGTGCCCGCCGAGCGCTGGACGGGCGTCGTGCCGCCGCTGCCCGACCCGCCACCCCGGGCCTGAGCCCCTCCCAACGCTGCCCTCCCGCCGCGCGCCTGGTTGCGCCTGGTGGGTCGACCACCCGTTCAGAGAGGCTGTCATGCCCTTGTTGTTCCCCCGCGTCGCGGCGCTGCTCGCCGCCGGCCTGACGCTGAGCGCCACCGCCCAGACGCCCCGCCCCGATCCCGCCGATGCGCGCACCCAGGTGCCGCGCGTCGCGCCCCGCCAGGCCCCGCCACCGCAGGCTGCCGATGACCCGCCGCCCGCCGACTGGCGCGCCGCCAATGCCCGCGTCGAGCGCGTGGGCGGTTGGCGCACCTACGCCCGCGAAACGCTGCCGCCGGAGAAGACGCCATGAAGCGCGCGCTGTCCCTGACCGCGCTGGCGCTGGCGCTGACCGGCTGCGCCAGCCTGACGCCCGGCGATGAGGTCGGCGATGTCACGCGCCTGACGCAGCCGCACACCGGCCAGGCGCTGGCTGCCGAACCGCTGCCGGCCGACGATCTGGCCGCCCGCCTGCGCGAGCCGCTGAGCGCCGACGCCGCCGTGCAGCTGGCGCTGCAGAACAGCCGCGCGCTGCAGGCCCGCCTGGCCCGCCTGGGCGTGACGGCCGCCGAGGTGGACGCGGCCGGCCGGCTGCCCAACCCGGGCTTCAGCTTCAGCCGCCTCACCCGCGGCGACGAGGTGGAGCTGGAGCGCGGCTGGCACGTCAACCTGGCCCGGCTGCTGACGCTGCCGCTGGTGCGCCAGGCCGAGCAGCGCCGCCTGCAGGCCGAGCAGCAGCAGGCCGCGGCTGATGTGCTGGCGCTGGCGGCGGACACGCGCCGCGCCTGGGTGGCCGCCGTTGCCGCGGAGGAGGCGCTGACGTATCGCCGCCAGGTGCTGGACGCCGCCGACGCCGGCGCCGAGCTGGCTCGCCGCATGCAGGCCGTCGGCAACTTCAACGCACTGGCTCGCGCGCGCGAGCAGGGCTTTGCGGCCGAGGCGCGGCTGGCGCTGGCGCGCGCGGAGAGCCAGCGCCTCGCGACCCGCGAGCGCCTGGTGCGCCTGCTGGGCCTGTGGGGCGACGACGCCGCCGCGCTGCGTGTGCCCGACCGGCTGCCCGCGCTGCCGACGACCGCCCGCGAGCAGCCCGACATCGAGACGCTGGCACTCGCGCAGCGGCTGGACGTGCAGGCGGCGCGGCTGCGGCTGGAGCAGGCCGCACGCCAACTGGATGCCGGCCGCATCAACCGCTTCGTGTCGATGCTGGAGCTGGGCGTCGTGCACAACACGTCCAACGAGGCGCCGGTGCAGCGCGGCTGGGAGGTCACGCTGGAGCTGCCGCTGTTCGGCCCCGGCCCGCTGCCGCGCGCACAGGCGCTGGCCCGCGAGGCGGCGCACGACGCGGCCGACACGGCCATCCGCGCGCGCTCCGAGGTGCGTGAGGCCTACGGCCTGTACCACGGCGCGTGGGACATCGCGCGCCAGCACCGCGACGAGCTGCTGCCGCTGGCGCGGCGCATCTCCGACGAGCAGCTTCTGCGCTACAACGGCATGCTGATCGGCGTGTTCGAGCTGCTGGCCGATGCCCGTGCCCAGGTGGCCGCCGTGGCCGCCGCGCAGGACGCGCTGCGCGACTTCTGGCTGGCCCAGGCCGACCTGGACCAGGCCCTGCTGGGCCGCGCCACGCCCGCCCTGCCCTCCGCCGGCCCCGCCGCTGCCGCTGCCGCGGCGGCGGCCCACTGAACCCCGAGGACACACCCCATGTTCAACCGACGTTCCCTGCTGGCGGGGTCGACGCTGGCATCGCTGGCCGCCGTCTCCAAGGCGGCGATGGCCGCCCTGCCCGAGCCCGTCATCCAGACCTCGCCCGACACGCAAGCCCCGCTCATCCCGCCCACCGGGCGGCCCTACAACCCCGTCGTCACGCTGAACGGCTGGACGGCGCCCTGGCGCATGAAGGACGGCGTCAAGGAGTTCCACCTCGTGGCCGAGCCCGTCGTGCGCGAGATGGCGCCCGGCTTCAAGGCCCACCTGTGGGGCTACAACGGCCAGAGCCCCGGGCCCACCATCGAGGTCGTCGAGGGCGACCGCGTGCGCATCTACGTGACCAACCGCCTGCCCGAGGTGACCAGCATGCACTGGCACGGCCAGCGCCTGCCCAACGGCATGGACGGCGTCAGCGGCCTGACGCAGCCGCCCATCCCGCCCGGCAAGACCTGGGTCTACGAGTTCGTCGCCCGTCGGCCCGGCACCTTCATGTACCACCCGCATGCCGACGAAATGGTGCAGATGGCCATGGGCATGATGGGCCTGTGGATCACGCATCCCAAGGCGAAGCACCCGCACATCGCCGACGTCGACCGCGACTACGCCTTCCTGCTGAACGCCTACGACATCGACCCAGGCAGCGCGACGCCCAAGGTCATGACGATGCTGGACTTCAACCTGTGGAGCTGGAACAGCCGCGTGTTCCCGGGCATCGCGCCGCTGGTGGCGCGCCAGGGCGACCGCGTGCGCATCCGCGTCGGCAACCTGACGATGACCAACCACCCCATCCACATCCATGGCCACGAGTTCGAGGTGACCGGCACGGATGGCGGCCCGGTGCCTCGATCAGCGCGCTGGCCCGAGGTGACGACGGACATCGCCGTGGGCCAGATGCGGCAGCTGGAGTTCATCGCCGACGAGGAAGGCGACTGGGCCTTCCACTGCCACAAGGCGCATCACACGATGAATGCGATGGGCCACAACGTGCCGACGATGATCGGCGTGGACCACAGCGGCCTGGCCGCCAGGATCCGCAAGCTGGTGCCCGACTACATGGTCATGGGCGAGCGCGGCATGCACGACATGACCGAGATGAGCATGCCGCTGCCCGACAACACGGCGCCCATGATGACCGGCGACGGCCCGTTCGGCCCGGTCGCGATGGGCGGCATGTTCAGCATGCTGAAGGTGCGACGCGGGCTCAGGCGCGGCGACTACACGGACCCCGGCTGGTTCCAGCATCCGCCCGGCACCGTGGCGCGCGAGGTGGGCGATGCGCCGCCTGCGACAAGCGCGCCAGCGCCGGCCGCGCACGCTTCGGACGTCGAGGTGCAGGTGCGCAAGCCTCAAGGCCACCACAACCATTGAGGCCCGCATGAAGACATTCATCACCTCCCTCACGCTGGCCCTCGCCGCCGCGGCAGCACAGGCGCATGGCGCCCACGCCGCCAGCGCGCCGGTCGTCGTCAAGCAGGAACAGAAGGCCTGGGGCATTGCCGGCGAACCCCGCGCGGCCCGGCGCACTGTCGAGATCACGATGAGCGACGACATGCGCTTCACGCCATCGCGCATCAACGTGCGCCGCGGCGAGACGCTGCGCCTGGTGCTGCGCAACACCGGCGCCGTGCTCCACGAACTCGTCATCGGCACGCCCCGGGAACTGGAAGAGCATGCGGCGCTGATGCTCAAGTTCCCCGGCATGGCGCACGACGAGCCCTACATGGCCCATGTGCCGCCGGGCCAGACCGGCGAGATCGTCTGGACCTTCAACCGGGCAGGCGAGTTCGACTTCGCCTGCCTCATCGCCGGCCACTTCCAGGCCGGCATGCGCGGCAGCATCGTCGTCCGCGCGCGCTGAAATTCATCAAGGAATTGCCATGAAAGAACTCCTCCTGTGCGCCGCGCTGCTGGCGACACCCGTGCTGTCGCATGCAGCCGAGCCGCCGGCCCTACCAGCCTCCGCCGCCGATGCGATGACCGATGCCGAGGTGCGCAAGGTCGACCTGGCCACGGCCAAGGTCACGCTGCGCCACGCCGAGATCAGGTCGCTGGACATGCCGGCGATGACGATGGTGTTCCAGGCCCGCGACAAGCGGCTGCTGGACGGCCTCAAGGTCGGCGACAAGGTGCGCTTCAAGGCCGCGCATGACGGCGGCCAGTTCATCGTCACGGCCATCGAGGCGGCCAAGTGAGGGCGGCGCTCGCCCTGCTGTGCCTGGCCGCTGGCGGCTCCGCAGCGGCGGCCGCCCAGGTCGTCGACATCGCCTGGACGCCCGAGGGCCGCTTCACGCACACGGCGACGCTGGCACCGCGCGAGCTGCTGGAGGTGTGCGGCAAGCTGCCCCGGGGCGGCCGCGTGGCCTGGTCCTTCGAGGCCGGCGCGCCGCTGCCGTTCAACATCCATGTCCACCAGGGCAAGGCCGTGGTGTATCCGGCGCAACTGGACAAGGCCGAGAAGGCGCAGGGCCTGCAGGTCTTCGACGCCGAGCCCGCGCATTGCTGGATGTGGACCAACAAGACCGCCGAGGCCGTGAAGGTCAGCGTCGAGCTGCAGCAGACGCCTCGCTGAGCGTCCGAAAAAGAAAAAGCCCGCCGGGGTTGCCGGCGGGCTGTTCTTGGCGGAGAGGGAGGGATTCGAACCCTCGGTACGGAAACCGTACGCCTGATTTCGAGTCAGGTACATTCGACCACTCTGCCACCTCTCCTGATTCGGTGAGCGTTGGTGCGAAGCCTGCCATTATAGCCAGCTTTTTCCCACCCGCTACGAATCAGCCGCGCAACACCTCTACGCCGCCCATGTAGGGGCGCAGCGCCTCGGGCACGGTGATGCTGCCGTCGACGTTCTGGTAGTTCTCCAGCACCGCGACGAGCGTGCGGCCCACGGCCAGGCCGGAGCCGTTCAGCGTGTGCACGAACTCGTTCTTGCCCTGCGCGTTCTTGAAGCGCGCCTGCATGCGACGGGCCTGGAAGGCTCCCATGTTCGAGCAGGAGCTGATCTCGCGGTATGCGTTCTGTGCCGGCACCCAGACTTCCAGGTCGTAGGTCTTGGTCGAGCCGAAGCCCATGTCGCCGGTGCACAGCAGCATGGTGCGGTACGGCAGGCCGAGCTTCTGCAGGATGGCCTCGGCGTGCTGCGTCATCTCTTCCAGCGCGGCCATGCTGTGCTCGGGCTGCTCGATGCGCACCATCTCCACCTTGTCGAACTGGTGCTGGCGGATCAGGCCGCGCGTGTCACGGCCGGCGGAGCCGGCTTCCGAGCGGAAGCAGGGGCTGTGCGCCGTCAGCTTGACGGGCAGCTCCTCGGCCTTCAGCACGCTCTCGCGCACGGTGTTGGTCAGCGAGATCTCCGACGTGGAGATCAGGTACTGCTCCACCTGCTCGTCGTCGCCGCCGCGCAGCACCCAGAACATGTCTTCCTTGAACTTGGGCAACTGGCCCGTGCCCTCCAGGATCTCGCGGTTGACGATGTAGGGCGTGTAGCACTCGGTGTAGCCGTGCTCGGTGGTCTGCACGTCCAGCATGAACTGCGCGAGCGCGCGGTGCAGGCGCGCCACGGGCCCCTTCAGGAACGTGAAGCGCGAGCCCGACAGCTTGGCGCCGGTCTCGAAGTCCAGCCCCAGCGGAGCGCCCAGGTCGACGTGGTCCTTGACGTCGAAGTCGAACGTGCGCGGAGCGCCCCAGCGGCGCACTTCCACGTTGCCCGTCTCGTCGGCGCCCGCCGGCACGCTGGCGTCGGGCAGGTTGGGCACGCTCATCAGCATCTGGCTGAGCTCGACCTGGATGGCCTCCAGCCGATCGGCGCCGGCCTTCAGCTCGTCGCCGATGCCGCCCACCTCGGCCATCAGCGCCGAGGCGTCCTCGCCCTTGCCCTTGGCCATGCCAATCTGCTTGGACAGCGCGTTGCGGCGGGCCTGCAACTCCTCGGTGCGGGTCTGCACGCCCTTGCGTTCGGCTTCCAGCGCCTTGAAGCGCTCAACGTCGAGATACGGCTGCGGGTTCTTGCGCGCGGTCAGGCGCTCGACGACGGTGTCGAGCTCCTTGCGCAGTTGGGTGATGTCAAGCATGGGTGTCCTTCAAGTCGAATACGAAAGCGGCGCCGATGTCAGGCGCCGCCGGAAGCTGGAAGCACCGGCTTCAAGATCGGGATGCGCTGACCTCGGCCATGGACTTGTCGCCCAGGCCCATGGGCAGCGGGAAGCGCACATGCTCCTCCACGCCCGGCAGGCTGCGCACGGTGGTGGCGCCCAGCGCGCGCAGGCGGTCGATGACGGCCTGCACCAGCACGTCGGGGGCCGAGGCGCCGGCCGTCAGGCCCACGCGGGCGCGGCCGTCCAGCCATTCGGCCTTCAGGTCCTCGGCAGCGTCGACCATGTAGCCCGGCGTGCCCAGCCGCTCGGCCAGCTCGCGCAGGCGGTTGCTGTTGGAGCTGGTGGGGCTGCCGACGACGATGACGACGTCGACCTGCGGCGCCAGCACCTTGACGGCGTCCTGGCGGTTCTGCGTGGCGTAGCAGATGTCCTGCTGCTTGGGCTCGCGCACCCGCGGGAACACGCGCTTGACCTCGGCCAGGATCTCGGCCGCGTCGTCGACGCTGAGCGTGGTTTGCGTGACGACCGCCAGCTTGGACTGGTCTTTCACGGTGACCTTGGCAACGTCCTCGACCTCTTCCACCAGGAAGATGCCATCGGACAGCTGGCCCATCGTGCCCTCGACCTCGGGGTGACCCTTGTGGCCGATCATGATGAACTCGAAGCCCTCGCGGTGCAGCTTGGCCACCTCGACGTGGACCTTGGTGACCAGCGGGCAGGTGGCGTCGAAGATCTGGAAGCCGCGCGCCGTGGCCTCGCGGCGCACCTCCTGGCTGACGCCGTGCGCGCTGAACACCAGCGTCGCGCCGGCCGGCACCTCGGCGAGCTCCTCGATGAAGATCGCGCCGCGCGCCTTCAGGTCGTTGACGACGTAGGTGTTGTGGACGATCTCGTGGCGCACGTAGATGGGCGCGCCGAACTTGACCAGCGCCCGCTCGACGATCTCGATGGCACGGTCCACGCCGGCGCAGAAGCCGCGCGGCTCGGCCAGCAGCACTTCCTGGGGTTGCACGACTGAGCTCATCACAGCACCCCGATCACTTGCACTTCGAAGCTGACCGGCTGGCCGGCGAGCGGGTGGTTGAAGTCGAACAGCAGCGACTCGTCGCCCAGTTCGCGCACGACGCCGGCATAGCCACCCTGCCCGTCCGGGCCGGGGAACTGCACGACGTCGCCGACGTTGTAGGTCTCGTCCGGATCGCCCAGCTGGCGCAGCAGCGTCAGCTTCACACGCTGGAGCAACTCGGGGTTGCGTTCGCCGAAGGCCTCGCCGGGCGCCAGCGTGAAGCGCTCGTGCGCGCCCTCGGGCAGGCCGATGAGGCGCGCCTCGATGGCGGGCGACAGCTGGCCGGCACCGAGCGACAGCGTGGCGGGCTTGTCGTCGAAGGTATTGACGATGTCGGCACCGTCCGGGCCCGTGAGCCGGTAATGCAGGGTCAGGAAGGACCCGGCCTGGATGGGGTTCATGCGAGAGATGGGGCGCTTGGCTAGACTGCGGCCGATTTTATGTCGCTGACCCACCTGCCCCCCGATGCCCGCCCGCGCGAGAAGCTGCTCGCCCGTGGGCCGCAGGCGCTGGCGGACGCCGAACTGCTGGCGTTGCTGCTGCGCACGGGGCTCAAGGGCATGCCCGTGCTGCAGCTGGCGCAGAGCCTGCTGGACCGCTTCGGCGGCTGGGCCGGGCTGCTGGCCGCCAGCGTGCAGGACCTGGGCAAGGTCAAGGGCCTGGGGCCGGCCAAGCGGGCGGAGATCGCCGCGGTGCTGGAGATCGCGCGGCGCTCGCTGAACCAGCAACTGGCCGAGAAGCCGGCAATGAACGACGTCGCCGCCGTGCGCACCTTCCTGCGCCTGCACCTGGGTGGACTGGGGCAGGAAGTGTTCGCGGTGCTGTTCCTGGACGCGCAGCTGCGGCTCATCGCGATGGAGACGCTGTTCCACGGCACGCTGACGGCCACGACCGTGCACCCGCGCGAGGTCATCAAGCGCGCGCTGGCGCTGGGGGCCGGCGCGGCCATCCTGGCGCACAACCACCCCAGCGGCGTGGCCGAACCGTCGCGCGCGGACGAGCTGCTCACCCGGCAGCTCGTGCAGGCGCTGGCCCTGGTGGACGTGCGCGTCGTCGATCACTTCATCGTCGGCGCTGCCGACGTGGTGTCGTTTGCCGAGCGGGGCCTGCTGTGAGCCGCATCGCACGCAGCCTGGCCGACCTGAAGCCGCTGGCCCGCGAGCTGGCCGCGGCCCGGCTGGCCGCGGAAGCCGAGCGCGAGCGCGTGGCCGCCGCATTGCGGCTGGCGGATCAGGAGCGCCGCGTGTTCGAGCTGAGCGTGGGCCCGGTGACGCCGCTGCGCCGCGTCGACCGCGTGCTGCACGACCTGGAACAGCCGCCGCCCGAGCCGCGCCAGCGAGAGGCCGACGAGCGCGCGGTGCTGCTGCAGGCGCTGTCCGACGAGATCGACATCGACAGCCTGCTGGAGACCGACGAGACGCTGTCGTTCCGCCGCGAGGGCATCAGCCTGGAGGTGGTACGCAAGCTGCGCCGCGGCCACTGGGCGCTGCAGGGCCAACTGGACCTGCACGGCCTGCGCCGCGACGGCGCGCGCGAGGCGCTGAGCCACTTCATCCACGACAGCGCCCGACGCGGCCTGCGCTGCGTGCGCGTCGTGCACGGCAAGGGGCATGGCTCGCCCGGTCGCGAACCGGTGCTCAAGGGCCGCGTGCGGCGCTGGCTGGTGCAGAAGAACGAGGTGATGGCCTTCGTGCAGGCGCGCGCCAGCGACGGCGGCGCAGGCGCCCTCATCGTGCTGCTCACCGGCACGGCCTGACACCGCACTGACGCCGCGGCGTGCGCTTTGCCACACGTGGCGCGCCGCCGACGGGCAAAGCCACCATTGACCCGTCGGCCGCCGCGGGCGTAGCCTGGGCTCAAGCCGCCGGACGTGCGGCCCTGGTGTCATCAACCGCAGCAGAGAGGAGAGCCCATGAACCTGTCCCACACGCATGCCCACCGCCCCCCGCAACCCCAGCGTTATGTCGGCGTCGGTCTGGTCGTGGCCCTGCACATCGCCGCCATCTACGCGTTCAGCGCCGGGCTCATCCACCCGCCGGTCCGGGTCAAGGAACCCACGGTGCTGCTGCCGCCCATCCCGGACAAGCCCCGGGAGCCCGAGACGCTGCGCAAGCCGGTCACGCCGGACAAGCCCAGCTTCTCGACGATCCAGGTGCCCGAAATTCCCGCACAGCCGTGGCAGGTGGAGCAACCAACCACCGTCACCACCACCGCGCTACGCGACGACGCGCCGCCTCTCACTGGCGGCAGCACGGCCGGCACGGTGACGCCTGCGCACAACCCGCCGGCCGAGCAACCGCTGATGCGCACGCCGGGCGCCGTCTGCGCTGTCATGCCCAAGCCGGACGTACCCGCCGTCAACTGGGCGGGTGAAGCCGTGTTCAACGTCATCGCCACCGTGCGCGGCGGCAAGGTCGTCGGCACGGAGATCCGCGTCACCCAGGGCGCGCTGGACAGCAAGACCCGCCGCTCCTTCCAGCGTTCCGTCGAAGCGGCACTGGCCGGCTACCAGTGCCAGGGCGACGCGATGTTCCAGCAGGACTTCGCGTTCCGCCTGGATTGAGTTGAAAGCGGCGGCCGCCGATGGCGGCTGCCGCCTCAGGCGCCGACGTTGCGCATCCAGTCGGCCGTGCCGGCGAACGACTCGGCCAGCCGGTCCCGCAGCGCCGGGTCCACGCCCACCTCGTGCATCGCCTGCCCCATGCAGGCCAGCCATTCATCGCGCTCGGCGATGCCGATGCGAAACGGCAGATGGCGCGCCCGCAGCCGCGGGTGGCCAAAGCGGCTGATGTAGTGGTCGGGGCCACCCAGCCAGCCGCACAGGAACCAGAACAGCTTGTCGCGCGCCGACTCCAGCGAGTCACCATGCGCGGCGCGCAGCCGCGCGTAGGCGGGCTCCAGCTCCATCAGGTCGTAGAAGCGGTCGACCAGCTCGCGCACGCGCGGCTCGCCGCCGATCCACTCGAAGGCGCTGCCGGCATTCACTTCAGTCATGGCGATGCACTCATTTGCGGGCCGAGCGCTGGGCCGATCCCGAGCCGGCCCGCCCAAGGCGATGTGCGTGCGGCTCAATGCCGCATGCATCGCCGTCCCCGCGGGGGACCGACCAGGCATGCCGGCGCACAGCGCGGCGCGACTGGGCGAGGGGCTCCATGTCAGCCAAGCAGTTTGCTCGCAAGGGCCTTGATGGCCTGGGCCGCATCGCAGCCGGGGTAATGCTCCAGCATCAGTTGGCGCTTCAGCACGGCCTGGCGCACGGCCACGTCGGCCTTGATCTCGGCCTGCAGCTCAAGCTTGAAGGTCTGGCCCGGCGTCGGGCCGACGAAGCGCTGCAGCACCTGCTGCAGCTGGCCACAGATGAGCTTGCCCTCGCCGACGCGGTTGGCCTGGTTGACGACCAGGCCCACATGCCGGCGCTCCTGCTGCGTGGCCAGCACCTTGATGGTGGCGTAGGCGTCGGTCAGCGACGTGGGCTCGGGCGTCGCGACGACGAGCACGTCGGTGGCCAGCGAGATCGCGTACAGCACCACGTCGGAGATGCCGGCGCCGGTGTCCAGCAGCACCCAGTCGAAGCGCGGCTTCACGAGGTCGATGATGTGCAGCAGCTTGTCGCGCACCTCGGGCGTCAGCCGCGAGTACTCCACCATGCCCGAGCCGGCCAGCAGCACGCTGAAGCCGCCGGGCGCGGGCAGGATGGCCTGCTCCAGCGTGGCCTTTTCGGTGAAGACGTCATGCAGCGTCAGCTTGGGGTGCAGGTTCAGCACCACATCGAGGTTGGCGAGGCCGAGGTCGGCATCCAGCACCAGCACCTTCTGGCCACGCGCAGCCAGCGCGGCAGCGAGGTTGGCGGTGACGAAGGTCTTGCCGACGCCACCCTTGCCGCTCGTGACGGCCAGGGTGCGGGCGCCGGGGCGCGTGGGGCGGGGAGCAGCAGGATCGTTGGTCGTGCTCATGGCAGGTCCTGTTGCGTTTCGAGATTCAGGGAGGCGAACAACATGCCCTTTTCTTCGGCGCTGACCAGGGACTCGATCTGGGGTTCGAGGCAGGCGCGGTTACGGCCCTCGGCCTTGGCGCGGTAGAGCTGGCGGTCGGTGCGTTCCGTCCACAACAGCGGCGACGAGCGCACCCACTGCGGTGCGAACGCCCCACCCAGGCTGACGGTGACGCTCAGCATCTGCCCTGGTGCGATCTCGATGCTGAGCTCCGAGACCCGCTCGCGCACGCGCTCGGCCACGGCCAGGCCCACATGCGTGGCGCAGTTGGGCAGGATGATGGCGAATTCCTCGCCGCCCACGCGGGCCACGAGGTCCATGGGCCGCACGGTCTGCGCGACGGCCGTCGCGACGGCGCGGATGACCTGGTCGCCGGCGCCATGGCCATGGGTGTCGTTGACGGCCTTGAAATGGTCGATGTCCAGCATCAGCAGCAGCGCCGCCTCGCCGGAGCGGGCGACACGGTCCACCTCGCGGGCCAGCGCCATCTCGAAGCTGCGGCGGTTGACCAGCCCGGTCAGCGCGTCCTTGCTGGAGAGGTCGCACAACGCATCGACGACGGCCTGCAGCCAGGCGACGCTGCCCGGCGCCTGGTCCGGAAGCAGCGCGCCGGCCTGCTGCAACAACTGCAGGGCCTGGTTCAGATCGAGCGCCTGGGCGTCGATCAGCGTCGGGGTGGGCAGGCGATGTTCCAAAGGCTGGCGGTACGGCGAGCGGACGGGATTGGGGTTCCAAGCCAGTCTAGCAGCGGGGCCAGGGCGCACGGGTCGTGAAACAGGCACGTTCCTGCGGCCTGTTTGCACTATGCTGGCCCGGCCCAGGCCCGTATCCACGGGCCCGCGGTGCAGAATCGGTGCGCCGACGCCATAACTGCTGCGAGCACCCATAAATCTGATCCACGAGACATGCCCGCACCCGACCTCGCCCAAGGCAACGACTCTCTCGACCACGAGTTCAGCTTCAGCAAGGCCGACTTCGACCGCGTGCGCGAGCTGATCTACAAGCATGCCGGCATCAGCCTGCATGACGGCAAGCATGCGATGGTCTACAGCCGGCTGTCACGCCGCCTGCGCGAGACCGGTCACAAGAGCTTCGCGAGCTATCTGCAGTGGCTGGAGGCGTCCACCGGCCCCTCCGGCGCGGCCGAGTGGCAGGAATTCGTCAACTGCCTGACGACCAACCTGACCTCGTTCTTCCGCGAGGAGCATCACTTCCATGCGCTGAAGGACGACCTCAAGCCCTTCGTCGGCAAGCAGGTGCGCATCTGGTGCTGCGCGGCATCCACGGGCGAGGAGCCCTACTCCATCCTGATGACGTGCAGCGAGGCGCTGGGCGCGGGCGCCTCTGTGCAGCTGGTTGCCAGCGACATCGACACCAACGTACTGGCCACCGCCAGGCGTGGCGTCTACAACGCCGACTCGCGCGGCCTGGACGCCACGCGGCTGAAGAACTTCTTCATGCGCGGCACGGGCGCCAACGGCGGCAAGATCCGCATCAAGCCCGAGTTGCAGCGCTGGGTGGACTTCCGCCCGCTGAACCTGATGGACGCGCAGTGGCAGCTGGGTGACCCCTTCCACATGGTGTTCTGCCGCAACGTGATGATCTATTTCGATGGCCCGACCCAGCGCAAGGTGCTGGAGCGCATCCACCGCGTCATGCGGCCGGGCGGGCTGCTCTTCGTGGGTCATTCCGAGAACTTCACCGAATCGCGCGACCTGTTCAAGCTGCGCGGCAAAACCATCTACGAACGGGTCTGACCATGAACACGCCCCTCGCTTCCACAGCGACGATCGGACTGGGCAACCCTGTCGCCGTCGCCAAGGTCAACCAGCTCAAGGCCCAGCCGCGCAAGCAGGGCGAGGCCTCGTTCTTCTTCTACGACGCCCACTTCAAGAATGCGGCGGTCAAGATCCTGCCGGGCGAGTACTTCGTCGACACCGAGGACCTGCTCGTCATGACGACGCTGGGCTCGTGCATCGCGGCCTGCCTGTGGGACCGCGTCGCCAAGGTCGGCGGCATGAACCACTTCATGCTGCCCGAGGGCAACGGCGACTCGGGCCGCTACGGCTCGTTCGCGATGGAACTGCTGATCAACGAGATGATGAAGCGCGGCGCCAGCAAGTCGCGCATGGAAGCCAAGATCTTCGGCGGCGGCGCCGTCATCTCGGGCATGAACTCGCTGAACGTCGGCGAGCGCAACACCAACTTCGTCATCGATTTCCTGAAGCTGGAGCGCATCCCCATCGTGTCCAAGGACGTGATGGACGTGTACCCGCGCAAGGTGTGCTTCCTGCCCGCGAGCGGCAAGGCCATGGTCAAGCGCCTGGCACCGACCAATACCGACGCCCTGGTCCAGCAGGACAGGGCCGCGATCCAGAAGGTGCAGCCCGTCGCCAGCAGCGGCGGCTCCATCGATCTGTTCTAGAGAGTTGTCGAGGAGGGCCAACGATGGCCAAGACCAAAGTGGTCGTGGTGGACGATTCCGCGCTGGTGCGGTCCATCCTGACCGAGATCATCAATCGCCAGTCCGACATGGAATGCATCGGTGCCGCGGCCGACCCCTTGGTCGCGCGCGAGATGATCCGCAACCTCAACCCCGACGTCATCACGCTGGACGTGGAGATGCCGCGCATGGACGGGCTGGACTTCCTGTCACGCCTGATGCGGCTGCGCCCGATGCCGGTGGTGATGGTGTCCACGCTGACCGAGCGCGGCGCCGATGTGACGTTGAAGGCGCTGGAACTGGGCGCGGTGGATTTCGTCGCCAAGCCCAAGATCGGTGTCGCCGACGGCATCAAGCTGCTGGCGCAGGACATCACCGACAAGATCCGCATCGCCTCCAAGGCCCACATCCGCCGCGCCCCGCCGCCGGCCGCACCGGGTGCCGCGGCGCCGGCGCCGGCCAAGCCGGTCACGATGGCCAGCCTGGGCCGCGCGTCCACCGAGAAGCTCATCTTCATCGGCGCCTCCACCGGCGGCACCGAAGCCACCAAGGACGTGCTGATCAACCTGCCCGCCGACAGCCCGGCCGTCGTCATCACGCAGCACATGCCGCCCGGCTTCACGAAGAGCTACGCGGCGCGGCTGGACGGCCTGTGCAAGATCCGCGTCAAGGAAGCGCAGGACGGCGAGCGCATCCTGCCCGGCCACGGCTACATCGCGCCGGGCGGCTTTCACCTGACCGTGGAGCGCAGCGGCGCGAACTACATCGCCCGCGTGCAGGACGGCGACCCCATCAACCGCCACAAGCCGTCCGTCGAGGCGCTGTTTCTGTCGGCGGCGCGCGTGGTGGGCCAGAACGCCATCGGCATCATGCTGACCGGCATGGGCGCGGACGGCGCCAAGGCGATGAAGGTCATGAAGGACGCCGGCTCCTACAACTACTGCCAGGACGAGGCCACCTGCGTCGTCTTCGGCATGCCGCGCGAGGCCATTGCGGCCGGCGCAGCCGACGAGGTGCTGCCGCTGGGCCAGATCGCCACCAAGGTGCTGGAGCGCCTGCGCGCCACGTCGGGCATGTCGCTGAACCGCGTCTGATCCCTAGTTCATCGGCACCGGGACGGTGCCGGTTCGGTTACGGTGCGCGCTTCGCCTAGGAGCTCGCCCATGAAGCTGCACCGCCACCTGCTCGCCCTCGCCCTGCTGGGGGCCACCGCCGTGCACGCGGCCGATGCCGGCTTCACGAGCGAGGGCGCTTTCATTGCTGCAGCGGGCGCCACGTCGTTCGAGAGCTTCGAGCGACTGCCGACCGGCGAGCGCGCGCTCTCGCCGATCACCACGCCGCTGTTCACGATCAGCACCGTCAGCACGCCCATCGGCGTGCTGCAGACTGGCGTGAACTCGCCGGTTGACGGCTATGGCTCGACCGCCACGGATGGCATCCACTACGTGTCGGCCTACCTGCCCAACGTATCGCAGGGCACGCTCACATTCACCCTCGCGGCGCCGAGCAAGGCCTTCGGCCTGTACCTGACGGACATCGGCGAGACCGATGGCCAGATCATCCTGCGCACCAACGCCGGCGCCTTCTCCAGCGACCTCATCGTCGGCACGCACCCACCCCTGCTGCCCGATGGCAATGTGCGCTTCGTCGGCTTCACGCAGGACGTGGCGTTCACGCAGGTCACGCTGACAGTGACCGGCCTGGACGAGGCCTATGGGCTGGACAAGGTGTACGTCAGCGCCGTGCCCGAGCCGGCCTCGGTGCTGCTGATGGGGCTGGGCCTGGCCGGCCTGCTGGCATCGCGCCGCAAGCGCTGAGCCTCAGCGCGCGTCCGCCTTGGCCAGCTGCGTCTGGCCAGACGGCCGCCGCGCCGCAGCATCGCGCTCGGGTGGCAGCACCGGCTTGAAGCCGTCCAGCCGCTTGGCCGTTGGCGGCACCCAGGCCGCCTGAACGGGCGGCGCGGCCTTGGCCACGACGACGACGCGGGCCGAGCGGTCGGGTGCGGCGTCCTTCAGGTCGGCGTTCGAGTCGGTGAACGCCTGGGCAGGTGACACCGTCAGCACGACGGCCGCCGCCGCCGACAACAGCACGATCCAGCGGTAGGGCAGATTCAACAGGTTCATGGCGATTCCTTGGTGTGCTGGTTATGCTAGGCACCCACCGCGGCGCCACCAAGCGCTTGTTTCTGCACTGACTGGTCGATTTTTCTTACCAGATGGCTTCGCTGGACCGCTTCCCGCTGCACTACCTCGCCGCCTTCCGCGCTGCCGCGCAGACGCAGAACCTGCGCGCCGCTGCGGAAAGCCTGCACCTCACGCACAGCGCCGTCAGCCAGCAGATCCGCGGGCTGGAGACGCAGCTGGGCTTCGAGCTGTTCACACGCCAGGGCCGGCGCCTGACGCTCAACCCCGCCGGGCAGGCGCTGCAGCGCACCGTCATCAAGATGTTCGCCGAGCTGCAGGCCGGCCTGCTGGCGGCCACCCAGGCGCACGGCAACGCAGCGCAGACGCTGCGCGTGACCGCCCTGCCCTCGTTCGCGCAGCGCTGGCTGCTGCCGCGCCTGCCGCGCTGGCAGGTGCTGCAGCCCTGCATCACGCTGGACCTGCACGCGTCGCAACAGGTAGTGGACCTGGAGCGCGAGGGCTTCCACCTCGGCCTGCGCATCGGGCGCGGCCACTGGCCGGGGCTCGTCAGCGAGCCGCTGTTCCACTCGCCGCACATCGTTGTCGCGGCACCGGTGCTGGGGCAGCGGCTGGTGGGCGCCGCACCGACCGTGCTGGCGCAGCAGCCCTTGCTGGGCGACGCGGAGCTGTGGCGGCAGTGGTTCAACGAGGCCGGCCACACGGGCGCCGTGCCCACGCCGGTGGCCTCGTTCAATGACGCCGCGCTGCTGGGTCAGGCCGCCGAGCAAGGCATGGGCGTGGCACTGACGCGCGAACTGTTCGCGGCGGACGCGCTGCTGGACGGGCGCCTCGTGCGCGTGTCGGCGCAGGCCGTCGACGAGGACGAGACGCGCGACTACCAGGTCGTCTACCCCGAGGCGCTGCGCGGCGACCCGGCCGTGCGGGCCTTCTGCGACTGGCTGCATGCCGAGATCGCCGCGCTGGAGCAGCGGCTGCATGAAGCGCCCCAGGTGCGCCTGAGCCCGCCGGCCCCGCGAGGGGAGTGACGGCGCGCGGGTGCGACCCGCCGAGCCGTCAGAGGAACAGCTGCTGCAGGTCGCTGAGGAAGTCGAAGCCGCGCTCGGTGGGCTGGATCCGTGCGGGGTCGGCGGCCAGCAGCCCGCGGCCGCGCGCCGTTTCCAGTGCCTTGGCAATGCTGGACGGCGGCAAGCCCGTGCGCTCCAGGAACTGAAGGACGGTCACGCCGTCCTTCAGCCGCAGCGCGTTCAGCATGAACTCGAACGGCAGGTCCTTGCGCGCCACCTCGTGCTCGTTGCTGACCTTGTTGTCCTGCGCCATGAACGCCGCCGGCTCGCGCCAGCGCACCTGGCGCAGCACGCGGTGGGGAAAGCTCAGCTTGCTGTGCGCGCCGGCGCCGATGCCCAGGTAGTCGCCGAACTGCCAGTAGTTCAGGTTGTGCGCACAGCGGTGGCCGTCGCGGGCATAGGCCGACACCTCGTAGCGCGACAGCCCCATCGCGCCGGTCCTCGCGGTGATGAGGTCCAGCATGTCGCTGGCGAGATCGGGGTCGGGCAGGTGCTCGGGCGTGCGCGTCGCGAACACCGTGTTGGGCTCGATGGTCAGGTGGTAGATGGACAGGTGCGGCGGCTTGAAGCCCAGCGCCGTGTCCAGCTCGCGCGACAGGTCGTCCAGCGTCTGGCCCGGCAGCGCGTACATCAGGTCGAGGTTCCAGGTCTCGAACGCACCGGCCGCCTCGGTCAGCGCCTCTCGCGCCTGGGCCGAGCTGTGCACGCGGCCCAGCGTCTTCAGTTGCGCATCGTCGAAGCTCTGCACGCCGACCGACAGCCGCGTGACGCCGGCCTGGCGGAAGCCGGCAAAACGCTCGCGCTCGAACGTACCCGGGTTGGCCTCCAGCGTGATCTCGCAACCGGCCTCCAGCGGCAGGCGGGCGCGGATGTCGCTGATGAGCTGCCCGATCTGCTCCGGGTTGAACAGGCTGGGCGTGCCGCCGCCGATGAAGATGCTGACGACCGGCCGGCCCCAGATCAGCGGCAGCGCGGCCTCCAGGTCGGTCCGCAGCGCCGCGAGATAGGCCTCGGCCGTGTCGGCTGACAGCCCGCCGTTCTTCACCTCGTGGGAGTTGAAGTCGCAGTACGGGCATTTGCGCAGGCACCACGGCAGATGCACGTACAGCGCAAGCGGCGGCAGCGCCGGCAGCTGCAGCGTGCCCGGGCGCATCAGGTGCTGGAGATCGGCCATGGCGTTAGCCCAGATGCCAGACGTCGCGGAACTGATCGATCAGTTGCGCCGCCGCGAGTGCGCGGTGGCTGTGCCGGTTCTTCGTCTCGGCGCCAAGGCTGGCGACCGTCTGGCCCAGCGCCGGGATGTGCATCAGCGGGTCGTAGCCGAAACCGCCCTCGCCGCTGGGCGCCGTCAGGATCTCGCCCATCCAGCGGCCCATCGCGATCAGCGGCTCCGGGTCGTCGGCGCTGCGCACCGCTACTAGCGCGCAGACGAAGCGAGCGCGGCGGTCGGCCACGCTGGCGAGTTCGCGCAACAGCCGCTCGTTGTTGGCGGCATCACTCTTCTCGCCGCCGGCGTCCAGTGCATAGCGCGCCGAGCGCACGCCCGGTGCCCCGCCCAGCGCATCAACGCTGATGCCGGAGTCGTCGGCCAGCGCCGGCAGGCCGCTCAGCCGGGCCGCATGCCGGGCCTTGGCCAGCGCGTTCTCGGCGAAGGTGTCGAACGGCTCCTCCGCCTCCGGGATGCCCAGGCTACCCTGGGTGACCAGCTCGATACCGAGTGGCGTGAACAGCGCCTGCAGCTCGACGAGCTTCTTGGCGTTGTTGGAGGCAAGGACCAGCTTCATGCGCTCTTCTGCAACGCGATCAGTTCGCGGATGCCCTTGTCCGCGAGGTCCAGCAGCGCGTTCATCTCGTCGCGCGTGAAGACCACGCCCTCGGCCGTGCCCTGCAGCTCGACGAAGCCGCCCGAGCCGGTCATGACGACGTTCATGTCGGTGTCGCAGGCCGAGTCTTCGGTGTATTCCAGGTCCAGCAGCGGCACGCCGTCGACGATGCCCACCGAGATGGCGGCCACCGAGTCCTTGATCGGCGAGCGCGACAGCTTGCTGTCGGCGATGAGCTTGGCGACGGCGTCCTGCGCGGCGACGAAGGCGCCGGTGATGGCGGCCGTGCGCGTGCCGCCGTCGGCCTGCAGCACGTCGCAGTCCAGCGTGATGGTGCGCTCGCCCAGGGCAGCCAGGTCGAACACGGCGCGCAGCGAGCGGCCGATGAGGCGCTGGATCTCCTGCGTGCGGCCGCTCTGCTTGCCCTTGGCGGCCTCACGGTCGCTGCGGGTGTGCGTGGCGCGCGGCAGCATGCCGTACTCGGCCGTCACCCAGCCCTCGCCCGAGCCGCGCTTGTGCGGCGGCACGCGCTCCTCCACCGACGCGGTGCACAGCACGCGCGTCGAGCCGAACTCGATCAGCACGGAGCCCTCGGCATGCACGGTGAAGCCGCGGGTGATGCGCACCGGGCGCAATTGATTGGCAGCGCGGCCAGCGCTGCGCGTGAAGGTCTTGGTCATGACGGGAGAAAAAGGTTAGCGGCGGTTCAGGCCGCGGCCGGACTGGCGGATGACTTCGTTGATCTCGCGCACCGAGCGCTCGATCTCCTCGTCGTCCATCGCGGCCATGCCCGCCACCAGGTCGGCGTCCAGCGCCCCCTGGATGGTGGACGCAAAGCCGGAGTTGCCGAGGTTCTGCGTGGTGTCGCCGGCGGGGTCGCCCTCGCCTTCCCACTCGACGGACAGCAGCGTGACGTTGTCGCTGCGCTCGCCACCACGGCGCAGCGCCTGCTCGACGAGGTCGGGCACGGCTTCCGAGATGATCTGGTCGGCCATGTGCTGGACGATCTCATGGTCTTCCACGCTGCCCCACAGGCCGTCGGAGCACAGCAGGATGCGGTCGCCCGGCTCCATGACCAGCGGCCCCTGGCAGTCCACCATGGGTTTGCCGGGGCTGCCCAGGCAGGTGAACAGCACGTTGCGGTTGAACGGCTCGGCGCCGCGGCCGACACGGCCCAGCGCCTCCTGCAGTTCGGAGTACGAATGATCTCGCGTGCGGGCGATCAGCTTGCCGCCGCGCACGAGGTACAAGCGCGAGTCGCCGCAATGCGCCCACCAGGCCTGGTTGCCCTGCAAGATGCAGGCGACGACGGTGGTGCGCGGCGTGTCGGTCAGTCCCTTGCTCTGTGCGTAGCGCAGCAGCTGCTGGTGGGCGATGACGATGGTTTCCTGCAGGAAGCGCTGCGGGTCGTCCAGCACCGGCCGGGCGTCCTGCTGGAACAGCGCGGCCAGTGTCTGCAGCGCGATCTGCGCGGCGACCTCGCCCTCGGGGTGACCGCCCATGCCGTCGGCCAGCGCGAACAGACCCGCCTCCCGCGTGAAGCAATAGCCCATGCGGTCTTCATTGGTCTCACGGCCGCCGCGGCGGCTGACTTGGAAGACGCTGAATCTCAAGCTTTTGCCCCGGACTTAAGGTTTTCCAATTGGAGTTTCAAACGCTCGCTGAAGGACAGCTTGGTATATCGCCGCTCGGTCTCGCGGGCGAGTTCCTTCTGCAGCGCGAACACGCTCTGCGGGCGCGCCAGCGGGTCCAGCGACATGCACCACTCGGTCACTTCGAGCAGGTTGTCGGAATAGACATTGCGCAGCCGCGACAGGCTCAGGTTCAGGCGGTCCTTCTCCAGCCGTTGCGGCGCGTCGTTGGGCGGGTAGCCCTGCATGCAGGCGTAGATGCAGGCGCCGATGGCGTAGATGTCGGTCCACGGGCCCAGTGAGCCGTCACGGCGGTACATCTCGGGCGCGGCGAAGCCGGGCGTGTACATCGGGCGGATGAAGTTGCCTTCCTTGCTCAGCACCTCGCGCGCGGCGCCGAAGTCCAGCAGCACGGCCTTGTTGTCGTTCGTGATGAAGATGTTGGCCGGCTTGATGTCCAGGTGCAGCATCTTGTGCTGGTGCACGATGCGCAGACCGCGCAGGATCTCGTCGAACAGGCTGCGGATGGTGGACTCGCGGAACACCTTGTCGCGCTTCATGTCGCGCGCGGTCACGATGAAGTCCTGCAGCGTGTCGCCCTGCAGGTAGTTCATGACCATGTAGACGGTTTCGTTCTCGCGCAGGAAATTCAGCACCGAAACGACGCTGGGATGCGAGATTTGCGCGAGCGAGCGCCCTTCTTCGAAGAAGCTCTTCAGGCCCAGCCGGTAAAGCGGCTGCTTTTCCGGCTTGACGCGAGGCGTCAGTTCGCCGGGCGAACGTTCGGCCAGCGACGAGGGCAGATATTCCTTCAACGCGACGAGGTGGTGGTCCGGGTCTTCAGCGAGATACACCACGCCGAAACCGCCCGCCGCCAGTCGCTTGATGATCTGATAGCCCCCAACCACCGTGCCTGCGGGCAATGGCGCCGGCTTCGGCTTGGACATAATCGCGTTTTGTCTGTTTTGCGAGATGCGAAATGCCAGTCTACAGCATGACCGGGTACGCCAATTCCGTGGCGCAACCCCCTAAAGCCGAGGACGGCAACAACTCCACACAAGCCAGCGTCAGCGTCGAATTGCGCTCGGTGAATGGCCGGTTTCTGGACCTGTCCATGCGCATGCCGGAAGAGCTGCGCGGGCTGGAACCGCAATTGCGCGAGCTGATCGCGGCGCGATTCAAGCGCGGCAAGATCGAACTGCGCATCAACACCCAGCGCGAGGCCGACGGCGGCTGGCCGCAGCCACTGCCGGAACAGCTGAACCGCCTGGCCAATCTGGAATCCAAGGTGCGTGCCTGGCTGCCGCAGGCGGCGCCGCTGTCGGTCCAGGAAGTCTTGAACTGGTGCAAGAGCGGCGGCAGCACGACCGTGACGCTGGACGCACCGACGCTGGAGGCCGCCCGCGCCTGCGTCGAGGGCCTGGCGGAGTCGCGTGAACGCGAGGGCGAGAAGCTGGTGGCCATCCTGGCGGAGCGCATCCAGCGTCTGCGCACGCTGGCCGACGAGGCCGAGCCGCTGCTGCCCGCCGTCGTGGCGCGCCAGCAGCAGCGCTTCCTGGAGCGCTGGCAGGAGGCGCTGGCCAGCACCGGCGCCGCCAGCAGCGTGCCGAAGGAGGCGCTGCAGGAACGCGCACTGAACGAAGCGGCCGCGTTCGCGATCCGCATCGACGTGGCCGAGGAACTGGGCCGGCTGCGCGCCCACCTCGAGGAATTGAGCCGGCTGCTGAAGAAAGGCGGCGAGTTGGGCAAGCGCCTGGACTTCCTGATCCAGGAATTGCACCGCGAGGCCAATACCCTGGGCTCGAAATCGGCGGCGCTGGAGCTGACGAATATCTCGGTCGAGATGAAGGTCGCCATCGAGCAGATGCGCGAGCAGGTGCAGAACATCGAGTAGGTTGCCGGCACGCCCACCCCTGCGGCAGCCGGAAAACTCCCCCTCCCGCGCCGCTGCGCGGAAATTCCACGCGCCGGGCCTGCAGGCGGCGCAAAAAAATAGCCCCTGGTCAGCACGACCAGGGGCCAAGGTCTTCACCATCGCTGCGCGGCATGCCATGCAGGCTTGAAGACTCACCGGGAGGGGGGGGGGGATGAGGCCTGCCGTGGCGGCCTCGGCGGATCAGCGGGTCAGAACTTGTATTCCGCGCTCAGCACGTAGGCCCGGCCCAGCACGTCGGCCACGCTGGTCAGGTAGCCGCGGTAGGCGGTGTGGTTGGTCAGCGGCGGTTCCTTGTCGAGCAGGTTGCTGACGCCCAGCGACAGCTTGATGTTCCTGAAGCCGCTGTACTTCACCATCAGGTTGTATTGCGAATAGGCCGACACGTTGCGCGGGCCGGTGGTGCCGGCGCCGGTGGCGGCGGGCAGGTTCTGGTCGGCGATCTTGCTCTGGTAGCGCTGCGACAGCTGCACCATCCACTCGGCGTTCTGCCAGGCCACCTGCGCCGTGTGGCGCCAGCGGTTGTTCAGGCCGCGCGTGGCGTTGGACAGGCCGGCGTTGGGGTTCACCGGCACCACGTCGTTGTAGTAGCCCAGCGCCGACACCCAGTCGCCGTTGTTGACACCCTCGGAGCGCGCGTCCCAGCGCGTCAGGTAGGCGATGTCGATGCCGCCCGACAGCGTGCCCCAGCTCTGCTTGGGCGCGATGTACTTGAGGCTAGCGTCGATGCCGGCGCCGCGGATGGAGCCGACGTTGGACGGCGTGTTGACGACGGCATCGCGCGAGCCCGAGGCGGACAGCACGCCCAGCGTGCCGTCGGTGTTGCGCAGGAACAGGCCGGGATAGGTGGCGGGGTTGGCAAGGATGTAGTCGATGGCGCGGTTGCCGATGACGTCGTCGATCTGCGTGCGCCAGTAGTCCAGCGTCAGCGTCAGGTTCTTGATGGGCTCGAAGCCGCCGCCGAAGGTCAGGCTGCGCGAGGTCTCGGGCTTCACGCCGGCGTTGTTGGGCACCTTGGTGATCTGGTTGTAGCCGGTCAGACTGCAGACCAGCTCGGGCGCGAAGCCGGGCTTGGCCGTCGGCACGCCGTTGACCGTGGGGCAGTTCAGCGGGTCGTTGAACACCGGGATCAGCGTGCGCTCGGTCTCCTTGGTGTAGATCTCGGGCAGGCTGGGCGCGCGGTAGCCGGTGTTGGCCGAGGCGCGCAGCACCAGGCTCTTCAGCGGCGTCCAGCGCGCGCTGAGCTTGGGGTTCACCGTCGTCTCGTGGAGGTCGCCGTACTTGTCGCCGCGCACCGAGGCGTTCAGCGTCAGGTCGCGGCGCAGCGGCGCGTCCAGCTCGGCATACAGCGAGGTGATGGTGCGGCCGATCTTGGTGCTGGTAGTGGAGGTGGCGCCGCTGGCCAGGTTGTCGCCGCCCAGCAGGTCGATCTGGCCGTTCAGCGCGGTCGACAAGTCGTTGGCAGCCTGGCCGATGGGCTGCCAGTTGTCGCGGCGCAGCTCGCCGCCGACGGCCAGCATCATGTCGCCACCGGTCAGCTTCATGACGCTGCGCGAGAAGGTCGCGTCGATGCTGCTGTTCTCGGCCTTGTGCAGGCGCAGCGTCTGGCCGTCCAGCGATGCGCCGGCCAGCAGCTCCAGGCCGGCGGCATCCTGCAGGCCGAAGGGGTTGAGCCTGGGGTCGAGGAACAGCGTGCGCGACGTGGTGCCCTGCACGCTGGCGATGCCGGTCACCTTCAGCCAGCCGGAGCCGGCCTTGGTGTTGCGCTCGGAGCGGCCGTAGTTCAGGCCGGTGCGGTAGTCCCAGCCCGCCAGTGCGCCCTCGGCGGTCAGCACGAGGCGGTCGTTGCTGTGCACGTCGTTGCGGATGCGCGCGCCGGCGTCCGCCACGGACCACAGCACGTCGATGGGCCGGCCGGCCAGGTTCAGGCCCGGCACGGCGGGCACCTTGCCGTTGCCCGGGTAGTAGGGGTGGGCGCTCGTCAGGCGCACCGTGGGCGCTGCGGGGTTGTTGTACTGGTCCACCTCGAACTGGCTGTGGTTGAACTCGGCCGTGATCAGGTGATCGCCCGGCAGCTGCAGCTTGCCCTGGGCGTAGAAGTTCAGGATGCCGTTCTTGTTGTTGAACGTCGTGTACTGCGTGTTGGCATCCAGGAAGCAGGTCTGGCGCCCGCCCGACGTGCTGGGCACCGAATACGGCGGCAGGCAGCCCGCCGCATACATCGGGTTGTAGCGCACGGTGCGCAGCGAGGTGGTGGGGTTGGTGGGGTCGGTGAAGTTGCCCGGCGTCGCGTTCGCGCCCAGGCCGGGGGCGGTACTGATGCCGAGCAGCGTCAGCGCCGAGCCGTCGGTCAGTTCGGGTCGCGCCGAGCGGGGCAACTCCTCGCGGCGCTGGATGTCGAAGGCGGCGTAGACGTTCCAGCGGTCTTCGGCGAGATCGCCGACGCCGGCGATCAGCCCCAGCGCGCGCGTCGCACCGCCGCCGGAGCGCTCGGGCTGCATCGCCTCCAGCTTGATGTCCACACCCTTGTAGGCCGGCAGCGTGTAGAAGGCCTGCACGCCGCCCATCGCGTCGGAGCCGTAGCTGGACGAGGCCCCGTCGCGCAGGATGTCCACATGGCTGAGCGCCATGCGCGGCATCACGTTGACGCTGACGTACTGGTTGGTCAGCGGCTCCTTGGCCAGGCGGCGGCCGTTCAGCAGCGTCAGCGTGCGCATGGGGCCGAAGCCGCGCAGGCTGGTCATCGGGCCGGCCGTGCCGGCGTTGCTGCCCAGCGAGTTGGCCTGCGGCAGCTCCAGCATCATGTCCTTGAGCTCGGTGTTGACGCGGGCGCTCAGCTCGGTCGCCTTCATGGACGTAACGGGCAGCGCGGCCTCGTCATTGATGGAGCGCCGGATGATGGAGCCGGTGACCTCGACACGCTCGATGACCTGGTTCTGCTGGGCCAGCGCGAACGGGTGCGCACCGGCGAGGCTGAACAGTGCCAGGGCGATGGCGGTGGGGCGGGCGCCCAGCGGGCGGCGGGGGTGTTGCATGGCTTGTCTCCTGTGGGATCTGGCAGGGCCGGCCTCTGCGTGCCTGGCCCCGGGGGGAAGGTCAACGGCTGGCGCTCTTCATGCGCTCCCGGCTGTTGTTGAGGTGCATGAACATGGCGGCCCGCGCGCCGGCGGCGTCGCCGCGGCGGATGGCCTCCAGCACGGCCCAGTGCTCCTGGGCGGTGATCTCCTTGCCCGGCCGCAGCTCGGGCGACGACTCGCCGAAGCGGGCCGGCTTGGCGCCACCGCGCCGCACGGCTGCCTGGCGCGGGATGGTGGCGCTGCTCAGCGAGCGCAGCACGTGCGAGAAATATTCGTTGCCGGTGGCCTGGGCCAGCAACTCGTGGAAGCGGTAGTCGGCCTCGGCCGTGGCCTCGCCGGTGGTGTGCTGGGTGTCGAAGTCGTCCAGCGCCTGCTCCATCGCGCCCAGCAGCTCCGGCGTGCGCCGCTGCGCGGCCAGCGCGGCGGCCTCCGGCTCCAGGCACAGCCGCAACTCCAGCATGGCGAGCTTCTGCTGGAACTGGGGCTCGGCGCCGGCCGCCTGCTGCAGTGCGGGCACACCCACCCGGGGCGCCAGCACGAAGCTGCCCACGCCTTGCTGCGTGCGCAGCAGGCCGCCGGCCTGCAACCGCGAGATCGCCTCGCGCACGACGCTGCGGCTGACGCCGAACTCCTGCATCAGCACGGGCTCGGGCGGCACGCGGTCGCCCGGCTTGAGCGCGCCGTCGGCAATGCGCTCGGAAATGCCATCAACAACCCGCTGCGACAGGCTGGGGCCACGGCCACCGGAATGGAAAGAAGGCGATGTGCTCACGATGTGGGTGCTTTGGTTGTCGCCACGTCATCAGACGACTGACGTCAGTATAGGCAGCACGCTCGCGGATTGGCGGCGCAGTTTCATTGAAAAACCTATCGTTTTCCCTTTAAACAAGGCCAAAACGCCCGAGCATCGCTACACTCCAACTCATCAGACGACTGACGAGATATCCATGATCAAGATCGAAAGCGTGCGCGCCGTTGAGTTCACCCACCCGACCCGCCGCTTGGTGGACGCCGCCGGCCACTCCCACCCCGGCCCGCTGGGCCAGGCCAAGCTGGCGCTGCTGAGCATCCGCAGCACCGACGGCGTGGAAGGCCACTGCTTCGCGCCGCCACAGGTCGTGCGCCCGCATGTGCTGGACCAGTTCGTGCGCCGCGTGCTGGTGGGCGGCGACGCGCTGCAGCGCGAGAAGCTGTGGTGCGAGCTGGAGCACTGGCAGCGCGGCAGCGCCGGCCAGTTAACCGACCGGGCCCTGGGCGCGGTGGACAGCGCGCTCTACGACCTCATCGGCCGCACGCTGAGCGTGCCGGTCCACCAGCTGCTGGGCGGCTACCGCGACAAGGTGCCGGCCTACGGCAGCACCATGTGCGGCGACGAACTGGCGGGCGGGCTGTCCACGCCCGCGGAATACGCCGACTTCGCGCGTCAGCTCGTGGCGCGCGGCTACAAGGCCATCAAGCTGCACACCTGGATGCCGCCCGTCTCCTTCGCGCCCAGCGTCGCCATGGACATCAAGGCCTGCACCGCCGTGCGCGAGGCCGTCGGGCCGGACATCGAGCTGATGCTGGACGGCTACCACGAGTACAGCCGCACCGACGCGCTGCGCATCGGCCGCGCGCTGGAGGAGCTGAACTTCTCGTGGTTCGAGGAAATGATGAACGAGCAGAGCACCGCCTCGTACACCTGGCTGGCCGGGCAGCTCGACGTGCCCCTCCTGGGCCCCGAAAGCCTGTCGGGCAAGCACTACGCCCGCGCCGACTGGGTCAAGGCCGGCGCCAGCGACATCCTGCGCGCCGGCGTCACCGGCTGCGGCGGCATCGGCCCGACGATGAAGGTGGCTCACCTGGCCGAATCCTTCGGCATGAACTGCGAGGTGCACGGCAACGGCGCGCCCAACCTGGCCGTCTGTGGCGCGATCCGCAACTGCCGCTGGTACGAGCGCGGGCTGCTGCACCCGTTCCTGGACTACGACGAAGTGCCGGCCTACCTGAACGCCCTCGTCGACCCGATGGACGCCGACGGCTTCGTGCACCTGCCTACCGGGCCGGGCCTGGGCGAAGACATCAACTTCGACTACATCGCCCGCCACACGACGGCCACCTACTGAGCGCCGCCATGTTCCCGGCATCCTCGTGGCCGCTGCGCCGCCGCCGCCTGCTCGCGCTGCCCGCGCTGCTCGCCGGGGGCGCAGCCAACGCCAACTCCCCCGACGACCAGTTGCTGATCGGCATGAGCATGAACAACCTGCTCTCGCTGGACCCGGCCGCCGCCACCGGCCTGGACGCGGCCACCGTCGCCTGCAACCTCTACGACAGCCTGCTCGAAGTCGACGCGGCGGACCCGACACGGCTGCGGCCCAGCGTGGCGCAGGCCTGGGACGTCAGCGAAGGCGGCCGGCGCCTCACGCTGAAGCTGCGCAGCGACGTGCGCTTCGCGACAGGCCAGCCGCTGACGGCGGTGCATGCGGCCTGGTCGCTGCACCGGGTGCTGAAGCTCAACCTGGCGCTGGCGTCGGTGTGGAAGAGCTACGGCTTCACGGCTGCCAACGCGACGACGAACATCCGCGCCGAGGATGCACAGACGCTGGTGCTGGACCTGCCCCAGCCCACCGACCCCACGCTGGTGCTGATGACGCTGGCCACGTCCATGAGCGGCTACGTCGTCGACCGCGACACCGTGCTCGCGCACGAGCAGCGCGGCGACCTCGGCAATGCCTGGCTGACCACGCACGCCGCCGGCTCGGGCGCCTTCGAGCTGGAGGAGTGGCGGCCCAAGGAGCTGCTGACCATGCGCCGCGTGGCCACCTACTGGCAGCCCGCGGCCCGGCTGCGCCGCGTCGTGTTCCGCCACATGACCGAGTCGCAGACGCTGCGGCTGATGCTGATGCGCGGCGACCTGGACATCGCCGGCGGCATGTCGGCACCCGACGTGCGCACGCTGGCCAAGCGTCCCGACCTCGTCGTCGAGGAGGTGCGCCGCGCGACGATGTACTACGTGGCCGTCAACGCCCGCCACCCACGCTTTGCCGACGAGCGCGTGCGCCGCGCGGTGCTGCGCCACCTGATCGACTTCCAGGGCGTCGCCAGCGGCGTGCTGCCCTTCTACGGCGAACTGCAGATGCGGCCCGTGCCGCCCGGCCTGCCGGCGTCCCTGCCCCAGCCGGCCTACCGCTTCGACCCCGCCGCCGCACGCAAGCTGCTGGCCGAGGCCGGCCTCGCCGACGGCTTCGACACCACCATCCGCGTCGTCGCCGAGGCGCCCTTCACCGGCATCGCCACCAGCCTGCAGGCCACGCTGGCCGAAGCCGGCATCCGCGCCAGCATCCTGCCCGGCACCGGCAATCAGGTGTACGGCTCGATGCGCGAACGCAGCTTCGAGATCATCGTCGGTCGCGGCGGCGGCGGTGCCGAGGCGCACCCGCACTCCAGCCTGCGCGCGCTGGTCTACAACCCCGACAACCGCGACAGCGCACGCCTGAGCAACTTCCAGGGCTGGCGCACCGGTCATGCGGACGCCGAACTGAACCGCCTCATCGAGCAGGCCCTGCTGACGCCCGACGCCGCCGCGCAGGCCGCGCTGTACCGCCAGGCGCAGCAGCGCTTCGACACCCATGTCGGCGCCATCCAGCCCATCGCGCAGATGCTGGACACGCAGGTGATGCGCCGCGCGGTGAAGGGCTACCACGGCCACCCCAGCGGCGCCACGCGGCTGCGCGAGGTCTACAAGGAGGCTCGCCCATGAGCGCGAAATGGCTGCGCGGCAGCAGCAGTGCCGCCCTGGCCCTGCTGGGCCTGCTGCTGCTGACCTTCATGATCGGCCGCGTGATGCCGCTGGACCCGGTGCTGGCCATCGTCGGCCCCGACGCCGACCGCGCCACCTACGAGCAGGTCTACAGGCAGCTCGGCCTGGACCGGCCGCTGTGGGCGCAGTTCGGCCGCTACCTCGGCGACCTCGCGCAGGGCGACCTGGGCCGCGCGCTGCTGACCGGCCGCCCCGTCACCGAGGACCTGGCCCGCGTGCTGCCCGCCACCGTCGAGCTGGCCACGCTGGCCATCCTGCTCGGCGCGCTGCTGGGCGTGCCGCTGGGCGTGTGGGCCGCCAGCCACCACAAGCGCTGGCCCGACCACCTCGCCCGCATCCTGGGCCTGGCGGGCCACTCCACGCCGGTGTTCTGGTTCGGCATGATGGGCCTGCTGGTGTTCTATGCTTGGCTGGGTTGGGCCGGCGGCATCGGCCGCATCGGGCTGGGCTTTGAAGGCGCCATCCCGCGCGTGACCGGCCTGATGCTCATCGACACGCTGCTGGCCGGCGACACGGCCGCCTTCCGCAGCGCGCTGCGCCACCTGCTGCTGCCGGCCTGCGTGCTGGGGCTGCACTCCATGGCCTACCTCAGCCGCATGACGCGCAGCTTCATGCTGGCCCAGCTCAGCCAGGAATACATCACCACCGCGCGCGTCAAGGGCCTGAGCCGCCGCCAGGTCGTCTGGGGCCACGCCTTCCTGAACATCCGGGTGCAGCTGCTCACCATCCTGGCGCTCGCCTACGGCGGCCTGCTGGAGGGGGCCGTGCTCGTGGAGACCGTGTTCGGCTGGCCCGGCTTCGGCAGCTACCTGACCGGCAGCCTGCTGCTGGGCGACATGAACGCGGTGATGGGCTCGGTGCTCGTCATCGGCCTGCTGTTCGTGGCCCTCAACCTGACCGCCGACGCGCTGTACCGCGTGTTCGACCCGCGAGCCCGCACATGACCGCTTCCACCCTCCCCGCCCCCACCGGTGCCTGGCAGGCCTGGCGCGCCGATGCCGCTGCCACCGCGCGCAAGCTGCTGGCCAACCCGCTGACCGCCGTCGGCGTTGCCGTCATCGCGCTGCTCGCGGCCGTGGCGCTGTTCGCGCCGTGGATCGCCACGCACGACCCGCTGCGCCAGGACCTCGGCGCCGCGCTGCTGCCGCCCAGCCCGGCGCACTGGTGCGGCACCGACGAGTTCGGCCGCGACGTCTTCAGCCGCCTGGTGCACGGCACCCGCATCACGCTGTTCATCGTCACGCTGGTCACCGTCGTCGTCGGCCCGCTGGGCATGGCCATCGGCGTCGTGTCCGGCTACTTCGGCGGGCGGGTCGACGTGCTGTGCATGCGCGTGGCCGACGTCTTCCTGTCCTTCCCCAGCCTGGTGCTGGCGCTGGCCTTCGTCGCCGCCCTGGGCCCGGGGCTGGACCACGCCGTGCTCGCCATCGCGCTGACCGCCTGGCCGGCCATCGCCCGCCTGGCCCGCGCCGAGGCGATGACGCTGCGCAACGCCGACTTCATCGTCGCGGCGCAGCTGCAGGGCGCCTCGCACCTGCGCGTGCTGTGCCGGCACCTGGCGCCGCTGTGCCTGCCGTCGGTGCTGGTGCGGCTGACGATGAACATGGCCTCCGTCGTGCTCACCGCCGCCGGCCTGGGCTTCCTGGGCCTGGGCGCGCAGCCGCCGCTGCCCGAGTGGGGCTCCATGATCTCCGAGGGCCGCCGCTACATGCTGGACAGCTGGTGGACCGTGGCCGCGCCGGGTGCGGCCATCCTGGCCGTCAGCATGGCCTTCAACCTGCTGGGCGACGGCCTCAACGACGCGCTCGACCCGAGGCAATCGTCATGACGACATCTCCCCTGCTCGACGTGCAAGGCCTCCACGTCGCCTACGGCAGCCCTGCCGCGCCCGTGCCCGTGGTGCGCGGCGTGTCCTTCACCCTGGGCCGCGAGAAGGTCGCCGTCGTCGGCGAGTCCGGCTCCGGCAAGACCACCGTCGGCCGCGCGCTGCTGAAGCTGCTGCCGGGCCAGGCCCGCATCGCCGCCGAGCGCCTGCAATTCGACGGCATCGACCTGCTGCGCGCCAGCGAGCGCGACATGCAGGCGCTGCGCGGCCGGCGGCTGTCGATGATCATGCAGGACCCCAAGTACTCGCTGAACCCCGTCATGAGCATCGGCCGCCAGATCGGCGAGGCGGTGCAGCGTTCGGCCAAGCTGTCGCGCGCCGAATGCGACGAGCGCGTCCAGGCGCTGCTGGCGCGCGTGCGCATCCGCGACCCCGGGCGCGTGGCGGCCCAGTACCCGCACGAGGTCTCGGGCGGCATGGGCCAGCGCGTGATGATCGCGATGATGCTGGCGCAGCGCCCGCAGCTGCTGATCGCCGACGAGCCGACCTCGGCGCTGGACGTGTCGGTGCGCCAGGAGGTGCTGGGCCTGCTGGACGAGCTGGTCGCCGAGCAGGGTCTGGCGCTGCTGTTCATCAGCCACGACCTGCACCTCGTGAAGCACTTCTGCGACCGCGTGCTGGTGATGTACGCCGGCCGCATCGTCGAGACGCTGGCGGCGGCCGACCTCGCGCACGCCAGCCACCCCTACACGCAAGGCCTGATGGCCTCGCTGCCCAGCCTGCAACAGCGCCGCGCGGTGCTGCCGGTGCTGCAGCGCGACGCGGCCTGGAGCGCGGCATGACGGCGCCGATGCTGTCTCTGCGCGACCTGCGCCTGGCCTTCGGCGAGGGCCCGCAGGCGCGCACCGTGCTGCACGGCGTGAGCCTCGACGTGGCGCGCGGCCAGGCCTTCGGGCTGGTGGGCGAATCGGGCTCGGGCAAGACCACCGTGCTGCGCTGCCTGGCCGGCCAGTACCACCACTGGCAGGGCGAGGTCGCCATCGCCGGCGAGGCCTACCGGGGCGAGCGCAGCCGCGCCCACGCGCGCCGCGCGCAGATGGTGTTCCAGGACCCCTACGGCTCCCTGCACCCGCGCCACACCGTGCGCACCGCGCTGGCCGAGCCGCTGCACGTGCATGGGCTGGACCGCGTCGACGAGCGCATCGACGAGGTGCTGCAGCAGGTCGGCCTGCCACTGCACTTCCGCTTTCGCTACCCGCACCAGATCTCCGGCGGCCAGCGCCAGCGCGTGGCCATCGCCCGCGCGCTCATCCTGCAGCCGCCCCTGCTGCTGCTGGACGAACCCACCTCGGCGCTGGACGTGTCGGTGCAGGCCGAAGTGCTGAACCTGCTGGCCGACCTGCGCGAACGGCACGGGCTGACCTATCTGCTGGTGAGCCACGACCTGGGCGTCGTGGCCCACCTGTGCGACAGCCTCGCCGTCATGCAGCAGGGGCGCATCGTCGAGACGCTGAGCAGCGATGCGCTGTGCCGGGGCGAGGCACGGCACGCCTACACGCAGGCGCTGGTGGCGGCCAGCCAGGCCTGAGCCGCCCCGGCGCAAGAGCTTGACGTTGCTCAAGGCCGGAGCCGGCCCGATTTAAGGCAGATCAAGGTCGTGCCTCGATGGGCGGACGAGCATAGGCCACCATGCCCATGCCCGCGTCTCCGCCCAGTTGCTGCGCCGGACTGCGCCAGACCCTGATCCAGGGCTGGCAGCAGGACTTCCCGCTGCATCCCTCGCCCTTCCGGCAGATGGCCGCGCGCAGCGGTGCGACGCCGCGGGAGCTGCTCAGCACCTGCCGCGAGCTGAACCGCAGCGGCGCGCTGCAGCCCATCCGCGTGCGCTGGGGCGCCACGCTGCGGCGCGGGCGCTGGCGGCTGGCGTTCGACGCGCCCCCCGGCTTCGCCACCGCGCTGGCCGCTCTGCCCGGCTGCTTCCGCATCGAGCGTGCGCAGGCCGGCGACGGGCTGCCGACGCTGTGGGCCGAGATCGAGGCGCTGGACGAGGCCGCGCTGGGCCGCCAGCTCGCGCGGCTGGCGCTGCAACCCCTGGCGCGGCTGCGGCTGCCGTCACCGGACACCACGCTGTGCTGCGACGACCCGCAGCTGGCCGCCTGCGTGGAGCAGGGCCTGCCGGTCAGCTCCAAGCCGTTTGCCGAGTGCGCGCGGCAGCTGGGCTGCAGCGAGCATCACGTGCTGTCCAGCCTCAGCGCCTGGCGGCGCCAGGGCCAGCTCGAAGGCCTGGTGCTGAAGCCGCCGCCCACGCCGGTGCCGCAGCTGGGCACGCTGGCGCTGTGGCGGCGCCTCGAACCGTCGGCCGCGCTGCTGCAGCGGCTGCGCGAGCAGCGCGGCATCGACCGCGTCATCACCGGGCCGGGCTCCGACGACTGGCCGTGGCAGCTGGGCGTGGTGCTGCGCGCAGCGCCTCAGCTGGGCGCCGAGCCCTGGCGCGAGCGCCTGACCGCCGCCGGGCTGGCCGCCGCGCCGGACGCCAGCCAGCCGCTGCGCATCGAGCAGCCGCGCGATCAGGCGCTGCTGTTCAACACCTGAGGCGAATCGCCCGTCACGCCGGCGTGCCCAGCGGCACGCCCGGTGTCAGCAGACGCTCCAGCAGCTGGCTGACGCTGGCGATCTGCGGGCCGAACGGCAGGTCGCCGCGGCCGCGGAAGAACAGGCCCTTGGCCGTCTCGCCGCGCAGTGCGGCGGCCAGGCGCTGGTCGATGCAGAACTGACCCCAGCCCTTGAGGCCGTCACGCAGCCCGCACTGGGCCAGGCAGTCGAAGGCCATCGTGCAGCGCTGCTTCAGCTGCGCCACGGCCTGCAGCCGCTCCTCGGCCTTCAGGTACTTCTTCAGCCACGGCGTCAGCACGGCGCGGGCCGGCAGGCCGGCGACGCTGGTGAACTCGACGAGGTCCTCGTCGCGCGCCTCGGCCAGCACCTGCTTGAAGTTGGGGTGGGCGTCACACTCCTGCGTGGCCACGAAGGCCGTGCCGAGCTGGGCAGCATCCGCACCCAGCGACTGCAGGCGCTGGATGTCCTCGCAGCGGCGCACGCCGCCCGCGGCGATCAGCGGTACCTGGCCTTCGACACCGGCATCGCGCAGGTGCTGACGCACGGCCGGCAGCACGGTCTCGAACTCGAAGCGCGCATCGCCGAGGTCGGCCACGCGGGCCGCGCCGAGGTGGCCGGCGGCGTGGGCCGGGTGCTCGATGACGATGGCGCTGGGAATGCGCTGGCGGCGCTCCCACTTGCGCCACAGCAGCGCCACGCCGCGGGCATCGCTGAGGATGGGGATCAGCGCCGTGTCAGGGTGGTCCTGCGCGAGTTCGGGCAGGTCCAGCGGCAGGCCGGCACCGACGACCAGCGCCTGCGCGCCCTGCTGCAGCGCCGTGCGCACCGAGGCCGCGTAATCGCTGACGGCGCGCATCACGTTGACGGCCACCAGGCCGCGCCCGCCGGCAATCTCGCTCGCGCCGCGGATCTCGCGCGCCAGCGCCTCCTGGTTGGCCTGCTCGATGACGGCCTTCTTCTCGGCGCCGTCGGGCAGGCCTTCGCTGCGCGCCATCAGGTCGGCGTGGTGGCGGCGCAGGTCCACCGAGGCGATGGTGCCCCAGGCGCCCTGGGCGGCGACGCTGCCGGCCAGCCGGTGGGCCGAGATGCCCACGCCCATGCCTCCCTGCACGATGGGCAGCAGCTGGCGGCCGGCCAGTTGCAGGGGGCGCAGGCCGGCGGCCGTCATGCGTTCCAGGAGCGAGAGAGAGGTCATGGCGGGTCCGGGGTTGAACGACGAAGACGGCGATGCTGCGGCCAGAAAAGCGCGGCCGCCTTGACGTGGTGCAAAGCCAGGCCGAATAGGCCGGCGTTGGCGCCCGCCCCGGCGGCAAGCGCACGCCGGTTGCGCGAGGTCAAGGCGCGCGCCGCCGCTCCCGGGCACGCTGCAAAGCCATGGCCCGCAAGTTCCCGATCAAGCCCGCGCACCCGGAACGCATCTGCTGGGGCTGTGACCGCTATTGCGCCGCCGATGCGATGCAGTGCGGCAACGGAAGCCTCGCCACGCCGCACCCGTCCGAGCTGTTCGGCGACGACTGGATGGACTGGGGGCTGGACGCGCCGACGCCGGCCGCGGACGGCGACAAGCCGCCGGGCTGAGCCGTCAGGCCGCCAGGGCAGCGGTGCGCTTGACCGGCTTGAGCTGGAAGACGGCGGGGTCGCGCGCGCAGTCCAACAGCAGGGTGCGCACCCGCTGCAGCCACAGCCGCGCGAACTCGGCCTCCTCCTGCGCGCTCGCGCGGCCGCCGACGCAGCGTTCCAACAGCGGCTCCAGGCGCGGGTCGGCCGGCACATGGGCCATGTCGACGCTGACGTCCACCGCCTCCTGCGTGTCCAGGCGCGTGAAGCGCAGCGCGCTGAGCAGGTCGGGCTTGTAGCGGATCAGGCCGGCGCGCGCGAAGCGCCCGGCAATGCCCTTGAAGCCCGAGCCGCCGGCGGCGCCGGTCAGCATCTGCACGACGGTGGCCATCACGCCGCTGCTGCCCGACCGGGCGTCATCGCGAAACTCGACCTTGATCTGGCCGCGCTGCGGCAGCGTGTCGGGGTGCAGGTGTTCCAGCGCGAGGCAGGTCATCCAGTAGGCGGCCGCCACGGTCGGGCAGGCATGGCCCGTCAGGCGCACGGCATCCGCGAAGCCGTACTCCAGCAGGCCATCCTCGGCGCAGCCCAGCAGGCGGGCGAGCGGGTCCTGCACCACGATCCGGGGCACCTCGTCGAAGAACGGCTGCAGCTTCATGGGGCTCCTGGGCGTCGTGCGAGTTGAGAGGGAGACCGCATCGTCTGCGCTGGCGGTTCCCACCGGCTTGACGGGCGTCAAGCCATCGTTCTCCGGTCAGTTGTACGACTAGGTTTCAACCCGGCCGGCCGTCGATGCGCGGCCGCGACAACACCGGCCAGTAGCGCCAGGCGTACAGGCCGAAGCCAGCCGACCACAGCGCCGCGGAGGCCTGCACGGCCGGCAGCGTCCAGGCCGGCTGCAGCAGCGGCAGCGCCACCCGCACCAGCGCGGCCAGCAGCACGGCGACGTAGCAGGCCGTCTCGAAGCCGTCGGCCCGCAGCGCCCGGCCGGTGTGGCCGCGGGCCGTGCGGGTCATCATGCCGATGACGAGGCCGCCGACCGCGCCGACCGTCAGCGCGTGCGTCGCGAGTGACGGCGTCACCCAGCCGAGCGCGCCCCCGGCGCGCAGCAGCAGGTGCACGGGAATCCAGGCGTAGGCCAGATGCAGCACCCAGACCAGCGGCACGCGCAGCGTCTTCCACGGCTGCCACAGCGCCCAGCGCACGGCGTGGGCGGCGCCGGCGGCGGCCGCGATGGCGGCCACCGGCCAGCCGCCCAGGCCCAGCAGGTCCGCCACGCCCAGCGCCAGCACCAGGCCCAGCGCCGCCTTCTCCACCACCGGCCGCCGCGCCGCGGCCGCGCCCGGCACGCCGTTGTTCGTGAACATCGGAATCACGCGCCCGCCCATGACGGCGAGGATGAAGAGCACCACATCCAGCGCCACCTGGAGGCCCGGCAGCGGCGCCACCGTGATGAACCCCAGCTGCCCGAGGTGGAAGACCGCGGCGACAGCGGCCAGCAGCAGCAGCAGGCCGATGAAGAAGTAGTTGCGCCGGTTGCGCGAGCGGAGGAAAGGCATCGCCAGCGCGCCTGCGGCGGCCAGCGGGAAGGCGATGTTGGCCGCCGCGGCGGCCACGCCCCAGCGCGTCAGCACGAGGACGCGGGCAGCCAGCCACAGCAGCGCCAGCGCCGCCAGCGGCCCGCCGGTGGGCGTCGGCAGGTTGGTCCAGTTGCGGCCGGCCGTGAGCAGAAAGCCGACGATGACGGCCAGCGTGAAGCCGAACAGCATCTCGTGCGCATGCCACAGCGGCCCGGCCAGGTAGGCGTGCCCCAGCAGGCCCGAGAACTGCAGCGCCCACAGCGGGATGGACAGCGCGGCGAACACGCTGGCCAGCAGGTAGAACGGGCGGAAGCCCAGCGCGAGCAGCGCGAAGCCGGGCCGCGGCGCGCGCGGCGGCTCCTCAAGAGGAATCAATGCCATGGAGTCCTTGCCTTGACGGCGAATGTCGAAAGGCCAGCGCCGCGGCAACCACGGTGGCCGCGAAGCCGGCAATGGCCAGCGCGTTGCCGGCCGCGCCGGCGGCCAGCAGGTCGGCGCCGCCGAACAAGCGCACGGCCAGCGAGCCGTGCAGCAGCACCAGCGGCAGGTACCACGCCCAGCCGAAGCGCAGCTTGATGCGGGCGATGGCCGGCAGGATCACCGGCGCATGGCCGAACACCATGCCGATGACGAAGCCCAGCCCGAGGCCGTGCAGCGCCGCGTCGCGCATCGGCCAGCCCAGCGCCGTGGCCGCCCAGGCCAGCCCCGCCACGGCCAGCCAGCCGTAGCCCAGCAGCAGGCAGACGGCCATGTAGCGGCTCAGGCCGTGGGCGCGCACGGTGCGGCGCGCGATGTCGAACGCCAGCAGCCAGACGGCCAATGCCGCCAGCGCCACGCCGAACAGCAGGCCCGACACCGCGGCGCCCAGCAGCAGCGCCGCCAGGATGGCGTACAGCGCCCACGACGCCCCGGGCCGGCGGCGCATCAGCCGCGTCATCTCCAGCCGCTCGGCGGCGATGGTCAGCACCAGGAAGGCGAACCACCAGGGCACGACCGTGGTGGCCGACGCCCCCAGTGCGTGCAGCAGGCTGCCGGCGGCCCAGCACAGCCCACCCAGCATCAGCAGCGCCGTGTGCGCCGCGCGCTGGCGGGCGACGATGACCACGTTGACCGCCACGAAGGCGAGCGACGCCGCCACGGCCAGCCAGGCAGCCACGTCCGCTGCCCCGCCCAGTTGGGCCAGGCCCGCGGCGGCCGACGCCAGCGGGCCGGCGAAGCACAGCGGGTGCCGCACGGCCACCGCGCGCTCGACGGCGATGACGGTCGCGAGGACCGCGCTGATCATCAGGAAGGCATGCGCCTGCACGGCGGCCCCCAGCCAGGCGCCGCCCGCGGCGGGCAGCGCCACGCCGGCGCGCAGCAGGCCGCCGGCGATGCCGGCCGCCAGCAAGACCGGCACAGCCAGCGCCAGCGGTGCGAGCCAGCGTCCGTGGGGGTGTCGGCCGTGGCGCATGGGTGGATCCCGCCTCACCAGCCCATGAAGGCCTTGGCGCTGGCGCTCATGCGGTCGGTCGTCCAGGGCGGCTCCCAGACGAGCTCGATGTCCACCGCCATGCCGGGTGGCGTGACGGCTTCCAGCTCGGTGAAGGCTTCGTCGAGGATGACGTCCGCCACCGGGCAGGCGGCCGACGTCATCGTCATCAGCACGTGCAGCCGCTCGGGCGTCACCGTGACGCCATAGACCAGCCCCACGTCGACGATGCTCATCGCCACCTCCGGGTCGACGACGCGGTGCAGCGCCGCGAGGATGGGTGCGCGCAGCGCCTCGGTGCCGGCGTAGGGGTAGTTCTCGTCGCGCGTCATGCGGCCCTCGCGGGATGGATCTGCAGCACGCCGGCCAGCACCTCGCGGTTGCGGGTGATGTCGGCCAGCGTGTAGCGGTCCAGCACAGCGTGGAAGGCGCTCACGGCCTCGGCCAGCACGCCCTTCAGGCGGCAACTGCGCACGATGGCGCACTGGCTCTGCTCGCTGCTGAAGCACTCGGCCGGCTGGTCCAACCCTTCCGCGTCGCGCACGACGCGGCCGACGCTGATCTGCTCGGCCGGCATCGCCAGCACCAGGCCGCCGCCCTTGCCCCGCACCGTGGCCACCCAGCCGCAGCGGCCGAGGTGGTGGACCACCTTGGTCAGGTGGTTGGCCTTGATGTCGAAGGCGGCGCTGATCTCGGCGACGGTGGCCCGGCGGTCGGGCTCCGTCGCCAGATAGATCAGCACGCGCAGGCTGTAGTCGGTGAAGGCGGTGAGCTTCATGGGTTCAAGGCTTGATCGCCGCGGCCCCGGCCGGCACCTGGCGCGCCGCCGGGCGGCGCAGCAGGTAGAGGGCATAGACGGCGAGGAAGACGCTGCCGGCGGCGAACACGATATCGCCCGGCACACGAAGCCACACCAGGGTCTCCATCACCGGCGAGTGGATGACCTCGGGCGAGCGGGCATACCACAGGCCCTGCGTGATGCTCTGGTAGGCCTGGTAGATGCCGGCCGGCAGCAGCGACATGAAGACCATCAGCCCCAAGCCGATGTTCAGGCTCCAGAAGGCGGGCTTGAGGAAGCGGTCGGCATGCAGCGCTCGGTCATACAGGCCGCGCAGGCAGAACAGCATCAGGCCGACGCCCAGCATGCCGTAGACGCCGAACAGCGCCGCGTGGCCGTGGGCCGCCGTCATGTTCAGGCCCTGCACGTAGTACAGCGAGGCCGGCGGGTTGATGGCGAAGCCCAGCAGGCCGGCGCCGACGGTGTTCCAGAAGCCCACGGCGACAAAACTCAGGATGACCCACTTGTAGGCCGAGAGCCAGGCCACGCCCTGCGAACGGCGCCAGGTCTGCAGCGCCTCCAGGCCGATCAGCGTCAGCGGCACCACTTCGAGGGCCGAGAACACCGAGCCGACGGCAATCACCGAGGTCGGCGTGCCCGTCCAGTACAGGTGGTGCAGCGTGCCCAGGATGCCGCCAAACAGGAACACGATGGTCTCCGCGACGATGGCCCGGTTGGCCGAGGCGGCGCGGATCAGGCCCAGGTTGGTGAAGATCAGCGCGACCACGGCGGTGGCGAAGACCTCGAAGAAGCCCTCCACCCACAGGTGCACCAGCCACCAGCGCCAGTACTCGACCATCGAGTAGTGCGTGTGCTGGCCCCAGGCGAGCGAGGTCGCGTAGAAACCGCCGATGCAGGTGGCAGACAGGAACACCATCGCGATGAGGCCGCGGGTTTCCGAGGGCTTCTTCAACGCCGGCCACAGCGCGCGGCCCAGCAGGAAGACCCAGAACAGCAGGCCCACGAACAGCAGGATCTGCCAGAAGCGACCCATGCTCGTGAACTCCAGGCCCTGGTTGCCGAACCAGAAGCTGAAGTCCACGCCGCGGTGCTGCAGCGTGCCCAGCCAGCCGGTGATGGTGGAGCCCAGCACGACGATGATGAGCGCCCAGAACAGCGCGTCGACGCCCAGCTTCTGCAACCTGGGCTCGCGGCCCGACAGCAGCGGCGCCACGTACAGGCCCGTCGCCAGCCACGCGGTGGCGATCCAGAACACGCCGATCTGCGTGTGCACCGTGCGGCTGATGGTGTAGGGCAGGATGTCCGCGAGCGGCAGGCCGAAGAAGGACTGGCCCTCCACCGCGTAGTGGGCGGTGATGACGCCCATGCCGATCTGCAGCAGCATCAGCGCGATGACGATGAAGAAGTACTTGCGCGTCGCCTTCATCGACGGCGTGGCCTTGGCGCCCAGCAGCGGGTCGGCCGCGGGCACGGCGGCTTCCTGCTCATGGGCATCGCCCTTGTGCAGCCACAGCATCGCGGCAATGCCGGCCAGCAGCAGCACGATGCTGGCCATGGACCACATCGCCGCCGACGTGCTCATGACGTTGCCCACCAGCGGCTCATGCGGCCAGTTGCTGGTGTAGGACAGGCCGGTCTCGCCGGGCCGGTCCGTCGTGGCCGCCCAGGCGGACCAGAAGAAGAACGCCGTCAGCGCCTGGCGGTTCTCGGCGTCGGGCAGGCTGCCCGACGTCATCGCGTACTGCTCGCGCAGCTTGTCCAGGCGCGGGTCGGTGCCGAACAGGGCGTCGTAGTGGGCCGCCACGTCGCGGATGGCCTTGGCGCGCGCGGCCGACACCTTCACGACGCCATTGCTGTCGTCATAGGTGTTGCGGCGCATCTCGTCGCGCACGGTCTGGGCGACGGCCGCCTGATCGGCGGCGCTCAGCACCCGGCCGCCCTGCTGCTGCTCGGCGGTGCGCAGGTTGCCCAGCGCCACGGCCTCGCGGTGCAGCCAGTCGGCCGACCAGTCCGGCGCGACATAGGCGCCATGACCCCAGACGGTGCCCAGCTGCTGGCCGCCGGCCGACAGCCAGGCCTGCTGGCCGAGCTGGATCTGCTCGGCCGTGTAAAGAACCTCGCCATCGGTCGTGACGACCTGCCTGGGGATGGGCGGCGCGGAAAGATAGATCTGCCAGCCCAGGTAGCCCAAGGCGCCGAACGACAGGACGAAGATGAGGCCCAGCCAGCGCCAGAGCCTGCTTGCGGTGTTCATGATGTGCCCTCGTAGTGGGTGAAGCGGCCAGCCATCAGGCGCCGCCGCAGGAGCCGCAGCAGCGGCCGTCGCCGTGGGCTGCGACCTTGACGATGCGCACGCGCCAGACCTCGGGGCCACGCTCGACGTCGTCCCAGGTGAAGCGCTCGGCCCACTCGGCGCGGAACTGCGCCAGCAGCGGCCGGGGATCGTGGTCGTTGATCAGCTCGACCGATTCACCGGCGGCGAGACTGCGAAAGGTGTTGAAGACCAACGGGTGTCGCTCGCGGGGGGACAGCGGGCGAAGGTCGATCCGGGTGCCGTAGCTGGTCAGTGTCATGACTGCTCCTCTTAATATGCATTTTGCATGCACATTTTGAAGAAGCGACCGCTGCGGCGAATTGACTTCCGTCAAACCGCGACCGGATCACGGTGGGCGCGCCCACGCGTCGGGCGGCCTCGCGGGCGCACGCTAAGATCAGCGGCTGCCGTCCGCCCAGGATTTCCGGCCTTGCGCGAACGAAAACTTGTGACTGCACAAGGACTTGGCCGCGCGGCCCGACACCCGGGCGCGGCCCACCGAACCCGACCCCGACATGGAATACCCCGGCAATCTCTTCGTTGTCGCCGCCCCGAGCGGCGCCGGCAAATCCAGCCTCGTGAAGGCGCTGCTGGAACTGGACGCCCGCCTGGCCGTCTCCGTCTCCCACACGTCGCGCGCACCGCGCGGCCAGGAGCAGCACGGCCGCGAGTACTGGTTCATCTCGCCGGACGAGTTCCGCGCAATGGCCGCCCGCGGCGAGTTCTTCGAGTGGGCCGAGGTGCACGACAACCTCTACGGCACCTCGCGCGCCGGCATCGAGACGCGGCTGCAGGCCGGCGAGGACGTGGTGCTGGAGATCGACTTTCAGGGCGCGCTGCAGATCAAGCAGCTGTTCCCGTACGCCGTGCTGATCTTCATCCTGCCGCCCAGCTGGGACGAACTGCGCCTGCGCCTGAGCCGCCGCGGCGACACCGCGCCGGAGGTCATCGCCAAGCGCATGAACAACGCCCGCATCGAGGTGGCGCAAGCGCAGAACTTCGACTTCGTCGTCGTGAACGCGGTGTTCGACACGGCCGTTTTCGACCTCAAGGCCATCGTCCACGCGCAGCGGCTAAAATATGTGGCTCAGCGGCGCAACCGCTCTGCCGTCTTTCAGGCGCTCGATCTGCCCTGACCCGCTTTTCTCAAGGAACACCATGGCCCGCATCACCGTCGAAGACTGCCTGACCAAGATCCCCAACCGCTTCCAGCTCGTGCTGGCCGCGACCTACCGCGCCCGCATGCTGAGCCAGGGCCACAGCCCCCGCATCGAGAGCAAGAACAAGCCCAGCGTGACCGCGCTGCGCGAGATCGCCGCCGGCGAAGTGGGCCTGGAGATGCTGCGCAAGGTGCCGGTCTAAGCCACCACGCGCTGAACATGAAACGGGCGTCCTCGGACGCCCGTTGCCATTTCGGCTTCGGCTAAATTCGGGCACCTATGGCCCAACGCTCCCTCACCGCCTGGTTCACCCTCCCGGGTCTGCGCCAGCCGGCTCCGCCAACGCCGGCGGAGGCCGCCTCCTTCGACGCCCTCCTCCCCAAGCTCGGCTACCTGAGCAAGGCCGAGGTCAAGCGCGTGCGCGAGGCCTACAAGTTCGCCGACGAGGCCCACCTGGGCCAGAAGCGGGCCACCGGCGAGCCCTACATCACCCACCCCATCGCCGTGGCCGGCATCTGCGCCGAGTGGCGGCTGGACGCCCAGGCGCTGATGGCGGCACTGATGCACGACGTCGTCGAAGACTGCGGCGTCTCCAAGACCGAGCTGATCGAGAAATTCGACGCGACGACGGCCGACCTTGTGGACGGCCTCACCAAGCTGGACAAGCTGCAGTTCTCCACCAAGGAGGAGTCGCAGGCCGAGTCCTTCCGCAAGATGCTGCTGGCGATGGCGCGCGACCTGCGCGTCATCCTCATCAAGCTGGCCGACCGGCTGCACAACATGCGCACGATGGGCGCGATGGCGCCGCACAAGGCGCGCCGCATCGCGCGCGAGACCTTCGACATCTACGCGCCCATCGCCCACCGGCTGGGCCTGAACCAGACCTTCCGCGAGCTGGAAGACCTGTCCTTCCGCTACTTCCACCCCTGGCGCTACGCGGCGCTGTCCAAGGCCGTGGCCAAGGCGCGCGGCAACCGGCGCGACCTGGTGTCGCGCATCGAGGGCGAGATCCGCGCCGCCTTCGCCAAGGCCAGCATGCGCGTGGAGGTGCAGGGCCGCGAGAAGACGGTCTATTCCATCTACAAGAAGATGCGCGAGAAGGGGCTCATGAGCTTCGCGCAGGTCAGCGACATCTTCGGCTTCCGCATCCTCACCGAGGAGCCGCTGCAGTGCTACACGGCCCTGGGCGTGCTGCATCAGCTCTACAAGCCGCAGGCCGGGCGCTTCAAGGACTACATCGCCAACCAGAAGGACAACGGCTACCAGTCGCTGCACACGACGCTGATGGGGCCGCTGGCGACACCGCTGGAGTTCCAGCTGCGCACCGAGGGCATGCACCAGATCGCCGAACAGGGCGTGGCGGCGCACTGGATCTACAAGAGCCGCGGCAAACAGGCGTCGGCGCTGATCGCGCAGCAGGCCAATGCCCGCTGGCTGCAGAGCCTCATCGACATCCAGGACGAGACGCGCGACGCCAACGAGTTCCTGGAGCACGTCAAGATCGACCTGTTCCCCGACTCGATCTACGTCTTCACGCCCAAGTCCAAGATCATGGCGCTGCCCAAGGGCGCGACGCCGGTGGACTTCGCCTACGCGATCCACTCCGACGTCGGCGACCACTGCGTGGCCGCCCAGGTCAACGGCGAGGCCGTGCCGCTGCGGGCCGAGCTCAAGAGCGGCGACATCGTCGAGATCGTCACCGCCCCCGGTGCCAGCCCCAACCCGGCCTGGCTGAGCTTCGTGCGCACCGGCCGCGCACGCTCCAAGATCCGCCACTACCTGAAGGACCTGGAGCAGGAGGAATCGCGCGAGCTGGGCGAGAAGATGCTGGCCCAGGCCATGCGCGTGGAAGGCCTGGCCCTGCCCAGCCTGGAACTGGACGACCCGGCCGCGCCCATATGGCACGCACTGGCCGAATGGGCCGGCAGCGCCGGGACCGAGCAGTTGCTGGTGGACATCGGCGCCGGCCGCAAGATCGCCGCCATCATCGCCAAGAAGCTGGCGCGGCTGATGGCCGAGCAGGGCCAGCGCCCCGACGCGCTGGCGCTGACGCTGGGCCGCTTCACCGAGACGCCGGTGGACCGCGCCAGCGTCACCATCGACGGCAGCGAAGGCGCCTCCGTGCAACTGGCCAGTTGCTGCCGCCCCATCCCGGGCGACGAGGTGCGCGGCTACCTCGGCCGCGGCGAAGGGCTGGTGGTGCACACCTGCGAATGCGCCGTCGGCAAGCGGCTGTTCCAGCGCGACAGCGAGCACTGGATACGCGTGGAATGGGCCGAGGAGCTAACGCGCAGCTTCGAGGTAGGCGTGTCGCTGCTGCTGACCAACGGCAAAGGCGTGCTGGCCCAGGTGGCGCAGGCGGTGGCGCAGGCCGAGGCCGACATCACGCACATCGCCATGGGCGACGAGGCGCCGGCGCTGGAGGAGGTGGAGATGAGCCTGCTCATCGCCGTGCGCGACCGCCTGCACCTGGCCGACGTGCTGCGCGTGCTGCGCCGCACACCGGCCGTGCAGCGCGTCTCCCGCACCCGCCCCTGACACCGTTGTCGGTGTTGCTGGTTGACACCGCGGCCGCTCAGCGCCGTGAGTGTTTCTGTTCAAGTCCACGGGTTAACCATTGTTTCTGACCTCGGTATTCCTTGACGAGATAGCAATTTCTGGAAATCGTATTTCTCGCGATGTAACCCCATGTTTAAGGTCCGCTCCGACGCCAGAAACGGAGTGACCTGAACAGCTCTCCGTGACGGGCAAAACCCCTGAAAACAACGACGGCCGGACCGGGACCGGCCAACACGGAGAGAGACCATGACCAGCACCCCCCTGCTGCAGCGCAGCCACATCGGTACCGCTGTTTCCATCGCCCTCGCGCTGATGGCCCACGAGGCCGCCCTGGCCCAGACGCCCGCCGCTCCCGCGGCTGCCGCGTCGGCGCCGACCGCTGCCGCCAAGCCGGCCGAGGCACACAAGGCCAAGGCACCGATCAACGAGCTGGAGACCGTGCTGGTCGTCGGCACCCGCCAGTCGCAGCAGTCCAGCATCGCGCGGAAGAAGAACGCCGACACGCACCAGGATTCCATCGTCGCTGACGACGTGGGCTCCTTCCCGGACAACAACATCGGCGAGGCCATCTCGCGCATCGCCGGCGTGGCCCTGGATCGCGGTCTGTACGGCGAAGGCATGAATGTCACCATCCGTGGCAACGGCCCGGAAAACACGCGCGTTGAAATGGACGGCCTGGGCGTGAGCTCGGGCGCCGGGACCGACCTGCTGGGCGGTGGCGATGGCCGTGGCACGGAGTTCCGCGAGCTGCCGGCCGAGCTGATCAAGAGCGTGGACGTCGTCAAGGGTGCCACGGCAGCCATGACCACGGGCTCCCTGGGCGCCAGCGTCCTCATCGAGACCCGCAACGGCCTGGATTTCAAGAAACCCTTCTACCTGCTCAAGCTGGGCGCCAGCCAAAGCGATCTCGCCAAGAAGACCACGCCCAACGCCCACCTGACCGCCGCGAACAACTTCCTCGGTGGCACCCTGGGCGTGCTGGCCAACTTCAACTACACGCGCAATTTCCGGGAGAACCACTCCATCAACCAAGGCGGCAGCAACGCCGCGCAAGGCCTGGCCCGGTACGCGGACTTCGACAACTCGCCCGAGAAGACCTTCAGTTTCGTCAACAGCTCGCGCGCGCTGGATCCAGGCGCGGCCGACGTGCCGGTCGGTCAGTGGGCCACCTCCACCGGCGGCATGTTCATGTCGGCCACACCGCGCCAGATCCTCGACAAGTCGGGTGCGGCGCAAACCAAGGCTGATTGCTTCACTGCGTTCCCGACGCTCACCGCTGCCGACGTTGCCGGCATCACGAGCTCTACCAATCGCACCACTGCCCAGAGCTTCCGGCTCAACGAGCAACTGACCTGCCTGAACCAGTGGCACGACTACACGCCGGTCAACTCGAACGGGATCCGCTACAACCTGCGGCGCAATGACGACAAGCGCACCGGCGGCGACATCCGCCTGGACTGGAAGGTCAACGACAAGCTCTCCGTCTATGGCAAGTGGGCCCAGAGCTCCCGCCATGTCGAGGACCTGGTCGCCTTCCTGGCGCCAGGCGTGTCCCCGACGTTCAACGGGAATGTCACGGACAACCTGACCACCAACACCCGCACGCTGACGGCTGGCGCCTCGGGCTCCACGCTGCCCGGCACGTATACCTGGCGCGCCAACAACGCGCCGCTGATCCAGGGCACGACCACCAACATCCTGCCCGGCTACACGGTAGACAGCAGCCACCACGTGACGAGCTTCACGACGGATGGCAACTCCGTGGGCACCGACAGCATCGTCTCCAAGATCGACACCACGAGCAAAACCCTGCAGTTGGGTGGCGAGTACCGTGATGACCGGGTACGCGTGCGGTTCATGGCGGCGCGCAACGAAACCACGGGCAAGCGCATCGATATCCGTGCGGGGTTCGGTACCTATTACGGACTGGGCCGCGCCGAGCTGGGGGGCAATGGCCTGTGGAGCATCACGCGGCCTGACGGCGGCGCGCTGGACCAGTTCAGCAACATGGCTGGCTATGCGGCGGTGTTCCCCGTTGCACAGCAGAATGCTTTCGCTGGAAGCGCCCTCGATCCCGTGGCCACGCCGCAATACACGGCTGCCCAGCGCGCCCTCTATACCGGCGTCACGACGCTGAACGTCGCCCGCGCGTTCTTGAACAAGAATGCCGAGACCAACCTCAAGGTTGATCTGGACTACAACCTGACGGACAAGATTCCGTTCCTGACCAAACTGAGCTCCGGCTTTCAGCACATCCAGAACGATGCTGACCGCTACAGCGGCAATGGCCCGGAGATCAAGGCGCCCGTCGGCACCTTCGGGCAAGCCGGGTTTGTGCCCGGCGTGTATCTGCCAGCGGTCAATACGCGCTGGAACGTGGTGGGCTGCCAGGACACTGCCGGATCGCTGGCAGCGGGTGGCCAGGCCTGCGCCTATGGCGTCAAACAAGGCACGATGATCAATGCCTATCCCGGCAACGCGGTGGCAGGCACCACCACGTTGACGCCGGATCAGATCAAGCAGCTCGTGACGCAGACCCTGACCGTTCCGCCGTCTGGCCAGTACTACGGCGGCTCCAAGGATCGCCCGGCGGGACTGTTGAATGGTTTCAACACCATCGATGTCTACAAGTTGGTCGACCTCGCTGGCTTCAAGGTGCCGGACTGCTTCGAGGGCTGCATTGCCAGCGACGGCAAGTACTACGACGCGCCCAAGAGTGCCTTCATGGACAAGAAGGTGGCGGGCTACCTGATGACCAATTTCGAGGTTGACAGGTGGCCGTTCACCGACCAACGCCTGCCCTTCGGCCTGGAGCTTGCGGGTAACGTCGGCGCGCGCGTCCTGCGCACCACCATGGCCTCCACCGGCTTCCTGGTCTTCCGTTCCGTGCAGAAAACCAGCGCCTGGCAGCCAACCGATGGCGAAACGCGGAACGTGCAAGTCGCCCAGGTTTCGCAGAACATCGATTTCAAGGGCTCCCGGACTGACGTCAGCCCGAGCTTGAACCTGGCGCTGTGGCCGGTGCCCGACAAGCTGGTGACGCGTTTCTCCTGGTCCAAGAATATCGGCACCGTGCCCTTGAGCCGGCTCGCGCCGACCGGCGACGGCGTCATCACCTGCACCAACAGCGATTTCGTCGACGACCTGCCCCCAGAGAGCGACGGCTCGGCCGCCGACCAAAGCTGCAACAGAACCTTCGGCAACCCGGCCGTGAAGCCGCAGACCACGATCAACAAGAATCTGTCGCTGGAGTGGTATGTCAACCGCGACACGTCGCTGTCGGCTGGGGTCTTCCAGCAACGCGACGTGGTGGGGGCCCCCACCACGCGGCTCGCGCTCAGCAGCGTGCGCGTTTTCGCCAACAGCAATCTCGTGGATCCGCTGACGGGTGAGTCGATGGCCAACAAGGAGTTCAACATCGGCATGTGGACCAACAATCCCCTGACCGGCAAGCGGCGCGGCGTGGAGTTCAGCGGCAAGACGGCCTTCACCTTCCTGCCCTCCGTGCTGCGCTACACCGGCATGGATGCCAACTACAGCCAGCTGCGCAACGCAGGCGGCGTGCCGATGATCGACCAGATCAGCGGCGAGACCCTGCCGCTGCTCGGCCAGCCCAAGTACTCGTTCAACACATCGCTGTGGTACGACGATGGTGCGCTGCAGTTCAAGATCGCTCAGCAAGTCGTGGCGAAACGCCTGTGGAATTACTCGCCAGCGGGTAGCAGCAACTCGGTGGGTATCAACAATTTCCCGGGTGTGGGCATCCCGAACTGGCGCGCGCCCTACAACCCCGGTGCGCCGGTGTTCGCCAAGCGCACGGCGTTCATCGACGCCAAGGTGAGCTACCGCTTCAAGAACGGGCTGGAGCTGGCTGCTGAAGCGCGCAACCTCACCGGCGAGCGCAACCAGGACGACACGGGCGGCTACCAGAACTACGCAAACGGCATCCCGAGCATCTACAGCGACGGCTACTACGGCCGCATCTACCAAATCACCGCGAGCTATCGCAGCCCGCGCTGATCAGCCAGACGCCATGCCACAAGCCGTCCGACGCAACTTCAAGCTGAGCCGGACGGCTTTTTCCGTCCTGGCTCTGTGTTCAACGCTGCTGGCGACGCCTCTGCATGCGCAGCAGGCGGCCGCCAGTGCACCAGCCCCAAGCACCGATAAACAGTCGCTGGAGGCCGTCAAGGTCACTGGCAAGCGTGACCGCGCCGCCGATCCCAGCGCCGTCGTCGCGGCGAAGAGCAAGGTGTTGTCCCGCAACTACGCCTCGTCATGCGGGTTCATGAGCGGCTACGTGCCGGAAGAAGACGACGCCACGCTGGCTTACCTGCGTCACTTCGGTCACCTGGACGGGGATTTCGACGATGTGTCACCCGACGGCAGTGCCAAGACGGCAACTGCCTCCGAGTCGTCCGACGGCACCAACGCCATGCCGACATCGCCCTCGGCAGCCTGCGCCGGCTCGGATCGCCGCTTCGCCGCCGGCCGCAACTGGATTGCCCGCAAGGACAAATCCCTGACCCAGGCCTTCGAGGCCTATGAGGCCGGCAAATTCGCCGAGGCCCGCACCCGCTTCGAGGAAGGCTGGAAGAAGCTGGGCTACGAAGAAGCCGCCATGATGCTCGGCCGCCTGCACCTGCTGGGCCTGGGCACGCCGGCCAGCACGCCCAAGGCTGTCGAGTGGCTCAACGAGGTCATCAATGCACGCTACCACCCGGTCGATGACCGGCTGCGCTACGACCCCAAGAAGCCCGACCAGATCAACACCCGCATCGAGGCCACCTTGCTGCTGGCCCGCGTCTACCTGAGCGGCCAGGGCACCAAGCGCAACCCCCAGGAAGCGCTGCGCCTGTGGCGCAAGGCGCTGGAATTCGGCTTCGAGCCCGCCAACACGCTGATCGGCCAGGCCTATGTGAGCGGCGTCGGCACGGCTGCGGACGGCCCCAAGGCCATCGAGGCGCTCACCGCCGCCGCCGCCGCTGGCCACACCCCAGCCATGCTGCTGCTGGGCCAGCTCTATCACCACCAAGTCCCCAAGCAGCCAGCCGGCATTCCGCTGGACCTGGAGAAGGCCGGCGGCTACTACGGCGCCGCCGCGCGGGCGGGCAACATTGAGGCCACCTATGCGGCCGCCCGCATGCTGGACCTTGGCGAAGGCACCGCTAGGGCGCCCGAGCAGGCCCTGGCGCTCTACAAGGAAGCCGCCGTCAAGGGCCATGTCGAAGCGCAGAACGCGCTGGCCACCTTCTTCTACCAGGGCGAGGTGGTGCCGCAGAACTACGTCACCGCGCGCCAGCTCTTCCAGGCCGCGGCCCGGGGCAGGCAGCCGGACGCGATGTTCAACCTCGCCGTCATGCTGGCCCAGGGACAGGGCGGCGACAAGGACATGGCCGCCGCCTACGCCTGGTGCGCGCTGGCCAGGAGCCAGGGCCACGAGCAGGCAGCCGCCGCCCTGCCCGCCATCGCCGCCAAGCTCAGCCCCGACGAGAAGGCCCGCGCCAACGCGATGCTCAAGCCGGCGCCGAAGAAGTCCTGATCCATCCCCGGCCGCCGGCGCCGGGGGGCTTGATCACTCCCCGGCGGCAGGCGCCGGGTAAGTCACCTCGACGACCTCGATCTTCTCGACGCCCACCGGCGTCACGAGATTGAGCTCGTCGCCCACGCGCGCCTTCAGCAGCGTGCGCGCGATCGGCGAGATCCAACTGACCTCGCCGGCCAGGCTGTCGGACTCGTCGATGCCCTTGATCGTGATCGTCTTCTCGTCGCCACGGGCGGTGGCGTACGTCACCGTCGCGCCGAAGAACACCTGCTCGCTGCCATGATGGACGCTCGGGTCCACCACCTCGGCGATGTCCAGCCGCTTGGTCAGGAAGCGCAGCCGGCGGTCGATCTCGCGCAGCCGCTTCTTGCCGTAAAGGTAGTCGCCGTTCTCCGAGCGGTCGCCGTTCTTGGCCGCCCACGACACCGTCTCCACCATCTTGGGCCGCTCCACGTCGATGAGCTGCATGAACTCCGCACGCAGCCGCGCGTAGCCGCCGGGCGTCATGTAGTTGCGCGAGCCGGCCGGCAGCGCGGGCAGCGAGGGGCCGTCGCCATCATCGTCATCAGGCGCGTCGGATTCCTTGGTGAAGGCCTTGTTCATGACAACATTGTCCGATGCAAGCGCCCTCCTCCCGCGGCCCGCTGGCCGGCCTCCAGGTCATCGAGATGGCGGGCCTCGGCCCCTGCCCGCTGACCGGCATGCTGCTGGCCGACCACGGCGCCGACGTGCTGGTCATCGACCGCCCGGGGAAGCCGGCCATCGCCACCGGCACCGGGCTGGACCGCGGCAAGCGCCGCGTCATGCTGGACCTGAAGACGCCGGGCGGCATGGCCGAGGCACGCCGGCTCATCGAGGGCGCGGATGCCGTCATCGAGGGCTTCCGCCCCGGCGTCATGGAGCGGCTGGGGCTGGGGCCCGACATGTTTGCGGCTGGCCACCCAAGGCTCGTCTACGGCCGCGTCACCGGCTGGGGCCAGACCGGTCCGCTGGCGCAGGCGGCCGGGCACGACATCAACTACGTGGCGCTGACCGGCGTGCTGTCCGTCGCATCACGGGCCGGCACGGCGCCTAGCATCCCGGCCACGCTGATCGGCGACATGGGCGGCGGCGCCATGCTGCTGGCCTTCGGCCTGATGGCCGCACTGTGGGACGCGCAGCGCACCGGCCGCGGCGGCGTGGTGGACGCGGCCATGGTGGACGGCGTGGGGCTGATGTCCAGCCTGCTGCACTCACTGCGCGCCGCCGGCCAGTGGGCCGACGACCCGGCACGGAACTTCTTCCTGCACGGCTCGCCCTTCTACGACTGCTTTGAGTGCGCCGACGGCCGGCACGTGTCGCTGGGCGCGCTGGAGCCGCAGTTCTACGCAGCACTGCTGCAGCGCCTGGGCCTCACCGATGTCGACCCCGCGGCCCAGCACGACACCCGCCAATGGCCGGCGCTGCGCGAGCGTGTGGCGGCACGCATCCGCGAGAAGACGCGCGACGAATGGACCGCGCTGCTGGAGGGCAGTGACGTCTGCTTCGCGCCGGTGCTGACGCTGGCCGAGGCGCCGCTGCATCCGCACGCGCAGGCGCGTGGCAGCTTCGTGCAGGACGACGCCGGCCACTGGCAGCCAGCGGCCGCGCCCCGCTTCTCGCGCTAGGCCTCGCACGCGGGCAGTCCGCGCGCACAAAGAAAAACGCCCCGGAGCAAGCTCCGAGGCGTTTCAACATCTTCTATTTTGGTGCGGCTGGCAGGATTCGAACCCACGACCCCTTGGTTCGTAGCCAAGTACTCTATCCAACTGAGCTACAGCCGCTGAATCTGACGGTTTGTAAACGGGCCCGTCCGTGAGGAACCGATCCGTTCGATTTTTCTTGTTCTTTCTTGTTATTGGTGCGGCTGGCAGGATTCGAACCCACGACCCCTTGGTTCGTAGCCAAGTACTCTATCCAACTGAGCTACAGCCGCTCTGCAAGCCTCACAGTATAACCAGATTTTCATACCGTCAGCAAGAGTTCGCCGGTTTTCTGTCGCGACGGACTCGTGAGGCCGACGACGGCGGCAAGGCAGGCGCCTCAGGGCAGCCGCGCGGCCGCCTCGAAGCAGCGTGCGCGGCGGGCGTCGTCGCCCTCTTGCTCGGCCAGCGTCGCAAGCACCAACCAGCTGCGCCGACGCGCGGCGGCCGGCATGGCCACGTCTTCGGCGACGGTATCCAGCATCAGGCGGGCCTTGCCCCACAGCTGGCGCTCGGCCAGCGCGTGGCCCAGCGCGTAGGCCAGCGCGCGTTCGCGCGGGAAGCGCGACTGTGCGGACTCCAGGCGCTGCAGCCAGTCCGGCCCGCAGCCAGCCAGCACGGGCACCAGCGCCAGCGCGAGCTCGGCGCGGTCGTCGGCCTGCAGGTCACCGAGGTCATCGAAGAACGGGCGCAGCCAGCCGCGGCCGTCGTCCGGCGCGCCGAGATGGGCGGCGCACTGGGCGGCACGCGCGGCCACCAGCGGATCGCGGCGGTCGGCCGGGTCCAGCTGCTGCCAGGCGGTGCGCAGCTGGTCGACGTCGCGGGCGCCGTCCAGCGCCTCGAAGGCCAGCGAGCGCAGCAGCCCTTGAGCGGCCACCTTGGAGAAGGCCTGGTGCTTGGCCAGCAGGCGCGCGGTGCGCAGCGCGTCCAGCGGCTGGCGGGCTAGCCGCGACGCCTGCAGCCGCAGCCGCAGCGCCTGAGTGCGGCGCGCGACGCCAGGCGGCAGTTCGGCCAGCAAACCGAGCGCACGGGTGGCGTCACGGTCGTCCAGCGCCCATTCGGCGGCCAGCAGGCGCGCGCCGTCTTCCTGCGCGCGGGCGCCGCCGGTGCGGCGGGCCAGCTCGAGTGCGCGGTTCAGCTGCTCGTCGCGGTGGCGGCGGTCCTGCAGGCGATGCGCGCTGGCGGCGGCCAGCAGGTGGGCCAGCGCCATGAAGGCCTGGTCGGCGGCCAGCTCGGGTGTGGCGGACTGGATGTTGAGCGCCTTCTGCGACGCCTTCTGCGCGCGGCTGAAACGGGCGCCGAAGAACTCAACGAGCGCCTCGCGCAGCGCAAGCTGAGCGCTGCGTTCGCGTTGCGCCAGCCGCCACTCGCGGGCACGCTTGGGCAGCGTCGTCAGCGCCTCGATGGCCTGGATTGCCGTCACGAGCGCGAAGCAGCTGGCCACCAGCAGCAGCAGGAACAGGTTCAGCGAGATGTCCAGCCGCCAGCTCTTCCAGTAGAAGCTGGCAAGGCCATCGTTGGAGCCCAGCATCAGCGCCGCAACAACGGCGGCGACGAACAGAAGGACCAGCCAGATGACGAGGCGCATGGTGCCCTCCCCTTCAGCGGCCGGCCGCGGCGGCGGTCAGCGCGGCCAGCGTGTCGTCCGGGCGAGGCACGCTGACCTGACGGGCCTGGCCGGCCACCTGGCGCAGCAGCTCGGCGACGCTGGCGACCTTCCGCGAGCGCGTGTCGAAGTAGCGGCTGAGCATCTCCTGGCTATCGCGCAGGTCGGACTGCGTGGTGTCGAACTGGCGGCTCAGCAGCGCCAGGCGCGCGTTGAGCAGACGCAGCTTGAGGTTCTCGCGCAGGAAGAAGCTCTGGTCGGGCGAGATCAGCGCGGCCTCGGGATGCTCGATGCGGGTCACGCGCAACAGCGTCTTCGCCTCGCCCCAGGCGATGCCGGTCCAGCTGGACAGCTGCTGCGTGGCCTGCCACCACCACAGCGACATGCGCCCCTCGGCGGCCGCGGCGGCCTGCTCGCGCTGCAGTTGCAGCGCGCGCTCGCGCTCCTTGGCTGCGGCGTCGGCCCGGCGCTCCTCGCGCGGCGTGGTGGCCACGTCGCCGCCGGACACCAGCGGCAGCTCGTCGGCCATGCGCACGACCTCGTCGAGCTTGATGGTCAGCGTGGAGACGTCGACAGTGGCGACGGCCTTCACGCGGTCCAGGTCGCGGGCGACGGCGCGGCGCACGCCTTCCAGCCGCGGCTGCTTGTAGCGCAGCAGGCGCTCGTCGGCCTGCTTGAGCGTGGCCACCAGCGGCTCGGCGCTGCCGGTGATCTGCGTCTGCTGCAGCGCCACCCGGATGGCGGCCTCGATGTCGCCGACGACGTTCTCGTCGCGCGAGCGGGACATGGACTGGATCAGCTCCTCCAGCTGGCCGCGCTGCAGCGCCACCTCGGCCAGGCGCGCCTCCAGCAGCGAGACCTTGGCGGCCGTGTCGCGCACCAGGTCGGCGGACTGTTTGGCGGCGAGCCGTGCCTCGGTAGCCTCGGCGTGGCTGTTTTCCTGGCGGCGCACCAGCTCCTGCTCCAGCGACTGCTGGCGCGACAGGCTCTGCCAGGCCAGCACGACGCACAACAGCACGGCCGCACCTAGCAGCGCCAGCAGCCAGGGGAGCCAGGCTGGCAGCAAAGGGGTGGCGGGGGGCGGCGGGGCCGCGGGCTCGGCCGCGGGAACAACAGCGGAAATCGGCTCGGTCACAGTGCGACGGATTCTGTCAGAGGGCTTTCAGGGCCTGCGTCACCGCTTCGGGGTCGGGTCGCGCCAAAACCACAGGATGAAATCCGGCGGCGCGGGCAGCCTCGGCGATGCGCGGGTGGGTGGCGATGGCGCGCTGGCCGGCCAGTGGCAGGCCCTGCAGGTGGCCCACGGCCTCGGCGCTGCTGAACAGCCAGGCATGGGCGGTCGGCCGGGCCAGCACGTCGGCCAGCAGCGCCTGTTCGGCGGCGTCGAAGTGCGGGCCACTGCGGTGGTAGACGGTGACCGCCTCCACCTGCGCGCCGGCCTCGGCCAGGCGTTCGGCCAGCCATTCACGGCCGCCGTCGCCGCGCAACAGCAGCACGCGGGCACCGGTCCAGTCGCGCCGGGGGGCCAGCTGCTGCCACAGGTGCTCGGAGTCCAGGCTGGCGGCATCCGCCGCGGGCTGGACGATGAGGGCCGCCGGCACGCCATGCGCGGCCAGCGCCTGCGCGCTGCCGGGGCCCACGCAGGCGGCCAGCGTGTGCGCCGGCCACACAGCGGCGCTGGCGCGGGCGAAGAACTGTTCGACCGCGTTCGGGCTGACGAACACCGCCAGGTCCACGGCCGCCAGCGCGGCCCAGGCTGCCTGCACGGGGGCCGCGTCGCCGGCCGGCAGGATCTCGATCAGCGGCAGCGCCCCGGCGGGCACGCCCAGCGCCGCCAGCCGCGCCAGCCAGGCCTCGCACTGCGGGCGGGGCCGGGTGACGATGAGGGTGGTCATCCGGGCAGGTAGGCGCCGGCGCCGCGCTCGCGCAGCTGCGCGGCGGCCTGCTGGCCCAGCGCACGGGCGCCGGCGACGTCGGTCACGTCGCCAGCGGCCTCGGCGCGCAACAGCGGCGAGGTGTGCGCCTCGGCATGACCCAGCGCCGCGGCCAGGCGCAGCGTGCCGCCCTGCCAGCGCGCGTGGGCGGCCAGCGGCAGGCTGCAGCTGCCGCCCAGCGCGCGGGACACGGCACGCTCGGCCTCGCAGGCCAGCTGCGTGGGCTGGTGCGCCAGCCGGGCCAGCGCGTCGGCCAGCGCGGCGTCGTCGGCGCGGATCTCCAGGCCCAGCGCGCCCTGACCGGCGCAGGGCAGCATCTGGTCCACCTCGAACACCGCGCGCACGCGGTGGGCCAGGTCCAGCCGCTTGAGGCCGGCGGCGGCCAGCACGATGGCGTGGTAGCCGCCGTCGTCGAGCTTGCGCAGCCGGGTGTCGAGGTTGCCGCGCAGCGGCTCCACGCGCAGGTCGGGCCGCAGGCTGAGCAGCTGCGTCACACGGCGCAGGCTGGAACTGCCGACGACGGCGCCCTCGGGCAGCTCGGCCAGCGACGCGTAGTCGTTGGACACGAAGGCATCACGCGGGTCCTCGCGCTCCAGCACCGCCGCGAGCACGAAGCCCTCGGGCAGCTCCATCGGCACGTCCTTCAGCGAGTGCACGGCCAGCTGCGCGCGGCCCTCGGCCAGGGCCGTCTCCAGCTCCTTGACGAACAGGCCCTTGCCGCCGACCTTGGACAGCGTGCGGTCGAGGATCTGGTCGCCGCGGGTGGTCATGCCCAGCAGCGTGGTGGTGATGCCGAGCTCGCGGCCCAGGCGGGCCTGCACGTGCTCGGCCTGCCACAGCGCCAGGCGGCTCTCGCGCGTGGCGATGGTGATGGAGGTGGTCATGGCGACGATTATCGAGGCCATGGCGCGCGGCTTCAGCGCTTGCGGCTCTTGAAGAACGCGTTGAGCGTCAGCCGGCCGGGGTCGGCGAGGTAGCCGGCGCGGGCGGCGGCCCAGCGGATGTCGCCGGAATGGAAGATGCCGCCGTCGTAGAAGATGGCGCGGTTCCAGCGCGCCGGCACGCGGCCGATGACCTCGAAGTAGCGGTTGCTCTCGGTCATGTAGCCGGGCGCGAGGCCGTACTTGTCGCCGAAGGCGCTGACGTCCAGCACGTCGGCGTCGTGCCGCAGGCGCGCGGTGTCGGCCTCCGACATCAGCGAGCGGAAGAACACCGTGCCGCCCAGCTGCTCGTCCTTGAACAGGTAGTGCACCGCGGCGGCAACGGTCTCGTCGGCGGCCATGCCGGAGTCGTCGCGGTGGCAGATGCGCTGGCGGGCGTCGAGCGTGGCGGGGTCCTGCACGACGCGCGAGAACCGCGCCATCGCGCCCAGCGACGCGCCCAGCTGCAGCGCGCCACCCAGGCGCTGGCGGAAGAACGCGTCCAGCTCGGCGAGCATGCTGTCGGGCAGGCCCAGCTGCAGGCCCGGGTACGGATGGCCCGGCACGGCCTTGAAGCGCTGCCGGTCGGACTGCAGCAGCGCGACCAGCGCGTCGGGGTCCTGCGCGAAGTCGTCGACGATGAAAACGCGGGCACCGTCCGCCAGCGTCATCACCTCCACGCGTGCGTCGGGGTTGAGGTGCAGCTGCGGTACGCCGCCCTGCACGCTGGCATGGGGCGCGGGGCAGAACTGGTCGATGAACTGCTGGTGCCTGGGCAGCTTCATCAGCGTGCGGGTGACGTCCTTGCGGATGCTGCCGAGGAAGTCGCCCAGCGCGCGGTCGTCCATGTTGCGCGTGATCGGGTGATGGCTGGCGGGCAGGATGCCCTGCCCCATCATGACCTGCACCCAGGAGTTCTCGGCGAACAGCTCGCCCTGGCGCAGCATGATGCGCGCCGTGTCGCGGAAGTGCTGGATGCGGTGCGCGAGCAGCGGCGGCACGGCCATGTCACGGCAGCCGCGCCAGAAGGCCGAGTCGTCGCGGTGGGTGACGTGGTAGTGCAGGATGATGAAGTCGCGCACGACCTCGATGGCGTCGCGGGTCTGCAGGTTGTATTCGTCGATGTCGCTCTGGCGCACGCCGTCGGTGGGGAACAGCTCGACGAGCCGCGTCAGGCCCTTCTGGATCAGGTGGATGCTGGTGGACTCCAACGGCTCCAGGAAGCCGCTGGACAGGCCGATGGCGACGCAGTTTTTCTCCCAGACCCGCTCGCGCTGGCCCGGCGTGAAGCGGATGACGCGCGGCTCGCGCAGCACCTCACCCTCGATGTTGGCCAGCAGCGCGGCCTTGGCCTCGTCGTCACTGATGTGCTGGCTGCTGAAGACGACGCCGTTGCCGACGCGATGCTGCAGCGGGATGCGCCACTGCCAGCCCCAGGGGTGGGCGATGGAGCGCGTGTAGGGCACGGGCTCGCCGACGCGCGTGGTCTGCACGGCCAGCGCGCTGTCGCAGGGCAGCCAGTGCGACCAGCTCTCGTAGGGCACCCCCAGCGTCTCGCCCAGCAGCAGCGAGCGCATGCCGGTGCAGTCGATGAAGAAGTCGCCCTCCACCAGCGTGCCGTCGGCCAGCTGCAGGCCGGTGAGGAAGCCGCTGTCGGCATCCTGGTGGACCCGCGCGATCTTGCCTTCGAGGCGCTGCACGCCGAGGTTCTCGGCAAAGCGGCGCAGGTACTGGCCGTACAGCGTGGCGTCGAAGTGGTAGGCGTAGTTGATGCCGTTGTCGGGCAGCAGCGCGAAGCGGTTCTCCATCGCCGCGCGCAGCTCCAGGCAGTAGTCGGCGTAGCTGCTGGCCAGGCCGCGCCGGCGGCCTTCCAGCCAGAAGTGGTGGAAGCCCGCCGTCCAATGCCCCTGGCCGGTCTTGCCGAAGGAGTGGAAGTAGTCCTCGCCGACGTTGCGCCAGTTCTCGAAGCTGATGCCCAGCTTGAAGGTGGCTTGCGTGGCCTGGATGAATTCCCTTTCGTCCAGATCCAGGATCTCGTGCAGCAAGTGCAGCGTCGGGATGGTGGCCTCGCCCACACCCACGGTGCCGATCTCCTCAGACTCGACGAGGCGGATGTCGACCTGCTTGCCCAGGCATTTGGACAGGCCGGCGGCCACCATCCAGCCGGCGGTGCCGCCGCCGGCGATGACGACGCGGCGGATGGGTTGGGACGGGGTGTGCAGGGTCATGGCGGTTCAGCGGTTGAGCCGGTTCAGCAGCATGGCGCGCAGCTGGCGCGCGCTGGTGTCGTTCATCGGCGCGAGGACGCCGCGCGCGGCGGACGGGATGTGGGCCGCCGTCCGGTCGTCGGCGTCGAAGACGTAGTGGTCGAACAGCGCGCGCCAGGCGTCGCGCTGGGCCGGTGGCAGGTCGCGCAGCGTCAGCAGCGCCATCATCAGCGTGTTCAGCGGCGTGTCCATGAACGGCGGCGACTGCCGCCACCAGAAGTTGACGAGGCCGCTGACGGGCTCCAGCGACTCCACGCCATGCCACCACTGGCTGGGAATGAAAAGCGCGTCGCCGGGCAGCAGTTCAAAAACCTGCGCATGCGCCAGCGCCTGTGCGTACCGCGGGAAACGGTCGAGATCAGGCCGCGCGTGATCCACCAGGCTGATGGGCTGGCCGGCCGGTGTCAGGTCCAGCGGCCCCACGTAGAGGTTGGCGACCTGTTCGGGTGGGAACACCGTGAAGCGGCGCCGGCCGGCGACGACGCAGGCGATGTTGTCGGGCAGGTCGAAATGCGTGGCCACCTGCATGCGGTTGCCCAGCCAGAGGCTCACATGCGGGTTGAACGGGGCCAGCGCAGGCAGATCGTTGGGCTCGCGCAGGCCCGGGAAGCAGTAGTCGATGCCGGTGGAGCCGAGGTAGACGGCGTCGGGCGTGCCGGCCAGCAGTTCGTCCAGCAGCGCGCCGAAGGAGTGGGTCTCGCGGCGGAAGTTGAAGTCGGTGAAGTCGGCGTTGTAGAAGAAGCGCCCGGCGATCTCCGGCGCGCCGCGCCACAGGTTCAAACGCGCGTCGGCCCCGAAACCGCGCAGGTAGTCGCAGAACTCGGCGTCCGAGCGCAGCGCCGCCTGCACCAGCGGCCAGTGCCTCACCAGGCCGCGCAGCAGCACCGGCCGCGTGGACTGCAGCACGTCGGCGGGCAGGGCCCCGGGGGCCTCGGCACTCACTTCGGCGCGCGCCATCATGGGCCTCAGGCCTCGCGCGCCAGGTGGCGCTTGATCAGCACCGTGAAGTTGGACAGCGACGCGATCGCCATGTAGATGGGCTGCAGGTAGTCGGCCTGGTGCAGCAGGCCCACGGTGGCGGCGTCCAGCGCGGCGAGGCGCTCCTCATGGATGATGTGAAAGCCCACCAGCTGGCCGCGCGAGCCGTCCGGGCGCTCGACGTCGAGCACGAAGGGTTCGAGCAGCTCGTACCGCATCAGCGTCTGCACGAAATCGGTCGTCGCCTGCAGGCCCTCGTGCAGCGTGCGCAGCACGGCGTTGGCGTTCTCGGTGAAGTCGGTCGTGCCGCCGTGCGGCAGGAACACGGCCTCGCCCTCGGCGCCGTGGGAGATGCGCTTGCTGTCCATGTCGACCATCATGCGCAGCTCGTCGTCGGCGATGCCGATGGAGAACGGCAGGCGCTGCACCGACAGCGGCAGGCAGTCGCCGTCCCAGCCCTGACCATCCAGGAACAGGTTCTCTCCCTGTTGCAGGCCGAACAGCGCGGTCGGCACGAAGCCGCCCCGGTCGTCCGGCTGGAAGACGATGGGGTAATGCGCCTGGAGCTTGCGGAACTCGTCCACGGTGACGGGCGCCGACATGAAGTCGTCGCCCCACGGCGCGCCGCGCTGGGTGATGACGCGCAGGTCCTTGTGCTGGATGTTGTTGAGCAGTTGCAGCATGGGGTTTCGTCGGTGGGTCAGGCGGCCGGCGGCATGCCGTGCGCGCGGATGTGTTGGATGAGGTCGCGATGGCGGGGCAGACCACCCAGCAAGCGCCGGGTGATTGTCGTCACGTCCTTCATGCCCGAACGGGCGGCAGCCAGCCGGTCGGCCCGCAGCGGGCGCGCCGCGGGTTCGAACTGCATGCCGCAGAGGATGTACTGGTAGCTCGCGGCGGGGAAGACCTCGTCGACGCGATGGAAATCGTTGCGCGACGGTGCGCGATGGCGCCACAGCTGCAACAGCTCGCGCAGCGCGTCCGGCTGCGTGGCCGGTGCTCGGTGCTCGCGCCAGTAGTCGGCGCCATCGGCATCCTCGCGGCGGCTCAGCGTGTAGTGCAGCTTCAGGAAATCGATGATGCGGGACCAGCGGTAGGCAAAGGCTTCGTTGAAGCGCCTGGCCACCAGCGCCATGTCGGCGCGGTCGGCCGGCATCTCGTCGCGGATGAAGGCGGCCGACAGCTCGACCAGCGCCAGCGCCGACGCCTCCAGCGGCTCGATGAAGCCGGCCGCCAGCCCGACGGCGACGCAGTTGCGGTGCCAGAACTGCTCGCGATGGCCGGGGTCGAAGCGCAGCCGGCGCGGCGTCGCGTCGGCCAGCGACAGCCCGTTGCGCCGCAGATGGCCCAGCAGCGCGCGCTCGGCGGCATCGTCGTCCACGTGGCTGCTGGAATAGACCAGGCCGATGCCACGCCGCGTGGGCAGGCCGATGTCCCAGGTCCAGCCTTCGGCATGCGCGGTGGAGATGGTGGCCGACGCGAGCGGCGCCTGCGCGTCGGCATGCGGCACCTGCACGGCCAGCGCGCTGTCGTTGAAGAGCACGCCCTTCTCGGAGCGGAGCTTGATGCCGTAGTGCCCACCCAGCAGCAAGCTGGCCAGGCCCGAGCAGTCGATGAAGAGGTCGCCGTCGACGTCGCCATGCTGGCGCGTCGTGAGCGCGGCGATGTCGCCGTTCTCGTGCGAACGCACCGCGGTGAAGTGGTCGACGATGTGGCGCACGCCGAGCCTGGCCGTCGCATGCCGCTGCAGCAGCTGGCCCAGTTTGACGGCGTCGAAGTGATAGCCGTAGTTCAGGACGCCGCCGAAGTCGGGCGTCGTCGTCTGCTTGGGCGCCAGATGCGCGTCGCAAACCGAAGGCTGCGCGCCCACGCTGGCAGCGAAAGGCTGCGCGCGGTCGCCCTGCTGCCAGGCGCCAGCCAGGTCGACATCGCCCCAGCCGTGAGGCAGCGTGAACGGGTGGTCGTAGCGGTCGCCTTCACCGCCGTGCACCCAGCCTTCGAAGCGGGAGCCCTGCTTGAAGGCGGCATCGCACTCGCGGATCAGGTCAACCTCACTGAGGCCGATACGGTGCAACGTGGCGCGCATCGTGGGCCAGGTGCCCTCGCCCACGCCGATGGACGGCACGTCGGGCGACTCGATCAGCGTGATCTGCAGCGCATCGGGGCCGTCGCCGCCGAGCTCCGCGGCCAACGTCGCCGCCGTCAGCCAACCGGCCGACCCGCCACCCAGCACCACAATGCGTCGAACCGCTGTCAACTCGGCGTTCATCTCGAAATGAGGGTCAGCGCGGCCGCCTTGCGGGCTGCGCAGACCGGGGAATTCTGCAAAGAGATTTGGCCGAGGCAGGCGTTGCGCGCCCGCCCCGGCCAATGTCTGCCGCCGGCAGACCACCCCGAGGGGTGGTCACCGTGCGGCGGAACCTATCGCTCAGAAGCGATAGCGGGCACCGATCAGGTAGCGACGGCCGGTCTGCTGTGCCGAGACCAGCATTTCCTTCGTGCGGCTGTGCTGGCGGATGTAGCCATCGTTCAGGTTCAGCAGGTCAGCCTGGAGGGTCAGGTTCTTGCCGATCTTGTAGCCGACGGACAGGTCCACCTGACCATAGGCTTCGGTGTAGATCGGATCGTTGGCGTTGTCGTACGTGCGCGCTGCCAGGAATTGGCCGCGCCAGTTGTAGGCACCGCGAACCGACCACGAGTCGTTCTCGAAGAAGCCGACCAGGTTGGCGGAATTGCTGAGTCCGAGCAACGGGGCCTGGGTGCCCGTGCTGGTGTTGTTGAACTTCAGGCCGCTCTTGACATAGGTGTAGTTGCCCGAGATGCCGAAGCCGCTGCTGCCGAACATGTGCTGGAAGTTCAGCTCCAGGCCCTTGACGTTGTCACCGTCACCGTTGGCGTAGCTGTTGATCTGGAACACCATCGGCTGCGCACCGGCAACCGCCCCGGTGATGTCGCCAATGATGAAGGCCGGATTGCTGCCATCGGTGATCTTCACGCCCGCCTGGCCCGCGTAGTTGTTGAAGATGTAGTTGCGGATGTCGATCGACGACGTATTGCCCGCCGCGCGAGCCGCGTTGTAGTACGTGCCGCTGGCCGGTTGATTCAGACCGGTGATCGTCGTGGTGACGGTCGTCGCGCCGATGAAGTCAGAGATCTTCTTGTAGAAGGCACCTGCCGCCACATAGCTCGACTTCGCGTAGTAGTACTCGGCGGACAGGTCGAGGTTCTTGGACTTCAGGGGCTTCAGCGTCGGATCGCCGGTCGAGCCGTTGCCGCCGGTCGAGCGGTTGGCCACCTGGTTCAACGTCACGCCACCCAGCATCTGATCCCAGCCGGGACGGCCGATGTTGATGCCGAAGCTGGCGCGCACCTTGACGTTGTCGGCCAGGTCCGCATCCCAGTCGATGCTCGGCAGCCAGTAGGAGTACTTGCCGGACTTGGTGCCGAAGCTGCTGGTGCCGCCGGTCAGGATCACCTCGTTCTCGGCATTCCAGTTGGTGCCGGAGTAGGCGGTGACCTTGGAGGAGGACTCGACCTTGGTGGTTTCGTAACGCAGACCCATCGACAGGTTCATCGGGATCTTGGTGTCGAAGGAATGGTCCCACTGGCCATACACCGACGTCGTCTTTTCCGTGGTGCGCCAGTCGTTGGCACCGGCGGACGAGTAGTCGGGCAGCGCGCGGAAGTAGGCCTCGGCCTGCGCCTTCGTGAACGGCACGTTGCCGGTGCTCTGCGTGCCGGTGATCTGCGAGTTGGCGACCGACTGCTTCAGCACGGCGTCGAAGTCGGGCGTGAAGAAGTAGGGGAACAGCCGCGGGTCGTCGTGGCCAGGAATCCGGCTGAAGTAGCCGCCCAGGTTGGAGATGGCCACCGGCACGTTCTTGAACGAGCCCTGTGCGCCGACACCGCTCCAGTCGCCGTGGAAGTTGTTCACGTTGGCCGCGCGGTTCTTGAGCTTGGAGAAGCCCAGACCTGCAAGCAGCTTGTCATCCGTACCCAGCTTGTAGGTGCCGCGCGCCTGGAACTGGTCGACCTGCTGGTCGCTCAGGTTGCTGTTGAACTGCGAACCCGTCACCGTGGTCTTGTTCGCGTCATAGACCAGACCCGGCGAGGTCATGATCGGCAGATCCTTGTCGTAGTACGCGGTGATGTTGCCCTGATTGAACAAGGCAAGGTCCAGGATCGCGTACGTGCCGTACGGGCTGTCGGGCGACGTCTTGGCCTTGGAATGGTGCGCATCCAGGTCCACGCTCAGCGCGTCGCTGATCTTCCAGTCCACGTTGAAGCCGGTCGAATTCAGCTTGCTCTTCTGCGCAAACTGGCCGATGTTCATGCCGTAGTCGTGGGTGCCAGGCCAAATCACCGTCTGCACGATGGGCGTCTGGACCGGGCCCGTCGTGAACTTGGTGGGCGGGCTGGTCTTCAGGTCGCCGGAGAACTCGTTGTTGAACCAGGCCGAGTTCTCGGCGTTCTTGGCCTTGACCGTGTTGACGGCCATGGTGTGATCGACGGTGAACTTCACTTCCTTGGTGGGAGCGAACTGCAGCGTGACCTGGCCATTCAGCCGCTCACGGTCGAGCGCCGTCAACGAGTAACGCATGTCGTTGGTCGTCGCATACAGACCGGTCGGCTTGACCGGGATGTTGCTGGCCGGCGCAACGTTCATGACGTTGGGGTTGTTCGTGTGCCAACCGTTCTGCGTGTAGGCGTTGTTAGAACCCGAAGCGCGCTTGGAGTAGCTGCCGCTGATGGCGATGCCCAGCGTGCGGTCGCGGAACGTGTCGCTGTAGATGCCGGAGATTTCCGGCGTCACCTTGTCGCCCTTGAACGAGTCGGGCAGGCGGTTGTTGGAGTCGTCGTAGTTGGCCTTGATGCCGATGCTGGCGAGGCGCTCACGCACATCCAGCGGACGAGCCGTCTTGACGTTGATGGTGGCACCGATGCCACCCGTCGGCGATTCGGCACGTGCGGTCTTGTAGACCTCCAGCGCCGAGATCGAGTCGGAAGACAGGTTGGCGAAGTCGAAGGCGCGCGAGCCGCTGGCGCCTTGATTCAACGGGTTGATGACGGCCGTCGGCATCTGGCGGCCGTTCAGCAGCACCATGTTGAAGTCGGGGCCGACACCACGCACCGTCACCTTGGAGCCTTCGCCGCTGGCGTTGCGGTCGATGGACACGCCGGCGATGCGCTGCATCGACTCGGCCAGGTTGGTGTCGGGGAACTTGCCGATGTCTTCGGCCACGATGCCGTCGACCAGGCCGCGCGATTCGCGCTTGAGGGTGACAGCGCTGTCAAGGGACTTGCGAATGCCCGTGACGACGACGGTCTCCAGCGACTGGTTCGGCGCTGCGGCCTGCTGGGCCTGGACGGCGCCTGCACCCGTCAGCAGTGCCAGCGTCGAGGCCAGCGCCACAGGGTTCAGACGCACTTGCGCGGACTGACGCCGGGTCTTGGAAATCTGGGGGTGTTTCATTTGTCTCCTTGCTTGCTTTGGACCAAGCACCCGCGCCGGAGGGCGCTGGCTATGGCTTGTTGATACCAAGATTGTTAGCGTTAACAAACAACCTCTGGACAGAGCTGTCACCTCAAATGCCAAACGTACTGTATTTTTTTGCCCCACCGCGTTCTGCTGGGGTTTACGCGAGTTGCAGCAGTGACTTAGCGCAAATCGCAACACCCGCCGACGCGCCCGGATGACGTGCAACTCTGCCGCAGGAAGTGCAAGGCATCACGACTCTCCGGACAGAAATTGGTAGCGATCTCAGCACGATCCCGTGCTGATCGAAAACAACCGTCCCGGCAATGAATTGACAACGCTGTCAACGATAGTCGATTCCATTTGGCGCTGCAATCGGGTTTGCATGACACCCCCCAGGATGGCGAAAACGCAACGACCCCGGGCAATCACCAAGGTGACATCAACCACACGCCCTGTCCGCCCCGCCCCAAAGCCGCCCGCGGCATCGGCATCAAGCCCCGTCCGCGCCGGCAACCCGCCCCGCTGTGCCCGCGCCGTCGTGGTCAGGCCAGGTCCAGCCGGTACCCCACGCCGTAGACCGACGCGATGCATTCCTGCGGCGGGTCCAGCGCCGCGAGCTTGCGGCGGATGTTCTTGATGTGGCTGTCGACGACGCGGTCCGACACGTCACGGAAGTCCTCATGAATGAGTTCCAGCAGCTGCGCGCGCTCGAAGACGCGGCCCGGGTGCTGCAGCAGCTGGCGCAGCAGGCGGAACTCCACCGGCGTCAGCGCCAGCGCCTGCTCCTGCTCCTGCCACAGGATGCGCTGGCCCGCCTCGTCGACGGCGAAGCCGCCGCCCACCGGCACCAGCGTCACCGGCGCCAGCCGCCCCTGTGCACGCCGCAGCAGCGCCTTCACCCGCGCCACCACCTCCCGCGGGCTGAAGGGCTTGCAGACGTAGTCGTCCGCGCCCAGCTCCAGGCCCAGCAACCGGTCCAGCTCCTCCACACGCGCGCTATTGATGAGGATGGGCACGTCGCTGAACGCGCGCACGGCGCGGCAGACCTCCAGCCCGTCCAGGCCGGGCAGCATCACGTCCAGCAGCACGGCGGCCGGCATGGGGCCGGCGCGCAGCCGGGCCAGCGCCTCGCGGCCATCGGCCAGCCATTCGCTGCGGTAGCCGGCCGCTTGCAGGTAGTCGCGTACCAGCGCGGCCAGCTTGGGTTCGTCTTCGACCACCAGGATGAGTTCGCTCATGCCCCACCTCCCTGCGGTTTGAGCGGCAGTGTCAGCACGACGGCCAGTCCGCCCAGCGACGACGGCTCGGCGCGCAGCCGCCCGCCGTGGGCCTGCGCGATGGCCTTGGCGATCGCGAGGCCCAGGCCCGAACCGCCGAACGCGCGGCTGCGCGACGGGTCGGCACGGTACAGCGGGTCGAACAGACGCTCCAGCTCGCCCTCGGGCACGCCCGGCGGCGTGTCGTCCAGCCGGATCTCGATGGCCGCGCCCAGCGCCCGCGCCGTCACCTGCACGAGCCCCGGCGCCTCGGTGTAGCGCAGGCTGTTCTCCAGCAGGTTGGCCAGCAGCTGCGAGACGCGCACGGCGTCCCATCGCGCCGCCGGCAGCACGGCGGGCAGCGCTGCCTCGATGACCAGCCCCAGCGTCTTCGCCCGCGGCGCGACGCGCTCGATGGCGGACTGCAGCAACGCCGCCGGCGCGACCGATTCGAACTCGCACGGCAGCGAGCGCAGCTCCGACGTGGCCAGCAGATGGAAGTCCTCCACCAACCGCGACAGCCGCTTCACCTCTTCCTGCAGCGACGCCAGCGCTGCGCGGTCCAGCGGGCGGATGCCGTCCACCAGCGCCTCCACCTCGCCGCGCAGCACCGCCAGCGGCGTGCGCAGCTCGTGCGACAGCTCGGCGATCCAGCGCTGCCGGCTGCTCTCCAGCAGCGACAGCGCGCCGGCCATCGCGTTGATGTCGCCGTGCAGCGCGGCGATCTCGCTGGCGTCGCCCACGCGCGGCTCGGGCAGGCGCACGCCGAACTCGCCGGCCGCGATGCGACGCGCGGCCGCCTGCGCCTCGGCCAGCGGCCGTGCCCAGCGCACCGCCAGCAAGCGGGCCAGCACCAGCGCCACCACCAGCACGCCGGCCGCCACGGCCGCCAGCCCCAGGTACTGCCGCCGCAGGAAGCTCGCATCCACACCCTCGGCCGGGCCGGCCCGTTCGGCCAGGCGCAGCACCGCCACCGTCCGGCCGCGCAGCTTGACCTCTCGGGTCTGGCCCGGCCGGTCCAGCGTCTCGCGGCGGCCGGCCAGCGGCGTGCGCCCGTCGGCCGCCAGCACGACGACGCGCGGCCCGAAGTTGGACGGATCGCGGCGCGGCGGTGGCGGGTCGCGGCGCGCCTCGGGCGGCGGCGGGCGGTCCTCGGGGCCGTCGTGCCCGGGCGGCGGCGGCTCGTCGGGCCGCCCTTCCGGTCGGCCGTCCGGCCGGCCATCGGGCGGGCCCTCCGGCGGGCCGCCGCGCTGCGCGACGACACGCGCCGCCTCCAGCCACGTCCGCAGCACGGGCCGCCAGTCCTGCGGCAACTCGCCGCGCTGGGCCAGGTCGCGCTCGGCGGCGTCCATCAGCCGCGACAGGTGCTCGCCGTCCTGCGCCTGCAGGTAGTCGGTGAATCCGGCGCGCAGATTCCAGACGACCAGGCCGGCCACGGCGGCCACGGCGGCCAGCGCGGTGGCGATGAGGAGCAGGGAGAGCTGGTGAACAAGACGCATGCGCGCATCTTGCCGGGCAACTGTGGAGCCGGCCTCCACAGTTCCTCCATCGTCGGCGCCACGTCGGCCGCCATCCTCGCGGGCATCACCACCCGGAGACTGCCATGCCCACCTGCCACCGCCCGTTCGCCCTGCTGCTGCTGTGCCTGCTCGGAGGCTGCGGCGGCGGTGGCGACAGCAGCCCCGGCACCGCGGCCGCGACGATGACGGCCACCGCGGCCCCCACGCCCGCGCCCACGCTGGCCCAGGTCGGCGCGCGGCTGTTCGACGACACCACGCTGTCCGCCAGCGGCCGGCTCGCCTGCGCCAGCTGCCACGTCGAGGCCCGCGGCCATGCCGATGCGGCGGGCGGCTTCCTGCCGCTGGGCGGCGCGGACGGCACGCACCAGGGTCTGCGCAGCTCGTCCAGCGCCCGCTATCTGGACCAGGCCGGCCCGTTCACCTTCGACGCCCAGGGCCGGCCGCGCGGCGGCCTGTTCTGGGACGGCCGCGCCAGCAGCCGCGCCGAGCAGGCCCGCGGCCCGCTGTTCAACGCCGACGAAATGGCCAACGCCAGCGTCGCCGCACTGGCCGCACGGCTGCGCGCCCTGCCCTACGCGGCCGACCTGCGCACGGCCGCCGCACTGCCCGCGGCCGCCACCGACGAACAGCTCGTTGACGCCGCCACCACCGCGCTGGCGCGCCACCAGGCCGACGACGCGAGGTTCCATCCGTTCACGAGCAAGTTCGACGCGGTGCAGGACGGCCGCGCCACCTTCACCGCCCAGGAGCAGCGCGGCCTGGACGTCTTCAACGACCCGCAACGCGGCAACTGCGCCAGTTGCCACGACAGCCGCCCGGCCCAGGGCCTCAACCGCGCGCTGTTCACCAACTTCAGCTATCACGCGCTAGGCGTGCCGCGCAACGCCAGCCGCGCCACGCAAGACCCGACGTTCTTCGACCTGGGCCTGTGCGGCCGGCCCGACCTGGCCGGCCGCGCCGAGCTGTGCGGCCTGTTCCGCACGCCGTCGCTGCGTAACGTGGCCGTAACCGCGCCGTACTTCCACAACGCGAGCTTCGCGACGCTTGAAGACACGGTTGCGTTCTACGCCACGCGCGACCTCGATCCGGCGCGCTGGTACCCGGTCGCGGGCGGCCAGGTGCAGCGCTTCAACGACCTGCCCGCGGCCTACCGCGCCAACGTGGAGCAAGGCGCCCCATTCCGGCGCGCCGGCCAGCCAGCGGCGCTCACGCCGCAGGACGTGGCCGACGTCGTCGCCTTCCTGAACACGTTGACCGACGGCTTCGTGCCCACGGCAGGCGGGCTGTAACTCGAGCAACAACACGACATCGGCAGGGCCCGCCTCGAAGAAGAAACTGCTAGAGTGACAATTAGGTAACTTGGTTACCTTTTTGATTCCCTCCTCCGATCGGACGCCCCGCCATGCCCTCACGAGCCGCCCCTGCCCGCCCCGATGTCGACAAGAAGACCGACAAAAACGAACCGTTGGTGGCAGATATCCGCTTGCTGGGCAGGTTGCTCGGCGAGGTCATCCGCGAGCAGGAAGGCCGCGAGGTGTTCGAGCTCATCGAGCGCGTGCGCCAGCTGTCGGTGGCCTACCGCCACAAGCACGACAAGGAAGCCGGCAAGCGCTTCGACAAGCTGCTGAAGAGCCTGTCGGGCGACCAGGCCGTCAGCGTCATCCGCGCGTTCAGCTACTTCTCGCACCTGGCCAACATCGCCGAGGACCGCCACCACATCCGCCGCCGCGATGTGCACGAGCGCGCCGGCAGCCTGCAGCCCGGCTCGCTGGCCTATTGCCTGGAGCATCTGCACGAGGCCGGCATCCGCCCGACCGAGATCGCCGAAGTGCTGCAGCGCGGCTTCATCTCGCCGGTGCTGACGGCCCACCCGACCGAAGTGCAGCGCAAGAGCATCCTGGACGCCGAGCGCGCCGTCGCCGGCCTGCTGGAGCAGCGCGACCGTGACGGCACCGAGCGCGAGCAGCGCGAGACCGAGAGCCTGCTGCGCGCCCGCATCACGCAGCTGTGGCAGACGCGCATGCTGCGCTACTCCAAGCTGACGGTGGCCGACGAGATCGAGAACGCGCTGTCGTACTACCACTCGACCTTCCTGCGCCAGATCCCCAAGCTCTACGCCGAGCTGGAGGAGCACCTGCCCGGCACCAAGCTGCCCAGCTTCCTGCGCATGGGCAACTGGATCGGTGGCGACCGTGACGGCAACCCCAACGTCGGTGCCGCCACGCTGAAGCGCGCGATGCAGCGCCAGAGCGAGGTCGCGCTGCGCCACTACCTGACCGAGCTGCACGAGCTGGGCGCCGACCTGTCCATCTCGCTGCGCCTGACCGGCGTGTCACCCGAGATGCAGGCGCTGGCCGAACGCAGCCCCGACCAGAACGCCCACCGCCTGGACGAGCCCTACCGCCGCGCACTGACCGGCATGTACGCCCGCCTGGCCGCCACGCTGCACGCGCTGACCGGCACCGAGGCACTGCGCCACGCCGTCGCGCCGCAGGACCCCTACCGCACGCCCGACGAACTGCTGGCCGACCTGCGCATCATCGAGGCGTCCCTCAAGACCCACCACGCGGAGGCGCTGATCGCGCCGCGCCTGGCGCCGCTGATGCGCGCCGTGCAGGTGTTCGGCTTCCACCTCGCGACGCTGGACCTGCGCCAGAGCAGCGACCAGCACGAGCTGGTGCTGGCCGAGCTGCTGACCGTCGCGCGCATCGAGAGCGACTACTCGGCGCTGGACGAGGCCGCCAAGCGCGAACTGCTGCTGAAGCTGCTCAACGACGCCCGCCCGCTGCGCGTCATCGGCGCCAGCTACACCGACAAGACCCAGTTCGAGCTCGCCACCTTCGAGGCCGCCCGCGAGGCGCTGGCCCGCTTCGGCCGCGAGGCGCTGCGCCACTACATCATCAGCCACACCGAATCGGTCAGCGACCTGCTGGAAGTGGCGCTGCTGCTGAAGGAAACCGGCTTGCTGCGCGGCGTGCTTGCCGAGTACGCGACCAGCGACCTCATCATCGTGCCGCTGTTCGAGACCATCGGCGACCTGCGCATCGCGCCGGAGATCATGCGCGAGTTCTACGCGCTGCCCGGCGTGCGCGGCCTGGTGGACCGCTCGGGCGGCGAGCAGGACATCATGCTGGGCTACTCCGACAGCAACAAGGACGGCGGCATGTTCACGTCGTCGTGGGAGCTGTACCGCGCCGAGATCGCGCTGGTCGAGCTGTTCGACGAGCTCAAGCGCGTCGGCCCCATCACGCTGCGCCTTTTCCACGGCCGTGGCGGCACCGTGGGCCGCGGCGGCGGCCCGAGCTACCAGGCCATCCTGGCCCAGCCCCCGGGCACCGTGAACGGCCAGATCCGCCTGACCGAACAGGGCGAAGTCATCGCCTCCAAGTACGCCCACCCCGAGATCGGCCGGCGCAACCTGGAGACGCTGGTCGCCGCCACGCTGGAGGCCACGCTGCTGCACCCGACGCAGAGCGCACCCAAGGGCTATCTGCAGGCCGCGCAGGCGCTGTCGGACGCGAGCTTCGAGGCCTACCGCAAGCTGGTCTACGGCACGCCGGGCTTTGCCGATTACTTCTTTGCGTCCACGCCCATCCGCGAGATCGCCGAGCTGAACATCGGCTCGCGCCCCGCATCGCGCAAGGCCACGCGGGCCATCGAAGACCTGCGCGCCATCCCCTGGGGCTTCTCCTGGGGCCAGGCCCGCGTGGCGCTGCCGGGCTGGTGCGGGTTCGGCTCGGGCGTGGAGGCCTTCCTCGGCGATGAGCCGGCGCAACGCGCCAAGAACCTCGCGCTGCTCAAGCGCATGCTGAAGGGCTGGCCGTTCTTCCGCGCCGTGCTGTCCAACCTCGACATGGTGCTGGCCAAGGCCGACCTGGCGCTGGCCGAGCGCTACGTCGAGCTGGTGGAAGACAAGAAGCTGGGCAAGCGCATCTTCGCGGCCATCAAGGAAGAGTTCGAGCGCACGCAGGCGGCGCTGGGCCTCATCACCGGCGACGCCAAGCGCCTGGCGGCCAACCCGTCGCTGGCGCGCTCCATCGAGCACCGCTTCCCCTACATCGACCCGCTGAACCACCTGCAGGTCGAGCTGATGCGCCGCTACCGCCACATCGCGGCGGATGACCCGGCGATGGAGCGCGTGCAGCGCGGCATCCACCTGTCCATCAACGGCATCGCGGCCGGCCTGCGCAACACGGGCTGACCGGCCGGCGCTGGCTGCGGCGCCTCGCGCCGCCCCGTAGGATGTGCGCCCGACATTCGCGACGACCGCCATGATCAACCCCTTCGCCCTGCCCATCGTCTGCCTGCACTCCAGCGGCGCCGGCGGCAAGCAATGGCGCCGCCTGCAGGCCGACGCCAGCGCCGCTGGCCTGCCCGGGCGCTGGCACATGCCCGACCTGATCGGCCACGGCGGCCGCGCCGGCTGGCCGGAGGGCCAGCGCGGCGACCTGCGCGTCGAGGCCAACGGCGTGCTCGCCGGCCTGGGCCTGGCGCCGGAAGAGCCGCTGCACCTCGTGGGCCACAGCTATGGCGGTGCCACGGCGCTGCAGCTCGCGCTGCTGCACCCGCAGCGCGTGCGCTCCCTGACGCTGTACGAGCCCGTCGCCTTCGGCGTGCTGCCGGCGCTGGGCGAGAACCTGCCCGAATGGCGGGAAGCCCAGCAGGTGGCCGCGGACGTGGCCGCCGCGCTGGACCGTGGCGACCTGGACCAGGCCGCGCGCGGCTTCGTCGGCTACTGGCAGGGACGTGACGTCTGGCCGGAGCTGGACGAGGGCCAGCGCGCCCGCCTGGCCGAGCCCATGCCCACCATCCGGCGACACTTCGAGGCGCTGGGCGACGCGCGCTGGAGTGACGCCGCGCTGACCACGCTGCAGATGCCGGTGCGGCTGATCTGCGGCGGTGCCACGCGCGCCAGCGCCAGGCGCGTCGCGCAGACGCTGGCCGCGACACTGCCGCGCGTAGAGCTGGTGATGCTGGAAGGCGCCGGCCACATGGCGCCCATCGCCGAGGCGGAGCGCGTCAACCCGCTCATCCTCGAACACCTGCGCACGGTGCTGACTCAGCGCGCCGGCTGACTGGCCCGCAGCGCCGCCAGCGCCAGGCCCAGGTCGCCCGAGGCGACGCGCGCAGCGGAGAACTGGCGCAGGGCCTGCAGCGACTCGCAGGTCGGGTTCACGTCCGGCATCGCCTCGACGCGTTGTGCTTCGGCTGCCTGCAGCGTCGCTGCATCGTGCGCCTGCTGCTCGCGAGGCACGCCCACGCGGTCGGCCAGCGCCTGCGCGGCCCGGGCTTCGCCGAGGTCATAGGTCTGGGCCAGGATGCGCGGCGCCAGTGCGCGGCAGTGAGCCGCGCGGGTCACATCGCGCAAGGCCTCGCCCTTGCATGCCCGGCTCGCCAGCACCGCCACGTCCCAGGTGTCATCCATCGCCGCATCGAAGCCGATGGCCAGCACCAGCGCGTTGCCCAGCTCGCCAGCGTCCGGCACCGCGTCAGCCACCGCCAGCAGCTGGCCCTCCAGCAGCGACGACGCGCGCGACCAGCGCGGCCGCTTCGCCGCCTCGGCCAGCGCCGCGGCCACACCGGCCGCGTCCTGGCGCAGATGGGCCTCGATCATCAAACGCAGCCAGGGTCGCGCGTCCGTCGGGTCCAGCTCGGCCCAGCGCTGGGGGCTCAGACGCGTGCACGCCGGCCCCGCGCCGCTGCCGCCCATGCCGCGGCAGGCCGACAAGGCCATCTGGTAGGCCTGCGCGTCGCGGCTGTGCTCGGCCAGCGCGGCGGCGCCATCCAGGTCGCGCATCAACAGCCGCGCGGCCACCTGCTGGCGCTCGCTGCCCATGGCCAGCCGCGCCGACGCCCGGACCAGCCCGGCCTTGCCGGCCACCTGCATCTGCGCTTCGAGCCGCCGGGCCTCGTCACGGCCTCGCGTGCGGTCGGCCGCCCAGCGCTTCAGTTCGTCCACCGACACGCGCCGCGCGCCGCAGAACGTGAACCCGTCGGCCGGCACCGCAACGGTCTCCGCGCCCAGCGCCAGGTTCACCACGGCGCCAGCAGCGGCCGGGGCCGCCGCCACGCCGGAGGCCGCAGACGCCGCCGTGCCGGCAAGCGCGCGGCCGCCTGCGCCGGCATCCCCTGCTGCCGCACTGGCCGCCTGGCTGGCCGCGTCGGCCGGGTCGGGCTGGTGGGGCAGGTCACCGGCCGCCCACCACCGCCAGCCGCCCGTCGCCGACAACAGCAGCACGATGGCGGCCGCCCATCGCCAGCGCCTGTGCCGTGCGGTCCTGGTCTGCATGACGTCGCTGTCCATCACCCGCAGCATCGCTCATCGCGCCGGCAGCAGCGACAGCGCCATGCCCAGCTCGCCCGTCGCGGCCCGCTCGGTGGACAGCCGCGTCAGGCGCTGCATCGCCGCACAGCCGCTGCCGATGTCCGTCAACTCCCGCTCCAAGTAGCGGTCCTGCGCGGCCTTCAGCGTCGCGGCGTCATGGGCCTGCTGCTCGCGGGGCACGCCCACGCGGTCCGCCAGCTTCTGCGCGACCGCGGCCTCGTCCAGGTCGGTCGCGTTCGCGAGCACCTGGCGCGCCAACGCACGGCATTGCGCGAGCCGCGTCGCGTCGCGCAGCGCGTCGCCACTGCAGGCGCTGAGCGGCGCGCCCAGGTCGAACACCGGCAACGCGGCGTCCATGCCGAGGATGGCGACCAACGCGTTCCCGATGCCCGCGACATCCGGCACGGCGCCGGCTACCACGACCGCCTGCCGCTCCAGCAGGAACTGCCCGCGCGACAACCCGGGCCGCGCCGCCGCCTCGGCCAGCGCAGTGGCCACGCCGGCGGCGTCCTGGCGCTGCTGGGCCGCCTCCATCAAGCGCAGCCACGGCCGCGCGTCCGACGGGTCCAGCGCCGCCCAGCGCTGCGGCGTCAGGCGCGCGCAGTGGGGCGTGTCGCCCCCGGGCCCGCCGCAGGCCGTCAAGGCCATCTGGTAGGCCAGCGCATCGCTGCTGCGCGCGGCCAGCAGCGCGGCGCCGTCCCGGTCCTGCATCAACAGCCGCGCAGCGACCTGCTGGCGCTCATCACCCGCCGCCAGCCGTGCGGCGAGCCGTGCCAGGGCGGCGTCGCCCACCCGCTGCATCTGCTCGGACACCTTGTCGGCTTCGGCGCGGCCGCGCGCCGGGTCGGCCTTCCAGCGCCGCAGCTCGTCGGCGCTGACCCGGCGCACGCCGCAGACCTCCAGGCCTTCCGGCGGGATGGCGTCGTCATCGGTGCCTGCGGGCGAGCTCGCCGCCACGCTGTCGCCTGCGGGGCCGACCTTCGCCCGGGGCGCTGCACTGGCGGGCGCGTCGGCAGCGAGTCGCGCGTGGCCCGGCGACGCGACCGAGGCCGCCTCCGCAACGGCACGGCCCGCCGCGGCCTCGCCAGCAAGCCTCCCGTGACTACTCAGCCAGCCGCCACCGGCCAGCAGCAGGGCCACCGCGCCGCCCCACACCAGCCACCGCTGCCTTTTGCTCATGCGCCTTCCACCCACGGCACCGGCCTCGCTCCTTGGGCCGCCATCACCGGCCTGATGCCGGCGCCGAAGCTGGCCGGGTTGCCAGCATAGGGTCCAGCACGCTACGGCCTTCGCGCTGGCGCCAGCGCGCTGCCAGCGTGGCTTCGCTGAGCCCGGACCGGTCCATGCCTTCGCGCCGGCGCTCCCATTCGCTGATCATGACTGCGTCGTACAGCATGCGGAGTGTCACTGGCGTGTCCGCGCAGGGCGACGCGCGCGGTCCAGCAGTCTCCGCGGCCTTCATCGCGGGCTCCGCCTCATTCGAGAGGCGCTCCGACTCGCTGCGCGCCCATTCCTGCAAGGCTTCGTAGGCCCGGGCAGTCGCCTCCCAATGCGGCCGCCGATCCGGCCGCGCGGCGACGACGGCCCGCGCCACCGCCAGCCCCAGCGCCCGCTGAATCCCGCTGTCATACTGCACCATCAGCCGCGCCGCGGCCTCGCAGCGCGCCACCGTCCCGGCGTCTGCCGCGACGCCGCGGCACAGGTCCAGCAACGGCCGGATGTTGAACAACAGCCAGCCAGACACCACCTCCATCGCAAGCCGTGCTTCGGCTTCGTTCGCCAGCCCGGGCGCCTGCGTCTGCGGCAGGTCGATCAGCGCCGCATACATCTCGCGCTGATAGCTGCGCGAGTAGCGGGCCTCCTGCGCCAGGCGGTCCAGCGCATAGGCCGCGTGAGAAGGCGACGCGCCCGTGCCGGTTGCGTTCACCAGCGCCAGCCACGCATCCAGGTTCCCCGGCTCCAGCCGCGACCACTGCGCCGCCTCGACATTGGCGCAAGCACCCGGCGAGCACGCACGCTGCAGCGCCAGCGCCGTCACCATCGGGTCGGTCGACCGGCGCGCCCGCGCCTGCAGGCGGGCCCGGGCGGCGCCGGCCGAAGCGGCGTCGTCATCGTCATCACCGCCCAGGTAGTCGGCCATCGCCAGCGAGCGCTCGTCGCCGCGCCGGGCCAGCGCCTGCATCCAGCGGCGCCGCGCGTCGGCCATGGCCTCGGCCATCACCTCGCCGCCCACCGTCTGCCGCACCTCGTCCAGCGCCTGCATGTCGACGCCGCCGCGCTGGTCCGTCGCGCGGGCATGCACCGACTCCGTCTGCCGCGCCTCTTCCGCCGCGCCGAAGCCGCACCAGTCGGCCTTCATGCGCCGGGCCAGCCCGGTGCGCTCGTTGGCCGGCAGGGCCGGGGTGGCGACGCTCGCGCCCGGCGACGGCGCGCGGGCGGCCGGCGGCACGGCGTCACCCGCCGCGGCAGCCGTGGACGCCGCCGCGGCAACGCCATCGGCAGGCACGGAGGCCGGCGCCGATGACGAGCGACGCGCGTGCCATCCGGCACCCGCAGCGACGCACAAGGCCAGCACACCGGCGAGAACTCTGCGGCGCATGCTCGGTCAGGCCAGGTTGAAGTGGACAGTCATGGCGCCGCAGCATAGGCAAGCCGCGGCGGTCTGCCGGCGTGAATACGACCGTGGGCGCTCCCGATGCCGGCGCATGCCGGCTCAGCGCCCCTGCCCGGCCAGCGCCTCCCGCACCGCGGCCACCTGGCGGCGCGACACGGCCAGCCATTCGTCGACGTGCACGATGCGCACGGCCCAGCTGTCGGCCGACTCGCCACCGTCGCCGCCGTCCAGCTCGCCGAAGTTCGTCGGCGCGTGGCGCTCCAGCTCGCGCACAGCCCAGCGCGCCACCAACGCGTTGCGGTGGATGCGCAGGAAGCGGTCGCCGTGGCGCTGCTCCAGGTCGGACAGCGCGCCGTCCATCACATGGCTTTCGCTGGCGGTGCGCAGCGTCACGTACTTGAGCTCGGCCTTGAAGTACAGCACCTCCGACACCGGCACGCGCTTGAGCCGGCCGCGGTCGGTGATGGTGATGAAGTCCGCGTCGGTGGTGACCGGCGCGTCCGGCGGCAGCTGGGCCTGCACGGCGGCGCGCTCGGTCAGGCGCTGGTACACGCGGGCCAGCGCCGCCTGCAGCCGCTCGCGGCGCACGGGCTTGGTGAGGTAGTCCACCGCCTCCAGCTCGAACGCCCGCAGCGCGTGCATCGCGTGCGCGGTGACGAACACGATGAGCGGCACCGGCTGCCCGGCGGCGGCGCGCCCGGTCAGCGTGTCGGCGAACTGCAGGCCGTCGATGCCGGGCATCTGCACGTCCAGCAGCACGAGGTCGCAGCCATGGTCGCGCAGCCAGGCGGCGGCCTGCGAGCCGGTGGCGGCTTCGGCCACCACCTCGCAGCGGGGTTCGGTGATGGCCTCCACGAGGCCGCGCAGGCGCAGCCGCGCCAGCGGTTCGTCGTCGACGATGAGGGTGCGCAGGGACGTCATAGCGGCAGGAGGATACGCAGCGCGAAGCGGTGTTCGGTGGCTTCGACATCGAAACGAGCTGCAACATCGTGCATGAGCTTGAGCCGCTGGCGCACGTTGCGCAGCGCCAGACCGTGGCCGATGGTGCGGGCCGGCGCGCCGACGCTGTTGACGATGCGTATCTCCACCTCGTCGCCGCGCTTCACCGTCGTCACCTCCAGGTCGCCGCCGTCGTCATTGGGCTCCACGCCGTGACGCACCGCGTTCTCCACCAGCGGCTGCAGCAGCAGCGGCGGCAGGCGGGCGTGGCGGGTGGCCGGGTCCACATCCCAGGTCACGCGCAGCCGCTCGCCGAAGCGGATCTGCTCGATGTCCAGGTAGCGCCGCGCCAGCTCCACCTCCTCGGCCAGCGTGACGGAGGCGGTGGCGTCGGCCAGCGCCACGCGGAACAGCTCGGCCAGGTCCTCCAGCACGCCCTCGGCGCGGGCCGGGTCGATCTGCACCAGCGCGATGGCGCTGTTCAACGTGTTGAACAGGAAGTGCGGCCGGATGCGCGACTGCAGCTCCACCAGCTGCGCCAGCGCATCCGCCGGGCGCTGGCTGTGCTCGCGCAGCTTCAGCCAGGCCAGCAGCAGCGCCGCGCCGCTGCCGCCGGCCGCCGCCACGCTGCCCCAGCGCCAGGCGCCGGCGGGCTCGGTGTCGGTGAAGCTCAGCAGCGCGAACCCCAGCACGGCCGCCACGGCGCCCAGCGCCATCAGCACGCCCCACTGCGCCGGCTCGGGCAGGCGCGGCCACAGCCGCTTGGCGGCGCAGACGATGACCAGCCAGGACAGCGTCGCGAACATCGTGACGAAGGTGCCGTTGGCGGCCAGCAGCAGCCACTGCGCGGCGTCGCGCGCCACCAGCGCCGTGCCCAGCGCCAGCAGCAGCTGCACGCCCAGCACGGCGCGCAGCACCAGGCCCACGTGGCAGACGTCGAAGGCGCGGGTCGGGTCCAGCAGCGGCGCGGAGGCCAGCGGCGGCAGCTCGGTGTTGGCAAAGCCCACCCACTGGCTGACGTGCAGCGAGTCCTGCCAGGAGCTGTGTCTCGCCGCGGCGTGCCGGCGCTTGAAGAAGGACAGAGGCATGGGCGTGGGGGCGCGTTCGATAATGCCGGGCTGCGCGCGATTGTGCGCGCGGAACTTCGATGCCCCGCCCCATGTCTGACAACCAACTCGCCAACAAGTCCCAAGCCTGGTCCGCCCTGTTTTCTGAACCCATGAGCGACCTGGTGAAGCGCTACACGGCCAGCGTGGGCTTCGACAAACGCCTGTGGCGCGCCGACATCGCCGGCAGCCTGGCGCACGCGGAGATGCTGGCGGCCCAGGGCATCCTGAGCGCCGAGGACCACGCGGCCATCCAGCGCGGCCTGGGCGAGATCGCCGCCGAGATCGAGGCCGGCCAGTTCGACTGGAAGCTGGACCTGGAAGACGTGCACCTCAACATCGAGGCGCGCCTGACGGAGCGCGTGGGCATTGCCGGCAAGCGGCTGCACACCGGCCGCAGCCGCAATGACCAGGTCGCCACCGACGTGCGGCTGTGGCTGCGCGGCGAGATCGACGACATCACCGGCCTGCTGACGCAGCTGCAGCGCGTGCTGGTGGACAAGGCCGAGCAGTATGCCGACACCATCCTGCCCGGCTTCACGCACCTGCAGGTGGCCCAGCCGGTCGCCTTCGGCCATCACCTGCTGGCCTACGTGGAGATGTTCGCCCGCGACGCCGAGCGCATGCTCGACACCCGCCGCCGCGTGAACCGCCTGCCGCTGGGCGCCGCCGCGCTGGCCGGCACCAGCTACCCGCTGGACCGCGAACGCGTGGCCCGCACGCTGGGCATGGAAGGCGTGTGCCAGAACAGCCTGGATGCGGTCAGCGACCGCGACTTCGCGATCGAGTTCTCAGCCGCCGCGTCGCTGGTGATGATCCACATCTCGCGGCTGTCCGAGGAGCTGATCCTGTGGATGAGCCAGAACTTCGGCTTCATCGCGCTGCCCGATGCGTTCTGCACCGGCTCAAGCATCATGCCGCAGAAGAAGAACCCCGACGTGCCCGAGCTGGCGCGCGGCAAGACCGGCCGCGTGGTGGGCCACCTCATTGGCCTGGTCACGCTGATGAAGGGCCAGCCGCTGGCCTACAACAAGGACAACCAGGAAGACAAGGAACCGCTGTTCGACACGGTGGACACCTTGAAGGACACGCTGCGCATCTTTGCCGACATGCTGGCCGGCCTGACCGCCAAGCCCGAGGCGATGCGCGCCGCGGCGCTGAAGGGCCACGCCACGGCCACCGACCTGGCCGACTACCTCGTCAAGAAGGGCGTGGCGTTCCGCGACGCGCACGAAGTCGTCGCGCACGCCGTGAAGACGGCCACCGCCCAGGGCGTGGACCTGGCCGCGCTGTCGCTGGACGCGCTGAAGGCCTTCGACGCCCGCATCGAGGCCGATGTGTTCGACGTGCTGTCGCTGGAAGGCTCGCTGAACGCCCGCAACGTGCTGGGCGGCACGGCGCCGGCCCAGGTACGCGCCCAGGTGGCCCGCCACCGCGCTCGCCTCGCTTGAGCTGGCTCAACGCCGCCACGACAACGCCTGACTAGCATTCCCGCATGACCACCCTCGCCTGGACCGACAACCTCGTCCTCAACCAGCCCACGCTGGACACCACCCACCAGGAGTTCGTCGAGCACCTGAACGCCTTCGGTGCGGCGCTGGATGCCGGCGAGGACGCCCTGCCCGCCTACCACGCGCTGCTGGCCCACACCGAGGCCCACTTCGCGATGGAGGAGGACTGGATGGCGCGTTGCGGCTTCGAGCCGCAGAACTGCCACAGCAGCCAGCACGCGATGGTGCTGAACGTGATGCGTGAAGCGCTGCGCTACGCCACCGAGCTGAACGACCGCGAACCGCTGAACATCCTGCGCACCGAGCTGGCGGGCTGGTTCCCGCAGCATGCCGAGATGATGGATGCGGCGCTGGTGTTCACGATGGAGCAGCGCGGCTTCGACCCGGCCACCGGCGAGTGCCGCGAGGCGGTCACGGCCGAGGTTGGCGCCGCCGGCTGCGGCAGCAGCAGCTGCGGGCACTGACGCCCCCGCGCGCATGAAGAAAGGGCCGCTTGCGCGGCCCTTGTTTATTTCTTCAGGTACTCGAAGAACGCCTGCGAGTTCGACTCGCGGCCCAGGAAGGCCTTCACCAGCTCCGGCGCCGGCTTCTGCGCGCCCTGGCCCAGCACCTCGTCGCGGTAGCGCCGGCCCACGTCGGCGCCGAGCTTGTCGGCCGCGAACGCGGTGCGCAGGTCCATCGCCACCACCAGGCTCCACAGGTAGCCGTAGTAGCCCGCGCCATAGCCGCCGGCGATGTGCGCGAAGCCGGCCGGGAACATCGTGCCCTGCACATGGCCCAGCGGCGTGGCGCCTTCCATGCGGGCCCACAGCGGCAGCGGCTCGGGCTTGGCTTGCTGGTGCAGCGTCAGGTCGTAGCTGGCGTACAGGTGCTGGCGGCCGAACTGGCCGCCCTTGCCGTCCTGCTTGGCGGCCTGGGCCTGCGCCACCATCGCGTCGGGCACGGGCTTGCAGGTCGGGCAGACCTCCAGCATCAGCTTCAGCACGTCCTTGTCGTAGACCCAGTCCTCCAGCATCTGCGACGGCGCCTCGACGAAGTCGTGCATCACCGCCGTGCCGGCCGTGGCGGCGTAGCGGGTCTTGGACAGGTTCACGTGCACCGCATGACCCAGCTCGTGCAGCAGTGTTTCCACCTCGTCCAGCGTCAGGCCGCTGCGGTCGAAGTTGACGACCAGCGCGGCCGTCGGCGTGCGGTTGATGCGCGTGGCGCTGCCGCGCAGCGGCCAGACGGCGGCATGGTTGTACTTGCCTTCGCGCGGGTACAGGTCCACGTACATCTGCGCGATGGGCTGGCCCGACGCCGCGTCGCTGACGACGTAGGTCTGCGCCTCGTCATGCCACAGCTTGTTGGCTATGCGCGTGTACTTCACGCCCATCAGCTTCTCGATGATGCGCATCGAGAACTCCAGGCTGGCCTGCGGCGGGAAGTAGGCGCGGAAGGCGTTCTGGTCGACGCTGAACTTCTGCAGCTTCACGCGCTCGCTGTAGAACGTGGCGTCCCAGCGCTCGACCTGGGTCTGTTCCAGCGGCGTGCCCAGGTGCTGGGCCTTGGCGGCGCGCAGCTCCTGCAGCTCGGTCTTCTCGCGCGCGTTGACGGCGCCGGTCACCGAGTCGAGGAACTTCGTGGCCGTCGCGCCGTCCTTGGCCATGCGGCGGCGCAGGTTGAAGTCCACGTAATTGTCGAAGCCGAACAGCTTGGCGTACTCGCCGCGCAGCGTGACGATCTGGGCCAGCAGCGCCAGGTTCGCCTGGCCGCCCTCGTTGGTCTTGGCCAGCCACATGCGCTGGCGCGCGTCGCCGCTCTCGGCCAGGCGCATGACGGGCACGTAGCTGGGGTAGTCCACGCCCAGCAGGATGCGGCCCTGGTCGTCGCGCTTGGCCTTCTCCCACACGCTGGCGGGCACGCCTTTCAGCTCGGCCTCGGTGAAGGCCACGCGCGTGCCGGCGTCGCGGATGTTCTTGCTGAACTGCTGGTCCAGCTCGGTCAGCTTGTCCAGGATCTGCTTGGCGCGGGCGCGCTTCGGGCCCGGCAGCGCCACGCCGCTGTCCTCGAACTGGCCGGACGCCAAGCGCACGAACTCGGCGTCGATGCCGTCCTGCTTCGGCGCCTTCTGCAGCGCGCGGTAGAGCTTCTCGTTCTGGCCCAGGCTGGAGCCGAAATCGGCCCAGCGCAGCGAGCAGGCCTGCGCGGCGTCGCGGATGGCCTTGTCCGGGTGGACGTTCAGCACGAAGTCGGTCGGGTACTGGTGGTCTTCCAGGTAGACGGTCAGGTCGTCCAGCGCGGCCAGCCAGCCGGTGTCCACCTTGCGCCGCTCAAGAGCTGCCACGCGTTGCTTCGCGCCCTTCAGGCCGGCGTCGCAGCGGGACTTCACGTCGGCGGTCGACGCGAACGTGGGGAAGTTGGGGGCGGGCAGCTTGGGTTGCGCCTGCGCGGCAACGCACAACAGCGCCGCCAGGGTCATCAGCACGGGTTTCATGGCCTCTCCTTGTGGGAAGGCCGCGATTCTGCCGCCGTTACCCGGCACGGCCGTCGGTCACACCGGGTTGTGGCGCGCCGCGTGCGCGTTGACCTCGATGTTGGCGACGTGGCTGATCAGCAAGCCTGCCGGGCCAGGCACGGCCAGGATGGACATGCGGTTCTGCGAGGCCGGGCGCGGCTCGCCCGACGGCGTCTTGTAAGCCCCCAGCAGCCAGCGCACCACCAGCAGGCGCAGGCCGCCCGGCAGCGGCTTCACATGCTCAACCGCCTCCAGCTTCAGGGGCACGCCACGGAACATCTGGTCGAAGAAGACCGCGTGCGCCTTCTTGACGTCGGCATGCCCCTGCCAGTGCATCCCGACGACGTTGACCCAGTGGATGTCCGGCGTGGCGACGGCAAACATCGCGTCCATGTCCGACGCGTTCCAGGTGTCTTCCATCACCCGCAGCAGCTCGGTGACGGCGGGTTCAAGGGCGGGGCTGGCGGGCGTGGGCATGGACAGGGTTCCGATCAGGGGCAGGCTGGCGGCGCCAAGCGCCTGCTGCAGCCAGGAACGGCGGCGGGGTGACGGCAGGGCAAGGCGGGGCTGCGGAAGGCACATGGCCCCACTCTAGGCAGGTGCCGCCCGCGGCGATTGGATGGATCGGACATGCCGACGCTAGCGCCTGCCCAGGTCCGGCCAGGCCGCGAGGAAAGCCCGCGGTGGCTGGCCGGTGAAAGCCCGGCAGTCGCGCACGCAGTGCGATTGGTCGAAATAGCCGGCCGCATGGGCCAGCTCTGTCAACGACGCCCGCGGCGAGCGCAGGTGCGCGTCCATCAAGCCCTGGAACCGCAGCAGCCGGCCATGCAGCGCCGGCGACAGGCCCGTGCGATCCACGAAGCTGCGATGCAGATGCCGCTCGCTGCAACCCAGGCGTCGTGCCCAGGCAGCCACGGCGGCTTCTTCGCCGTCCAGGCGCCAGGCGCCGGCCGCGGCATCCAGCGCGTCGGCAGGCCGGGCGCGCACGAGCAGCCCCTCCAGCCAGGCGACCGCACAGGCCACGCGCTCGGTGAAATCACCCGTGCGCGCCAGTCGGTCGCGCAGCGCCAGCACCGGCCGGCCCAGCAGTTCCGGGGCGGGCAGCGCCTGGTCACCCAGGCCGCGCAACGGCAGCCCGAACACCCGGTGCAACGCCGTGGGCTCCAGGTGGATGGTGAACGTGTCCATGTCGCCCACCATCTGCAGCCGCTTGCCGGGCCGCGTGTGCGGCGCGACGAGCACGATGTCTGGCGCCGCCCGGGGCTCGCCCCCCTCCACGCCCACACGGACCGGCTCGCCCAGGTAGAACTCGATGAACCGGTCCAGCCGCGCCGGCAGGTCGAATGCCGGCACATGCTGGTCGGCCCGCGCGCAACGGCGCTGCGAGAAGCGCGCCACCACGCCGCGCAAGGCGGGCGGGGGCGGGGCTTCCCGGTAGGTCAACATGCGGTCGACTCTAGCGCGGCGACCGCCCCGCGGTGCGCGTCAACGCGTCAGCAAGGCCTTGACCTGCGCCAGCGCGCCGGGGTCGTCCAGCGTGGTCAGGTCGCCGGGGTCACGGCCCTCGGCCACGGCCTGCAGCGCACGGCGCAGCAGCTTGCCGGAGCGCGTCTTGGGCAGCACGCCGACGAACAGCACGCGTGACGGTCGAGCCACCGCACCCAGCTGCGCGTCCACATGCTTCAGCACCTCGGCTTCCAGCGCCGTCGACGCCAGGCCGGGGTCGCGCAGCACGGCAAACGCCAGCGCCACCTGGCCCTTCAGCGCATCCGCCACGCCCACGACGGCCACCTCGGCCACGGCGGCATGGGCCGAAATGCACTCCTCGATCTCGCGCGTGCCCAGGCGGTGGCCGGCCACGTTGATGACGTCGTCCGTGCGGCCCAGGATGAAGGTGTAGCCGTCGGCGTCGCGCAGGCCCCAGTCGAAGGTGGAGTACACCTCGCGGCCTGGCACGCTCTTCCAGTAGGTGTTGACGAAGCGCGCGTCGTCGCCCCACACCGTCTGCAGCGCGCCAGGCGGCAACGGGTGCGCGATGGCCAGCACGCCCTTCTGGTTGGGTGCGGTCAGCTCCTCGCCGGTCTGCTCGTCCAGCAGCCTCACGTCGTAGCCGTACATGGGCACGCCGGGTGACCCCAGGCGCGTGGGCACCGCCTGCACGCCGGGAATGTGGTGGGCCACCGTCAGCAGCGGCCAGCCGGTCTCGGTCTGCCAGTAGTTGTCGATGATGGGCACACCCAGGCCGTCGGCGATCCAGCGCGCCGTCGGCTCGTCCAGCGGCTCGCCGGCCAGGAACAGCGCACGCAGGCTCGACAGGTCATGGCGCTTCAGCAGCGCGGCGTCGTGTTTCTTGAGCACGCGCACCGCGGTGGGTGCGCTGAACATGACCGTCACGCGGTACTGCTCCACCAGCCGCCACAGCACGGCCGCGTCGGGGTTCACCGGCGTGCCCTCGTACATCAGCGTGGCCATGCCGGCAATCAGCGGGCCGTAGACGATGTAGCTGTGGCCCACCACCCAGCCGATGTCGCTGGTGGAGAAGAAGGTCTCGCCCGGCTTGCCGCCGAAGATCCAGTCCATGCTGGTGGCCAGCGCCACCGCGTAACCGCCCACGTCTCGCTGCACGCCCTTCGGCTTGCCCGTCGTGCCGCTGGTGTAGAGCGTGTAGCTGATGCTGTTGGCCTCCAGCCAGGCGCAGGGCACGCGCGCGCCGGCGTGCTGGCGGCGGAGTTCGGCGTAGTCCAGGTCGCGGCCTGGCACGCGCTCGAACGGCACCAGGCCACGGTCCACCATCAGCACGGCGGCAGGCTTGTGGGCGGACAGCGTGATGGCCTCGTCCAGCAGCGGCTTGTAGGCGATGCGCTTGCCAACCCGGCTGCCGGCATCGGCGCTGATAACCAGCTTGGGCGTCGCGTCCTCGATGCGGCTGGCCAGGCTCACCGACGCGAAGCCGCCGAACACCACCGAGTGGATGGCGCCGATGCGAGCGCAGGCCAGCATCGCGAACGCGGCCTCCGGGATCATCGGCATGTAGATCAGCACGCGGTCGCCCTGCCCCACGCCCTGCGCCAGCAGCATGGCGGCCATGGCTTCCACCTCGGCCTGCAGCTCGGCAAAGCCGTAGACCTTCTCCTGCCCTGTCTCGGTGGACACCCAGATCAGCGCCGCATCGCCCGGCCGCGTGGCGGCATGCCGGTCCACCGCGTTGTGGCACAGGTTGGTGGTGCCGCCGACGAACCAGCGCGCGAACGGCGGCCGGCTGGTGTCGCAGACCTGCTGGGGCGGCGTCTGCCAGTCGATGCGGCGGGCCTGCTCGGCCCAGAAGTCATCGCGCTCGGCCAGCGAGCGGGCGTGGAAGTCGGCGTAGGGGGTGGCAGTCATGCATGCAGTGTGGGCCGCGGGCACTGACGGAAATCTGACCCGTGTTGCGTGACAGAATCCAGGGTTTTCACGGAGTTCGCCGTCGACCAAGCCGGGGTTTGCCCTGAAAATCGCTGGCTTTACGCCCGCTTCGGTTGACGGTGCCAGGTCGCCCCCCTACCCTGCGCGCCGCTGTCCCACCTCTGCTATCCGGCCCTCGCGGCCCGTGTTCCGAGTCACTTCGTTCCGAATGTCCCTGGTTTCCGTTGCCCTGCTGAACCGCATCGCTGCCGCCGGCCTGTTGGCCCTCGGTTGCGCCGCGCATGCGCAGGGCGTGGCCCAGGCGTCGACGATGCCGCCGCCCGGCACGATGACGGGCGCCTACGGCCAGAGCCTGCAGCAGCAACAGCAAGCCGCCGCCGACAAGGCCACCGCCGCGCCCGCCGCCAAGCCGGCCACGGCCGGTGACGCGGTCAGCCGCTTCCTCAGCGAACGCGGCCTGATCGCTGTCAACGGCGAGCCCAGCGCGCCCGCGCGGCTGCTGGACAGCGTGCGCGACACCGCGTCGGACCTGGTGCTGTCGGCGATGAACTTCCTCGGCGTGCGCTACACGCGGGGCGGCAATTCGGTGGAAAACGGCTTCGACTGCAGCGGCTTCACGCGCCACATCTTCGAGATGAGCGTGGGCCTGGTGCTGCCGCGCCGCGCCGACGAGCAGGCCAAGATGAACAGCCTGCTGCCCATCCGCAAGGACGAGCTCAAGCCCGGCGACCTGGTGTTCTTCAACACCATGCGCGCCACCTTCAGCCACGTGGGCATCTACGTCGGCGAGGGCAAGTTCATCCACGCCCCCCGCACCGGCAGCGCCGTGCGCGTGGAGGACATGCGCGACTCCTACTGGTCCAAGCGCTTCACGGGCGCCCGCCGGGCCGACCTGAAAGCCGCCGCAGAAGCACCCGCGGCGCGCTGAATCAGGCCCCGCCGTTCTCGCGCCAGGATTGCGCGAGCAGCTCCGTCACCCAGCCCGGCCTGGCCTTCGCCAGCAGCAGCTTCACGCCGCAACGCCTGCCCCCCCAGAACAACGGCTCGACGACACCCGCCTCGCGCGCGATCCACGCATCGCGCGCCGCATCGTCCTTGATGAAGACGCGCAGCTCGGCGCCGTCGGGCGTCATCGTCGCGAAGATCCGGCCCTTGGCGCCCGGCAGGCGAAACGAGGTGAGGTCGTGGTGCGGCTTCTCGACCGCACCGGGCAGGCCCAAGGCGATCGCTCGGGCCTGCGTCGCGTTCACCCGGCCACCCGCTTGGCCACCAGCGTCAGGATCTCGTAGCTCGCGCACAGCTCGCCGCGCTGGTTGGTCACGGCCACGTCCCAGCCGATGACGCCTTGCGCGGGCTGGTCGTCGCGCGGCGGGCGGTCGATCTTGCGTTTGGCGGTGAGCCGCGCCTGGATGGTGTCGCCGATGGCGACCGGCGTGACGAAGCGCAGGTTCTCCAGGCCGTAGTTCGCAAGCACCGGGCCCGGCGCCGGGCTGACGAACAGGCCCGCGGCGGCCGACAGCACGAAGTAGCCATGCGCGATGCGCTGGCCGAACGGCGAGGCCTTGGCCGCGACCTCGTCGAAGTGCATGTAGAAGTAGTCGCCCGACAGGCCGCCGAACGCGACGATGTCGGCCTCGCCCACCGTGCGGCGATGCGTCAGCAGGCTCATGCCCACCTCGACGTCCTCGAAGTAGCGGCGGAACGGGTGCACCTCGCTCTCGGTGACGGCGCCACCGCGCTGGTACTCGCCGGTGATGGCCGAGATCATCGTCGGCGAGCCCTGCACCGCGCAGCGTTGCAGGTAGTGCTTCACGGCGCGCAGGCCGCCCAGTTCCTCGCCGCCGCCGGCGCGGCCCGGGCCGCCGTGCTTGAGCTTCGGGAGAGGCGAGCCGTGGCCGGTGTTCTCCAGCGCGGCCTCGCGGTCCAGCACCAGCATGCGGCCGTGCCAGGCGGCAAACGTCGGCACGGCCTGGGCGGCGAGCGCCGGCGTCTTCGTGCAGACGGTGCCGACCAGGCTGCCGCGGCCCAGCGTGGCCAGGTGCAGCGCCTCGTCGAAGTCGCCGTAGGGCAGCAGCGTCGTCACCGGGCCGAAGGCTTCGAGGTGATGGGCATCGCTGGCCGCCGAGTCGCGCGCCAGCAGCAGCGTGGGCGCGAAGAACGCGCCGTCGGCCACACCCTCGCCCTTGGGCGCAAAGCCATCCCGCTCGCTCAGCAAGACCTCGCAATGCTTCGCCAGCTGCGCGACGCGCTCGGCCACGTCGGCTTGCTGGGCCTTGCTGGCGAGTGCGCCCATGCGAACGCCTTCGACGGCGGGGTCCCCCACCACCGTCTTGGACAGCCGCGCCTTCAGTGCGGAGGCCACCGCATCGACGAGGTTCGCCGGCACCAGCGTGCGGCGGATGGCCGTGCACTTCTGGCCGGCCTTGGCCGTCATCTCGCGCGCGACCTCCTTGATGAAGAGGTCGAACTCCGGGTCGTCCGGCGTCACATCGGGCGCGAGGATGGCGCAGTTCAGGCTGTCGGCCTCGGCGTTGAAGGGGATGCTCTTCTTCAGCAGGTTCGGGTGGGCCTTCAGCATCAGCGCCGTGTCGGCGCTGCCGGTGAAGGTGACGACGTCGGCCTCGTCCAGCCGCTCGAACAGATCACCCGTGCCGCCGATGATGAGCTGCAGCGCGCCGGCCGGCACCAAGCCGGACTCGACGATGAGCCGCACGCAGGCCTCGGCGACGTAGCTGGTCGCCGTGGCCGGCTTCACGAGGCAGGGCATGCCGGCCAGGAAGCTGGGCGCGAACTTCTCCAGCATCCCCCACATCGGGAAGTTGAAGGCGTTGATGTGCAGCGCCACGCCGCGCTTGGGCACCAGCACATGGCTGCCGATGAAGTGATTGTTGGCGCCCAGCCTCATGGCCGGGCCCTCGTGCAGCACGTTGCTGCTGGGCAGGTCCTTGCCGCCGATGGACGCGTAGGCGAACAGCGTGCCGATGCCGCCCTCGATGTCGATCCACGAGTCCGCCCGCGTCGAGCCCGTGTGCGCGCTGATCGCGTACAGCTGTTCCTTGCGCTCCAGCAGGTAGGCGGCCAGCGCCTTCAGCACGCGGGCGCGGTCCTGGAAGTGCGTGCGCAGCAGCGCTGGCAACGCGGTGCCGCGCGCGTAGGCCAGGCTCTCGGCGAAATCCAGGCCTTCCTCGTGCGTGTGCGCGACGACGCGGCCGTTGATGGCGCTGGCCAGCGGCTTGGCCGCCCGCTCGCCGACCCAGCGGCCGGCGATGTAGCTCTGCAGCGTACTCACTTCAGCAGCACCCAGCCGCCGTCCTTGATCTGCACCATCACGCGGGCGCGCTGATCCAGGCCCAGGTGGTCGCCGGCGGACATGTTGAACACGCCGTGCGCGCCGGCCAGGTTCTTCACGTTCTCCAGCGCATCACGCAGCGCAGCGCGGAAGGCGGGCGTGCCGGGCTGCGCCTTCTTCAGCGCCTCGGGCGCCGCAGCGGCCAGCAGCAGGCCGGCGTCCCAGGCATGGCCGCCGAAGGTGGACACGCTGCCCTTGCCATGCGCAGCCTCGTACTTGGCGATGTAGGCCTCGGCGCTCTTCTTCACCGGGTGGTCGGCCGGCAGCTGCGAGGCCACCAGCACGGGGCCGGACGGCAGCAGCGTGCCTTCCACGTCCTTGCCGCCGACGCGCAGGAAGTCGTTGTTGGCGACGCCGTGGGTCTGGTAGATCTTGCCGGCGTAGCCGCGCTCCTTCAGCGCCTTCTGCGGCAGTGCGGCAGGCGTGCCCGAGCCGGCGATGAGGATGGCGTCGGGCCGCGCAGCCACGAGCTTGAGCACCTGGCCGGTGACGGACGTGTCCGTGCGGTTGTAGCGTTCGCTCGCGACGATGTTGAGCTTCTTGGTGGCGGCGATCTTGTTGAACTCGCCCCACCAGCCCTCGCCGTAGGCATCGGCGAAGCCGATGAAGGCGGCCGTCTTGATGCCGTTGTCCACCATGTGCGTCACGATGGCCAGCGCCATCATGATGTCGTTCTGCGGCGTCTTGAAGACCCACTTCTTCTTCGCGTCCAGCGGCTCGACGATGCGGGCCGAGGCGGCCATCGAGATCATCGGCGTGCCAGACTCCGACACCGCGTCGATCATCGCCAGCGAGTTGGGCGTGACGGTGGAGCCGATGACGATGTCGACCTTGTTCTCGGTGATGAGCTTGCGGGTGTTGGCGACGGCGGTGGTGGTGTCGGACGCGTCGTCCAGCACGATGTAGTTGACCTTCTGGCCGCCGATGGTGGTGGGCATCAGCGCCACCGTGTTCTTCTCCGGGATGCCCAGCGACGCCGCCGGGCCGGTGGCCGACACCGTAACGCCGACGTTGATGTCGGCCTGCGCCGCCAGGCTCAGCGTGGCGGCCAGGGCCAGCGCGAGTTGCTTGAATTGCTTCATGGGTCGTCTCCTCGGGGTTATGGGGTGGGCACGGGCTGCGGCGCGTGGACCGCGCCCAGGCCGCCAAAGAACAGGTCGCTGACCAGGGCTGCAAGCGCGTCGTGCGACAGGTCGCCGTCGGGCCGCAGCCAGGTGAAGGTCCAGTTGATCATGCCAAAAAGCAGCATGGTCAGCGGCTTGTGCAGGCGGGCGTCGCGCAGTTCAGGCCGCACCAGCGCCAGCGCCGCGGCGAACTCGTTGACGACGCGGCGCTCCACGCCCAGCACGCGCTCGCGCTCGGCCTCGGCCAGGAAGCGGATCTCGCTGGTCAGCACACGGTGCTGCGCCTGCGCGTCGGCATAGGCACGGGTGAAGCGCTCGATGAGCGCGCGCAGCTGCGCATCGGGCGCCAGCTGCTGGGCCTTCACCTGCTCCACCAGCGTGAGCAGCGCATGCACATGGCTGTCGCAGATCTGGGCCAGCAGCGCCTGCTTGTCCTGGAAGTAGTGGTACAGCGTGGGCTTGGCCACACCGCAGGCCTCGGCGACCTGGTTCATCGACGTCGCGCTGAAGCCCTGGTCGGCGAACAGGCGGGCGGCGGCGGCGAGGATGTCCTCGCGCTGGGCTTCAAAGCCAGGGGCTCTTTTTCTGGGCATCCGGGCTCAACGCTCGTCAAACGAGATCACGACACGCTCGGTGAGCGGGTGGGCCTGGCAGCTGAGGATGAAGCCGGCGGCGACCTCGTCCTTGTCCAGCGCGAAGTTCTTGTCCATGCGCACCCGGCCTTCGACGAGCTTGCAGCGGCAGGTGGAGCAGACGCCGCTCTTGCACGAGAACGGCACGTCCATGCCTTCGCGCGCGGCGGCGTCGAGCAGGCTGGGGTCGGTGGCCATGAAGCCGATCTCGCGCGACAGGCCGTCGCGGATGACGGTAACGCGCGCCTCGGGCGCATCGCCGGGCTTGACCTCGTGCGGCGCGGGGCGGCCGGCCAGCGTGTCGGGCGTGCCAAAGCGCTCGATGTGGATGCGCTCGGCCGGCACGCCGTGGCCCAGCAGCGCCGCCTCGGCCTGGTCGTTCATCTCGAACGGGCCGCAGACGAACACCGCATCCAGGCTGGCCGCCGGCACCGGGCCGGCCAGGAAGGCGCTGAGCTTGCCGGCATCCAGCCGGCCGGCGTACAGCGGCGCGTCGACGGCCTCCCGGCTGAAGACGAGGTGCAGCGACAGCCGCGTCATGAAGCGGTTCTTCAGGTCTTCGAGTTCTTCCTTGAACATCGTCGACGCGGTGCGGCGGTTGGCGTAGATCAGCGTCGCACGGGACCGCGGCTCGCGCTCCAGCAGCGCGGTCAGCAGCGCCAGGATGGGCGTGATGCCGGAGCCACCGGCGATGAACAACACGTGCCGGCCTTCGCTCGCCGAGGGGAGCACGAAGCGGCCCTGCGGCGGGTAGGACTCGAGGACATCGCCCGCCTTCAGCTGCTCGTGCACCCAGGTCGAGAACGCGCCGCCGTCGACGCGGCGGATGCCGACCTTGAGCGCCCGGTCGGAGCAGATGGAGTAGCTGCGGCGCAGCTCCTGCCCGCCGACATTGGCACGCAGCGTCAGGTACTGGCCAGGCTCGAAGCCGAAGCCCTCGGGCGGGGCCTCGAAGCCGACGACCATCGCGTCGTCGGTGTCGCGCTCGACGGAGGTCACGCGCAGGGGGTGGAAGTGCAGAGCCATCGTCAGATCCGTCAGATCGGCTTGAAGTATTCGAAGGGTTCGCCGCACTCGATGCAGCGCCACGTGGACTTGCAGGCGGTGGAGCCGAAGCGCGAGAGTTGCTCCGTCGTGCCGCTGTCGCAGCGCGGGCAGCGCAGGCGCGGCACGACGCGAATGGCCTGCTCGGCGCTGCACTGCGGCGGCACGATGCCGTAGTGCTGCAGCTTCTGGCGCCCCTCGGGCGTGATCCAGTCGGTGCTCCAGGCCGGGGCGCGCTGCAGCGTCACCGTCACGTCGCCGAACTCGGCCAGCGCCGCGCGCACGTCGTCGGCGATCAGCTCGGTGGCGGGGCAGCCGCTGTAGGTCGGCGTCAGCACCACCTCGACGCCCGACGCCGTCTCGCGCAGGTCGCGCACGATGCCCAGGTCCACCAGCGTCACTGCGGGGATCTCGGGATCGGGCACCTGGGCCAGGCGCTCGCGGGCGGCGGCCAGGTTGGTCACCACACGCCGCCCGGGTAGGTGCGCTGCAGGAACTGCATCGTCGCCAGCAGGTGGCCCATGTGCTCGCTGTGGATGCCGTCAATGCCGCGCGGCTGCATGGCGGCATCACGCGGCACCGTCAACGTCGCCTCCTGCATCAACGTGGCCCAGCGGGCGCGCCATGCGGGCTCCAGCGCTTGCCAGGCCGGGCCGACGCCGTCCACGCCCTCGGCGGCGAACAGCTCGTTGAAGTACGGCCACAGCACGGCCAGCGCAGCCTGCATGCGCGCCTTGGATTCATCCGTGCCATCGCCCAGGCGCACGACCCAGTCGCTGCTGTGCTGGCGGTGGTAGCGCACCTCCTTCAGCGACTTGGCGGCGATGCCGGCCAGCTCGGTGTCGGGGCTGGCCTGCAGGCGTTCGTACAGCAGTTCCAGCCAGATCGCGATGGCCGCGTTGCGCAGCGTCGTCAGCGCGAAGTCGCGCCCGCCGCCGCCATCGCTGGGGCTGGCCGCCGCGTTGGGCAGCTCGACGAGGATGAGGTTGCGGTAGTCGCGCTCCTCGCGCAGGAAGGCCAGTTGGTCTTCATCGCGGCCGGCGCCTTCGAGCTGGCCGGCGTAGGTCAGCAGCGCGCGGGCCTGGCCCAGCAGGTCCAGCGCGATGTTGGACAACGCGAGGTCTTCCTCCAGCACGGGCGCATGGCCGGCCCATTCGGACAGGCGCTGGCTGTGGATGAGGCAGGTATCGCCCAAGCGCAGGACGTAGGTGGTCTTCGCGTCCATGGCCATCACATGTGGTTCAGTTCGTCCGGCAGTTCGTAGAACGTCGGATGGCGGTAGACCTTGTCATCGGCCGGGTCGAACAGGCTGCCCTTCTCGGTCGGGTCGCTGGCGACGATCTGCTCGGAGCGCACGACCCAGATGCTGGTGCCTTCCTGGCGGCGCGTGTAGACGTCGCGCGCCATCTGGATGGCCATCGCCGAATCGGCCGCGTGCAGGCTGCCGCAGTGCTTGTGGTCCAGGCCCGCCTTGCTGCGGACAAAGACTTCCCACAGAGGCCATTCGTTCTTCGGATTGCTCATGCTGCTTCTGCCTTCACGGCTTGTTTGCGGGCGTGCGCCAATGCGGCGTCGCGCACCCAGGCGCCGTCATCCCAGGCCTTGTTGCGGGCGGCCAGGCGCTCGCGGTTGCAGGGGCCTTCGCCGCCCACGACGCGCCAGAACTCGGCCCAGTCGATGTCGCCGAAGTCATAGGCGTCACGCTCGGCATTCCACTTCAGGGCCGGGTCGGGCACGGTCACGCCGAGGATCTCGGCCTGCGGGATCGTCGCGTCGACGAACTTCTGGCGCAGCTGGTCGTTGGTGACACGCTTGATGCCCCAGCGGATGCTCTGCTCGGAGTTGGGCGAGTCCTTGTCGGCCGGGCCGAACATCATCAGCGACGGCCACCACCAGCGGTTCACGGCGTCCTGCACCATGGCCTTCTGCTGGGCCGTGCCCTTTTGCATCATCGTCAGCAGGCTCTCGTAGCCCTGGCGCTGGTGGAAGCTCTCCTCGCGGCAGACGCGGATCATTGCCCGCGCATACGGCGCGTAGGAGCAGCGGCACAGCGGCACCTGGTTCATGATGGCCGCGCCATCCACCAGCCAGCCGATGACGCCGATGTCGGCCCAGGTCAGCGTGGGGTAGTTGAAGATGGAGCTGTACTTGGCCTTGCCGGACAGCAGCGCCGCGGTCATCTCGTCGCGGCTCGTGCCCAGCGTCTCCGCGGCGGCGTAGAGGTAGAGGCCATGGCCGCCCTCGTCCTGCACCTTGGCCAGCAGGATGGCCTTGCGTTTGAGCGTCGGCGCGCGCGTGATCCAGTTGCCCTCGGGCAGCATGCCGACGATCTCGCTGTGCGCGTGCTGGCTGATCTGGCGCACCAGCGTCTTGCGGTAGTGCTCGGGCATCCAGTCCTTGGCCTCGATGAAGTCCCCGGCGGCGATGCGGGCCTCGAAGGCTTCCTCGCGGGCCAGGTCTTCGGCGCTCTTGACGACCTTGACGCCTTTCGATGGGGCCTCCCGCGCCATCAAGTCCATTGCTTGCGTGTACATCTCAAGCTCCTTGCTTCTTGCGTTGATCCACGACGCGGCGGGCCTTGCCGACCAGCGTGCGCTCGATGGAATTGTTCGGCTCGACGCGGATGGTCGCCGTGACGCCGATCAGGTTCTTGATGCGCTCGGCAAGCCGCCGGCCAATGCCGTCGTCCGTCGCATCCAGCGCCAGCTCGCAGCGGATCAGCAGCTCGTCCAGATGCCCATCGCGCGTGACGACCAGCTGGTACTGGCCGCCCAGGCCTTTTTCCTGCAACACCAGCTCCTCGACCTGTGTGGGGAACAGGTTGACGCCGCGGATGATGAGCATGTCATCGCTGCGGCCGACGATCTTGCCCATGCGGCGCATGCTGCGCGACGTGGGCGGCAGCAGCCGCGTCAGGTCGCGCGTGCGGTAGCGGATGACCGGCATCGCTTCCTTGGACAGCGACGTGAACACCAGCTCGCCCTCGCTGCCGTCCGGCAGCACCTCGCCGGTGTCGGGGTCGATGATCTCCGGGTAGAAATGGTCTTCCCAGATGACCGGGCCGTCCTTGCTCTCGATGCACTCGCTGGCCACGCCCGGCCCCATCACCTCCGAGAGGCCGTAGATGTCGACGGCGTCGATGCCCGCGCCGGCCTCGATCTCGCGACGCATCGCCTCGGTCCAGGGCTCGGCGCCAAAGATGCCCACCTTCAAGGACGACTCGCGCGCATCCAGCCCCTGGCGCGTGAACTCCTCGATCAGCACCTGCATGTAGCTGGGCGTGACCATGATGATGTCGGGCTTGAAGTCGGTGATCAGCTGCACCTGCTTCTCGGTCTGGCCGCCACTCATCGGGATGACGGTGCAGCCCAGCCGCTCGGCGCCGTAGTGCGCGCCCAGGCCGCCGGTGAAGAGGCCGTAGCCGTAGGCCACGTGCACCAGGTCGCCGCGGCGGCCGCCGGCGGCGCGGATGGAGCGTGCGACGAGGTTGGCCCAGTGGTCGATGTCCTTGAGCGTGTAGCCGACGACGGTGGGCTTTCCCGTCGTGCCGGACGACGCGTGGATGCGCGCCAGCCGCTCACGCGGCACGGCGAACAGGCCGTACGGGTAGTTGGCGCGCAGGTCGTGCTTGGTCGTGAACGGGAACTTGGCCAGATCGGACAGCTGCTTCAGGTCGCCCGGATGCACGCCCGCCTTGTCGAAGCTGGCCTTGTAGTGCGGCACATGGTCGTAGGCGTGCTGCAGGCTCCAGCGCAGGCGCTGCAGCTGCAAGGCCTGCAGCTCGTCGCGGCTGGCGGTCTCGATGGCTTCGAGGGCGCCGGGCTGAGGTGTCTTGACGGTCATGCTTCGAAAACCTTTCGTTCACCCAGCCGGTAGGACCGGCCGCGGAACATGGCGATCAGCTCGCCATGCTGGTTCTTCACCGTGATGTCGTACAGCCCCGTGCGCCCGGCCAGCGAGGTCTCCTGCGCCGTCGCCGTCAACACGTCATGCAGCTTCGCCGACTTCAGGATGTCGATGCCGAAGCCCGACGCCACCGTCAGCGCGTTGCGGCTGTTGCAGGCGAAGGCGAAGGCCGAATCCGCCAGCGTCGCGATCAGCCCGCCGTGGCAGATGGCGAAGCCGTTCAGCATGTCGGGCCGCACCGTCATCGCCGCGACGGCACGGCCGGGCGCGATGTCCACGATCTGCAGGCCCAGCATCCGGCTCGCCGCGTCATCGGCGAGCATCACATCCCTGACCTTCTCGGCCGTGGCTTGCGCATCCATCGTCAGCGGTCCTTGTACTCGGGCTTGCGCTTGTCCATGAAGGCGGCCACGCCTTCGAGGTAGTCGTGCGCAAAGCCCAATTGACTCTGCAGCGCGGCCTCCCGCTTCAAGGCCGGCTCGAATTCCAGCTTCAGCGCCTCGTCCATCGCACGGCGCGTCTCGGCCAGCGCCCGGGTCGGCATGGCGGCCAGCTTCTGCGCCAGCGCCATGGCCGTCTCCATCAGCTCGGCATCGGGCACCGCGCGGGCGATCAGGCCCAGCGCCACCGCGTCGGCGGCCTTGAGCTTGTCGCCCAGCAGCGCCAGCTCCAGCGCCTTGGCGCGGCCCACCAGCCGGGGCAACAACCACGTGCCGCCGCAGTCGGGCACCAGCCCGATCCTGGAGAAGGCCTGGATGAAGCTGGCGCTCTCGGCGGCCAGCACCAGGTCGCAGCCAAAGGCCATGTTGGCGCCCGCGCCCGCGGCCACGCCGTTGACGGCGGCCACCACCGGCACCGGCATGTGGCGCAGCTGCAGCGCCAGCGGGATGTAATAGTGGTCCAGCATGTGCCCGATGTTCTTGGGCGTGGCCCCGGGCTCGCGGCTGGGCGCCACATGCGGGTCGGCCAGGTCCTGGCCCGCGCTGAAGGCACGGCCCGCGCCGGTGATGAGCACGCAGCGCGTCGCCGCATCGGCCGCGGCCGTCTCCAGTGCCTGCCGCAGCTGGCCCAGCATTGCCGCGGTGAAGGCATTCAGCGCGTCGGGGCGGTTCAGGCGCAGCAGGCGCACCGCGCCGTGCTGCTCGATCTGGATCAGAAGTTCGGACATTGCATTTCTCTACCGACCGGTCGGTTAATCCTAGAGCCGAGCTTGATGCGGATCAAGCCTCTCGCTGGAAAACCCTAGGGCGCGATGATTTGCACGCCGTCCGCCAGTGCCGCCACCAGCCCCGGCCGCGGCGGTGCGAAGCCCGGCGCCGTGCAGGCCGCCGCCCCCGCCGCCAGCGCCCAGCGCAGGTGTTGCTCGATGGGCGCGCCGGCATCGCGCATCAGGCTGTCCAGCAGGCCGGCCATGGCGGCGTCGCCGGCACCGACGGTGTCCACCACCTCCACGCGCGGCGGCCGCGCGGCGCATTCCTCGACACCGTGGTACAGCGTCGCGCCGGCCTCGCCACGCGTCAGCAGCAGCCACGCCTGGGGGTTCCATGCGGCGATCTGGGCCAGGCCGGTGCGGTGGTCTGACACGCGGAACAGGCCGCGCAGGTCGTCGTCGGACACCTTGATGACGTCGGCCAGCCGGCACATCTGCTCCAGCGTGTCGTCGTAGCTGGCGTCCATGGGCGGCGCACGGAAGTTGGGGTCGTAGCTGATGAGCCGGCCCTCGCCCTTGAGCGCCTGCGCCAGCGCACGCAGCCGGCTCGCCAGCGGCTCGCGCACCAGCCCCAGGCTGCCGAAATGGGCCCAGCGCAGCGCACGCGTCCAACCGGCGGGCAGGCCCTCGGGGCGGAAATGCAGGTCCGCGCTGTCCTGGCCGATGAAGAAGTAGCGCGGTGGGTGGGTCTCGTGCACCACGGCCAGCAGCGGCGGCCGCGGCAGCTGCTGGATGAAGCGAAGGTCCAGGTTGGCCTCCTGGCTGGCGCGCCAGATCTCGTCGCCGAACGGGTCTCGGCTGATGGCGCCCGCGAACGCGCTGAGCTGGCCCAGCGCCGACAAGGCCATCGCGACATTCCACGGCGAGCCGCCGCAGGCGCTGCGCCAGCGGTCCTGCCCGGTGCGGATCAAATCCGTCAGCGCCTCGCCGAAGGCGATGACGTGCGGCAGGTCGGGATGCATGATCTGGATCATTCCCGTGCATTCAAACGCGCCGTCAGCAGGCCCGCAAGCCCCCTGGGTATACGGCGGCTGACACAATGAACGCCTTATGCACGCCCGTGTGATTCCCCTGCACGACGCCCGCCAGCCGCGCGTGGCCGCCGCCCCTGCCCTGCTGCCGGGCCAGCCGCTGGCTGACGCGCTGGGCCGGCCGCTGCGCGACCTGCGCATCTCCGTGACGGACCGCTGCAACTTCCGCTGCGGCTACTGCATGCCCAAGCAGGTGTTCGACAAGCACCACCGTTTCCTGCCCCACGCCGAGCTCCTCAGCTTTGAGGAGATCACGCGGCTGGCCGGCGTGTTCACGGGCCTGGGCGTCGAGAAGCTGCGCATCACCGGCGGCGAGCCGCTGCTGCGCCGCGGGCTGGACCGGCTGATCGCGATGCTGGCCCAGCTGCGCACCCCCGACGGCCGTGCGCTGGACCTGACGCTGACGACCAACGGCTCCGCGCTGGCCCGCCAGGCCGCCGCGCTGAAGGCCGCCGGCCTGAACCGCCTGACCGTCAGCCTGGACGGCCTGGACGACGCCGTGTTCCAGCGCATGAACGACGTCGGCTTCCCGGTGGCCGATGTGCTGGCCGGCATCCACGCCGCCCGCGACGTGGGCCTGGGGCCCATCAAAGTCAACATGGTCGTGCAGCGCGGCGTCAACGACGACCAGATCCTGCCGATGGCGCGCCACTTCCGCCACAGCGGCATCGTGCTGCGCTTCATCGAGTTCATGGACGTGGGCAGCACCAACGGCTGGCGCATGGACCAGGTGCTGCCCTCGGCCGAGGTGCAGCGCCGCATCGCGGCCGAGTTCCCGCTGACGCCACTGTCGGCCAGCGCGACGGGCGAGACCGCCGAGCGCTGGGCCTACGCCGACGGCGGCGGCGAGGTGGGCTTCATCTCCAGCGTCACGCAGGCCTTCTGCGGCGACTGCAACCGCGCGCGGCTGTCCACCGAGGGGCGGCTCTACACCTGCCTGTTCGCGCACCGCGGCCATGACCTGCGCGCGCTGCTGCGCGGCACGGCGCCGGTCGGCGACGACCAGCTGGCGGGCACCATCGCCGGCGTGTGGGCCGGCCGCGACGACCGCTACTCGCAGCTGCGCGGCTCGGGCCAGGCGATGTCCGAACCGCGCGTCGAGATGCACTACATCGGTGGCTGAGATCCACGCGCTGGTCCTCGCCGGCGGCCGCGGCAGCCGCATGGGCGGCGTGGACAAGGGCCTGCAACTGCTGGACGGCCGGCCGCTGGTGGCCCACGTCATCGCGCGCCTGGCGCCGCAGGCCGGCACGCTGCTCATCAGCGCCAACCGCCACCTCGACACCTACGCCGCGCTGGGCCACGCCGTACTGGCCGACCCGCCCGGCCTCGAATTCGCCGGCCCGCTGGCCGGCATGCTGGCCGGGCTGGCCGCCCTTCCCGCCGACGCCTGGCTGCTGACCGCGCCGTGCGACTGCCCCTCCCTGCCGACCGACCTCGCCGAACGCCTGCTGCGCGCCGCCGAGCCGCACGGCCTGGCCTTCGCGCAGGCGGCGCGCGAGCACCCCACGCACGCGCTGCTGCACGCCCGGTTGCGCGAGCCGCTGGCCGGCTATCTGCACGGCGGCGGCCGCGCAGTGCTGCGCTGGATGCGGGCGCAGCCGCACGGCGTGGCCCGCTTCGACGACGAGGCCGCCTTTGCCAACCTCAACCACCTGGCCGACCTGCATGGCTGACATCACGCTGCGCCCGATGCTGGAGCCCGACCTGCTGGGCTACAAGGCGCTTCGCGACGCGATGCTCGCGGGCCACCCCGAGGCCTTCACGTCCGACGCCGAGACCGAGCGCCAGCGCGACCTCGCCAGCTACCGCAGCCGCCTGGCCGGCGGCGCGGGCGGCGGCACGCTGTTCACGCTGCTGGCGCTGGATGGCACCCGCATCGTCGGCGCGCTGACCTGCGAGCGCGAGCCGCGCCGCAAGGTGCAGCACCTCGCCCACCTCGTCGGCATGATGGTGGCCGACACCCACCGCGGCCGCGGCATCGGCCGCACGCTGCTGGCCGCGGCCATCGCGCGGCTGCAGTCGACGACGGGGCTGGCGCAGGTGACGCTCAGCGTGACGGCCGGCAACCGCGCCGCCATCGGCCTGTACGAGAGCGCGGGCTTCGTCCGCTACGGCCGCTTGCCCGACGCCATCCGCCTGCCCGATGGCCGCCGGCTCGACAAGGACCTGATGCTGCTGCGGCTTCAGGGCTGAGTCAGCTCGAACTGCACCAGCAGCGCATCCTGCACCGCCAGCAGCCCGCCCAGCACGGTGAACGGCTGGATGCCGAAGTCACTCTGCCGCACCACCACCTCGCCACGCGCACGCGGGCCGTCCACCTCGGCGACGAACCACTGCCGCCGCGAGACGCCGTGCAGCGTGATCTCGGCCTCCACGGCACGCCGGCCGCCCTCACCCACCTGCTGCAGCGTGCGCACGACCACCTCGGGATGCGCCGCCGCGTCCAGCGCCTTCAGCAGGTTGGCACGCGTGCCAGCACGGGCGTCGTCGTCCACCGCGCTGGCGAAGGCATCGCCCAGGCGAGCCCGCAGCGCGGGCGGGTCGACGGCCAGCGCATCCAGCCGAAAGCGCAGCACCGGCCCGGCGGCGGGCCAGACCACGCGCAGGTCGGCCGCGTGCAGCACATGGTTGTGCCCCAGCCGCGCCGCCGTGCCGCCACGGTAGACCAGCACGCGCAGCACGTTGGCGCCCTCCACCACCGGCGCTGTCACCAACGGGACATTGCCGCAGCCGGCCAGCGCAGCCACGGCGATCAGCAGCTGTCGGCGAGTTGTCTTGAAAGGGCTCAACTGGGGAATCTGCGGGGGTTTTGAAGGCCGGCACGCCGCGCTCGGGCGCCGGGCTGGTCTAGCATAGCCACCATCTCCTCGCCGGAGCCAGCAATCATGGCCAGTCTGTTTCGCCCCGCGCTCGACCTGATGGCGCAATACGCCGCCTATCACCGCGACCGCCGCAACATCATCACGCACTTCGTCGGCATCCCGCTCATCGTGTTCGCGATCAGCGCGCTGCTGGCCCGCGCCGAATTCACCGTCGGCGGCACGCCGATGAACGCGGCCATCCTGCTGTGGGCGCTGTCGGCGCTGTGGTACCTCACGCGCGGCAACCTCGCGCTGGGCGCGGCCACGGCCATCGTCAACGGCGTGCTGACCGCGCTGGCCATGCCGTTCGCGCAGGGCTCGCTCGCGAGCTGGCTGGCGGTGGGCGTCGGCAGCTTTGTCGTCGGCTGGGTGTTCCAGTTCGTCGGCCACTACTACGAGGGCAAGAAGCCTGCTTTCGTGGACGACCTCGTGGGCCTGCTGGTCGGCCCGATGTTCGTTGTCGGCGAGGCCATGTTCATGCTGGGCTGGGGCCGCCCGCTGCTGGCCGAGATCGAGCGCCGCGTGGGGCCCACGCACCTGCGCGATCTCGCGCATCCTTGAAGCCCCTCGACCAGTCTGACCACGCTACACGCGGGTCAGCCCAGTCGGTCCCCCGAGGGGACGACGATGCTTGCCGGATTGACCGGCAAGCACATCGTCAAAGGCGGGCCGGCTCGGGAGCGGCCCAGCGCTCGGCCCGCAAAATACATCCAATACACCACACGGACCGCTTGACCCAATGACCGGCGTTCTCGTCATGGGCGCCGGCGCCGTCGGCTGCTTTGTCGGCGGCCTGACGCAGCTGGCCGGCGTGCCGGTGCATTTCGTGGGCCGCCCGCGCGTGCTCGGCGCGCTGCGCAAGCACGGCCTGCGCGTGACCGACCAGGACGGCCTGGACCGCCACATTCCGCCGCTGCAGCTGCGCCTGCATGAGGAGCCGCCCGCCGGCCTGAAGCCGGACCTGGTGCTGCTGTGCGTGAAGTCCGGCGCCACCACCGCGGCTGCCACCGAGCTGGGCCTGACGCTGCCCGAGGGCACGCCGGTGGTCAGCCTGCAGAACGGCATCGCCAACACGCCGCAGGCCCGCGCCATGGCACCGCAGCTGCGCTGGCACGCTGGCATGGTGCCCTTCAACATCGCCGAGCTGGCGCCCGGCCACTACCACCGCGGCACCGGCGGTGCGCTGGCCGCAGAAGGCGGCACGGCCGACCTCGCGCTGGCCGCCTGGCAGACGGCACTGGCCGGCGTCGGCATGAAGCTCAAGCTGCATGCCGCCCTCGCACCCGTGCAGTGGGGCAAGCTGCTGATGAACCTGAACAACCCGGTCAACGCGCTGTCGGGCCGGCCGCTGCGCGACGAGTTGCTGGAGCGCGGCTACCGGCGCGTGCTGGCGGCGCTGCAGGAAGAGGCGCTGGACCTGCTGGACGCCGCCCACCGCCCCGTCGCCCAGCTCTCGCCGCTGCCGCCGCGCCGCGTGCTGAAGCTGCTGCGGCTGCCGACGCCGCTGTTCCGGCTGGTCGCGTCGCGCATGCTGCGCATCGACGCCAAGGCCCGCTCCAGCATGGCGGACGATCTCGCCATGGGCCGCACGACGGAGATCGACGCGTTGTGCGGCGAGGTGGTGCGGCTGGCGCAGGCGCTCCACCGCGGCGCGCCGCTGAACGCACGCATGCAGGCCCTCGTCGAGGCCTGGCCCCAGCGACGCCGGGCCTACACGCCGGCGGAGCTACTGCAGGCCATCGGCCTGTCCTGAAACGCAGCCTCAGGGCAGCAACGCGGCGGGCTGGCCGGGCGCGCCCACCCGGCATAAAGTGGCCCGGGCGCCGACACCCCCCGTAAAACCGAAGCGTCCGTCAGCCTGGGGCTGTCCGCGTCGGCCGGGGGTGCTGGCGACAATCGTTGGCTTACCCAAAAAAAGATCGGCACGCCATGCTCGAACTGCTCTCGAACCCGCAGACCTGGATCGCCCTCGCCACGCTGACCGCGCTGGAGCTGGTGCTGGGCATCGACAACATCATCTTCATCAGCATCCTGGTCGACAAGCTGCCCAAGGCACAGCAGGAGACGGCCCGCCGCCTGGGCCTGTTCATGGCGATGTTCATGCGGATCGGCCTGCTGATGACGCTGGCCTGGATCGTCGGCATGGTGGAGCCGCTGTTCCATCTGTTCGGCTACGGCTTCTCCGGGCGTGACCTCATCCTCATCGGTGGCGGCCTGTTCCTGATCTGGAAGAGCACGGTCGAGATCCACGGCTCGCTCGAAGGCGAAGACGAGACAGCCCCCAGCGGCAGCAAGGCGGCGAAGGCCGCGTTCGGCGCGGCCATCGTGCAGATCATGCTGATCGACCTGGTGTTCTCGCTGGACTCCATCATCACCGCCGTCGGCATGGTGGACGACGTGCGCATCATGATCGCCGCCGTCGTCGCGTCGGTGGGCCTGATGATGCTGTTCGCCAGCGCCATCGGCCGCTTCGTGTCCAGCCACCCGACGATCAAGATGCTGGCGCTGTCCTTCCTCGTCGTCGTGGGCGTCGTGCTGGTGGCCGAAGGCTTTGGCCACCACGTGCCCAAGGGCTACATCTACTTCGCGATGGCCTTCTCGCTGGGCGTCGAGATGATCAACATCAAGATGCGCAAGAACTCCGACACCAAGGTCAAGCTGCGCCAGCAGATCCCTGGCGGCGACGACTGAGCGCAGACGGCCTCGCGGCGATGGAGAAGCTGATGCTGTTTCCTGGCGCCGTGGTGCGCGACGCCGCGGTGGACGCCTGGCTGGCGGCGCGGCCCGGCGCGCTGGGCCGGCTGGCTCGGCGCTGGTTCTCGGCGATGCGCGCCTGCGGCGCCGACGTGCGCGAACTGCTGCATGACGGCCACCCCACCGCCTGCGTGGGCGAGGCGGCCTTCGGCTACGTCAACGTGTTCACGGCCCACGTCAACGTGGGCTTCTTCAAGGCCACGGCGCTGGCCGACCCGGCCGGCCTGCTGCAGGGCACGGGCAAGGCGATGCGCCACGTCAAGCTGCGGCCCGGCGAGGTCGTGGACGAAGCCGCGCTGCAGGCGCTGATCGTCGCGGCGCACGCCGACCTGCGCCGCCGCACCGGCGCGCCGTGATCGCGCGGCCGCTGACGCCGTTCCAGGCCTTCGACGGCATTCCCTTCAGCCTGAGCGCCGACGATCTCATCGCCGACCTCGGCCTGCCCGAGCACCGCCAGCGCAACGCGGCCGAGCTGACCGAGTTCGACTACGGGCACAGCGTGTTCCGCTTCCAGGACGGCGGCCGGCTGGAAGAGATCACCAAACGCACGCCGGTGCTGCTGCTGGGCACGGTGGCCGTGCCGTTCGCCGCGCTGGGCGGCTTCGTGCGCGCGCAGGACGCCGGCGCCTTCGAACGGGCCGGCTTCCTAGTCAGCCCGCTCTACGGCCTGGCCTTCGTGCCGGATGAGCCGGACTGGGTCACCGCGCTGGCGCGGCACTGCCTGCCGACGTGGCGAGCGATGGACTGCTGAGGCGGCTCAGCGCCGGCCAGCACCCACCAGCACCAGCACGCCGCCCACGATGCCGGCGATACCCAGCCAGGCCGGGATGTTGACGGACTTCTTCTCCTTGACGCTGAGCTCCAGCGAGCCGATCTTGGCAGCCGTCTCGTCCTGGGTGTACGAGAAGCCGCCGTAGGCCAGCGCCAGCGCGCCGCCGACGATGAGCACCAGTGCGAACACACGCAAGCCGTTCATGGGAATCTCCAGCACTTGTTGGGTTGCGGGTGGTCGCGCCACCCTGGCTGGAGTACACCGCGCGGCACGCACGCCGCCTGTAGGACGCCGCGCAACGACGGCGTCGGTCAGGTCGCCCAGATGCGCGGGTCGCCGCCGGGCAGACCCCACAGCCGCTCGCGCCACAGCCCCCGCACGCGCCGCAGCGCCAGCGTGACTGCCTCGACCTCGTCGCCGATGACGCGCATCAGCAGCACCGCGCCGCGCGGCCCGGCCAGGTGGGTGATGCCGCTGCGCGGCACGTCAGCGATCAGCGCGCGGCTGTCATCCAGCAGCGTCGACACGTCCGCCAGCGCATCGGTCTGCGCATAGGCCAGCGTGCCCAGCACGCGGTGGCCGGCCAGGCCGCAGGGGCCGTCCAGCAACGCCGTGTCGGCCGCGTCCAGCCAGCCACGGTCCAGCCACTGGCCGGTGATCTCCAGATGCTGCAGCAGCCGGCCACGGTCGAAGGGCTGGTCCGCCGCCGGCAGGCCCAGGCCCAGCACTTCGGTAGCGAACAGGCTGGCGCCGGGCGCCAGCGAGAGCCTCACCTCGTTGCGGGCGATGCAGGCCGGGTAGGCCAGCGTCTCCTGCGGCAGCCATTCCAGCCGCGCGCCCTCGCCCACCGTCGCGTGCACGACCTGCGCCGCCTCGCCAAGAAATCGAGGCCCCTGGGGCTGGGCGACGCCCAGCCCTTCCCCCGAGGGGAGTCCACCCGCTTGGAGCGGCCCGGCGCTGGTGGTGCAGCGGTAGAAGCGCGTGGCCGCCGGCGTGGTGACCAGCAGGTGGGCGCCGGCCTGCACGTCCAACTGGATATCCAACCGGTCGCCGCCGACGAGGCCGCCGGGCGGATGCACCAGCACGGCGTGGGCGATGCGGCTGGATTCCGGGTACAGCGTCTTCAGCAGGCGCAACGGGCCGTCGTGGCGGGCATGCACGCGCGTGGCGCCAGCGCCGTCGCGTGCCGCACTCAGCGTGAGCCGCGCCGGCCAGCGAACGGCATCAGGCAACGAGCAGGCCCTTCTTCTCGATGAACGCGACGACCTCGGCCAGGCCTTCGCGGGTCTTGAGGTTGGTCATGACCCAGGGCTTCACGGGCCGCATGCGGGCGGTGTCGCTGCGCATGATGTCCAGGTCGGCCCCCACGTGCGGCGCAAGGTCGGTCTTGTTGATGACGAACAGGTCGCTCTTCGTGATGCCGGGGCCGCCCTTGCGCGGGATCTTCTCGCCGGCCGCCACGTCGATGACGTAGATGGTCAGGTCGCTGAGCTCGGGGCTGAAGGTGGCAGCCAGGTTGTCGCCGCCGCTCTCGACGAACACGATGTCCGCGTCGGGGAACTTCTCCAGCATGCGGTCCACGGCCTCGAGGTTGATGGAGCAGTCCTCGCGGATGGCGGTGTGCGGGCAGCCGCCGGTCTCCACGCCCATGATGCGCTCGGGCGCCAGCGCGCCGGCCACGGTCAGCAGGCGCTGGTCTTCCTTGGTGTAGATGTCGTTGGTGACGACGACCAGGTCCCAGGTCTCGCGCATCGTCTTGCAGAGCATCTCGACGAGGGTGGTCTTGCCCGAGCCCACCGGGCCGCCGACGCCGACGCGCAGCGGCGGGAGCTTCTTGGTGCGGTGGGGAATGGCGTGCAGAGGGGCGGAGCTCATGAGCGGAACAGTCTCGAATATTGGGTTTCGTGGCGGGCGCCGTGGACGCCCAGCAGTGGCGCAAAGGCCAGCGGCTCCGGGGCCGCCAGCGCCGTCGCCACGGCCTGCGGAATGGCTTGCACGAGGCGTGCCAGCAGCCGCTGGCCGGACGTCTGGCCCAGCGGCACGCAGCGCACGGCGGCCTGCATCAGGTTCTCGGCCCAGCCGAACGCGATGGCCTGCAGCGCCGGCTCCAGTGCCGCACCGCGCGACGCGGCCGCCGCGCCCATGACGACGGGCCAGGTGGGCGCGGGCTTCAGCGCCTGCAGCAGCGGCAGTGCGGCAGCGTCGGGCACCAGCCCCTGCATCCACACCAGCAGGCTGCGGCCCATCTGCTGGGCCTGCTGCAGACTCTCGCTGGTCTCGCGGGTCTGCAGCACCCAGGCGTTGAGCTCGGCCAGCCTCGCGCCATCCAGCGCCAGCGTGGCGGCATGGGCGGCCGCGGCCACGGGCAGCTCGGCGCGCGCCTGCACGAGTTCCAGCTGGTTCAGCAGCCAGTCGCCTGCGCCGGCCTCTTCATGCACGAGGCCGGCATCGACGGCCGCTTCCAGGCCCTCGGAGTAGCTGAAGCCGCCCACCGGCAGCGCCGGCGAGGCCAGCCAAAGCAGGTGCAACAGGGCGGAGGAGGTGTCGGGCGGCATGCGGCGATTCTCGCCGCACGGCACCCACGCTCAGAAGTGGAAAGCGATGCCGGCGCCCAGCGTGCGCACGGTGACGGCCTGCTTGGCCGAGGTGGGCGTGTCGCGCACGTCGGCGCGCGTCCAGTCGGCGTTCAGGCTCGCACTCCAGTGCGTCGCGAACTGCCACGCCAGGCCCAGGCCGGCGTAAGGCTGCACGGACCGGGTGGTCAAGGTGCCAGGGTTGCTCTGCCCCAGGCCCACCGCGGGCTGCAGCTTCAACTCGTTGGACGCGCCGCCGAAGCGCAGCACGGCGCCGACATCCTGGGACAGCGGCAGCGTGTACGCCGCGCCGACACCGAAGCCGACGTACTCGGCAGAGTAGTTGCTGAACAGCACACCCCAATCCGCGTCGGTGTGCGCATAGGTCACCTCGAAGGCCCACGACGGGTTGAAGCGGTAGCCGGCACGCAGGGTGCGGTTGCTGTCGACCGGGCTGCAGCGCGTGCCGCTGGGGCAGTTCAGGCTCACCTTGCCGGTGCCGAACTCGACGCCGATGTAAGTGGCAGCGGCCAGGTTGGCCTGCGCGAAGGTGGCGGCCGGCAGCACGAGTGCGGCCGCGGCAAATGCGGAACGGACGTTGTTCAAAGAGGGGCTCCCCGGATGATTGGCATGTCATGCCCGGGGCCGGCTCTGCGAAGCCAGCCCTGGGCTAGCGCGACATGCTAACGGCACCACAGGGTGCCATCGGAGCCGGGTCTTCGGTGTGGGCGACGGGTCAGTGCGAGTGATCGTGGCCGCAGCCCGGCCCGTGCACATGGCCGGGCTCGCTGGGGGCGTGGGCATGGTCATGGCTGTGGCCATGCTGGCAATCCGGCCCGTGCACATGACCCGCGTCATGCGCCTTGACCGGAATGGCCAGCGGCTTGCGCGCCGGCGCCGCGTGCCCATGATCATGGTGATCGTGCGCGCCGTGGTGGTGGTGGCCGTGGCCCGTACCCTCGCCGTAGGCGCCGCCCTCCGGCTCGAACGCGGCCTGCGCCTCGGTGACGATCAGGTGCTGGCGGCGCAGCATGTCGGCCAGCACGGGGTCGGGCTCGAACTGCAGCAGGTCGGGCTGCAGCTCCAGCGGCACATGGCGATTGCCCAGGTGGTAGGCGGCGCGCAGCAGGTCGAACGACTGGCCGTGCTCGGCACAGAAACGCACCTGCAGCACGGGTTGGGCGGCGGCGATGACGCGCAGCATCGAACCGTCCTCGGCGATCAGCACATCGCCGCCGCGCAGCGTGGTGCCACGCGGCAGCACGACGCCGATCTCGCGGCCGGTGGAATCGGTGGCCGAGAAGCGGCTCTTGCTGCGCGTGTCCCAGTCGAGTTCCAGCGTAGCGGCGCGCTTGAGCAGCACGGCGGCGAGGCCGGCGCCGCCGGCAATGCGTTTGGTGGCGTGAATCATGAACGGCAGTGTGCCTGAGTGAGTCTGCCCGGCTTGATGCGCCTCGGACAAAGGCCTAGTATTACGTTTGTTATAACCAAGCCCGACACACCATGAGCGCGCTGAAGATCACCCAGATTGGCAACTCGGTCGGCGTCATCCTGCCCAAGGAGGTGCTCGCGCGGCTGAAGGTGGAAAAAGGTGACGTGCTCTACCTCACCGAGGCCGCCAACGGCGTCACGCTGACACCCTACGACCCCAGCGTGGAAGCGCAGATCGAAGCAGGCCGTGAGTTCATGCGCGAGTTCCGCGACACCTTCCATCAGCTGGCCAAGTGAGCTGGACCTGGATAGACCGCCGCGCACTGGAACTGCTGCACGGCGAGAGCCTGCGAGAGCACGGCGGCGCTGCAGGGTTGCGTCACGAAGGCCTGCTGGAGTCTGCGCTCGCAAGGCCACCCAACCTGGCTCACTACGGCAGCCCCGACGCCTTCGAACTCGCGGCCAGCTATGGCGTGGGCCTCGCCAAGAACCACCCCTTTGTGGACGGCAACAAGCGCGCGGCCTTCCTGTCCATCGGCCTGTTCCTGTTCCTGAACGGCTGGCGGCTGAAGGCCAGCCAGGCCGAGGCCACGCTCACCATGCTGTCCGTCGCCGCCGGCGACATCGACGAACCCAGGCTCGCGCAATGGCTGCGCGAGCACACAGCCCAACGCTGAGCACGCCATGCAACTCGACACCCTCACCCTCTCCATCCAAGACCACATCGCCACCGTCCGCCTGAACCGGCCCGACAAGGCCAACGCGATGAACGCGACGATGTGGCAGGACTTCCGCCGCGCGTTCGACTGGATCGACGCGCAGCCCGAGGCCCGCGTGGCCGTGCTGGAGGGCGAAGGCAGGCACTTCACCGCCGGCATCGACCTGTCCATGATGATGGGCATCGCGCCGCAGATCCAGGACGACTGCGACGGCCGCATGCGCGAGGCGCTGCGCCGCCTCATCCTCGACATGCAGGACACCCTCACCAGCCTGGAGCGCTGCCGCAAGCCCGTGCTCGCGGCCATCCACGGCGCCTGCGTCGGCGGCGGCATCGACCTCATCTGCGCGGCCGACATGCGCTACTGCAGCGCCGACGCCTACTTCTCCATCAAGGAGATCGACATCGGCATGGTGGCCGACGTGGGCACGCTGCAGCGCCTGCCCAAGCTGCTCGGCTCGCAGGGCCTGGTGCGCGAGCTGGCCTACACGGGCCGGCGCGTGGAGGCCGCCGAGGCGCGCGAGATCGGCCTCGTGAACCGTGTGTTCGACAGCCGCGAGGCGCTGCAGGCCGGCGTGCGCGAGATCGCCGCCACGATTGCCGCCAAGTCGCCGCTGTCCATCCGCGGCACCAAGGAGCAGCTGAACTACGCGCGCGACCACTCGGTGGCCGACGGCCTGAACTACATCGCCACCTGGAACGCCGCGATGCTGATGAGCGAAGACCTGCAGAAGGCCATGATGGCCGGCAAGGGCGCAGCGCCAGCCTTCCGCGACTGACAGGCACCTCCGCGCATGGATGCCCGCACCGCCGCCTTCTACGACGGCTATGCCCGCCAGCTGGCCGGCTCGGAGGCCCGGCGCAGCGCGATGCTCGACCACCTGACAGCGACGCTGGCGCCCGGAGCCCGCGTGCTGGACGTCGGCGCCGGCTCCGGGCGGGACATGGCGGCGCTGATGGACCTCGGCTTCGAGGTCTTCGGCGTGGAGCCGAACGCCGCCATGCGCAGTACGGCGCTGCGGCTGCAGCCGGCACTGGCCGGGCGGCTGGCCGAAGGCGCCTTGCCGGACCTCGGCAACCCGTTCCACGACCGCCACCCGCAGCGCTTTGACGCCGTCGTCTGCAGCGCCGTGCTGATGCACGTCGCGCCTGCCGATCTGCCCCGGGCGCTGGCCTCGCTGATGGGTCAACTGCGCCCCTGCGCAGCCGATGACGGCGGGCTGCAGCGGCCGGCACTGCTGATCTCCCTGCCCGAGATGGCCACCAACCAGCTCGATGACGATCGCGACGCCGACGGACGCCGCTTCCACAACCATGACCCGGCCGCCGTGCAGGCGCTGCTCGCCGATCTTGGCGCCTCGCTGGAACGCGCCAGCAGCAGCGATGCCGTGCTGGCCAGCGCCGGCACGCGCTGGCACACCCGGGTCTTCCGGCGCACGGCGCCATCACGATGCTGACCACACCTCAAACGCTCGCCTTCCTCGCCACTGCCGTGGTGCTCACCGCCACGCCCGGGCCCGACAACCTGATGGTGCTGAGCATGGGCATGTCGCGCGGCCGGCGGGCGGGCATCGCCTTCGGGCTGGGTTGCGCGCTGGGTTGCCTCAGCCACACGCTGCTGGCCGTCATCGGCGTCAGCGCGCTGGTGGCGGCGTCGCCGGTGGCGTTCACGCTGCTGAAGGTGGCGGGCGGTGCCTACCTGGTGTGGATGGGCGTGCAGGCCTGGCGGCACGCAGGCGCCGTGCGCGTGAGCGGCGACGCGGGCGACACCACGCCGCTGCGTCAGCTGTTCGCCAAAGGCCTGATCGCCAATGCGATCAACCCCAAGGTGGTGCTGTTCTTCCTGTCCTTCCTGCCGCAGTTCGTCGTCGCGTCGCAGGGCCAGGTGGAGTGGCAGCTGGGGCTGCTGGGCCTGCTGTTCACCGCGCAGGCGGTGGTGCTGTTCGGGCTGCTGGGCTGGTTCTCGGGCAGCGTGGGCGCGTGGCTGAACCGCCGACCCAGCGTCGGCCTGTGGCTGGACCGGCTGGCCGGCACCGTGTTCATCGGGCTGGGCGTGCGCATGATGGCGTCGCGCTGACGCCGCGCGGCGGCTCAGTCGATCAGGTCGATCGCCCAGTCGAACGACGGCTTGGCGATGCGGTTGTGGTGCACGTCGAAGTTCTTCCGGTGCACCTGCAGGCCGACATACGGCCGCCCCTCGTAGCGGGCGGCCAGCGCGGCCACCACCTCGTCGTTGCCCTGCTGCGTGGCGCCGCTGAGGATCAGCCGCACCGGCAACCGCGGGTTGGCCGCGAGACGCGCTTCCTCGGCCCGGATGTGCTGCTCGTCCAGCAGGAAGTACGAACCATCGAACAGCAGGTAGTTGCTGAAGAACGGCGCTGCCGCGTCCTCGGTGCTCAGCATCAGCGCGCCCAGCAGGCCGCCCAGGGACGCGCCGGTGTACGTGCGCACGCCCGTCGTGCGGTAGCGTGCCTCCACCAGCGGCGCCAGCTCCTCCTTCAGGAAGCGCCCATAGGCCGGCGCGCCCGCCGGGAAGAAATCGGTCTCCCGCCGGTTGTCGCCGCCCTGCTCGATGCCGATCAGGATCATCGGCTTGCGCCGCCGGTCCAGCATGCCGGCATATCCCGGGAAGTTCCACTGGCCATCCGTCGCGTACATCACGGGGTAGCGCCGGCCTGACGTCGCGTAGCCCGGCGGCAGGTAGACGTGGTACGGGTAGGTGACGCCGGTGTGCCTGGACGTGATGACCTGGCCGCGCTCCACCGTGCCCAGATAGGCCGGGGCAAGGGCCGGCGCCAAGGCCGGCTCGGCCCCCACGGCGAGGCGACAGGTGGGCAGCAGGCAGGCGAGGCTCAACAGCAGCGGCAGGTATCGGGGCATGGCGGGGTGTGCGTTCTTTGCACGAGCGTAACGGCCGCCGGCGCCGCGAATGCAAAGGTCGTGCAAAGCCGCGGCCCCTTCGCCGCCACTCACCCGGGGCTACCGGCTGCCGACGCTGCCGGGCGCAGTGCTGCCGGTGGCGGCGTCGTTCTGTCGCGCCACTTCCTTGATGAAGGCCTCGGCGTTCTGCAACCCCGCACCGCGTTCGACGGCCTGCATCGCGCGGGCCTTGTCCACGGTCCACTCCTTGAACGGCACGTCGGGCACCGGGTCCCGGCGCATCTCGGCCAGGATGTCGCCACGGCTCACGCCCGTCTCCAGCCGCCCGCGCCACTGCCGAGCCCACGCTGCGGCCGCTGCGTCGTGACCGCTCTGCGCCAGCGCGTCCAGCATCTTGTGGGCCATGTCCGCCTGACCCGCGAACGCCGAGGCCAGCGCCGCCGACCGGCCCAGCGCGTCGATCTCGCGGGCGCCCTGCCAGGCCGCGATGACGCTGTCCAGCACCGCCGGGCTCGGTGTGCCTGTTGCGGCCACCTCGGCCTGGAAGGCGGCCAGCACCACCTCCGGCGACCGCGGGTTCGCCTCGCGCGCCCGCTGCAGTTCCCGCTGCGCGGCCTCGGCATGCGGGCGCCGCGCCTCGCCGCTGCTGCGCTCGGCCAGGCGCAGGTGCGCCAGGCCCAGCAGGTAGCGGGCTTCGGCGTGCGCGTCGTCGTCCTGCAAGAACGCGGTCAGCGGCGCCAGTGCCTCCTGGGGGTTGCCCCAGCCGATCTGCGCCCGGCTCAGCGTGAGGCGCGCGAGGTCGTCGTCGGCATAGCGCGGTGCCAGCGACGCCAGCTTCCTGAGCAGCGACTCGCCCTCCTCCCGCGTGGGGCAGGCCTTCAGCGCGGCGTTCGCCAGCACGAACTCGCCCGTCGCCCGCGGCAGGCTGCGAAAGCTCACGCGCGCCGCGGGCAGCGGCGGCTGCTCCACGCGCAGCGTCGCAATGCCCTTGAGCCCGTAGCGCCACATCGCGTCGCCGATGTCCGCCTGCTTCAGGCCGAAGATCCGTTCGAACGCCGCCGTCGGGTCCGCCCCGCGACCGACGGCGGCCAGGTAGTGGTTCAGGCGCTTGCGGTTCTCCGGCGACGACAGCATGTAGTGCGTCAGCAGCCAGGCCTTGGCCTCGAACTCCAGCCGCACACCGGCCGCGCCCGCCGGGCCGTGGGCGTTGGCAAGGCGGCTCTGCAGCACGTCGCCGTAGTCCAGGCTGTACGGCTGGCCGTCGCTGAGGAACTTCAGGTAGGTGCCCAGCCCCCGGGGCACACGGCCCACCACCATCTGCCGCTCCGAGAAGCGCACGCTGGAGAAGTACTGCGCGAACCCATCGATGAACGACGTCGGCAGGCGGATGTCCGTGTGCCGGTACAGGAAATGCCGCGCGTAGGCCTCGAAGACGTAGGACAGCGTTTCGTTCAGCGGGGCCTTGTCGAGCTGCTCGTCGCCGAGGCTGCGCATGCTTTCCAGATGAGCCGCGAAGCCCTGCACGCCCGCGGCGCAGCTGCTGTAAAGGCCCACGGCATCGGCCGGCGGGCGGGCGTCGATCGCGCGCAGGTCCGTCACGCTGTTGTGGAAGTACAGCGTCAGCTTGGGCTCGCGCGGCTCGTCCGGGCGCGGGGCCGGGTCGCCAGGCAGCGTGTAGGCGCGCAGCAGGTGGTCCAGCTTTTCCAGGTTGGTCAGCAGCTGGCTCACGTCACCCTCGCCGGCGTCCGAGTACACGACGAAATGCGGGCTCTCGGCCCGGAACCACTGCGACACCTCGCTCTTGCGGCCCGCCACCGTCACGCGCGCCAGGTTGGCCGGATCGGATGACTGGGCGACGGCGTGGCCGGTGGCCAGCAGGCAGAGGGCGACGGCCATCGACGTGGCGGCGAGAACGAAGCGCATGGTCTTCCTCGTGAGATGGTGACGGGTACTGCCGGGCGACATCTTGCACTGCCTGCCGCGCCTGCACCGATCAACGCGGTTACGCGCGGCCTCGGCCAGCCGCCCCCCGCCCGAGGGGGCGGCCTCTACCCATGTGGGTATCGCCGCCCGCGGGGCCGACGGATAGCGTGGCCTCGCCATGCCGCACCCGTGGCGTCGGCAGGCATCACCGCCCAGAAGGAGTCAACATGAAAGCACATCGAGGCCACATGGCCGCCGTCGGCATCGCACTGACGCTCGCGTGCCAGTGGGTGCACGCAGAAGTTCAGTCAGACGCTCGCACCACGGTCACCCTGCAGACCTGCGCCGGCCCCTGCGTGAACGAGGTGTTCTGGTTCCAGGAGCAGCTCATGATGTCGCATGGCCAGGGCAGCTCACCGGTGTCCACGGCCGGCTTCTACCCCACGCCCAACGGCCCCACGCAGTACGTTTACGCCAACGCCGACCTGCCGAACTCCAAGCTGCACGTGGTGGCCAGCGGTCAGGCGGACAGCACGCACACCCGCCTGTTCGCGTCGGCGGCCGTCAGCATCGGCGACACCTTCGCCGTCATCGGCGCGCCGGGGCTGTCGCGGCTGAGCGTCGACGTGACCGGCACGCTGCAGACCTATGGCAACCCGACGGACTACTATCTGTCGACCTCCATCCATCTGCTGCAGCCGGGCTCTCTCGATGCCTTCTCCCGAGGCGACTACGGCAGCATGGTGTACCTGGCGTCGAGCTACGCGTCACTGGGCGGGTCCGACTGGGGCAGCCCCAACAGCCTGACGTTGCCCGGCGTCACCGAGCTCGTGTTCCAGACGCCCGCCACCCCCTTCGAGTGGTTCGTCAACTTCGCCGTGATCTACACGCTGACCGACTCGCAGTCGCTCAACGCCGACCTGGGCCACACGCTGGCCGTGAAGTTCGACGCCCCCGTCGGCTCGGCGGTCGTCAGCGCCTCGGGCTACCTGCCCGCGGCCACCGGCTGGGTCGCACCGGTGCCCGAACCCAGCAGCGCGCTGCTGTTGCTGGCCGGGCTGCCCCTGCTGGCGGCACGCCGACTGAGCCGCAGCCGGCGCGAGCGCGGCTGACAGGCGCATGGCGCTGCGGCTACCGGACGATGCCGCGCTCGCGCAACTGCGCGATCTGCTCGCCGGTCAGCCCCAGCTCGGTGAGCACCGCGTCCGAGTCCTGCCCCAGCGCCGGCGCGTTGCGGCGGTGGCTGCCGGGCGTGGCCGACAGCTTGGGCACGACGCCCGGCACGTCGAGGGCGCGACCACCCGGAAGGCCCGGCAGCTGCACCTGCTGCAGCATGCCGCGCGCGCGGTAGTGCGGGTCGGCGGCGATGTCGGCCACCGTGTAGATGCGCCCGGCCGGCACGTCGGCGCCGGCCAGCGCCTGCAGCACCTCGTCCACCGACCGTGTTGCCGCCCAGTCGCCGATCGCCGCGTCGATCTCCGCGACGCGGGCCACGCGGCCGGCGTTGTCGGCCAGCGCCGGGTCCTGCCCCAGGTCGTCACGGCCGATCACCGTCATCAGACGCCGGAAGATGCTGTCGCCGTTGCCCGCCACCAATGCATAGCCACCATCCGAGCAGCGGTAGGCATTGCTGGGCGCGATGCCCGGCATGGCGCTGCCCGCCGGCTCGCGCACCACGCCGAAGGCGCTGTACTCGGGCAGCAGGCTCTCCATGCAGTTGAAGACGGCCTCGTACAGCGCCACGTCGATGACCTGGCCCTGCCCCGTGGCGTGCCGGTGCTGCAGCGCCAGCAGGATGCCGATGACGCCGTGCAGCGCGGCCAGCGTGTCGCCGATGCTGACGCCCGTGCGAACCGGCACGCGACCGGGCTCCGCGGTCAGGTGGCGCAGCCCGGCCATCGCCTCGGCCACGGCGGCAAAGCCCGGCCGGTCACGGTAAGGCCCGGTCTGCCCGTAGCCGCTGACGCGCAGCACGATGAGCCGCGGGTTGGCGGCCAGCAGCGTGTCGGGCGCCAGGCCCCAGGCCTCCATCGCACCGGGGCGGAAGTTCTCGATCAGCACATCCGCCTCGGCCGCCAGGCGCCGCACCACGTCCTGGCCCTCGGGCGTGCGCAGGTCCAGCGCCAGCGAGCGCTTGTTGCGCGACTGCACCTGCCACCACACCGACGTGCCGTCCAGCAGCAGCCGCCACTTGCGCAGCGGGTCGCCGGCGCCCGGCGGCTCGATCTTGACGACATCGGCGCCGAAGTCGGCCAGCGTCTTGGCCGCGAACGGGCCGGCGATCAGCTGACCCAGCTCGACGACCTTGAGGCCGGCCAGCGCGGCGGGGGTGGCGGTGGAAGCAGCGGGGGCGTTCATGCCCGGCAGTGTCCGCCCGCCGCCTGCGGCCGCCCTGCGGATGTCGCGCGTGCTGGCTTGGCCCGCGGCGAAGCCCGAAGCCGGAACGAGGTCTTGCGGCGCCCCGCAGAATCGGCCGCCATGAAGCGCGCCCTCCCCTGCCTGCTGGCCCTGTGCCTGAGCCCCTGTGCGTGGTCGCTGGAACTGCGCGACGGCGACGTGGTGCTGTACCGCCACGCGCTGGCCCCGGGCGGCGGCGACCCGCCGGGCTTCCGCCTGGGCGATTGCAGCACCCAGCGCAACCTCAGCGACGCCGGCCGCGACCAGGCCCGCCGACTCGGGCAGGCGCTGCGCGAGCGGCTGGGCACGGTGGCGGTGGGTGCCGTCTGGGCCTCGCCCTGGTGCCGCACGCTGGAGACGGCGCGGCTGGCGTTCGCCGCGCCGCCGGTGCAGGCCCAGCCGGCGTTCGCGTCGTTCTTCGAGCAGCCCGACCGCGAGGCCGCCGCACTGGCCGCCGCGCGCGAGCAGCTGGCCGCCTGGCGCGGGCCCGGCGTGCTGGTGGTGGTGACGCACCAGGTCAACATCACGGGCCTGACCGGCGTCTTCCCCGCCTCCGGCGAGGGCGTGGCGCTGCGCTGGGACGGCACCGAGCCGCGGCTGCTCGGGCGCATCGCCCCGCCTGCGGCGCGCTGACCGCGGCTCAGCGTCGCAGCAGCGTCAGCCCCACCAACCGCGACACCACCACCGCCAGGTACATCACGCCGACGGACATCTCCAGGCTGGCCACGCCACGCGCCAGCGGCCGCACCGGGATCACGTCGCCGATGCCGGTGCTGGACAGCAGCGCGAAGCTCAGGAACATCAGCTCCGTCCAGCTGCGCGGCTGCTCGGGGTTCACGGCCGCGGCGAAGCTGCCCGGCGCCAGCACCTGCAGCACGACGAACACATAGGTGAACGCCCAGGCCAGCAGCGTGAACGTGGCGCCGGCGGCGAACAGCTCGTCGGTGGTGGCGCGGGCGTCCGCCATCATGTAGGCCACGAGGCTGGCGGCGGCATAGAAGTAGAACAGCGCCTCCAGCCCGGCCGACCACGGCAGCAGCTGCGGCAGGTCGAACGCGGCCTGCAGCGCCAGCAACACGATGGCCGGCAGCGCCAGGCAGGCGCTGACCCACACCAGCCCCGGCGTGCGCCGCACCATGCGGGTCGTCACGACCAGCACCGCCACACCGAACGCGCTCAGCAACAGGCGGCCGTCGTGGGTGTCTTCCAGCAGCGGATACAGCAGCAGGCCGACGAGTTGCGCCAGCAGCAGGATGGCCGACGGGTGCCGGCGCGTCAGCGCGAGGTAGCGGAGGTGGCGGGCGGGCATGCCGGCATTGTGCGCATGGCGGTGCCCGCCCCTCGGCGAGCGTCGCACCAGCGCCGTCAGGGCACCGCCAGCAGCGCCTCCATGTCGTCCATGAGGCGGTCCATGCGCTGCACCAGCGCGCGGTACGGCGCGGGGCTGGCCATGTCCAGGCCCGCGTTCTTCAGCGCCTGGTACGGCGCCACCGAGCCCCCGCCCGCCAGCAGCTTGAGGTAGTTGTCGCGCGCCCCGGGCTTGGCGGCCAGGATGTCGTCGGCGAAGTGCAGTGCCGCCGTCACCGACGTGGCGTACTGGTACACGTAGAACGGCCGGTAGAAGTGCGGGATGAACGCCCACTCCTGGCAGTACTGCGGGTCGATCTTCATCACGCCGGCCGCGTCGCCGTGATAGTCCTTCAGCAGCTGGCAGTAGATCTCCGTCATGCGCTTGCCGTTCAGCGCCTCGCCCTTGGCGGCGGCGTCGTGCGTGTTCAGCTCGAACTCGCCGAACATGGCCTGGCGGAAGAACGTGCCGCGCAGCCGCTCCAGCGCATAGCCGAGCTGGAACAGCTTGTCCTGCTTGCTGGTGGCCTGGCCCAGCATGTACTGGCTCAGCAGCACCTCATTGGCGGTGGAGGCGATCTCGGCGACGAACAGCGAGTAGCCCGCCGTCTCATACGGCTGTGCACGGTTGGCCATGGCCGTGTGCATGCCGTGACCCCACTCGTGCGCGAAGGTGCTGACCGACTCGAAGTCCCCCTGGTGGTTCAGGAACACGAACGGCGGCGCGCCATAGACGCCGTCCTGGTAGGCCCCGCCGCTCTTGCCCGGCGCGGGCAGCGCATGCATGGTGTTGGCCTGCAGCGTCTGCTTCAGCAGCGCCTGGTAGTCAGCGCCCAGCGGCTGCGTCGCGGCCAGCGTCAGCGCGGCGGCGTCCTCCAGGCTGTAGGTCTTGGTTTGCGTGACCAGCGCGGGGTAGATGTCGTAGTAGTGCAGGTCCGGCAGGCCCAGCATCTTCTGGCGAAGCTTGAAGTAGCGGTGCAGCGTGGGCAGGCCGCGGCGCACCTCGGCCACCAGCGTGCGGTAGACGGCCTCGGGGATCTCCTCGGCGCCCAGGCTCATCGCCACCGCGCTGGGGTAGCGGCGCAGCTTGGCCATCGTCGTGTCGTCCTGCACCACGTTGCCCAGCGTCACGCCGTAGGTGTTCTCGTACTGGCCGATAGCGCCGAAGAACGCGTCGAAGACCTGCTTGCGCACCGCGCGGTCAGCGTGCTGGCGCAGCAGGCCGTACTTGGTGCCATCCAGCCGCTCGGCCTTGCCGTCCACCGTCAGTTCGGGCCATCGCGTGTCGGCGTTGAACAGCAGCGTGCGCACATCGCCCGTCGCGCTGCGCACCGGGCCCAGCGCGGCCAGCGCACCTTCGGTCTCGGCGCTCAGCGTATGTCGGGCCTGGCGCAGGCTGTTGCGCAGGTGCTCGGCATGCTTCCTCAGGCCCGGCTCGGCTTTCAGGAAAGCGGCCACGCGGGCCTCGCCCAGCGCCTGGATCTCGGGCTCCACCCACGCGATGGCGCTGTGGTACTCGCCGTCCAGCTGGCCGGCCAGGTTGCTGCGCTGCTGGTTGGCGGCGTCGCGGTTGTCGGTGCTCTGCGTCATGCTGGCGTACACGCGCAGCCGCTCGAAGCGCAGGTTGGCGGCGCTCAGCGCGTCCAGCCCGGCGCGCAGGCTCTGGGCGCTCTTGCCCAGCGTGCCCTTCAGGGCCACCAGCTTGGGCAGGTCGGCGAGAAGAGCCTTGCGGGCGGATTCCCAGTCGGCCAGCGAGCCATACAGCGGGGCGAGGTTCCAGGTGGTGGGCAGCGGATCGGCATGCACCGCCGCGGCGCCGCCGAGGGCCAGGGTGAGGCCAACGATCAGGGCGCGGGGAGAGAGTGAACGGTTCATCACAACGCGGTGGAGGGGTAAGGAGCGCCAGTGTCGCCAAGCTCCGCGGGGCTGACCGAAGTGACGCCGGGAAACCACTGAGCCGCCCCGCCCGCCCGAAGACCGGGGCCGCATGCCGCTCTGCCACCGTGGGCTTGTCAACGAGAGCCCTGGACAGGGCAACCCAGGCCTGTGCCGTCAGATTTGATACCCCCTCCAGCACAGACCTGAAACAGCCCCGCCACGGTCCTCGCTGAACGCCCTGAAAAACCGATTTGATTCACATTCCGTGCGACCCCAGAACGGAATTACCCATGAGATTCCGACATCCAAAGATAGGGATGTTCGCCGGCCGGCATGATCTACCAGACTTGCGCAAAACCATTCAAATTCTGCTGGGTACCGCAAATATTTTCAACAAGATCCGCCACAACACCACGACGAAGAATGGCCAAACTGCATAATAAATCTGCAAGTCAGAACATTTCTTCCAAATCACCCAATCTTGGCGCGCGGCAACCATTCCAAAGGCACCGCAATTCATTCCGGCGGCGTCATATGGGGCGTCAAACATCTCACCGCCACTGAAACCCTCGCTCAACGGCGCCAAAACCGTCAAACCGCCCATCCGGATCAAGATCACGAAATCAGGGAGAACGCATGCAGGTTTCATCGAGCCGTGGGTCCCTGATCACCGCGGTATTCCGTCCTGTCATGGCAGCCATCGGATGAATTCGCACATGCAGTGACGATCATCAATCAAGCGAAAAGGAATCAACCATGTCGACCTCGCCAACACCGGAACAGATCGCCCAGGTTCAGCAGAACATCAAGAACCTCCAGGCGCTCAACGACTACGTCTACACCTACGGGCAGGGGAAAATCCTCAATGCCTACCTGCTGCTTTCGGAGCAGGACAACAGCGATCTGGGATTGAACATCGGCCTGAATATCCTGGAGGGGGTTTTCTGGGCCGTCGGTTCGGAGTTCGGGCCCGTCGGCAACTTTCTCGCCTCGTTCGGGTCAGGGATGGTGTCTTACTGGGCCTCCAGCGCCAATACACCGCCCAGCCTGAACACCACCTTCTCAGACATGGTCAACCGCATCAGCGCGACATTCCAGGCGTTCGACGCGCAGATGGCGGTTTACTACAACGACGTCGCGGACAACTGGAATACCTCGTTCAGCTACAACGGCAAGACCGGAACCCTTTCGGATCTGGCAAACATGACCGTGCCGACCGAGCAGGACACGGGTTTCAGCGCGCTCGCGACGGCGGGCATCTTCGCGCTCGACCAGCAGATCTGGCAGACGGTGATGCGCAAGAACTACGTCATCACCCATTGGGAAGGCCAGCCCTTCATCATGCAGGGCCACGAGAATTCCCCGCCGGTATCGTGGTCCCAGGGTTTCATCGCCGTGAATCCGGCCTACAACCTCACCTGGAGCTGGCACAAGAGCTCCGGCTGCGGCGATACCAGCGGCTGGGATATCGAGGAATACAACATCGGCACCGGAGCCGGCGTTTTCAGCGATGGCTCCATGAGCAAGGCTGCCTGCGCCTACCTCTTCATCGACAGCATCGGCGGGCAGGTCATCAACGCCCAGGGGCTTTTCTACCGCAACGACGTCTTCAACAACCTGGGCATCAACCAGACGACCTACTACGTGTCGTCGGGCGGCGGTGGCATTCCCATCGCGGATGCGAAGCTGTCGGTGGGTTATCTACGGGCAATGAAGGAAGGCAACACGCTCGGAAAACTGATCGAGCGCGAGGGCCGCGAGGCCATCCAGCAGCGCGTCATCGACAAGGCCCACAACGATTCAGTCTTCGCGCGCGACCTCGCCATGCGGCCCCGTCAGACGCTGGAAGCGTTCCTGGGGGTGAAGATCCCTGAAGTCGTCAACCTGAACGTCGTCGTGGAAGACGGGCGCAACTTCGGGCTTGTCGTTCCAAGCAGGAAGGTCGATTAGCGCCGCACAGGGTGGTTGGGCAGCGGCCGACGCGCTGCCCAGGTAGGGATGGGGGGTTGAGTTCGAGACTTGACCCCGAGTCTGCGCACCCGCACGCGGCCGGGCTCGGCCGTCAGGTGGCGCAGCCCGGCCGGTCCCGGCACGGCCCGGTCTGGCTGTAGCCGCCGACGCGCCGCACGATGAGTCGCGGGTTGGCGGCCGGAGCATGCGGATCTGACCGGCGCAGGCTCGGCCGGCCGCGAAGCGCAAGCCCGGTCGGGCGCGTCAGTCGACGTTCGACCCGCGTCCTTACAGCGGCTCCCCTTTTCGAGCGACATGCGGCACCAACGAGTAATGGCAGCGGCGCGGCGGCGACTGCAGCACGCGGGGTGTTTCCCTGCAAGCCAACTCCATGGAGATCTCTCGAATGAACACCACCCGTCACGCTGCCCGCGCCCCCCACCGAGCCGCCAAGGCGCCGCTTCGGCGACTCGCCCTCGGGGCTGCCCTCGCGGCCGCCGTCTCGCTGCCCCAACTGGCCGCCGCACAGGCACCGGCCTACGACATCACGTTCAAGAACCTCACCAGCAACGCCGCGAACACCGGTGCAGCAACGGCCCAGACCGGCCAGCGACTGTCCCCGCCGGTGTTCATCACACACAGCGCGGGCTACACGGCCTACACCGTCGGCCAGGCCGCGCCGGAGACGATCTGGCGCATCGCCGAAGGTGGCGATCGCAGCTTCCTGCTCGGTGAAGCCAATGCGCTGGTCGGCACCACCGTGCTCAGCGTCGCGGCGCCGCTGTCCGCGCCCCTGCCTCAGCAGGACTCCGTGACGGTGCGGGTGCAGGCCGACGCCTCGCATCGCCTGCTGTCGTTTGCCAGCATGCTGGGCTGGACAAACGATGGCTTCGTCGGCGTCAGCGGCCTGGATCTGTCCGCCATCAAGGGCACCGTCACGATCAACCTGTACGGCTACGACGCGGGCTCCGAGAAGAACAATGAGGCCAGCGGGTTCCTCGGTGCACTCGGGGCCGGCAACGCGCGCGACCCGGAAGGTGGCCTGATCACCACCCACCTGGGCATCCGCGGCGACGCGGACGCCCCGGCAGCCTGGAACTGGCTGCCGGGCCCCGCGGCCAGCCTGACCATCAGCGCCGTGCCCGAGCCGGGCAACTGGGCCTTGCTGATGGGTGGGCTGCCGCTGCTCTTCCTGCTGCGCAAACGTGCAGCCGCCGGACGGGCGAACAAGGCCTGACACCGGCAGACCGGTCGGTTGGCATGAACCCGCGGCATGCCAACCCGGCGCCAACGGTCGGCGCGTCGTCAGGCGGCCAGCACTTGGCCGCCTGGCGGTCTCGCTGGCCGTGCGGCCGCCTGCCCCGTGCCCCGCCACCGGCCGAGCACCAGGCCACGACCGCGCAGCGTCACAGCGCTCCGTTAGCCCGCCGAGTCCGGCCCAAGGTCAGCACGCCCAGCCCCGTCAACAGCATGGCCCACGTCATGGGTTCGGGCACGGGGGTTAGCACATCGCCGGCACGCACGGCCACGGCGAACTGCCGGGTGCCACCACCGGGTGCAGTCGCGCCAATGTTCTGAAACCCGATCACCGTACTGAAAGCCCACCCCTCCCCCAAGGCCCTGAACTCCGTAGCGCTCCAGTACCAGCTCATCTGCATGTTCTGGAACAGCCCGGCGCTTACCGGGTGGGTGGGGTCCGAAGGGTCGTAGTGGTTGCCGAGTTCCGCGTGCCAGAGGTAGCCCATCGGGCTGCCCGTGCACCCATAGCCCACGCCGGGGTTCCATGAGTTCTGAGAGCAGGTGGCGTCCGGCACCAAAGTGGTCGGCAAGGACCAGCCGCCAAAGCCCCCCACCGTCAGGTTCGAAGCCCAGCTCTTGGCCTCCGTCCAGGTCATCATGCCGGCATCCCAGGCGGTGTTCGAACCCGCCGCGTAGTTCCAGTTCCTCAGCCAGGTGAGGTTCAGGTTCGGGTCGTACTCGAAGACAGCACTGGGGTCATCGGCCGCCATCGGCGCACCATGGATGTCACGGCCCTGCAGAGGCAGCGGCGACGCGGCATGCACCGAGCCCGCCAGCAGCCAGGCGCCGATGGCCAGTGCGGTCGATTGCATCTTCTTGCTCTTCATCGTCAAGCTCCCTGGGTTGCTGGGGTTCAGAACAGGAAATACCGCTGCGCCATCGGCAGTTCCTTCGCCGGCTCGCAGGTCAGCAGCACGCCGTCTGCCCGCACCTCGTAGGTCTGCGCGTCGATCTCCATGGTCGGCAGGTAGTTGTTCAGCACCATGTCGGTCTTCTTGACCGAGCGGCAGCCCCTCACCGGCACCAGCGTCTTGGCCAGGCCCAGCTTCTCGGCATGCGCCTGGCCGGACTGGCTGACGAACGTCAGCGAGCCCTGCGACAGCGCGCCACCGAACGAGCCGAACATGGGCCGGTAATGCACCGGCTGCGGCGTGGGGATGCTGGCATTCGGATCGCCCATCGCCGCGGCGGCGATGAAGCCGCCCTTCAGGATCAGCGCGGGCTTCACGCCGAAGAAGGCGGGCTTCCACAGCACCAGGTCGGCCCACTTGCCCACCTCGATGGACCCGACCTCGTGGCTGATGCCGTGCGCCAGCGCGGGGTTGATGGCCAGCTTGGCCAGATACCGCTTCACGCGCGCGTTGTCGTTGCCGGCGCCGTCGCCGGGCAGAGAGCCGCGCTGCACCTTCATTTTGTGCGCGGTCTGCCAGCAGCGCAGCGACACCTCGCCCACGCGGCCCATGGCCTGCGAGTCGGAGCTGAACATGCTGATGGCACCGAGGTCGTGCAGGATGTCCTCGGCGGCGATGGTCTCGCGGCGGATGCGGCTCTCGGCGAAGGCCAGGTCCTCGGCGATGCCGGCGTCCAGGTGGTGGCACACCATCAGCATGTCGAGGTGCTCGTCCAGCGTGTTGACGGTGAACGGGCGCGTCGGGTTGGTGGAGCTGGGCAGCACGTTGGCTTCGCCCACCACCTTCATGATGTCCGGCGCATGGCCGCCGCCCGCGCCTTCGGTGTGGAAGCTGTGGATGGTGCGGCCCTTGAAGGCGGCGATCGTGTCCTCGACGAAGCCGCTCTCGTTCAGCGTGTCGGTGTGGATGGCGACCTGCGTGTCGGTCAGCTCGGCCACGTCCAGGCAGTTGCTGATGGCCGCGGGCGTGGTGCCCCAGTCCTCGTGCAGCTTCAAGCCGATGGCGCCGGCATCGATCTGCTGAATCAGCGCCGCGGGCCGGCTCGCATTGCCCTTGCCCATGAAGCCCAGGTTCATCGGGAAGGCCTCGGCGGCCTTCAGCATCGTGGCGATGTGGTGCGGCCCGGGCGTGCAGGTGGTGGCAAGCGTGCCGGTGGCGGGGCCGGTGCCGCCGCCGATCATCGTCGTCACGCCGCTCATCAGCGCCTCTTCGATCTGCTGCGGGCAGATGAAGTGGATGTGGGTGTCGATGGCGCCGGGCGTCACGATGAAGCCTTCGCCCGCGATGATCTCGGTGCCGGGGCCGATGACGATGTCGACACCGGGCTGCACGTCGGGGTTGCCGGCCTTGCCGATGGCGGCGATGCGGCAGCCGCGCAGGCCGATGTCGGCCTTGACGATGCCCCAGTGGTCGACGATGACGGCGTTGGTGATGACGGTGTCCACCGCGTCACCGGGGCCGGGGCCGTTGACGCGCTGGGACTGGCCCATGCCGTCGCGCACGGTCTTGCCGCCGCCGAACTTCACTTCCTCACCGTAGCCGCCGGCGGCCAGCGTGAAGTCTTTTTCGATCTCGATGACGAGGGCGGTGTCGGCTAGGCGCAGCTTGTCGCCGACGGTGGGGCCGAGCATTTCCGCGTAGGCGCGGCGGGAGATCTTCATAGCTTGCCTTGAACCAAACCGCGGAAGCCCCAGACGGCGCGATCGCCGCCGAGATCGACAAGCTCAACAGTGCGGGTCTGCCCCGGCTCGAAGCGCACGGCCGTGCCGCTGCAGATATTGAGGCGCATGCCGCGCGCGGCGTCGCGGTCGAAGCCGAGCGCCGCGTTGGTCTCGGCGAAGTGGTAGTGCGAGCCGACCTGGATGGGCCGCGTGCCGGTGTTGGCGACCTTCAGGGTCAGCGTGCGGCGGCCGGGGTTCAGTTCGTGCTCGCCCTCGGCGGTGATCAGCTCGCCGGGGATCATCACTTGCGGCCCTTGACGAGCCACCACACGGCCACGCCGGCCGCGGCGGCGAGGGCCATCAGGCCTGTGCCGTCCCAACCGTGCAGGTGAGCGGACGGCGCGCCGTGGCCGTCGTGGGCCAGCGCGGGGGCGGCGATCAGGAGCAGTGCGAGTGCGCGCATGGTGGGGCTTCAGGCAATGGGTTGGTGGACGGTGACGAGCTTGGTGCCGTCCGGGAAGGTCGCTTCGACCTGGATCTCGGGAATCATCTCGGCGATGCCGTCCATGACGTCCTCGCGCGTCAGCACGGTGCGCCCGTCGCTCATCAGCTCGGCAACGGTCTTGCCGTCGCGCGCACCTTCGAGGATGGCGGCGCTGATCAGCGCCACGGCCTCGGGGTAGTTGAGCTTGAGGCCACGGGCCTTGCGGCGCTCGGCAAGCAGTGCGGCCGTGAACAGCAGCAGCTTGTCCTTTTCACGTGGAGTTAGTTCCATCTCGCTTTGCTCGATTTCTTTCAGTCAGCACGTGCGGCCGCAAATGCCGGCCGAGCTCGGGGGGTGAGTTCCATAAGTCCACTATCACTTGCAAGGCGGGTGCCAGTCGATCAGCACCTGCCCGGGGTCAGGCTTGCGGGCCTGGCCGGCGGCTTGGCGCGCCGGCGTGCCCAGCGCGATCCAGCCCACCAGCGTCTCGCCGGGCTCGCAGAATGCGGCCGCGATGGCCGGGTTGCGCACCTTGGCGCCGCTGAGCATCTTGCCGCCGAAGCCCAGCGCATGGGCCGCAGACAGAAAGTTCGCGACCGCGCCGCCCACCGCCGCCCACTGCTCATGCGCGGGCACCAGCGGGTGGCCCAGGTCGATGCGGGCGACCACCGCCACAGTGACCGGCGGGCGCAGCGCGCGCTCGGCGTCCAGCGCGGCGCCCTCCTCGCCCTTGGCCGAAGCACGCGCGGCGTCGGCAAACAGTGCTGCCATGCCCTGTTTTGAATCACCACGCACCACTTTGAATCTGTAAGGCACCAGTTCGGCGTGGTCGGGCGCGCGCAGCGCAGCCTGCGCCATCAGCGTGAGCTCGGCATCGCCCGGCCCGGGCTCGACGAGGTGCTTGGGGCCGACCGAATAGCGGGTCAGCAACGCGTCCAGAGAGGTCATCGTCATCGGGTCAGGTGTTGTCTCAGGCGCCAGGACAGCGCGTCCACCGCCGCCACCAGCACCACCATCGCGAGCAGCACGGTGCAGCTCTCGCGCATCTGGAACAGGCCCAGGTGGTAGCTCAGCATCTGCCCCAACCCGCCGGCGCCGACAACGCCCAGCACGCTGGCGGCGCGGATGTTGTTCTCCCAGCGGTACAGCGTGTAACTGGCCAGCTGCGGCAGCGTCTGCGGCAGCGTGGCGAACAGCCACACCCGCACCGCCCCCACGCCCCGCTGGCGCAGCGCGAGCGCCACGTCGGGCGGCGCGTTCTCGAAGCTCTCGGCAAACAGCCGCCCCAGCACGCCGCTGGTGTGCAGCGCCAGCGCCAGCGTGCCCGGCAGCGGTCCCAGGCCGGCCAGGATGAGCAGCAGCACGGCCCACACCAGCTCGGGCACGCTGCGCAGCACGTTCAGCACCAGCCGCGCCGCGCCGCGCGCGAGGCCCGAGCCCGCGGCCGGCAGCGCCAGCGCCAGCCCGCCCACGACGGCCAGCGCGGTGCCGACGGCCGACATCGCCAGCGTCTCCAGCAACGCCCAGCCCGTCTTGGCGAGGAAGGCCGGCGCCGCCTCGGGCGGGAAAAAGCCCAGCGCGAAGCGGCCCATGCTGGCCAGCGCGTCGACACCGAGGAAGGCCGCCCACTGCAGGTCCAGCGACCAGAAGCTGGCGACCACCAGCGCAGCCAGCGCCAGCAGTACGGCGGCGGTGGACGGCCTCGGCGCCGCTCGGCCGCCCGGAGGCGCCGACGCCCCCTCGGGGGGCAGCGAACGAAGTGAGCGTGGGGGCTGCCTCATGCCAGTCGCCCCCGCAGCCAGCGGCTGAACGCATCGCTGGCCATCACCAGCGCGATGAAGACCAGCAGGATGGCGCTCACTTCCGCGCCCGCGAACATCTTGGAGGCGCTGTCCAACAGCTGCCCCAGCCCGCCCGCGCCGACGAAGCCCAGCACGACGGACGATCGCACCGCGCACTCCCAGCGGTAGACGGTGTAGCTCAGCAGCTCCGGCGTGCAGTTGGGCAGCGCGCCGAACAGCAGCGCCTGCAGCCGGCCGGCGCCGCCGCGCAGCAGCGCCTGCGTGGGCGCGGGGTCGGCGCTTTCCAGAATCTCGGCGTAGACCTTGCCCAGCATGCCGCCGTAGGCGATGGCGATGGCCAGCACGCCCGCCGTGGGCCCCAGCCCGACAACGCGCACGAAGACGAGGGCCCACACCAGCTCCGGGATGGAGCGCAACGCCACCAGCAGCGCGCGCACCGCGCCGCGCAGCCAGCGCGCCGGGCCGGGGCGCCCCTCCAGCGTGCTGGCCGACAGCCGCGTGGTGGCCAGCAGCGACAGCGGCACCGCGAGGGCGAGCGCCAGCGTCATGCCCGCGGTGGCGATGGCGACGGTGCGCCAGGTCTCGCGCGCCAGCAGCGCCAGGAACTCGGCGTCGCTGCGCGGCGGGAAGAACTGCGCGATGAAGCGGCCGGTCGCGCGCAGGCTGCGCTCGTCAAGCAGCGTCCAGGGCTTGAACTCGGCCAGCACGAGCAGCGGCCAGGCCAGCACCAGCATGCCCAGCAGCAGCGCCCAGCGCCGGGCCAGCGCGGGGTCGCGCGTCATCGGCACATGGCCTGCGGCAACGGGATGGGCTGCACCAGCGGCGCCAGCTCGGGCGGTGCCTCGTCCTGGCTGCGGTACAGCTCCTCCAGCAAATCCTCGTCGATGGCGCCGGGCGGGCCGTCGAACACGACGCGCCCGGCGCGCAGCGCCACGACGCGGGGGAAGTGCTTCAGCGCCAGGTCCACCTGGTGCAGGCTGCACACCAGCGCCGCGCCGCGCTCGGCGGCCTGCTGGCGCAGCACGGCCAGCACGGTGCCGGCGCGGGTCGGGTCCAGCGCGGCCAGCGGCTCGTCGGCCAGCCACAGGCGCGCATCGGCCACCAGCAGCCGCGCCAGGCCCACGCGCTGGCGCTCGCCGCCTGACAGGCGGTCCACGCGCAGCCACAGCTTGTCGGCCAGGCCCAGCGGCGTCAGCGCGGCCAGCGCCAGCGGCGCGTCGGGCGGGCTCCACAGCGTGCGCAGGCTGCGCACGAGCGACATCTGCGGCAGCCGCGCCGCCAGCACCGCCACGGCCACGCGCTGGCGCGGCGGCAGCGGGGGCTGCTGCGGCGCGAGCGCGATGCCCGCCCGCAGCCGCTGGCGCTCGCGGCGCGGCTGCGCCCAGGGCTCGGCGCCGTCCAGCGCAAGGCGGCCGGCCAGCGGCGCCTGCATCAGCGCCAGCTGGTTGAGCAGCGTCGTCTTGCCGGCACCCGACGCACCGATGACGGCGACCGCCTCGCCGGCGGCGATGTCCAGGTTCACGCCGCGCAGCACCGCTGACGTGCCGCCCAGCGCGGCCGCGTCGATGCCGCTCAGCGAGATCACTTCAGCAGGCCGGCGTTCTCGGCAGCGGCCTTGATGCCGGTGTAGTTCTCGGGCTTGGTGGCGATGAACTTTGTCGCACGCTGCAGGCCGAGGATCTCCTTGCCCTGCGGCGTGGACGGGTCCAGCGCCAGGAAGGCCGCCTTGATCTTGTCCTGCAGCGCCTGCGGCATGTCGGCGTGAACGGACCAGTTGTAGTCGTAGTAAGCAGGCGTCGTGTAGAACACCTTCACCTGCGCCGGGTCAACCTTCTTCTCGGCGACGAACTTCTCCCACACCGAGATGTTCAGCGCACCGGCGTCCACCTTGCCGCTGGCGACGGCGGCGATGGTCGCGTCGTGCGCGCCGCTGAAGGCCACGCGCTTCAGGTCCACATCGGGGTTGACCTTGGCGGCCAGCAGGAAGCTGCGCGGCATCAGGTGGCCCGACGTGCTGCTCTGCGAGCCGAAGGACAGCGTCTTGCCCTTCAGGTCTTCCAGCCTGGCGATGCCGCTGGCCTTGTCGGTGATGAAGACGGAGCGGAACTTCTCGTCCTCCTCGCGCTGCACCAGCGGGACGATCTTGCCGCCCGAGCGCACATTGGCCTGCACGAACGTGAAGCCGCCGAACCAGGCCAGGTCGATCTTCTTGTTGACGACGGTCTCGACGGCCGCGGCGTAGTCGGTCACCGGCGTCCACTCGACCTTCATGCCCAGCTTGCTCTCCAGGTAGGCACCCAGCGGCGCGAACTTGCGCGCCAGCTCGGTGGGCGATTCATCGGGAATGGCTGTCACTCGCAGCACCTGCTGGGCATGCGCGGTGGTGGCGGCCAGGGCCAGGCTGGCGAGGATCAGGCGGCGGCGTGTGGTCATGGCTCAGCTGTTCTTGGAGATGGAGATGGTGGGGAACTTGGACGAGTAGTCCTTGCTCTGCGCGGCAATCTTGGACGACACCTTGCGGGCCAGCGCCTTGTAGAGCGCGGCGAACTCGCCGTCGGGCTGGGCGGCGACGGTGGGCGTGCCGCTGTCGGCCTGCGCGCGGATGCTCATGGCCAGCGGCAGCGAGCCCAGCAGCTCGGTGCCGTACTGCGCGGCCATCTTCTGGCCGCCCTCGGCGCCGAAGATGTGCTCGGCGTGGCCGCAGTTGCTGCAGATGTGCACCGCCATGTTCTCGACGATGCCGAGGATGGGCACGCCCACCTTCTCGAACATCTTCAGGCCCTTCTTGGCGTCGATGAGCGCGATGTCCTGCGGCGTCGTGACGATGACGGCACCCGTGACAGGCACGCGCTGCGAGAGGGTGAGCTGGATGTCGCCGGTGCCGGGCGGCATGTCGATGATGAGGTAGTCCAGGTCCTTCCAGTTGGTCTGGCGCAGCAGCTGCTCCAGCGCCTGCGTGGCCATGGGGCCGCGCCAGATCATGGCCTGGTCGTCGTCGACGAGGAAGCCGATGGAGTTGACCTGCAGGCCGTGGGCCACGTGGGGCTCCATCGTCTGGCCGTCATGGCTCTCAGGGCGGCCGCTGGCGCCCAGCATCAGCGGCTGGCTGGGACCGTAGACGTCGGCATCCAGCACGCCCACGCGGGCGCCCTCGGCATGCAGCGCCAGCGCGAGGTTGGCGGCCGTGGTGCTCTTGCCCACGCCGCCTTTGCCGGAGGCCACGGCGATGATGTTCTTGACGCCCGGCAGCAGCTGCACGCCACGCTGCACGGCATGGGCGACGATGTTCGTCGTGATGGTGACGCTGACGTTGCCGGCGCCCGGCTGGGCCTTGACGGCGTCCGTCAGCGCCTCGGCCAGCGCCGCGTGCTGGCTGGCGGCGGGGTAGCCCAGTTCGACGGCGATGGCGACATCGCTGCCGCTGACCTTGACCGACTTGATCGCCCGGGCCTCACCCAGCGTGCGGCCGGTTCCGGGGTCGACGACGGCTTGCAACAGGGGTTGAAGCTGGGCTTCGGAGATGGCGGTCATGGGCAAAAGTACTGCGTTTTGGCGAAGTACGGCAGTCTAGCCCCGCGGGTTTTGCCGCCGGCGGGCAGGGGCGTGCGTAGAGTGGCCGGCTTCAGCCTTTCAGCCGAGAAACGCCCATGCGCCACCCTGCCCTGCTGCTCGCCGCCCTGCTCGCCGTGCCCGCTTGTGCGCAACCCGGCGGCAAGCTGCTGCTGACGGGCGGCGTCTCCAGCATCGACGGTGCCGCCGGCGGCGGCCTGACGCCCTGGGCGCTGACCGGCAGCTACGCCACCGCCGGCGAGGTGGGCGGCACGGCGTTCGCCACCCGCGTGGCCACCGGCGACTACGGGCTGTGGACCTGGGGCGCGGCGCTGTCGGTGCACGACCGCGTCGAGTTCAGCGTCGCCCGGCAGGACTTCGACACGCGCGACAACCTCGCGCCGCTGGGGCTGCCCGGGCTGCACCTGAAGCAGGACATCGTCGCCGCCAAGCTGCGCGTGACGGGCGACGCGGTGCTGGACAGCGACTCGCTGATGCCGCAGGTCGCCATCGGCATCGAGCACAAGCGCAGCCATGCCGGCGCGCTGGGCCCCACGCTGTTCGGCCCGCTGGGCGCCAAGGCGTCGGGCACGGACCTGTACGTCAGCGCCACCAAGCTGCTGCTGGCCGAGGGCGTGCTCGTCAACCTGACGCTGCGCGCCACCAAGGCCAACCAGAACGGCCTGCTGGGCTTTGGCGGCGCGCAGGGCCGCGGCATGCGGCTGCAGCCCGAGCTGTCCATCGCCAAGCTGCTGTCCAGCCAACTCGCCATCGGCGTGGAGTTCCGCGCCAAGCCGGACAACCTGCGCGACTCGGTGCTGGGCGCCGGCGCGCTGGCCGAGGACGACTGGAAGGACGTCTTCATCGCCTGGGCGCCCAGCAAGCGGGTATCCATCACGGCGGCCTGGGTGGACCTGGGCCGCATCGCGCCGGCCGTGCAGCCCCGGCGGCAGACGGGCGGCTACGTGTCGGCGCAATTCGCCTTCTAAGCCCCGGCGTACGCTGGCCGGGCGAGCACCGGCATCCAGCAGGTCGCTCGGCCGCTCGCTCCGCCGCCTCGCGGCCGCCCACGCAGAGCCACGGCGGCGCCATTCCGCTGCGCGAAACATTCCATTCGGTCGGGCGGGCATTCTGCTTTTGCGCCGGCTCAACCACAGTCCGGTCATCTGCTGCAGTGACTGCAGCGTGGTCAACGACACCGGACCGAACCATGAGCCGCGCCTATTCAGACCTCGCCTTCACGTCCGCCGTGCGTGCCATGCAGACCCGCATGGGCAGCCGGTCGTCCTACGCACGCCTGGACCTGGCCGAAGATCGACGTGATGCATTGACCGAACGGGAAGCCGAGTTCATTGAAGAACGCGACGGCTTCTACCAGGCCACCGTCAGCGAGACCGGCTGGCCGTATGTGCAGTTCCGTGGCGGTCCGGCCGGCTTTCTGAAGGTGCTGGACGCGAAGACCTTGGGCTACGCCGACTTCCGAGGCAACCTCCAGTACATCAGCGTCGGCAATCTCGAGGGCAACGACCGCGTCTCCCTCATGCTGATGGACTATGCGAACCAGCGGCGCCTGAAGATTCTGGGCCGGGTGCGCCTGGTGAGCGAGGCCGACGACCCGGCCTTGCTGGCCAGGCTCCGGCTGCCGCGGTACCGCGCCCACGTCGAGCGCGCCTTCGTCATCACCGTCGAGGCCTTCGACTGGAACTGCCCGCAGCACATCACGCCCCGCTTCACCGAGGCCGAGATCGAGCAGGCCGTGCAGCCCCTGCGCGCCGAGCTCGAGCAGGCGCGCCTCGAGCTGGCCCGGCTTCGGGCCTTGTCGCACCCAGCCCGCTAGCCGGGGCCATTCACGCTCATGCCCAGCGGGCGCGAGGCCGTCCGGCTGGGTGAACTCGTCCTGCCTCGACCCTAGGAAATTCCATGCACATCAAGCACATGCTGACCAAGGCCCGGTCCGACGCCACCATCACCCCGGTCGAGGCGCGCGACGCCATGCTGGGCTGCTTCGTCACCATCCATGGCGAGACGCTCAAGCGCGGCGCCGCATTGCTGGGCAAGCCGCTCAGCGACGATCAGGCCGAGCACCATGCGACCGTCATCATGAAGGGCCTGCTGGGCCCACAGTGGGACCGCCCGACACCGTCCGCACTGGCCGAGGCGCGCATCCGCATGGACCAGAAGATGAACTTCTCGCAGGCACCGCAGGATTTGCAGGACCTGCACGAGCAGGTCTGCAATCTGATCGTCAGCAAGACCGCCTGAGACCGGGCCGGGCTCAGCCGGGCGGCGCCAGCCGCTCGCGCAGCCGCTCGATGGCCAGGTCGATGAAGGCCCGCACCTTGTGAGAGGCGTGGCGGCCTTCTCGGTGCACCAGATGCACGGGCAGCGGGGCCAGCTCGAACGGTTCCAGCACCAGCCGCAACTCGCCGCTGCGCACCCGGCTGTCAACCTGGTAGGACATCAGGCGCGTCAGGCCGAAACCACCGACAGCGGCCGCAATGGCCGAGTCATTGGTGGTCGTCAGCATCCGCGGCGCCAGCTTGACGTTGCGCGCCTCCCCATCGACCTTGAAGCGCCACTCCGGCGCCGGCGTGACCGCGTTGGCCGAGATCACGGCGTGGCTCAGCAGGTCCTCGGGCTGCGCCGGTTCACCGTGCTGGGCCAGATAGGCCGGCGCCGCGCAGATGACACGGCGCACGCTGCCCACCCGAATCGCCTGCAGCGACGAGTCCGGCAACTCGCCGATGCGCACGGCCACATCCACCCCTTCTTCCGTCAGGTTCACCACCCGGTCCAGGAACCAGCAGGACGCAGTGACCTCGGGGTAGCGCTGCAGGAACTCGGTCACGACCGGTGTGACATGCAGCGCGCCGAACAGCACCGGCGCGGTGACCGTCAGGCGCCCGCGCGGCGCACCGTGCAGGCCGCTGACCGATTCATCCGCCTCGGCCAGCTCGGCCAGGATGCGCCGGCAATCCTCCACGTAGCGGGCACCAGCCTCGGTGACACGCACGACCCGGGTGGTGCGCGTCAGCAGCCGGGCACCCAGATGCGCCTCCAGCTCGCTGATGGCCCGCGTGACGGCGGGCGGCGAGATGCCCAGCTTGCGCGCCGCACCGGCGAAGCCGCTGGCATCGACCACCGCCACAAAGACATTGATGAGATGCAGTCTGTCCAACTATTCCTCCGCGCGCAACGGTGAATTGGGTTTGCCGGAGATTCTATTTACCAGGCGATTCAACGAAAGTACCTTCATTCGCAAAACACACAGCGAATGCCAGCCCGAATCACCCCCCTCACCGGAGTTTGACCATGTCCCGCCTCAGCATCCCCACCGTCGACCATTCCCTCGAAGCCGCCAAGCCCCTGCTGGCCGCCGTGCAAAAACAACTGGGCGTCGTGCCCAACCTGATGAAGCTGGTCGGCCACAGCCCGGCCGGGCTGGAAGGCTACCTGTCGCTGAGCGGCGCGCTGGCCAAGGGCAAGCTGAGCGCGCAACTGCGCGAGCGCATCGCGCTGACCATTGCCGAGTACAACGGCTGCGACTACTGCCTGTCGGTCCACAGCTATCTGTCCAGCAACCTGCTGAAGATCACCGCGAGCGAAATCGACGCCGCCCGTGACGGCCGCTCGGACGATGCCCGCACGTCGGCAGCCCTGCACTTCGCCCGCCGCGTGGCCGAGTCGCGCGGGCGTGTCTCTGACGCCGATCTGACCGCGCTGCGCGCCGCCGATTTCGACGAAGCCGCCGTGCTGGAAATCGTGCTGAACGTGGCCCTCAACGTGCTGACCAACTATGTCAACAACGTGGCGCAGACGGACATCGACTTCCCCGTCGTCACCGCCAAGGCAAGCGCCTGAGCCTCCGCCGAAATGGGCGCGCGCGAGCTGGAACTGGGAGTCCGGCGCCGATGGCAACGTGGCGGTCCGCCACGCCAGCATCAGCGACAAGCCTGTCCATGCGGATGAGCGGCGGCCTCGTTGGCCCAGGGGGCCGCGCCTCGTCGGCCATCCGGGCCTCGGCGACCTGGGCCTTTGAAACGTCCCGAGGCGCAGCCTGGGGTCTACCATCGTTCCGGGCGCCAGACCGCAACACGAAGCAACGAGCAATGGCGAGTTCTGAACTGCAAGCGAGTGAAGTGCAAGGCCTGCGCCAGGAGCTGGCGGTCCAACGCCAGGCATTGCTGGCCAGCCTGCTGGTCTCGGCCTGGATGGTCGAGGCGCGAGACCCCTACACCGGCGGCCACCTTTGGCGCGTGGCGCGCTTGGCACACGCACTGGCCCTGGCATCGGGCAGCACGCCGCGCGAAGCCAGTCGCATCGCCATGGCCGGCTTTCTGCACGACCTGGGCAAGGTAGGCATCCCCGACGCCATCCTGCGCAAGCCGGGGCGGCTCACCGACGAGGAGTTCGCGACGATTAAGACGCATCCCCGCGTGGGCGCGCGCATGCTGTCCGGCCATCCCTTGGCCGAGCTGGTCGTCGGCGTGATTCACCATCACCACGAAATGCCCGACGGACGCGGCTACCCCATGGGCCTGGTGGGCGAGGAGATTCCACACGACGCGCGCCTGGTGGGCATCTGCGATGCCTTCGATGCGATGACCAGCACCCGGCCCTATCGCACCGGCATGCCCGTCGCGAAGGCCCTGGACATCATCGAATCCGAGTTGGGTCGGCAGTTCGACCTCGCGCTGGGCACGATCTTCGTCCGCCTGGGGCGGGCTGGTGAATTCGATGCGGTGGTGGGCCACAGCGACGAGGGGATTCCACTGCAGCATTGCCCGGCCTGCGGCCCGACGCTGGTTCGCACGCGCAGCGCGCGCGCCGGCGATCACGTGGGTTGCCCCGCCTGCGCGGCCCGCTTCACCTGGGCGAGCACCGCGCAGGGATTGCAGGCGATGCCCACGGGTGAGCAGGCCCGGGCCGAGGAGCTTGAGCCCGGCCTGGACCGGGCCCAGATCGAAGCCCTGGTGCTCGATTGGGCCGACGCGATCGCCGGCAGCTGATGACGGACTCCCCATGACTTCGAGGACATAGACCCATGCGCCACTTTCGCCTGTTTTCGGGCCTGCTCGCATCGCTGGTCCTCTGCGCCTGCGCCTCCTTGCCCGGTTCACGTGCTCATCCGGCCGTGTCCCTGCCCCTGAACTTCGCCTGGGTGGAGGGACGCAAGGTCGAGTACGTCACGACCGACATCTCGGACCCGGTCATGGCCCAGGCACTTGGCGTCAACCTGGTGCCTCGGCTGGCACAGGCCATCCCGGGGCCCGGCAGGGTGTCAGTGGTCGAGCGGGTCTACAAGTTCGTGGACGACACGCAGGTCGCCGTCTTCCAGTCGGCGCCCTCGCCGACCGGCCCAGCCAACGCCGACGCCTCGTACAGCCCGCTCTGGCGCATGGTGCTGGTGCGGTGGGCCAAGCCCTCGCTGGCCCGCGAGCTGACATCCGAAGAGCAGATCCTGAGTGCCGCGGAGTCTGGGGAATTGACGCTGGAGATCACCAACATCGTCGTCAATTGCCCGATCACGCGGTCCGTGGATGGCAAGGCGATCGCCGGGGCCCGGTAGCCATCCGGCCTGCCTCGAGCGCAAGGCGGCGATCGACGGCGCGCCGCCACGCTGAACGGATCTGGCCAGCGCCTGTAAAGAATTCTTGCGTTAACGCAGCGGCCACAAGCGTTTTCCGGGGGCACGGCACACTGCCGGCCATGCAACTTCCCCGCCTTCGCCTGACCACCGCCGCGGCCCTGATGGCCTGCGGCTGCCTGCCCGCCCTCGCCCAGACGCAGCCCGCGCCGCCCGCCGCAGCCGCCTCCGCGCCCGCTGCGCGCCCGGCCAAGCCGGCAGCCGCCCCGGAGCAGCTCAACCGCGTGGAAGTCAGCGGCACGGCCAGCGAGGAGTCCATCCGCCGGGCATCGACGGCCAGCAAGATCGTCATCACGCGCGAGGAGATCGAGAAGTTCGGCGACTCCACGGTGGGCGAGGTGCTCAAGCGCCTGCCCGGCGTGACCACCGGCGGCCGCCCGGGCCGCGGCGGCGATGTGCGCATGCGCGGCATGGGCGGCGGTTTCACGCAGATCCTCGTCGACGGCGAGCGCATGCCGCCCGGCTTCTCGCTGGACCAGCTGCCGCCCGAGCAGGTCGAACGCATCGAGGTGCTGCGCGCGCCCACCGCCGAGTACGGCACGCGCGCCATCGCCGGCACCATCAATGTGGTGCTGCGCGAGCCGCTGAAGAAGAAGCTCAACGAGTTCCGCGCCGGCTTCGGCACGGAGCGCGGCAAGCTCAGCCCCGGCATCAGCTGGAGCCGCAACGACAGCTTCGGCACCGGCAACACCTACAACTTCAGCGTCAACGCGATGCGCGGCGAGCGCATCGACGACGTCATCAGCGACGTGACGCGGCTGAACCGCACGACGGGCGCGGAATCGCTGCAGGTCACGCGCGGCCAGAACGAGGACACGCGCCAGAGCATCAACGTGAACGGCCGCGTGCAGCTCAAGCTGGGCGGGCAGGACACGCTGACCGTCCAGCCCTTCCTCGTGACCAACAAGTCGGACAGCCATGCCGACATCACGCGCACGACGACGCCCGCCCCCGACGCGGCCTCCCGCCCGCCCGGCGACTTCGACCGCGCGGTGACAGACGGCGACAACCGCTTCACGATGGCGAGGCTGAACGCGCAGTGGCAGGCCCGGCCCGACGCCGACTCGCGCATCGACCTGCGCGGCGGCGTGGGCGGCGCCAGCGGCAACAGCCACAGCCTGCGCACCGAGACAACGGCCGGCGCCGTCTCGCGCGTGCAGCAGGACACGACGCAAACCCGCGACCGCAGCTGGAACCTCGTCGGCAAGTACTCGCGCAGCCTGGAGAACGACCACAGCCTGGTGTTCGGCGCCGAAGGCGAAGGCACGACCCGGCACGCCACCCGCACGACGCTGGTCGACAACCAGCCGCAGGCCGGCCTGGGCGACTTCGGCGACGACATGGACGCGTCGACGACGCGCTTTGCCGCCTACGCCCAGGACGAGTGGAACGTCGGCAAGCAGTGGGACTTCTACGCCGGCCTGCGCTGGGAAGGCATCAGGACCGAGAGCAGCGCGGCCAACTACGCGGTCAGCAACACGTCCAGCGTGTTCACGCCGCTGGCGCATGCGCGCTACAAGCTGGACCCGGCCGGCAAGGAAGCCATCCGCATGAGCCTGACGCGCAGCTACCGCAGCCCGCAGCTGCAGGACCTGATCGCGCGGCCCAGCATCAACGCCAGCGTGCCGCACGACATCACGACGCCCGACCGCGCCGGCAACCCCGACCTGAAGCCCGAGCTGGCCACGGGCGTGGAGATCGGCTACGAGAAGTACCTGAGCAAGGGCGGCATGCTGGGCGCCAACTTCTTTGCGCGCAGCATCAGCAACCTGATGCGCAACGTGGTGGACCTGGAGACCGTGTCGTGGAGCCCCACGCCGCGCTGGGTGGCCCGGCCGCGCAACCTGGGCAAGGCCAGCACCATGGGGCTGGAGCTGGAGGCCAAGTTCCGGCTGGACGAGTACTTTGACGACGCGCTGCCGATCAACATCCGCAGCAACCTGAGCTTCTTCACGTCGAAGGTGGACGGCCTGCCCGGCCCCAACAACCGCATCGAGGGCCAGCCCAAGGCGACGGCCAACCTGGGCTTCGACTACCGGCTGCGGTCGGTACCGGTGTCGATCGGCGCGTCACTGAACTGGACGCCGTCGTCCACCATCCAGCAGACCGCGCTGACGGAGATCACGACCAACCGCAAGCTCGTCACCGACGCGTTCGCGACCTGGAACATCTCGCAGGAGCAGTCGCTGCGGCTATCGGCCAGCAACCTGTCGCCGCTGGACTACTACACCGGCAGCATCAGCACGACGGACACGCAGATCGTCACGTCGCGCAGCGGCGGGCCGAGCTACACGCAGTGGCAGTTGCGGTGGGAGATGAAGATCTAGGGAGCGTCTGCCCCCGCGGGCCGCTTTGCGAGGGCACCGGCGGGCACCGTCAACTGGCCAGCGAAAACACGCCCACTGTCTGCACGAGACGAGCGGCCTGGCACCTCAGGCTCTCGGCCGCCGCGGCGCTCTCCTCGACGAGCGCAGAGTTCTGCTGGGTGACCTGATCCATCTGCGACACGGCATCGCCCACCTGACCCACCGCCTTGCTTTGCTCGCGGCTGGCGACGCTGATCTCCTGCACGATGCCGCTCACGCGCTGGATGGCGCCCACGACGTCCTGCGTGGTGGTGCCGGCCCGGTCGACCAGGCTGGACCCCTTGCCCACGTGGGCAACGCTCGAGTCGATGAGGGCCTTGATCTCGCGGGCGGCCACGGCGCTGCGCTGGGCTAGCGTGCGCACCTCGCCGGCCACGACGGCAAATCCCCGCCCCTGCTCCCCGGCGCGAGCGGCCTCGACGGCGGCGTTCAGCGCCAGGATGTTGGTCTGGAAGGCGATGCCGTCGATGGCGCCAATGATGTCGGACATGCGCTTGGAGCCGGCATCGATGTCACGCATCGTCGCGATGACTTCGTCCATCACCTCGCCGCCCCGGGCCGCGATGTCGGAGGCGGCCCGCGCCAGTTCGCTGGCACGCTCGGCGTTGTCGGCGTTGTGGTGCACCGTGGTGCCCAACTCCTCCATCGTCGCCGCGGTCTGCTGCAGCGCGCTGGCCTGCTCCTCGGTGCGCTGGCTGAGGTTCTGGTTGCCGGTGGCGATCTGCGAGGACCCGGCCGCGATGGACTCCGATGCGTCGCGCACCTGATGGACGATCTCCGCCAGGCTGGCCCTCATGGCACCCAGCGAGGCCAGGACGCTGCCGGCCGGCGCATGCTCGCTGCCCGCCACCGGCCCCAGGTTGCCGGTGGCGACCCGGCTCGCCGCCGCGCTCAGCTCGGCCGGCTCCGCGCCCAGCGCACGCGAGATGCTGCGCACGATGAGCACCCCGCTGACGGTGGCCACCAGCAACGCGCAGACCAGGACGGCCAGAAAGCCATGGCGCTGGCGCGCGACCCGCGCGTCCGACTGCTCGACCATCTCTTGCGCGCGGTGGGCCGTGTAGCCCGAGTAGGCGTTGGTGGCCCTGATAAGTTCATCGAGCAGCGGGCGGCATTCGTCGTTCATCCGACGCACGGCCTCCTCATGCTGACGGTCGACGGCAAGCTTGACGATCTCCAGCGCCACCACCGCGTACTGGCGCTCGATGCGTGCCACCTCCGCAATCAGTTCGCGGGCCTTGGCCGACACATCAGGCGCCTGCGCCATCTGCTGCAGCCTGGCCAGTTGCTGTGAAGCCTCCGCATGGGCACGCTCCACCTTGGCCTGCTCGGCCCGCAGGTCTTCGGGCCGCGTCACCAGCACCAGGTTGCGAGCTGCGATGGCCCGCTCGTCGACAGCCAACCGCACCGCATTTGCCACGTTGGCGCGGGCGTTGATGCCGGTGACGTAGTGCTCGAAGGCATCGCTCTCGGCTTCAAGCGCCTGCCAGGCGAGCCCGGCCACCAGCAACAGCAGGGCGACGAGGGCACAGAACACAGCCGCCAGGCGAGCACGGACGGTAGAAAAAACGGAGCGCATGGGCAGAACCTTTTGACGAACTTCTTGAGTACCGTCAGATTAGCTGCAACTGCGATTTTTTGATATCTTTGATAAAAACGAAATGATAACCATATCACGCTATGACGCGCAACGCGGCGGCCTGCCATCCCGAACATCCGTCAGGCGGCCAAAGACACCGACCTGCACTTCCAGTGCTCAACCGGGCAGACTCGCCGTCACCCACGGCCCCGTCAGCCCATCCAGCTCGCAGTCCCACAGCGCCTGTGCATCCATCTCGTCGATGACGCCCTCGCCGTAGACCTTCAGCGCCAGGCTGCGCAGCATGATGACCATGCCGCGCACGAAGGCCGCGCGGCCCGCCTCGCCGGCCACGCCCAGCAGCACCGACGCGTCCAGCTTCACGTAGTCCAACCCGGCCTGGTACAGCCGCTCCACCTGCGCCAGCCCGGCGCCGGCATGCTCCAGGCCCAGTTTGACGCCCAGCGGCCGCAGCTGCCGGCCCAGCTCCAGCAGCCGCTCGAAGTGCTCGATCGCCGCCGCCTCCGCCAGGTCCAGCAGCAGCGAGCGCGCCGCCTGCGGCCATTGGCCCAGCAGCTCGCGCAGCTGCGGCAGGAAGCCGGCATCGGCCAGCGACGCCGGCGCCACGTTGATGCAGCGGGCCTGGCCGTCGGCCGCGATGGCCTTCAGCGCCAGGCCCACGGCGAGCAAATCGACAGCGGCCGTCATGCGCGCCCGCAGCGCCAGCGGCAGCCAGCCGGCGGCGGGCACAAAGCCACCCTCCAGCTGCAGCTCCAGCGGGCTTTCCAGGTGCAGCACGCGCCCGCCGCGGTCGCGCACCGGGAACTCCACCAGCCGGCCGCGCTCCTGCGCCACCGCCTGCTGCAGCTGCGCCCGCCACAGCCCCTCGCCCTGCTCGCGGCCCACGCCGGGGTCAGCCACCACCTCGACGACGAAGCCGCCGTGCGACTCGCTCAAATGCTCGGCCCGCGCCAGCGCGGCATCGGCCTCGCCCAGCCAGACGCTGCCGGGCCGTTCGCGCGGCAGCTCGATGGCGCCCAGCGCCACCTGCACCCCCGGGCCGAAGGCCGGCAGGCTGGCGCGCAGCGCATCGGCCAGCGCATGGGCCGTCTCGGCCGCCACGCCGGCGGCGGGCAGCCACAGTGCGAAGTCGCCACCGTTGAGCCGCCCCACGCGGCAGCCCGCCACCGACTCGGGGTAGGCCTGCAGCGCCGTCACGACCGTCAGCAGCACGTCGTCCACCGCGCCGCGGCCCAGGCGGGCGTTCAGGCCGGCCAGGTCGCGCAGGCGCACCAGCACCAGGCCTGCGATGACGGGGCCGTCGTCGCGCTGCAGCGCAGCGTCCAGCTCGGCCAGAAAATGCCGGCGCGTGGAGACGCCGGTCAGCGGGTCGTGGTGCACCTGCTCGCGCAGCACCAGCAGCTGGCCGGCCTGCGCCTCGAACAGCTCGCGCACGCGCTGCACCATCGCGTTCATCGCCCGCGTCAGGCGCTGCAGCTCGGGCACGCGCGGCTCGACGACCTGGCCGTAACTGCCCGCCAGCACGCCCTCGGCCTGGGCCACGGCGGCGTCCAGCGGGCGGCGGATGCGCCGCAGGCCCGCCCAGGCCACCAGCGCCGCGACGATGCCCACGCCAAGCAGCCACGCCAGCAGCCGGCGCGAGGCCAGCCACAGCGTGTCGTAGGCATAGCTGGCGTGGCTCTTCAGCTCCACCGCGCCGATGGCGTTCCAGCCGCTGGACAGCTGCGCCACGCCCGGCGCCGCGTCGATGCCGACGAGGCTGCGGAACCAGCCAGGCGCCTGGCCCGACCGGGCTGCGCCGGTGCGCTCGAACAGCAGCTGGCCCTGCGCATCGCGCCAGCGCACGAACTCGTAGGCGCCGGTGTCGTACTGCGCCGAGATCAGCAGCTTGATGAGCTCCGCGTCGCCCTGCTGCTGCGACAGCGCCAGCGCCAGCGCCTGCGCGTTGTCGGCGTTCTTGGTCTGCAGCTGGGTCTGCATCAGCTGCCGCGCCGACAGCGTGGACAGCCCCACCGCGCCCACCAGCGCGGCCAGCACCACGCCGAGCACCAGCCAGGCGATCTGCCGCATCAACGACATGTTGTGTCCCTCATAAGAAGCCTTCCGCGCGCACTTTCGCGACCAGTTCCCGCCACAGCGACAGCCGCGCCAGCGGGTCGCCCGCCGTGACCTGGCCCGTGCCCTGCCACAACCCCTCGGTGTTGAAGCTGAACACCGGCGTCAGGTCGCCGCGCAGCGACGCGGGCAGCACCTCGGGCCGCAGGTTGTCCAGGATCAGCGGCTCGGCGCCCGGCTGGGCATAGTAGGCCAGCACCATGTGCGCCAGCGACTGCCCCGAGAGCCGCGCCCGCACGTAGACCATGCGCAGCTTGGCCGTGGGCACGCCCGTCGCGGCGAGGCTGAAGTACTTGGCGATGGCGTAGTCCTCGCAATCGCCGGCGCGTTTCTCCAGGCTCTCCAGCGGCGAGGCCCAGTAGTCAGGCAGGCCCCAGGTGACGGCGTCGTCGCGGAACGCCAGGCGGCGGTTGAAGAAATCGTTGATGTCCTTGAGTCGCTGCAGCTCGTCGGGCTGCGTGCCGCTGCGGTCGATCTGCTGCACCAGCGCCTGCGCCTGCTCCACGACGCGCGGCCCCCGCTCGGCGGCGGCTTCCAGCACGCGAGCCGCGTCATAGGCGGCTGCCACCAGCACCGGCATGGCCGCCAGCACGGCCAGCCACCAGCGGCGCGGGCGCAGTGCCAGGGTGAAACAGGTGGGCGAAGTCGGCAAGATTGACGGCGGGCAGGGGTTGATTTCACTGTAACCGCCGGTTGCACCTCTAAGATTTTCGGATCATGCAGAACCCGGCACCTTCCCACGCCCGCCCCGCCGCGGGCGCCCGCACGCAGCAGATCCGCGACGACCTCGACCAGTCGCGCCGTCGCGGCCCGTTGCAGCAGATCCAGATCCCGCCCTGCCCCGAGCTGCTCGCGCAGCTTCAGCAGGCCATGAGCCAGCCGGAGCCCGACCTCAACCTCGTCGCCCGCATCGCGTCCAGCGACGTGGCCATGGCCGCCACGCTGCTGCGCATCGCCAACGGACCGCTGTTCAAGCCCGTGGGCCTGCCCTGCACGACCGTGGGCCAGGCGATGACGCGCATCGGCCTGCGCGAGAGCGTGGCCGTCATGACCGGCTTCCTGGTGCAGCACGCCATCCCCGTCAACTCGCCGCAGCTGGCGCGCTTCTGGGAGCGCAGCACCAAGCGCGCCATCGCGATGGCCACCATCGCGCGCGAGCTGCCGGGCCTGTCACCTGACCTGGCGCACAGCTTCGGGCTGTTCCTGCACGTGGGCACGCCGGTGCTGCTGCAGAGCGTGCGCGGCTACGCGGCCACGATGGTGGAGGCCGCCGCGCGCATCGACCGCCCCTACATCGCCACCGAGAACGCCAACCACCGCACCGACCACGCCGTCGTCGGCGCGCTCGTCGTGCGCGTATGGAACCTGCCGCCCACACTGATGGCTGCCATCCGGCTGCACCACGACTACGCGGCGCTGGGCCACGCCGACATCGACGCCGAGGTGCACACGCTGATCGCCGCCGGGCTGATCGCCGAACACCTGATGCGCCGCCATGAAGGCCTGCCCGAGGACGCCGACTGGGCCGGCCACCACCAGGCGGCGCTGGACTGGCTGCACATCGGCTGGGACGAACTGAGCCACTGGGAAGAGGCGGTCAACGCGCAGTTCGATGCGGCTTAGGCTGCCGCGCCTGCGGGTCATCGTGCTCGCCGCGATGGTGGTGGGCACGGCGCTGACGCTGGGCTGGCATTTCTTCGGCCCCTCGGGCGTGGCGGTGGAGCTGGTGAAGCGCAGCTGGCGCTACGAGATCGTCGTCGAGCGGCTGCGCGCCGAAGCCGGCTCGGACTGGTGCGACGAGTTGCCCGCTGATGCCCGCGACGTGACGCGCCGCGTGATGGCCGACCCCACCGGCCGCCGCGCCGAACCGGCCGCGCATTGCCGCTACACGCAGCTGGCCTGGCGGCGCAGCTGGATCGTCAAGGCCGAGGGTGGCCCCGGCGACCGGCCCGACTGGCCGCGCCCACCGCTGCGCATGGCCGCGCCCGGCGAGGCCGGCAGCGAACGGCTCGGCCGGCGCGAGGCCTTTTACGAGATCGAGCTGCGCGACCGCGCCAACCACGCCTGGGTCTGCCGTGTGGACCCGGCCCGCTGGCAGCAGCTGCGCGTGGGCCAGCGCTTTCGCCTGCCCGTGGACCGCTTCGGCACGGCCAACTGCCCGGGCATGTACGAATCGGCACTGTGAATTGGCACGTCTGCGGGGCCGCTACCATCGCGAGCCTCGGCCGGGCAACAGCCCCGGACCGCATCTGAGGAGGAACCATGACTTTCGCGCTGCGCGCCCCGCTGACCCTTTCGCTCGCCCTGGCCGTGGGCACCGCCCTGGCGGCCGACCTGCCGCCGCCGCCGAACGTGGCGCAGAAGCAGGCGCTCAGCGCCCAGGGTGCCGACCTCAAGACAACCCTCGCCATCGACAAGCTGAAGATCTCCATCCTTCAGGGCGATGACATGGGTGGCAACACCTACGGCTGGTTCTGCGCCAACCGCCAGCCGCTGACGGCCAATGAGAACTACCTCAAGAACTACGGCGCCTACATGTCCAGCGTGGTCACGCAGGAGCTCAAGCGCCTGGGCTACCCACTGGCCGGCAAGGGCCAGGCCACCGCGTTTGATGTGGATGTGAACGCCGCGCCCGACTTCCGCATCGGCGGCATCCTCACCGAAGCAAAGCACGAGCTTTGCTGGCTGGACAACAAGGCCGAGGGCTGGGTCTACTACAAGATCGACTGGGCGCTGTTCTCCGAGAAGAAGCAGAAGGTCGTCTACCAGGCCACCGCCGAAGGCGTGACGTCCAGCAAGGACAAGGTCCCCGACCTGCCCAAGCGAGCCATCCTGTCGTCGCTGTCCAACTTCCTGTCGTCGCCTGCCATCCTGGAGGCCCTGAAGGCCACCGACCCGGCGCCCGCGGTGGCGGCGGCGGCGGCATCCGGCGCGGCATCGGGCGCCGAACCGGCCGCTGCCGGCGGCGCCACCCTCAAGGGCGTCGCCGCTGCCGGAGGCGGCGCGCTGAAGAACCAGGCCCAACTGCGCAACGCGGTCGTCACGCTGGAAACGGCGTCCGGCTCGGGCAGCGGCTTCTTCATCAACAAGGATGGCAACCTGCTGACCAACGCCCACGTCGTGCGGGGCGCCAAATATGCGCGCATCAAGCTGCAGAACGGCGACAAGGCCGTGGCCGAGGTCGTCAAGGTCAACGAGCAGGCCGACGTGGCGCTGCTGAAGACCGCGCTGACGGACACGGACGCGCTGGCCATCCGCAGTGGCGCCGCCGTCGAGGTGGGCTCGGACGTCTACGCCATCGGCTCGCCGCTGGGCGTGCTGAACAACTCCATGACGCGCGGCGTGCTCAGCGCCGACCGCGTGCTGCAGGGCCGGCGCGTGCTGCAGAGCGACGCGGCGGTGACCTTCGGCAGCAGCGGCGGCCCGCTGCTGGACGGCGACGGCCGTGTCATTGGCATCACGCGCGGTGGCGTCGAGTCTGGCAAGGGCTTCAACTTCTTCATCCCCATCGAGGATGCACTGAAGGCGCTGCAGCTCAACGTCACGCCCTGACCCCCCGGGCACCCATGACAAAGGCCCCTGCCGCGCAACGGCAGGGGCCTTGTCTTTTGGGGCGCAGCCGTTTCAGCGGATCAGCTGCCAGAAGCCGACAATGACATGCCCCCAGACCAGCAGGTTGAACCCTGCCAGCGTGAACGCACGCAGGAAGTTCCATAGCTTGGCGGCCCGCTCAAGCGCCTCGTCCACCCCTGTGAACAGATAAAGGCCCAGGTAGAACACCGAAGGCAGCAGCGTCGCCGCCATCACGAAAGCCATCAGGCCGTAGAAAAAGCTCATGGCGGCATTGTGGCGTCGCGCGGCCCGGTCGCATCCCCGGCGTCACCCCAGGTGCCAGCGCACTCGCACCATGAAGAAGGCCCGGCACCTTGCGGCGCCGGGCCTTGCTCGATGCGAGCGCCAGAAGGCTTACTTCTTGCGCACCGGCGGCACGTCCGTGCAGGAGCCGTGCGCCACTTCCGCCGCCATGCCCAGGCTTTCGCCCAGCGTCGGGTGCGGGTGAATGGTCTTGCCGATGTCCACCGCGTCGGCGCCCATCTCGATGGCCAGTGCGATCTCGCCGATCATGTCGCCGGCATGCGTGCCGACGATGCCGCCGCCGATGATGCGGTGGCTTTCCTCGTCGAACAGCAGCTTGGTGAAGCCCTCGTCGCGGCCGTTGGCGATGGCGCGGCCCGAGGCCGTCCAGGGGAACAGGCCCTTGGTGACCTTGATGCCCTTGGCCTTGGCCTCGTCCTCGGTGATGCCCACCCAGGCCACCTCGGGGTCGGTGTAGGCCACGCTCGGGATCACGCGGGCGTCGAACTGGCTCTTCTTGAGCTTGTCGTCACCCAGCAGTTCGCCGGCGCAGACTTCCGCTGCCACATGGCCCTCGTGCACCGCCTTGTGGGCCAGCATGGGCTGGCCGACGATGTCGCCGATGGCAAACACGCTGGCCACGTTGGTGCGCATCTGCACGTCCACCGGGATGAAGCCGCGGTCGGTCACGGCGACACCGGCGTTCTCGGCCGCGATCTTCTTGCCGTTGGGCGTGCGGCCCACGGCCTGCAGCACGAGGTCGTAGCGCTGGGGCTCCTTCGGCGCGCCCTCGCCTTCGAAGGTCACGTAGATGCCGTCGGGCTTGGCTTCAGCCGCCACCGTCTTCGTGTTCAACATGATGTTGTCGAAGCGGTGCTGGTTGAACTTCTGCCAGACCTTGACGAGATCGCGGTCGGCGCCGGTCATCAGCGTGGGCAGCATCTCGACGACATCGAGGCGCGCGCCGAGCGTGGAGTACACCGTGCCCATTTCCAGGCCGATGATGCCGCCGCCGACGATGAGCATCTTCTCGGGCTTGACGCCCATCTCCAGCGCGCCGGTGGAGTCGACGATGCGCGGATCGTTGGGCAGGAACGGCAGGCGCACGGCCTGCGAACCGGCCGCGATGATGAGGCGCTTGAACGCCACGGTCTGCACCGCGCCGGTCTTGGCCTGGCCCACGGCGCCTTCGGTCGCCTCGACCTTCAGATGCTGGGCATCGAGCAGCGAGCCGACGCCGCGCAGCACCGTCACCTTGCGCATCTTGGCCATGGCCGCGAGGCCGTTGGTCAACTTGCCCGTGACCTTGTTCTTGTGCGCGCGCAGCTTGTCGATGTCCACGGTGGGCTCGCCGAAGACGACGCCCAGGTCGGCCATGTGCGAGGCCTCGTCCATGACGGCCGCGACGTGCAGCAGCGCCTTGGACGGGATGCAGCCGACGTTCAGGCAGACGCCGCCCAGCGTCGCGTAACGCTCGACGAGGGCGACCTTCAGGCCCAGGTCGGCGGCGCGGAACGCGGCCGAGTAGCCGCCGGGGCCGCCACCCAGCACGACGAGGTCGAAGGCCTGGTCGGCGCTGCCGCTGTAGGTTGCGGCAGCGGGGGCCTGCACCGGGACAGCAGCAGCAGGCGCCGGGGCCGCAGCGACCGGAGCCGGTGCGGGCGCCGCGGCACCGTCGGCTTCCAGCGACACGATGACCGAGCCCTTGGCGACCTTGTCGCCCAGCTTGACCTTGATCTCCTTGACGACGCCGGCGGCGCTGGAGGGGATCTCCATCGACGCCTTGTCGCTCTCGACGGTGATCAGGCTCTGCTCGACCTTGACGGTGTCGCCGGGCTTGACCAGCACCTCGATGACGCCGACTTCGTCGAAGTCGCCGATGTCGGGAACTTGAACTTCAATGAGTGCCATGAGTTCAGCCCCCGATCAAAGCGCGATGCGCCGGAAATCGCCCAGCAGCGAGGCGAAGTAGACGTTGAAGCGTGCAGCCGCGGCGCCATCGATGACGCGGTGGTCCCACGACAGCGACAGCGGCAGGATCAGGCGCGGCACGAACTGCTTGCCGTCCCACACGGGCTCGGTGCTGCTCTTGCAGACGCCCATGATGGCCACTTCCGGCGCGTTGATGATGGGCGTGAAGTACTTGCCGCCGATGCCGCCCAGCGACGAGATCGAGAAGCAGCCACCGCTCATGTCGGCCGGGCCCAGCTTGCCGTCACGCGCCTTCTTGGCCAGCTCGGACATTTCCTGGCTGATCTGGAAGATGCCCTTCTTGTCGGCGTCCTTGATGACGGGCACGACGAGGCCGTTGGGCGTGTCCGCCGCGAAGCCGATGTGGAAGTAGTTCTTCAGCACCAGCGTGTCGCCGTCCAGCGAGCTGTTGAACTCGGGGAACTTCTTCAGCGCCGCGACGGCCGCCTTGATCATGAACGCCAGCATCGTGACCTTGATGCCGGCCTTCTCGTTCTCCTTGTTCAGCTGCACGCGGAAGGCTTCCAGCTCGGTGATGTCCGCGTCGTCATGGTTGGTGACGTGCGGGATCACGACCCAGTTGCGGTGCAGGTTGGCGCCCGAGATCTTCTTGATGCGCGAGAGCTCCTTGCGCTCGACGGCGCCGAACTTCTCGAAGTCCACCTTGGGCCAGGCCAGCAGGTTCAGGCCCGCGCCGCCACCGCCCGCCGCAGCGGCAGGCGCCACGGCCTTCTGCGCCACGGTCTGCACGGCGCCGGACATGACGGCCTTCACGAAGCCCTGGATGTCGGCCTCGACGATGCGGCCCTTGGCGCCGCTGCCCTTCACCTCGGCCAGCGGCACGCCCAGCTCGCGGGCGAGCTTGCGGATGCTGGGGGAGGCATGCGGCAGCTGGCCGGTGGGCGCAGTCGGCTGGTGGGCCGGCAGCGCTGCAGCAGCGGGCGCGGCGGCCTGCACGGGCACAGCCGCGGCCGGGGCCGGCGCGGCGGCCGCAGGCGCTGCTGGGGCGGCAGCCGGCGCAGGCGCCGCGGCACCGCCGGCGGCCTTCACGCGAGCCAGGGCCGTGCCCTTGGCGACCTTGTCGCCCAGCTTGACCAGCAGTTCCTCGACGACACCGGCCGTGGACGACGGAATCTCCATCGACGCCTTGTCGCTCTCGACGGTGATGAGGCTCTGCTCCACCTTGACGGTGTCGCCTACCTTCACGAGCAGCTCGATGACGGCGACCTCGTCGAAGTCGCCGATGTCCGGCACGACGACCGTGACCGAGCCGCCAGCGGCAGCCGGGGCTGCAACGGGCTCGGCCGCGGGAGCCGCGGGGGCCGGTGCGGCAGCAGCCGGCGCCGGCGCAGCGGCCGCCGGGGCGGGAGCAGCAGCAGCGCCCTCGCCTTCGACGATCACGACGACGCTGCCTTGCTTGACCTTGTCGCCCACGGCGACCTTGATCTCCTTGACCACGCCGGCCTGCGACGACGGGATCTCCATCGAGGCCTTGTCGCTCTCGACGGTGATCAGGCTCTGCTCGACCTTGACCGTGTCGCCAACCTTGACCAGCACCTCGATGACGCCGACCTCGTCGAAATCGCCGATGTCGGGAACTTGGACTTCAACCAATGCCATGTCTTGTCTCCCTCGGCTTTACGCGTACAGAGGATTGATCTTGTTGACGTCGATGCCGTACTTGGCGATCGCCTCGGCCACCTTGGCCATCGGGATGGTGCCCTCGTCGGCCAGCGACTTCAGCGCGGCCACGACGATGTAGTGGCGGTTCACCTCGAAGTGGGCGCGCAGCTTGGAGCGGAAGTCCGAGCGGCCGAAGCCGTCGGTGCCCAGCACCTTGTACGAGCGGCCCTTGGGCACGAAGGCGCGGATCTGCTCCGCGTAGTTCTTCATGTAGTCGGTGGACGCGATGACCGGGCCGGTCGTGCGGCCCAGTTGCTGCGTCACGAACGGCACGCAGGCCAGCTCGGTCGGGTGCAGCAGGTTCCAGCGCTCGGCGTTCTGGCCGTCGCGGGCCAGTTCGTTGAAGCTCGGGCAGCTCCACACGTTGGCGCCGATGCCCCAGTCCTCTTCCAGCAGCAGCTTGGCGACCTGGCTTTCGCGCAGGATGGTGCCCGAGCCCAGCAGGTTGACGCTGACGGTCTTGCTCGCGTCGGCCTCTTCCAGCAGGTACATGCCCTTGAGGATCTGCTCCTCGGTGCCGGCCTTCAGGCCCGGCATCGGGTAGTTCTCGTTCAGCAGCGTGATGTAGTAGAAGACGTTTTCCTGGTCTTCCACCATGCGCTTCAAGCCGCGGTGCATGATGACCGCCACTTCGTGCGCGAAGGTCGGGTCGTAGGAGACGCAGTTCGGGATGGTGCCGGCCAGGATGTGGCTGTGGCCGTCCTCGTGCTGCAGGCCTTCGCCGTTCAGCGTGGTGCGGCCGGACGTGCCGCCCAGCAGGAAGCCGCGCGCCTGCATGTCACCCGCCGCCCAGGCCAGGTCACCGATGCGCTGGAAGCCGAACATCGAGTAGTAGACGTAGAACGGGATCATGATCCGGTTGTTCGTCGAGTAGCTCGTGGCGGCCGCAACCCAGCTGGCCATGCCGCCGGCTTCGTTGATGCCTTCCTGCAGGATCTGGCCGGCCTTGTCCTCGCGGTAGTACATGACCTGGTCCTTGTCGACCGGGGTGTACAGCTGGCCCTTGGGGTTGTAGATGCCGATCTGGCGGAACAGGCCTTCCATGCCGAAGGTGCGCGCCTCGTCGACCAGGATGGGCACCACGCGCGGGCCGATGGCCTTGTCGCGCAGCAGCTGCGTCAGGAAGCGCACATAGGCCTGGGTCGTCGAGATCTCGCGGCCTTCGGCCGTCGGGTCCAGCACGGCCTGGAAGGTGGACAGCTCGGGCGTCGTGAAGTGCTCGTCGGCCTTGGCGCGGCGGCTGGGCAGGTAGCCACCCAGCGCCTGGCGGCGCTCGTGCAGGTAGCGCATCTCCGGCGTGTCGTCGGCCGGCTTGTAGTACGGGATCGCAGGCAGCTCGCTGTCCGGCACCGGGATGTTGAAGCGGTCGCGGATGTACTTGATGTCCTCGTCCGTCAGCTTCTTGGTCTGGTGGACGGTGTTCTTGCCTTCACCGGCCTTGCCCATGCCATAGCCCTTGACGGTCTTGACCAGCAGCACGGTGGGCTGGCCCGTCTTGTTGTTGTGGGCTTTCTCGAAGGCCGCGTAGACCTTCTCTGGCTCGTGGCCGCCACGGCGCAGCTCGAAGATCTCGGCGTCGCTCATGTGCTCGACGAGCTTGGCCGTCTCGGGGTACTTGCCGAAGAAGTTCTTGCGGATGTAGGCGCCGTCGTTGGCCTTCATGGCCTGGTAGTCGCCGTCCAGCGTCTCCATCATCAGCTGCTTCAACTTGCCGCTCTTGTCGCGCGCCAGCAGCTCGTCCCAGCCCTTGCCCCAGATCAGCTTGATGACGTTCCAGCCGCTGCCGCGGAACTCGCCTTCCAGCTCCTGGATGATCTTGCCGTTGCCGCGCACCGGGCCGTCCAGGCGCTGCAGGTTGCAGTTGACGACGAAGACGAGGTTGTCCAGCCCTTCACGCGCGGCCAGGCCGATGGCGCCCAGGCTTTCGGGCTCGTCCATCTCGCCGTCGCCCATGAAGGCCCAGACCTTGCGGTTCTCGGTGTTGGCGATGCCGCGGGCGTGCAGGTACTTCAGGAAGCGCGCCTGGTAGATCGCCATCAGCGGGCCCAGGCCCATCGACACGGTCGGGAACTGCCAGAAGTTGGGCATCAACTTCGGGTGCGGGTAGCTCGACAGGCCCTTGCCGTCGACTTCCTGGCGGAAGTTGTCCAGCTGCTCTTCGGTCAGGCGGCCTTCCAGGTAGGCGCGGGCATAGACGCCCGGCGCGCTGTGGCCCTGGATGTAGAGGCAGTCGCCGCCATGGCCTTCGCTCTCGGCGTGCCAGAAGTGGTTGAAGCCGGCGCCCAGCATGGAGGCCAGCGACGCGAACGAGCCGATGTGGCCGCCCAGGTCGCCGCCGTCGGCCGGGTTCAGGCGGTTGGCGCGCACGACCATGGCCATCGCGTTCCAGCGCATGTAGGCGCGCAGGCGCTTCTCGATCTGGATGTTGCCGGGGCAGCGGGCTTCCTGGTCCGGCGCGATGGTGTTCACGTAGCCGGTGGTGGCCGAGAACGGCAGGTCGATGTTGTGGTGGCGCGCGTGCTCCAGCATCTCCTCGATCAGGAAGTGCGCCCGCTCGGCGCCCTCGCGGTCGATGACGGCGGACAGCGCGTCCAGCCACTCCTTGGTTTCCTGCGGATCGTTGTCGTTCGCGGCGGCGCCGAGAAACTCTTGCGGCTGGGCTGACATGGCCGGTCTCCTACATGGGCCGCCTCTGACGGGCGGCGGTGTCTGAAAGATGTGCTGACGAGGCGAGCGCGGACGCAGGCGGCCGCGAGCGGGCGGAGTGTCGCACAGGCCTCGCCATTTTCTCAAATGGTGCGAGATGATTTCTTAATGCGAAATACTGGACAACAACGCGCCCCCGGATAATTTGCCCATGGCCCTAGATTCCCCCGTCCCCGAGGTCCGCACGCGCGGCCAGCGACTGATGGCGCCGCTGCGCCGGCTGGTGACCACCTGGTGGTTCCGGCAGTCGCCGTCGCGCCAGGACCGGCTGGCCACGCTGGGCCCGCTGATCTCGGTGCTGCTGTTCCTGGCGGCCATCATTTCGGCGTTCTGGTACCTGCGCAACGAAGAGATCGAGCGCGAGACCGAGTCCGTCAAGCGCGACACCGAAATCGCCCAGCAGCAGATCCGCCTGCGCCTGATCGAGAACCAGGAGCAGCTGGTGCGCATCGCGCGGGAGGTCGTGACGCGCCAGATCGACGCCCACGAGTTCTCCGCGCAGGCGCAGGCCTTCGCGCGCGACCGGCCGGAGCTGACGCACGTCACCTGGCTCAGCGCCAAGCGCGAGCGCCGCAGCAGCGTGGGCGCGGCCGGCTTCCTGGCCGACGGGCTGATGTCGGCCGACGGCACCGACCCGTCCATGCCCATGCCCAACCAGTCGAACGCGGCCTCCACCGCGTTCGAGGAGGCCAGGCAGCGCCGCCAGCCGTTCTACTCGACGCCCTTCACCGACAGCAACGGCGTCACCGTCTTCCAGCTGCACATCCCGCTGATCGACCGTGGCGGCTTCGCCGGCGTGCTGATCGCCGAGTACACGGTGGAGGCGCTGCTGCGCTATTACGTGCCCAGCGAGGTGTCCAACCGCCACAGCATCGCGGTGCTGGACGTGCCGCGGGACCAGATCGTCGCCAGCACCGTCACGCCGATGCCGGGCCAGGTCTTGCGCCGCGCATCGCTGCTGCATGACGTGCCGTTGGCACCCGCGCTCAACGGCCTGGTGCTGCGCGGGCAAGGCTGGCGCACGTCCATCGGCCTCATCAGCAACGCGCTGTTCTGGCTGGTGCTGGCGCTCGCGGGCCTGACGGTGTGGATGCTGCTGGGCAGCTGGCGCCACATGCGCCGGCGCACGCAGATCCAGAACGCGCTGACGCTGGAGACCAACTTCCGCCGCGCCATGGAGAACTCCATGCTGACCGGCATGCGCGCCATGGACATGGACACGCGCATCACCTACGTGAACCCGGCCTTCTGCGCGATGACCGGCTTCTCCGAGGCCGACCTCGTGGGCCGCACGCCGCCCTACCCGTTCTGGCCCTCGGACCGCCGTGAAGAGAACGCCCGCCTGCTGCAGCAGGAGCTGCAGGGCCGCAGCCCGTCCGGCGGCGTGGAGGTCAAGATCCAGCGCAAGGACGGCAGCCAGTTCGATGCGCGCGTCTACGTGTCGCCGCTGGTGGACACCAAGGGCAAGCAGACCGGCTGGATGACCTCGATGACCAACATCACCGAGGCCAAGCGCGTGCGCGACCAGCTGTCGGCATCGCACGAACGCTTCACCACCGTGCTGGAGGGGCTGGACGCGGCCGTGTCCGTGCTGTCCGTGCAGCCGCCGGAGCTGCTGTTCGCCAACCGCAGCTACCGGCTGTGGTTCGGCGCCGACCCGGCCGGGCATGCGCTGCTGGCCGGCGGGCAGCTCGGCGGCACCACCAGCCGCCACGGCGGCCTGGACGAAGGCGCCGACGAGGAGGTGGACGACTACTCCGGCCTGCCCGCCGAGGCGCTGACCGACCTGGGCTCCGACCCGCGCGAGGTCTACGTCGAGTCGCTGGCCATGTGGTTCGACGTGCGCGCGCGCTACCTGCAATGGACCGACGGCCGGCTGGCGCAGATGCTGATCGCCACCGACATCACGATGCGCCGCCACGCCGAGGCGCAGGCCGCGCTGCAGGCCGAAAAGGCCCAGGTCACCAGCCGCCTGATGACGATGGGCGAGATGGCCTCCAGCGTCGCCCACGAACTGAACCAGCCGCTGACCGCCATCACCAACTACTGCAACGGCATGGTCAGCCGCGTGCGCAACGACGCCATCCAGAAAGACGACCTGCTCGCCGCGCTGGAGAAGACCGCCAAGCAGGCCCAGCGCGCCGGCCAGATCATTCACCGCATCCGCAACTTCGTGAAGCGCAGCGAGCCGCAGCGCCAGCCGGCCCACGCGGCCGACATCGTCGAGGACGCGGTGGAGCTGGCCGGCATCGAGCTGCGCCGCCGCAACGTGGCCATCCACACCTACGTGGCGCAGCGCCTGCCGCAGCTGATGGTGGACCCCATCCTCATCGAGCAGGTGCTGATGAACCTGCTGAAGAACGCGGCAGAAGCCATCGACAACGCGTCGCTGCCCACGTCGCGCCGCCACATCGAGCTGCGCGTGGTGCCCAAGCACAGCGCCGAGCTGGGCGGCCACATCGAGTTCTCCGTGACCGACATGGGCCCGGGCCTGCCGGATGAAGTCCTCGCGCGCATGTACGAGGCTTTCTTCTCCACCAAGGCCGATGGCATGGGCATCGGATTAGGGTTATGCCGGTCTATCGTCGAGTCCCACCAGGGCCGGATAAAAGCCGAGAACCTCTACAATGGCTCCCTGGTCGTCGGGTGCCGATTCGCCTTCACGATCCCGGTCACCATCACGTCCGAACACCTGCGGCAAGACCCCGCCAACGGTACCGCCAGCAGCGCTCAGAGAACCGAACCCACCACACCATGAGTTTGATCCCCAAGAAGGGCAATGTCTACGTCGTTGACGATGACGAAGCGGTCCGCGACTCCCTGCAATGGCTGCTCGAAGGCAAGGATTACCGGGTCAAGTGCTTTGACTCGGCCGAATCCTTCCTGACGCGCTACGACCCCCGCGAGGTCGCCTGCCTGATCGCCGACATCCGCATGGACGGCATGACCGGCCTGGAGCTGCAGGACCGCCTCATCGAGCGCAAGAGCCCGCTGCCCATCGTCTTCATCACCGGCCACGGCGACGTGCCGATGGCCGTGCAGACGATGAAGAAGGGCGCGATGGACTTCATCGAGAAGCCCTTCAAGGAAGAAGAGCTGCTGGCGCTGGTGGAGCGCATGCTCGACCAGGCCCGCGACGCCTTCTCCAGCCACCAGGAAGCCGCCAGCCGCGACGCGCTGCTGGCCCGCCTCACCACGCGTGAAGCCCAGGTGCTGGAGCGCATCGTCGCCGGCCGCCTGAACAAGCAGATCGCCGACGACCTCGGCATCAGCATCAAGACGGTGGAGGCGCACCGCGCCAACATCATGGAAAAGCTCAACGCCAACACCGTGGCCGATCTGCTGAAGATCGCACTGGGTGCCACGGCGAAGGCCTGATCCCCACGCAATTTCACAGAGGCCGCTGCATGCGGCCTCTTTGCATTTAGGAGTTTGAAGATGACCGCCCAACTGATCGACGGCCTCGCCCTCGCCAAGCAAACCCGCGCCGAGGTGGCCGCCCGCGCCGCGGCGCTGACCGCACAAGGAAAGCGCCCGGGCCTCGCCGTCGTGCTGGTGGGCGACAACCCGGCCAGCCAGGTCTACGTGCGCAACAAGGTCAAGGCCTGCGAGGAAGCCGGCATCCACTCGGTGCTCGAGAAGTACGACGCGACCATGACCGAGGCCGAGCTGCTGGCCCGCGTCGACGCGCTGAACAACGATCCGACCATCCACGGCATCCTCGTGCAGCTGCCGCTGCCCAAGCACATCGACGACCACAAGGTCATCGAAGCCATCTCGCCTGCCAAGGACGTCGACGGTTTCCACGTCGCCAGCGCCGGCGCGCTGATGGTGGGCGAGGCGGGCTTCAAGGCCTGCACGCCCTACGGCTGCATGAAGATGCTGGAGAGCATCGGCATGGGCAACCTCAAGGGCAAGCACGCTGTCGTCATCGGCCGCAGCAACATCGTCGGCAAGCCCATGGCCATGATGCTGCTGGCCGCCAACGCCACCGTCACCGTCTGCCACAGCGGCACGGCCGACCTCGGCGCGATGACCCGCCAGGCCGACGTCATCGTCGCAGCCGTCGGCAAGCGCAACGTGCTGACCGCCGACATGGTCAAGCCCGGCGCCGTCGTCATCGATGTGGGCATGAACCGCAACGACGAGGGCAAGCTGTGCGGCGACGTGGACTTCGACGGCGTCCGCAATGTGGCGGGTTGGATCACCCCGGTCCCGGGTGGTGTCGGCCCGATGACCATTGCCATGCTGCTCGTCAACACGCTTGAATCCGCGGAACGTGCCGCAATCTCTGCCTGACATGACCAATCCCCTGCTGTCCACCGCCGCCCTGCCCGACTTCGCGGCCATCCAGCCCGAGCATGTGCAGCCTGCCATTACCGAGTTGCTGGCCGCGGCGCAAGCTGCGCTCGATGAGGCCGTGAAACCCGAGACGCCGGCCGACTACGACGCGCTGTCACGCATCCTGGACACCACCACTGAGCAGTTGGGCACCGCCTGGGGCGCGGTGGGCCACCTGAACGCGGTGGCCGACACGCCGGCGCTGCGCGAGGCCTTCAACGCGATGCTGCCGGCCGTCACCGAGTTCAGCACCGCCATGGGCGCCAACGAGGCGCTGTTCGCCAAGTACAAGGCCGTGATGGCCACGCAGGGCGAGCGCCTGAGCGCACCGCGCCAGCAGGTGCTCAAGCACGCCATCCGCAATTTCGTGCTGTCCGGCGCCGAACTGCAGGGCGAGGCCCGCGAGCGCTATGCCGCCATCCAGGAGCGCGCTGCCGAGCTGCAGCAGCAGTTCAGCGAGCATGTGCTGGACGCCACCGACGGCTGGAGCTACGTCGCCACCGCTGACGAGCTGGCCGGCGTGCCGCAGGACGTGCTGGACGCGACGAAGCTGGACGATGGCGGCCACAAGCTCACGCTGCACTTCCCGGTCTACCTGCCCGTCATGCAGTACGCGGAGAACCGCGCCCTGCGCGAGCAGCTCTACCGCGCCTACGTGACGCGCGCCAGCGAGCAGGGCAAGCCCGAGTGGGACAACACCGCCGCCATGCGCGAGATCGTCGCGCTGCGCCAGGAAGAAGCGAAGCTGCTGGGCTATGCCAGCTTCGCCGAGGTGTCGCTGGCGCCCAAGATGGCGTCGTCACCCGCCGAGGTCATCGCCTTCCTGCGCGACCTCGCCCGCCGCGCTCGGCCCTTCGCCGAGAAGGACCTGGCCGAGCTGCGTGACTTCAGCAAGGGTCAGCCGCTGGAAAGCTGGGACGTGTCTTACTGGAGCGAGAAGCTCAAGGAAGCCCGCTACGCCTTCAGCGACCAGACCGTGAAGCAGTACTTCACCGCGCCCAAGGTCGTCGCCGGCCTGTTCTCCATCATCGAGCGGCTGTTCGACGTGCAGATCAGCGAGGCCCAGGCCCCGGTCTGGCACGACACCGTGAAGTTCTACGAACTCCGGCGCGGCGGCCAGCTCATCGCGCAGTTCTACCTCGATCTCTACGCCCGTACCGGCAAGCGCCCTGGCGCGTGGATGGACGAGGTACGCAGCCGCTGGCTCAAGCCCGGCGGAGAACAGCAGACGCCGGTCGCGCAGCTGGTGTGCAACTTCGCGTCGCCCGTCGGCGACAAGCCTGCGCTGCTGACGCATGACGACGTCATCACCCTCTTCCACGAGTTCGGCCACGGCCTGCACCACATGCTCACGCAGGTGAACGACCTGGGCGTGTCGGGCATCTCCGGCGTCGAGTGGGATGCCGTTGAGCTGCCCAGCCAGTTCATGGAGAACTTCTGCTGGGAGTGGGACGTGCTGCAGCAGTTGAGCGGCCATGTCGACAGCGGTGAGCCGCTGCCGCGCGAGCTGTTCGACAAGATGATCGCCGCCAAGAACTTCCAGAGCGGGCTGATGACGCTGCGCCAGATCGAGTTCGCGCTGTTCGACATGCGCCTGCATGGCGAGCCCGGCGCCGAAGGCCATGTGCAGAAGGTACTGGACGAGGTGCGCGCCGAAGTCGCCGTGCTGATCCCGCCGGCCTTCAACCGCTTCCAGCACAGCTTCTCGCACATTTTCGCGGGCGGCTATGCGGCGGGCTACTACAGCTACAAGTGGGCCGAGCTGCTGAGCGCCGACGCCTGGAGCGCATTCGAGGAAGAAGGTGTGTTCAACGCCGCCACCGGCAAGCGCTTCCTGACCGAAGTGCTGGAGCAAGGCGGCGCGCGTGACGCGATCGACAACTTCAAGGCCTTCCGCGGCCGCGAGCCGCGCATCGATGCGCTGCTGCGCCATCAGGGCATGAGCTGATCCTCAGCCGGCGTCATCCAGCGCGTGCACGCGCATGCCCAGGTCGTCGTGCCAGGGCGTGCGCCAGGCGGCCCGGGCCAGCACACGCTGGCCATCCTTCAGGCCCGCGGCCCAGCGGGCGGCGAGCCGGCTGTCGCTGAAGTCGATGTCGCGCCAGGAGTCCTCGCCCGGCAGTGCCTGCATCACGAGATGGACCACGTCGATGCGCGAGTCGCAGCCCAGCGCCAGCAACGCCTTCACGGTGGGGTCCGCCGCCGCCTTCGTGCCCAGCTGGCGGCCGACGACACGCAGCGCGCGGCGCAGGTTCTGCATGCGCTCATGGTCGTCCAGGTGCTCGCAGATGCGGCTGGCGTACTGGATGTCCTTGTAGCGCGTCAGCGCGCCAGCCATGGTGCCGGGCGCGGCCTCGCTGGCGTCCCATAGATCCACCATGAAACACAGCGTGTCGCGGCGCTCGGCGTCGTCCAGCACCACGTCCAGCGGCGTGTTGCTGTAGATGCCGCCATCCCAGTAGGCCTCGCCGTCGATGACCACCGGCGCGAAGCCGGGCGGCAGCGCGCCGCTGGCCAGCACATGCTCGGGGCCGATGCGCGTCTTGCCGTCGCGGTTGTCGAACAAGGCAAGCGCACCCGACCGCACGTTGACGGCGCACAGCGTCAGCCGCGTCTCGGCGGCAGCAATGCGGTCGAAGTCCACCAGCTCACGCAGCGTGGCGGCCAGCGGTGAGGTGTCGTAGAAGCCCAGCTCGGCCAGCGGCGCGCGGCGGTTCATGTCCCAGGCCTGCGGGCCACGCGGCTTGAAGAAGCCGGGCACGCCGCTGGTCAGCGTCTGCCAGGTCTGCAGGCCCTGCTGCCACAGCGCCGTCCACGGGCTGGCGGGCAGCTGGAACGACGGCGTCGGCCGCGTCACGCGGTCCCAGAAGCTGCGCAGCGCGGTCACCCGGTCGGCCGGCGCATTGCCGGCAATCAGCGCGGCGTTGATGGCGCCGATGGACGTGCCCACCAGCCAGTCCGGCGGCAGCTGCGCGTCCTTCAGCGCCTCGACGAAACCCGCCTGGTAGGCGCCCAAGGCGCCACCGCCCTGGAAGACGTAGACGGTCTGGGGTGGGCGGCGGGTGGCCATGGGTCAGCCCAGCTGGACGGCGTCGTCGCAGGGCACGGCGCGGAACACCGGCAGCTGCTCGACGGCGTCGGCATGCGCGGCCAGGTGCGGGAAGGCCTCGGCCGGCGCGCACTCGGGCAGCACGAAACGCGTGAAGCCCCAGGCCACGCCCACCGTGACGGCGGCCTGCGTGAGACCCGCCTCGGTCGCCGTGTGCAGCGGCCGCGCGGCCAGCTCGGCGTCCAGCGCGCGGTGGGCGGCGTCGAGCTGCCCCGTGACGCGGTCCACCCAGGGCTGGTGGTGCTTCTCGGCCGGGCGCAGGCCGCGTTCGTAGACGATCTGCGCGGTCTTCTCGCAGGCCGCCAGCGCCAGGCCGATGAGCCGCAGCTCGTGTTGCAGCCCGGCCGGCGTGGTGGGCAGCAGGCTGCGGCCGGCCAGCGCCTCGGCGTACTGCAGCAGCAGCGTGGAGTCCATCAGCACCGTGCCGTCGTCGCAGACCAGCGTGGGCGCCTTGACGACCGGGTTGATCTGCCGGAACGCGTCGAACCCGCGGAACACCGACACGGCCTCATGCTCGAACGGCAGGCCCAGCAGCCGCATCGAGATGGCGACACGGCGCACGAACGGCGAGTCCAGCATGCCGATGAGCTTCATGACTTGTCCTTCTCGTCCTGCCCGGGGGGCGGGCTGGGCATGGGCAGCAGTTCGTCCGCGACCTCGCGCCCGTGGCGGCGCTCGATCTCGGCGCGCATGACACGGTTGTACGCGTCGGCATGGGCCTGGGTCAGCAGCGTCGGCGACTTGCCCTTGTTGACCCACGTGAGCCCGTAGCGCTGCTTCGCGAGCCGGGCCTGGGCCGGCGTGACCGCGTCGCCGAAGGTCTCCAGCTGCAACAGACCGGCCTCGACGTCCGCACGGGCCCGGGCCTCGCCGCGCGCGGCCGCGCCGGCCGGGTTGCCCACGCGCAGGTCCACCGCCGCGATGAGCTGCCGGTCCACCTGGCCGGGCCGGTTCGATTCGATGATGCCGAATTCGTTGAACAGCCCGTAGACGACACCCGCCGCCAGCAGCGCGCTGAGCACGGCCACGACGTGGATCTTGCGCACGCCACGGCGCTGCTGCCACTTGGGCTCCACCCAGTCAGGAAACATCGCGGGCCACCGGTCGGGTTTCGCGGTGCTCGCCGAACGCGGCGATCAGCGGCATGGCCTGCGCGATGACGGCCTTCACGGCCGGCAACTGCAGCGACGCCTTGTGCGCGGCGGCGTCGGTCCAGACCTCGGTGACCCAGACGGTCACGTCGTCGGCGGGGTCCTCGGCCACCACGTAGCTCAGGCAGCCCGGCATGTCGCCCGTCTCCGCCAGCAGCAGGCGGATGAGCTCGGCCCGCCGACCCTCGACAGCCTTGAAGCTGCCAATCAATCCATACATCGCATCAACTCCTTGCCCGGCCATTTTCCGCCAGCGGCGCGAGCGCGGCCCGCACCCGCCCCTGCCAGGCCGTGCGCTCGTCCGCCGTCCAGTCGGGCCAGCGGCCGGCGTCGGCCTCCAGCTCGGCTGCCAGCGCCTGCAGCGGCGCCAACCCGGACACCGTGGCCGCCAGGCTCAGCCGGGCCAGCCACTCCTGCGCCTCGCGCACCTTGGGATAGGCCGCGAACAGCCAGCGCGCCACGTCGGGCCGGGCGCGCCAGTCGTCGACGGTGCCGAAGCGCGCCGCGGCCATGGCGGTCAGGCGCTGCCCGGCACCCAGGCAGTCGAAGGCCACGCAGCCGCTGAAGCCGCGCTCGATGAGGTCGTCATGGATGCCGCAGCGGTGGTCGGCGCACAGGTGCCGGCAGGGTGTCTCGGCCGGCTTGTCGAAGCCGAAGCCCTGCACGGCGTCGAACGGCGGGATCACGCAGCACAGCGCCGCGCAGGACGAGCAGTCGGCCAGCAGGTGTGCCGGCAGCTGGGCGGGCTGCATCAGGGCGTCGCGTCGTCCGACACGCCCACCATCCAGCCGACGCCGAAACGGTCCGTCACCATGCCGAACAGCGGCGCCCAGAAGGTCTTGCGCAACGGCATGGTCACCTGGCCACCGTCGGCCAGCGCCGCGAAGGCCTCGCGGGCGGCGTCGGCGTCTGGGCAGTCCAGCGACAACGAGAAGCCCTTGAAGCTGGCCTCGCCGCCGCACAGGCCGTCGGACATCATGACCAGCGCGCCGCCGATGTGCACCGACGCATGCATGATCTTGTCCTCCGACCCCGGCGGCAGCATGCCCTCGGGCGGCGGCTCGGGGCTCTCGGCATTGCGCATCAGGAACTCCACCTTGGCGCCCAGCGCCTGCTGGTAGAACTCGATGGCTTCCTCGCAGCGGCCGTCAAAGAACAGGTAGGGCTCGATCTTCATGGCGGTCTCCTGAACCAAGGAAGCTGAAAGGGCACTCTAGCGCCGCAGCGCACTTTTCGGGCCAAGCGCCGGGCCGCCCCAAGCCGGCCCGCCTGGGCGGGTGCTTGCCGGTAGAGCCGGCAAGCACCCGCCCCCTCGGGGGGCCGTTCAAGGTACGCCTTGAACGAGGGGCTCCATGTCAAGGAGTCTTGAAGTCACCCGCCGTCGAGATGATGAAACTGTCGGCATGGATGTGCCGGCGCCAGGCCGCGTTGGCCTGCTCCACCGTCACATTCGCCAACGCCTCGTCACGCTTTTGCGCGGCGGCCCAGGTCTCGCCGCGCTCGGCCAGGCTGGTGAGGCCGCCGGCCAGCGCGCCAGGGTCGGCGCGGCCCTGCTTGCGGCCTTCCAGGATGTCCTTCTTCGCACGCGCCAGCTCGGCGGCGGTGAGGCCGTCGCGGGTCATGCGCTCGACCTCCTCCTGCACGACGGCGATGACGCGCTCGCGCTTGTCCGGCGCGTAGCTGGCCTGGATGGCGAAGCTGCCGGCATTGCCCCAGTAGCCGGCGCCCAGCGAGGCGCCGATGCCGTAGGTCAGGCCCTCCTTCTGGCGCACGCGCTCGGACAGCCGGCTCTCCAGCCCGCCACCGCCGAAGACGTGCACGGCCAGCTCCAGCGCGGCGTAGTCGGCGTCCTCGGTGTTCAGCGGCAGCGTCTGGTGCAGGCGCACGATGGCATTGGCCTTGTCGCGCGCGATGGCGTCGAAGCGCGCCGGCGGCACCGTCACATGCTGCGGCACATGGCGCACGAACTTCGGCGCGGCCGGCTTCTTCCAGTCGCCGAACAGCTGCTCCAGCTCGGCGGCCAGGCCGTCCGGCAGCGCGCCGACGACGCTGACCTGCGCCTCGTTGGCGCTCCAGTAGTCGGCATAGAAGCGCTTCACGTCGTCCAGCGTCGTCGCCTTCAGGTTGGCGATGCGCTCGTCCACGCTCATCACGTAGTCCGGGTGGCCCAGCGTGACACCCCGCGCGGCGTTGTAGTGCTTGCGCGTGGCCTCCTGGCGCAGCACGCCGGGCTCCTGGCGCGAGGCCTCGATGCCCGCCAGGCTGGCCTTCATGTCGCGGTCGAAGCCGTCCTGCGGCAGGCTGGGGCGGCGCAGTGCGTCGGCCGCCACGCGCAGCGCCGGCAGCAGCGTGTCGCGCTCGGCGCTCAAGTAGATGGTGGCGCCCTGGTCGTAGCTGGTCACGTTGAGGCTGGCACGCAGCTTGATGAGCGCGTCCTGCAACTGCTGCTTCGTGAAGCCGGCGCTGCCCTCGTCCATCAGCTGGCCCACGGCGCCGGTGCCGTTGCGGGCGAAGGTCGCGTCGCGCTCGCCCCAGCGCAGCTGCATCTGCAGCACGACGGTGTTGCCGCGCGTCTGCTTCTGCAGCGTGTGCAGCGCGATGCCGCTGGGCAGCGTGGTGCGCTTCGTGCGCGACTCCAGCACCGCCGGCACCGGCTCCAGCTGCTCGCCGGCCTCCACCTTGGGCGGGCCCTTCAGCTCGGCCAGGCGCCGGTCCAGCGCCGGCGCGACGGGAATCTCCACGCGCTCCACGGCCGCTGCCGGCAGGTAGCGGCCCAGCGTGCGGTTGGCGGGTTTGAAGTAGGCCGCGCGCACGCGCTCGACGTCGGCCAGCGTGACCTTGGGGATGTCCTCCATCAGCTGGAACAGCAGCCGCCAGTCGCCGGCGGCGATGAGGCCGGAGATCTGCTGGATCAGCGCCTCGGGGTTCTTCATCTGCTGGCGGTAGCTGTTGACGGCGATGTCGCGCACGCGCGCCAGCTCGCTCTCGTCGAACGGCTTGGCGTCGCGGCCTTCGGCCAGGTCCAGCAGCAGCTTCTCGACCTTGTCAACATCCGCGCCCGGCGGCAGCGCCGCGAAAGCGTTGGCCACGCCCGGCTCCGCGCCGCCCGAGCCGCCGATGCCGGCCGCCACGGCCAGCTTGGTGTCGACCAGCTGCTTGTAGAGCTGACCGCTGGGCTGCAGGCTCATCAGCAGGCCGTAGACGATGAGGGCCGGCGTGTCGGGGTGCGTGATGGCGGGCACGTGGTAAGCCGCGAGAAGAATCGGCTGGCCGCCCACGCGGCGCACGACGACGCTGCGCTCGCCGTCCTGCGGCGGCTCCACGGTGTAGGGCTGCGGGATGGGCGCGGCGGGCCTGGCCAGCGGGCCGAAGTGCCTGCCGATCAGCGCCAGCGTGGCCGCCTTGTCGAAGCTTCCGGCGATCAGCAGCGTCGCGTTGTCGGGCCGGTAGTAGCGCTTGTAGAAGCCCTGCAGCTTCTCGATGGGCACGTTCTCGATGTCGCTCTTCGGGCCGATGGTGGCGTGGCCGTACGGGTGCCAGGCAAACGCCGCGGCATTGACGCGCTGGGCCAGCACGGCGAAGGGCTGGTTCTCGCCGCGCTCGAACTCGTTGCGCACCACCGTCATCTCGGTGTCCAGATCGGCCTTGGCGACGCGGCTGTTCACCATGCGATCGGCTTCCAGGTCCAGCAGGAAGGCCAGCGTGTCGGCATTCGCGTTGAAGCTGGCGAAGTAGTTCGTCCGGTCCGTCGTCGTCGTGCCGTTGAAGCGCACGCCGCGCTGCGCCATCGCACCGGGGATGTCCTTTTGGCGCGCGGTGCCCTTGAACAGCATGTGCTCCAGCAGGTGGGCCATGCCGTACTCGCCCGGCGCCTCGTGGCGGCTGCCGACGCGGTAGGTGATGTTGACGGTGGTCGTCGTCTGCGTCGCGTCGGGGAACAGCAGCACCTGCAGGCCGTTGGGCAGGCGGTACTCCTCGATGCCGCCCAGCTCCCGCACCGGCTCGGGCTGTGCCGCCGCGGCCACGGCCACCGGGCGCGGCGTCCCGGGCTTCACCCGAGCCGCCGGTTGCGCCTGCGCGCCCCCCAATGCCAGCCCCAACAGGGCAGCGCCCAGGCCCCGCGCCACCCACCCATTCACCGTGATCCGCATCTGTCTCGCTCCAGCGGCCGCATGTTCGGCCTGGCGCGGATTCTGCGTGCTTTTGCGACGGGGGCCGTTCGTCAGATCCCAATCGCCGCTTGGGCGGCCCGGCGCGGTGTCAGCGGAACACGCCCACCGCGTCCACCAGACTGGCCGCCTGCTGCTTCAGGCTGTACGACGCGGCCGTGCTCTGCTCCACCAACGCCGCGTTCTGCTGCGTCACCTGGTCGAGGTGGCTGACGGCCTGGCCCACCTGGGCGATGCCGGTGCTCTGCTCGCGCACCGAGCCGCTGATCTCGCCGATCAGGTCGGACACGCGCTGCACCTTGGCCTGGATCTCCTCCATCGTCTTGCCAGCGTCGTCCACCATGCGCGAACCGGCCTCCACCTGCTCCACGCTGGCGCCGATCAGTGTCTTGATCTCCTTGGCCGCTTCGGCACTGCGCTGCGCCAGGCTGCGCACCTCACCGGCCACGACGGCAAAGCCGCGGCCCTGCTCGCCGGCACGCGCGGCCTCCACGGCCGCGTTCAACGCCAGGATGTTGGTCTGGAAGGCTATGCCGTCGATGGTGCCGATGATGTCGGCGATGCGGCGCGAGCTGGCGGAGATGTCGCCCATGCGCGAGATCACCTGGGCCACCGCCTCGCCGCCCTGCGCCGCGGCGGAGCGCGCCTGGCCCGACAGGTCGTTGGCCTGCGCCGCCGTGTCGGCGTTGTTCTTCACGGTGGCGGTCATCTGCTCCATCGACGACGCCGTCTGCTCCAGGCTGGACGCGGCCTGCTCGGTGCGCGAGCTCAGGTCCTCGTTGCCGCGGGCGATCTCTTCCACCGCCGTCTGCAGGTGCACGACCTGCTGGCCCACATCGGCCACCAGCCACCGGAACATCAGACCCAGCTGGCTGATGCAGCGCATGCTCATGCCGATCTCGTCGACGCGGTCCATGCTGGCCACGTCCTGCTGCGCGCCGGTGGCGACGGCCAGCGCCTGGCGCTGCAGCTCCTCCAGCGGCCGCGCGAACATCTGCTCGAAGATGACCGCCGTGACCGCCATGCCGATGCCCACCACCACGGCCAGCCGCGCCAGCGCCGCCCAGTCCGACGCGATGGGGATGCCCACCAGCAGCATGGCCAGCCACACCAGCAGCAGCGTGAGCCGGATGCGGCCGCGCGCGCCCATCGTCTTGCGCCAGTTGAACAGCGCGCCCAGCGCACCGCCGCCCAGCAGCAGCCCCTTGTGCAGGCGCACGCCGGCGCGGCCCTCGCGCATGCCGGCATACAGCTGTTCGGCCGCCGCCGACTCGTCGCGCGTGGCGCGCGTGCGTACCGACATGTAGCCCTGTGTGCGCCCGGCGCGCACGATGGGCACGGCGTTGGCACGCACCCAGTAGTGGTCGCCGTCCTTGCGGCGGTTCTTCACCAGCCCCGTCCACGGCTCGCCGCCCTTCAACGTCGCCCACATGTCGGCGAAGGCGGCCTCCGGCATGTCCGGGTGGCGCACGAAGTTGTGCGGCTGGCCGATGATTTCCTCGCGCGTGAAGCCGCTGACCGCGATGAACGCATCGTTGGCGTACTTCACGTGGCTCTGCGGATCGGTGGTCGACATCAGCGTGGCATCCGCTGCAAAGTCGAACTCACGCTGGGTCACGGGCTGGTTGACGCGCATATCACCTCGCTGAAGGGTTGATCCGGAGTCGGCGCGCGCCCGCTGCGGGGCGCCAGCGCGCACCATGATCGCGCAAGCGTTCCAGCCGAGGGGGGCGTTAGTGCCATTCCCGCCACGGTATGACGAGAACGGCGCGTCGTGCAAGCTGGCTGTCAGCGACAGCCGCCGCGGAGTGCCTCCTCAACGCCGCCAGGGCGGCGCCTGAATGGCCCGGGTGGCCTCGGCCTCAGGCAGCGCCTTGGCGAACAGCCAGCCCTGCCCCACCTGCACGCCCAGCTGCGCCAGCAGCTCGGCCTGCTTCTCGTCCTCCACACCCTCGGCCAGCGTCTGCTTGCCCAAGGCGGCGCCCAGGCCCACGATGGTCCGCACGATCTCCTGCGCCTCGCGGCCAACCCCGAGGCGGATGACAAAGCTGCGGTCCACCTTCAGCGTGTCGAACGGGAAGCGGTGCAGATAGGCCAGCGACGAGTAGCCGGTGCCGAAGTCGTCGATGGACAGTTTGAAGCCCATGCGCGCCAGCTCCTGCAGCACCTCGGCACTGCGCTGCGGGTTGGCCATGGCCATGCTCTCCGTCACCTCCAGCTTGAGCCGGTGCGTGGGCACGTCGCCCAAAGCGGCCAGCGTCGCGCGGGCGTCGGCCAGCAGTTCCAGGTCGCGCTCCAGTTGCACGCCCGACAGGTTGACCGCCACCTCGCCCGTGAAGCCCAGAGGCTGCCAGCGGCGCAGTTGCGCTGCCGCCTCCAGCAGCGCCCAGCGGCCGATGGCGCAGATCTGCCCGCTGGCCTCGGCCACCGGAATGAAGTCGCCCGGCATGATGACGCCCTTGCTGGGGTGGCGCCAGCGGATCAGCGCCTCGAAGCCCAGCAGGCTGCGGTCGTGCAGCCGCACGAAGGGCTGGTAGTGCAGCTCGAACTGGTCGCCCGCGGCCAGCGCCGCGTCGATGGCGTCGCGCAGCCAGCGGCGCGACTGCTCCACCAGTTGCTCAGCCGGGTCGAACTCATGCGTCTGCCCCGGGCCGGCCGCCTTGGCCCGGGCCAGCGCGCCCTCGGCGGCGGCCAGCAGCTCGTCGGCACTGGCCGGGCCATGGCGGCGCTGCGCCCAGGCGATGCCGGCGCTGACGGCCAGGCCCTGCGCGCCGAAGGGCGGCTCCAGCAGCGCCCGCACGCTCCTGGCGAGCCCGGCCGCCGCGTCGCCGCCGGCCAGCAGCAGCGCGAACTGGTCGGGCCCCAGCCGCGCCACCAGATGGCGCGCGCCGAACGCGGCCTTCAGCCGCCCCGCCAGCTCGGTCAGCACCGCATCGCCCGCCACCGGGCCGTGCGTCTCGTTCAGCGTGCGAAAGCCGTCCAGCCCCAGCAGCAGCAGGCCGGTCTCGGGCGCACTCAGGCCGGTCAGCAGCTGCGCCAGCTGCTCGCGGAACAGCACGCGGTTGGCCAGGCCGGTGAGGCGGTCGTGCAGCGCGTCGAAGCTGATCTGGCGCTGCAGGCGCTGGCTCTCGGAGATGTCGGTCAGCGAACCGGCCATGCGCACCGGCCGCCCGCCTTCATCCGCGCCTTCGCCCACGCCTTCACCTTGCCCTTCCCGCACCGCCAGCCCGCGCGCCAGCAGCCAGCGCTCCTGGCCGCCCTGATGGAAATGCAGCACGTGATGGAACTGCAGGCTGCGGCCGTCCAGGTGGGCCTGCAGCTCGGCGCGGAAGGCGGCGCCGGCGGCGGGCTCCAGCGGCAGCGTCCACGCATCGATGTGCTGGCCGGCCTCCGCGGCCGACAGGCCCATCAGCGACAGCCAGCGCGGCGAGTAGTAGACGTCGCCGGTGGCGAGGTCCCAGTCCCACAGCCCGTCGTTGGCACCCCGGGCGGCCAGCGCGTAGCGCTGCTCGCTGGCCGCCAGCCGGCGTGCGGCAACGCGCCGCCGCCCTTGCTCGACGGCGGCCCGCAGCAGACTGGCGCCCAGCGTCGCCACGGCCAGCGCCAGCAGAGGCGGCGCCAGCGACACGACGATGTGGTGGCGCTCGAAGCCCCACTGCGCCAGCGCCAGCAGCGCCGCGCCGCCCAGCGCGATGATGGCCAGCGCGGGCGCCAGCCGCCGCCGCGCCAGCAGCAGCACCGCCGCCAGCGGCAGCAGCAGCAGGGCCGCCAGCTCGGCCGCGCCGACCCAGGCCGGGTGCCGCAGGCTGCGGCCGGTCAGCAGGTTGTCGGTGACGGTGGCGAGGCGCTCCATGCCGGCCAGACCGGGGTCGAACGGCGACGGGAAGTGGTCGCCCGCAGCCAGCGCCGCAACGCCGACGACGGCCACCCGGCCACGCAGCCGCGCCGGGTCGACCTTGCCCGCCAGCAGTTCGGCGAAGCCCACCGCCTCGAACGTGCCACCGGGGCCGTAGTAGTTGACGCCCAGCCGCGACAGCGCATCCAGCGGCACGCGCAGGCCGGCGCCCAGCCGCACCTCTTCGCCGAAGCTGGCCTGCACGTCGCGCCATTCGACGCCACGCGCCAGCGCGGCCAGCCGCAGCGCCAGCGACGGGTAGACCTCGCCGCCCAGCCGCAGCAGCGGCAGGTCATGGCGCAGGCTGCCGTCGGTCTCGCGGCGCACCGTCACATGGCCCAGCCCCGCCGCCGCGGCCGCCAGCGCGGGCTCGGGCGCCAGCAGCCGGCGCGGTCGGTAGAAGTCCGCTTCGCTTCGCGCCAGCGCGTCCTCGCCGTCATAGGCCAGCAAGGCCTGGGCGAGCACGGCCGGCGGCGGCTCGGCGGCGGGTTCGCCGTCGTCCGGCAGCGCGAACGGGATCAGCGTGCGCCCGCCGGCCTGCATCGCGCCGGCCAGCGCGGCGTCGGCCTCGCGCGCGCCGCCGCCGGGCAGCAGCAGCAGGTCCAGCGCGATGGCCCGCGCACCGCCGTCCTGCAGCCGCTGCACGGCGCGGGCCATCTCCGCGCGGTCGGGCACGCGGCCGCCCAGCGCCTCCAGCGCGGCGTCGTCCACACGCACCAGCAGCAGCGGCAGCTCGGTACCGGGCTTGAGCGGGCCGCGCCACTGCGTCTGCGCGTCCAGCACGCCATGGTCCAGCCGGCTGAACGCGGCCACGTCGGCGCGCAGCGCCCAGAACGCAATGCCCAGCAGCGCCGCCGCGGCCGCGATCAAGCCGTAGGCGACGCGCGTCAATCCAGCGCCCCCAGCCGCTGCTCGACGCGCTGCACACGCTCGGCGGCCCAGGTGGACGCCTCGGTGCACTCCTGGCCGTTGCAGCGCGTGCCGGCCTGCCGCGTGGCGAGCTTCACGGGGTAGCGCGGCTTGATGCCGTGCGTCTGCGGTGCGGCGGGCTCCACGTCCACCTCGCCGGTCTTCACGAGCACGGCGGTGGCGCGGTCGTCGCCCACCTCGACGCTGAACTCGGTGCCGCGCACGGCCGTCACGGCGGTGGGCGTGCGCACGCGCCATGCGCCGCCGGCCGACGGGTTCACGCGCTGGCCCACCAGGCCCAGCTCCAGCAGCAACTCGGCCGTGCGCGGCTGGCCGCTGCCGGCGCTGAAGGCGGCGATGCGCAGCTGGCTGTTGTCGGCCAGCACCAGCACCGAGCCGTCGGTGAACTTCAGCCGCACGCGGCCCGCCGCGCCGGTGCGCAGCGCGTTGCCCACATCCAGCCGGTCGCCCACGGCCAGTGCGCGGCCGTCCTCGCGCTGCGCGTCGCCGCTGACGGCCATGACCTCGCAGACGGGCTGGGCCAGGGCGGCCGAACTCAACAGGAACAGGCTCAACACCAGCGCACGCATGGCCGGACTCCTATCGCGATGGATCACCGAAGAGGGCGTAGCCCGCCCAGTAGAACGGATGCGCCCAGCGCCCGCCACCGAGGCTTCCCTCGATCATGGCCAGCTGGGCCTGCCGCAGCGCCTCGGCATGCGGCGGGCGAGTCGTCTGCGTCTCCCTCGTCGACCTGGGCCAGCACGGTCGTTGCCGCGAGCATCCCCACCACCAGCCCTGTCAGCTTGCGCACAGGCCACATCCGGCGGCCGATGCTGTCGGGCCTCAGAGTTTTCGGGCGGGCCATTGCGCGGCCAACAGGGCCGCCGCCATCACCCACATGGGGGCCGCCAGCGCCGTGGCCGCGGCCAGCATGCCGAAGCCCATGGGCATGCTCACCGTCGCACCGTTCACTGTCAGCATGCGCAGCCCCAGCGCCTGACCGTGGCGCTCGGGCGGCGTGGCGCGGTGCATCATGGCCAGGATCATGGGCTGCACCGAACCCAGCGCCGTGCCCAGCAGCGCCGAGCCCAGCATCAGGCCCAGCGTGCCGGGCAGCCAGGCGTAGGCGATGAAGGTCAGCGTCGCCAGCGCCATCGCGGCGCGCAGCGCCCTCGCCTCGTCGATGTCGTCGGCAAAGCGCACGATGGCCAGCCGCACGACGGTGGCCGCCAACGCGAAGCTGCCCAGCACCAGCCCGATGCTGGCCGCCGACAGCCCGCGGGCGTGGCCCACCACGGGCACGACGAAGCTGTGCGCGTCCCAGCCCGCCGACAGCGCCAGGTTGACCAGCAGCAGGCGGCGGTAGGCCGGCAGACGGAACAGGTCCCACGCGGCCGGCTCGCGGAAGCTCTTGGTGACGACCTTGGGCGGATTGCGCGGCACCTTGCGCGCCAGCACCCAGGCCAGCAGCGGCAGCAGCGCCGCGAAGCCGAAGGCAGCCGTCATGCCGATGTGGTCGATCAGCAGGCCCGCAATGATCGGCGACAGCGCGTTGGACAGCGCCGGCCCCAGCGCCATCCAGCTGAAGATCTTCTTCAGCTCGCCGGGCTCCTCGGCCATCAGCCCGGCCTCGCGCTGCAGCGCCACGGCCGCCACGGCCACGGCGCCACCGCACAGCAGGCAGCCGGTGGCGATGGCCCACAGCTTGGGGATCAGCAGCGCCAGCAACGCGCCGACGAAGGCCAGCACCACGCCCACGCCCACCGGGCGGTGGAAGCCGTGCCGGTCGGCCAGCCGGCCGGCCCACAGCGACAGCACGATGGGCGCAACGGCGAACAGGCTCAGCAGCATGCCCACCGACGCCTCGCCGTAGCCCTGGTTCAGCACCCACAGGCTGGCCGTGACGCGCGTGGTGGCCATGCAGGCGTGCACGCAGATGATGGTGGCGATGAGCCACCAGAATGCGCCGCGCATGTTCTGCTTCGGCACCGGCGCGCGCGCTGAAGGGGTCACTCGGCGTCCTCGCCGTGGCCCTGGCCCAGTTGCAGCAGCTGCTGGGCGGCGTCATCGGGCAGCGCCTCCACGGTCTTGAGCTTGCGCGTCATCGCCCGCGTGCGCACTTCGGCGGCGTCCAGCGTGTTGCCGGCTTCCTCCAGCTTCTTCTTGGCCTTGGCCAGCACGTCGCCGAACTTGCCGAACTCGGTCTTCACGGCGCCCAGCACCTCCCAGACCTCGGCCGAGCGCTTCTCCAGCGCCAGCGTGCGGAAGCCCATCTGCAGGCTGGTCAGCGTGGCCAGCAGCGTCGTCGGGCCGCACAGCATCACCTTGTGCTCGCGCTGCAGGCCTTCCACCAGGCCGGGGCGGCGCAGCGCCTCGGCGTACAGGCCCTCGGTGGGCACGAACAGGATCGCGAAGTCGGTGGTGTGCGGCGGGCCGATGTACTTCTCGCGGATGGTCTTCGCCTCCAGGCGCAGCCGGTTCTCGATGGCCTTGCCCGCGGCCTCGGCGGCGGGCGCGTCGGCGCGCTCCTGGGCGTCCAGCAGCCGCTCGTAGTCCTCGCGCGGGAACTTGGCGTCGATGGGCAGCCACAGCGGCTTGCCGTCGTCGCGCTGGCCCGGCAACGAGATCGCGAACTCCACGCGCTCGCTGGAGCCCGGCAACGTCGCCACGTTGGCGGCGTACTGCTCGGGCGTGAACACCTGGTCCAGCAGCCCGGCCAGCTGCACCTCGCCGAACACGCCGCGTGTCTTCACGTTGGTCAGCACGCGGTTCAGCGAGCCCACGTCGCGTGCCAGGTTCTGCATCTCGCCCAGGCCCTTGTGCACCTGCTCCAGCCGCTCGGCCACCTGCTTGAAGCTCTCGCCCAGGCGCTGCTCCAGCGTCGCGTGCAACTTCTCGTCGACGGTGGCGCGCATCTGCTCCAGCTTCTTCTCGTTGTCCTGCTGGATGGCGGTGAGGCGCTGCTCCACGGTGAGACGCAGCTCGGCCAGGCGCTGGTCGTTGGTCTTGGACAGCGCCTGCAGCTGCTCGCGCATCGCGTCGTTCAGCTTCTGCATGGATTCGGCCTGGGCCTGCACGCCGCGCAGCGCCGCGGCGTCCTGCGCCTCGCGCGCGGCCAGCGCCTGGGCGCTGAGCGACTGGTTGCTGCCCTGCAGGCCCTGCGTCAGCACCTGCTGGAACTGCGCCAGCCCCTGCAGCAGCTCCTGCCGCGTGCCACTGGCGCTGCGGCCCAGCTCGTCGCGCAGCTCCCGCTCCAGGCGCTCGTTGCCCTGCAGCAGCAGGTCCGGGGAGAAAGTTTTCTGGCGCAGCCAGACCATCACCAGCAGCACAACAACCAGGGCCAGCAGGCCCAGCAGCAACACGTCGATCAAGCTCATGACGGCATTGTCCATGCAGGGCACGAGCCGCCGCCGGCCGATCCGGCGTCGAACAGCGGGCTGGTCGCCCTACGGCGAGACCAGGCCCTTCATCACGCGCGGCATCTCGGCCTCGATGAGCGCCTCCAGCGCTTTCACGCGCTGCTCGGGCGTCGTCGAAGCCCAAGGGTTGGCATCGCCGTCCGCCACCGACTGGCGGGCAGCCACGGCCAGCGACTGCTCGCGCTTGAGCCGCATGTCGGCCAGGTCGATCAGCGCGACGCGGATGGACACGAACGGCGCGAACACCGGCTTGCCGGGTTGGCCGTCGAAGCCGATCTGGCCGCTGGGGCGCTGGTCCAGCACGAAGCCGGGGCCTTCCAGCGTCGCGAGGATGCGCCCCGGCAGCGCGGCGGCCAGCGCCGGCTCCTGGCGGCTGCGCGTGACCAGCAGCAGGTTGGCCGCGCCGCTTTGGCGCACCGCGGCCGCCAGGTTGCCCGGCAGGCTGAGCTTGCCGTCGACGAACAGGTTGGCCGGGTCGCCGAACAGGCTGCGCGTGGTGGACGTGTAGAGGCGAGCCTCTCGCTTGTCGCCGCTGGCCTTGACGGCCTCGTTCAGCGCCTGCAGCACGGCGTCGTCCAGCTTGCCGGCGGGTGTGGCGGTCCACTCGCCGCTCTGCACGGTGTCGCCGCGGGCCGGCGTCAGCGCCAGCAGCTGCACACGGTCGCCCAGCAGCGCCAGCGCGGCGAACTTGTTGGGGTCACGCGGCGTCTTGTCGTCCTCCACCTTCTCGGGGGCCTTGCCGGGCTCCGGGCGCTTGATGCGGTCGGACTGGCCGAAAGCCAGGGCGGGGGCGAGAACGAGGGCGAGCAGCAGCGGTTTCATCACAGGGGCAGGATTTCGGGATTCAGCGGCGTGGGCGGCGGGGCGCCGGTCAGCGCGGCGAGCAGATTGTCGGCGGCAAGCGTGGCCATCGCGATGCGCGTGGGCATGGTGGCGCTGCCGATGTGCGGCGTCAGCACGACGTTGGGCAGGCTCAGGAGCGCCGGGTTGACCCGGGGCTCACCCTCGAACACGTCCAGGCCCGCAGCGGCAATGCGGTGCTCGCGCAGCGCCGCGGCGAGCGCGTCTTCATCGATGATGCCGCCGCGCGCGATGTTGACGAGCGTGGCCGTCGGCTTCATCAGCGCCAGCTCGGCGGCGGCGATGCAGTGGTGCGATTCGGCCGAGTAGGGCAGCACCAGCACGAGGTGATCGGCCTCGCGCAGCAACGCTTCTTTACTCAGGTAGCGCGCGCCCAGCTCGCCTTCCGCCTCGGCCGGCAGCCGCGAGCGGTTGTGATACGCCACCTGCATGCCGAAGCCGAAGCGCCCGCGCCGTGCGATGGCCTGGCCGATGCGGCCCATGCCCAGGATGCCCAGCGTCGTGCCGTGCACTTCCGCGCCGGCCAGGAAGTCCCAGCGCCAGCTCTTCCAGCCGCCGTCGCGCAGCAGCCGCTCGCCCTCGCCCATGCGCCGGGCGGTGGCCATCAGCAGTGCGAAGCCGAGGTCGGCGGTCGTCTCGGTCAGCACGTCGGGCGTGTTGGTGACGAGCACGCGGCGCGCCGTGCAGGCGGCCAGGTCGATGTGGTTGTAGCCCACGCTCATCGTGCAGACGGCGCGCAGCGCTGGGCAGGCGTCCAGCAGCTCGGGCGTGATGCGCTCGGTACCGGTGATGTAGGCGCCGGCCTTGCCCTGCAGGCGGTCGCGCAGCGCTTCGGCGGTCAGCGGCAGCTCGCCGTCGTGGTAATCCACGTCGAAGTGCGCCTTCAGCTTCTCGAGGACTTCGGGCGGCGCAAGCCGCGCGACGAGGATCTTCTTCAACACGGTCATCTCCAGCCCACCACGAGCAATGGCGGCAGCGGCACTGCGACAGGCGCAGTCATTCCAGGAAGCGGGTGAACTCGGCCACCGGCGCGCGTTCGGTGACGAGGCCGTTCTCGACGGCAGCGGGGTCGGCGAACCCCAGCGACATGCCGCACACCAGCATCTGTTCGTCGTTCAGCTGCAGCTCCTCGGCGATCAGCCGATGGAACTGCGTGAACGCCGCCTGCGGGCAGGTGTGCAGGCCGCGGGCGCGCGCGGCGATCATGACGTTCTGCAGGAACATGCCGTAGTCCAGCCACGAGCCCTGCTGCATGACGCGGTCAATCGTGAAGAACAGCCCCACCGGCGCATCGAAGAACACGAAGTTGCGGCCGTGCTGGTGCTGCATGCGCGCCTTGTCGGTCTTGGCGATGCCCAGCAGGCCGTACAGGTCCCAGCCCACCTTGCGACGGCGGTCGATGTAGGGGCTGCGCCACTCGTGCGGGTAGTAGGCGTAGGCCTCCTTGTGGGCGGCGTTCTGCTCGGGGTCCAGGTAGGCAGCCTGGATGCGGCCGGCGGTGCGCTTGAGCGCCTCGCCCGTCAGTACATGCACCTGCCAGGGCTGGGTGTTGGTGCCCGACGGCGCCCAGCGGGCCACCTCCAGGATGTCCTCGACGGTCTGGCGCGGCACCGGCGTGGGCAGGAAGGCGCGCAGCGAGTGCCGGGTCTTGATGGCGGCGTCCACCGCGGCGGTCTGCTCGGGCGTGGGCGTGGCGAAACGGCTCATGGGGTCAGGGCTTTCAAGGCTTGAAGGTAGGCGGGCGGCAGCTCGGCCACCGGGCGGCGGCTGTCGCGGTCCACGTAGACGTGCACGAAGTGGCCGCGCGCGGCGCACAGGTCCGACCCTTCGGCGAACAGGCCGATCTCGTAGCGCACGCTGGAACGGCCCTGGTGTGCCACGCGCACGCCGGCGTCGATCTTCTGCGGGAATGCCAGCGACTCGAAGAAGTTGCAGTGCGTCTCCACCACCAGCCCGATGACGTCGCCCGCATGGATGTCCAGCGCGCCGGCCTCGATGAGCAGGCGGTTCACGGCGGTGTCGAACAGGCTGTAGTAGACGACGTTGTTCAGGTGGCCGTAGACGTCGTTGTCCATCCACCGCGTGGTCAGCGGCACGAACTGCGGGTAGGCGTGGCGGGCGTCGGGCTGCGGTCGCGTCATGGGGCGACATTCTTCCATGCGTGCATTGCGCCACAGGTCTGGCCGGCCATTGCCGCGCCGCACTTGCGCGCGGCGAAACCCCGGAGCGACACTGGCCCGGAGCCCGTCGGCTCGCAAGGAGCTCTCGCATGAACCGAACGCTTGCAGGTCTTGCCCTCACGTGTGCCGCGCTCTTGGGCGCCCAGCCGGTGCTGGCGCAGAACGCCACCAAGGACGACGCGGTGGCCATGGTCAAGAAGGGCGTGGCCTACATCAAGGCCAGCGGCAAGGACAAGGCCTACGGAGAGATCACCGACAAGAGCCCGCAGTTCATCAAGCACGACCTCTACCTCGTCGTCTACGGCCTGGATGGCAAGTGCCTGGCCCACGGCGCCAACGCCAAGCAGGTGGGCCGCGACCTCATCGACCTCAAGGACATCGACGGCAAGGCATTCGTGCGCGAGCGGGTGGAATTGGGCAGGTCCAGCCCCAAGGGTTTCTGGCAGGACTACAAGTTCACCAACCCGACGACCAAGAAGATCGAACCCAAGCAGATGTATTGCGAACGACTGGACGAGACCATCGTCTGCGGCGGCATCTACAAGTAGGCCCAGCCAGGGCGCCGCCATGAAGCTCGCTGCAAAGATGCTGCTGCCGCCGATGGCGGCACTGGCGGTGGTGCTGGCCATCGGCCTGGGCAGCACCGTGCTGTCGCTGCGCGAGGTGGTGGCCGCCAACGAGGCCGGCCAGCAACGCAACGAGGTCTTCATGACCACGGTGGCCGTGCAGACCCAGGTGGGCGAGATGCACGGCGGCGTCTACCGCGCCATCGCGCTGATCTCGTCGCTGGACGATGCCCAGGTCAAGGCGCTGCGCGCCCAGCTCAAGACGCAGGTTGACGGCATCTCGCGCACGCTGGACACGCTAGCCGACATGGACAGCACGCCGCCAGAGACCGACGCGCACATCCGCCAGTGCCTGCCGCTGCTGCAGGCCTACCTGGCCAAGGCGGACGGCGCCATCGACCTGTCGTCGGTGGACCCCAACACCGGCGTGGCCGCCATGCAGGACGCCGAGGCGCGCTACAAGGACGTGGCGGCGCTGATCGGCAAGATCGTGCAGAGCATGGCCGCCGACCAGCAGGCCGCCGCGGACGGCCAGCAGGACGGCGCGAGACGCCGCGCCTGGCTGTTCGCGCTGGTGTCGCTGCTGGCCGCTGGCGCCGGCATGGGCGTACTGCTGGCCAACCAGCGCAAGATCGCCCGGGACGTCAACGCGTCGCTGTCGCTGGCCGAGGCCGTGGCCGCCGGCGACCTGACACGCCGCGCCACGCCCACCGGGCACGACGAGCTGGCTGGCTTGATGCGCTCGCTGAACCAGATGTGTGAGCAGTTGGCCGGCACGGTGGGCGAGGTCATGCGGGTGGCGGACTCCATCCGCACCGCGTCGGCCGAGATCGCGTCGGGCAACCAGGACCTGAACCTGCGCACCGAGCAGACGGCCTCCAGCCTGCAAGTCACCAGCTCGTCCATGGCGCAGCTTACCGGCACCGTGCACCAGAGCGCCGGGCATGCGCAGACGGCCAACCAGCTCGCCACCAGCGCGGCCGACGTGGCGCACCGCGGCGGCAACGTGGTGCAGCAGGTGGTGGACACGATGAACGACATCGCCACGTCCAGCAAGCGCATCGCCGACATCATCGGCGTCATCGACGACATCGCGTTCCAGACCAACATCCTGGCGCTCAACGCGGCCGTGGAGGCGGCGCGCGCCGGCGAGCAGGGCCGTGGCTTCGCCGTCGTGGCCGGCGAGGTGCGCAGCCTGGCGGGCCGCAGCGCTGCGGCGGCCAAGGAGATCAAGACGCTGATCGGCGCCAGCGTGGAGCGCGTCGAGTCCGGCGCCCGCCACGTGCAGGAGGCCGGCGCCACGATGGGCGAGATCGTCGGCGCCGTGCAGCGCGTGACGGACATCATGGGCGAGATCAGCGCCAGCGCGTCGGCGCAAAGCCAGGGCATCGCCGACGTGAACCAGGCCGTCACGCAGGTCGACGACATGACGCAGCAGAACGCCGCGCTCGTTGAGGAAAGCGCCGCCGCGGCCGAGTCGCTGCGCGAGCAGGCGCAGCGGCTGGCGCAGGTGGTCAGCCAGTTCCGCGTGCGATAGCGGCCCACGACTGCGCCGCGAGGTTCAGCGTGGTGACCTGCACGGCCACCGTCGTGGCCAGGTCGTGCCCGTAGCCGCCGGCCATGCTGAGTGCCACGGGGATGCGCCGTTCACCCAGCGCCTGAAGCACGCGCCGGTCCCGCTCGGCCAGGCCTTCGTAGGTCAGCTTCAACCGGCCCAGGCGGTCGGCCTCGTGCGGGTCCGCGCCGGCCAGGTAGAACGCCAGCCCCGGCTGGCAGCGCCGCCACACGTCGTCCAGCGCGGTGTCGAGCGCGGCCAGGTAGTCGGCATCGCCGCAGCCGTCGGGCAGGTCCACGTCCAGGTCGCTGGGTTCTTTCCTGAACGGGAAATTGCGCGCCCCGTGCATGGAGAACGTGAACACGGTGTCGTCATCCCGGAAGATGGCCGCCGTGCCGTTGCCCTGGTGCACGTCCAGGTCGATGACCAGCACGCGCAGCGTGCTGCGGTGGCTGCGCGACCACTCCGCCTGCATCAGCCGCGCGGCGACGGCCACATCGTTGAAGACGCAGTAGCCCGAGCCCTTGTCGGCGTAGGCGTGGTGCGTGCCGCCGGCCATGTTGGCGGCCACGCCCTCGGCCAGCGCGGCGCGGGCAGCGGCGATGCTGGCGCCCACCGAGCGCCGCGAGCGCTCGGCCATGGACGGGCTCCACGGGAAGCCGATCTCGCGCTGCTGCGCCGCGCTCAGCGTGCCGCGCTGCACGGCGTCGATGTAGTCGGGCGTATGCACCAGCGCCAGTTCGTCGTCGCCGGCGGCCGGCGCCGGCTGCATGCGCAGCAGCCCCGGCTCACGCTCGAAATGCTCGCGCAGCAGCCGGTACTTGGATTGCGGAAAGCGGTGCCCCGGCGGCAGCGCCAGGCTGTGGGCGTCGGAATGGAAGGCGAGCATGGGGGTCGGCGGCAGGCCCGCAACGATAGCGTCAGCCGTTTGTCACACGCCGCCACCCCTAATTTGCTGCACCGCACAAAAAAGTGCTTGCAATCCGCCAAAGCGCTCCTATCATTCGTTCTATGTTGCAGTGCAGCAATCAAGCACAGCAATCGGTTCACCCCCTCGAAATCGGAGTCTCACCATGCTGACCGCTGAACAAGTCCTCGCCGCCCACAAGGCCAACGTCGAAACCCTCTTCGGCCTGACGAACAAGGCGTTCGAAGGCGTCGAGAAGCTCGTCGAGCTGAACCTGCAGGTCGCCAAGACCGCGCTGAGCGAAGCCGCCGACACGACCGCCGCCGCGCTGTCCGTGAAGGACGCGCAGGAACTGCTGGCCCTGCAATCCGCGCTGCTGCAACCCACCGCCGAGAAGGCCGCTTCCTACAGCCGCCACATCTACGACATCGCCTCCAGCACCGGCGCCGAAGTCGCCAAGGTCGCTGAGAGCCAGTTCGCCGACGCGCAGAAGACCTTCTCCACGCTGGTGGACACCGCCGCCAAGAACGCCCCGGCCGGCACCGAGAACGCCGTCGCGCTGGTGAAGTCCGCCGTGGCCGCCGCGAACAACGCGTTCGAGTCGGTGCAGAAGGCCACCAAGCAAGCCGTCGAAGTGGCCGAAGCCAACTTCCAGGCCGCCACGACGCAAGCCGTCAAGGCCACGCAGACGGCCACCCGCACCGCCAAGCGCGCTGCCGCCTGATCCTGCGCGGGCCCCGAGCCCGCCAAAACTGCAGAAGGCCCGGTGTTTCGACACCGGGCTTTTTTCATTGACGCCGCGTGCCGTCGATTCATCGCGGCGCCTGGCCGTCCGCCGCAGGCGGCTCGCCGCGCCGCGCGTTCCCGGGTCCACTGGCTTCACTGACCACCTGGAGACCGCCATGAACGACCTGACCCGCACGCCCCTCCAACGCATCGCCGCCGGCCTGGCCGCCATCGGCCTCGGCGCGCTCGCGCTGCTGGACCGCCAGTTGGGGCTGGACCAGCCGCTGCTGGCCACCTTCTGGCCGCTGGCGCTGGTGCTGCTGGGCCTGGCGCGGCTGGGCTGGGCCCGGCACGGCGGCGGGCTGGGCGGCGCGGCGCTCATCGCCGTCGGCGGCCTGCTGACGGCGCGCAACCTGGGCCTGACCGGCTTCTCCCTGCACGACGCCTGGCCGGTGTTCGTCATCCTCGCCGGCCTGGCCCTCGTGCTGCGCGGCCTGCGCGTGCGCCCGGCCGCGGGCCTGCCGGGCCGTTGATTCGTCGGCCTGGGCCGGCGATTCACCGCCACCCGCCGCCCGCGGGCGCCCGGCCGCGGTCTACTACCGCCTTTCCCGTCGCGCCCGCCCTGACATGCCGCCCCCCCCTCCCCGCCCCCTGCAGCACGCCGGCCACCGCATCGTGTTCGGCCTCATCGTCATCGGCGTCGGCGTGCTGGCGCTGCTGGACAACCTGCACGTCTTCGACATCGCGCTGCTGCGCACGTTCTGGCCGCTGGGCCTGGTGCTGTGGGGGCTGGGCCGGCTGGCCTGGCCGCGGCTGGCGGGCAGCGGCTTCGTCGGCGTGCTGATGATCGGCGTGGGCCTGGCGCTGACGGTGCAGAACCTGGGCTTCATGCACTTCCACTGGCGCGACTGGTGGCCGGTCGTCATCATCGTGGCCGGCCTGTCCATCCTGATGCGGGCCGTGTTCCCGCGCCCCGCCGCCGGCCGGCCGCTGGCGCTGACGGCCACGCGGCCGGCCGCCGGCGAGCGGGTCGACATCGACGTCAGCTTCAGCGGCATCAACCAGCGCGTCGAGGCCGGCCCGTTCAGCGGCGGCCACATCACCAGCACCTTCGGCGGCATCGAGCTGGACCTGACCCAGGCCACCATCGCCGGCGGCGAGGCGCGGCTGGACATCTCGGCCCGCTTCAGCGGCATCGAGCTGCGCGTGCCGCGCGACTGGCAGGTCGTCGTGGAGATCACGGCGCTGTTCGGCGGCGTCGAGGACAAGACCGTGCCGCCAATGGCGCCCGGCCCCCGCCTGGTGCTGCGCGGCGACGTGATGTTCGCCGGCGTCGAAGTCAAGAACTGAAGCCGCCTTGCACCCCCTGCTGACCCATCTGCGCGGGCTGGCCGTCTACCTGCTGGCCTGGGGGCTGGCCGGCCCGGCGCTGGCTGCGCTGTTGCACATGCTGGGCGTGGCGCCGCTGGGCTGGGCGCTGCCGTGGGCCGTGCCGCTGTGCGGCGTGCTGGCCTTCGTCGTGCTGGCCACCTACTACCCCTGCCGCAGCCGCCCGTTCGGCGTGGCCGACTGGCCGGCCGCGCTGCGCTACCGCGTGGGCCTGGTCGCCACGCTGACGACGGTGATGCTGGGCCTGGCCGCCGCCTGGGACGCCGCCGGCGGCCTGTTCGGCCATGCCGACGGCTGGGTGGGCCTGGGCCAGCGCGGCCTGGCGCTGCTGACCGCCGCGCTGCTGGCGCTGCTGACGCTGGCCGTGCTGGCGCATGACCTGCTCATCGCATTCCAGAACGCCCAGGCCGCCGCCGCGCGCGAGGCCCAGGCCCGGCTGCTGGCGCGCGACATGGAGCTGCAGCTGCTGCGGCTGCAGATCGACCCGCACTTCCTGTTCAACAGCCTGAACTCCATCAGCGCCCTCACCCAACTGGACCCGGCCGCCGCCCGCGCGATGGCCATCGACCTGGCGCAGTTCTTCCGCCAGACGCTGGATCTGGCCGGCCGCGAGCGCATCCGGCTGGCCGACGAGCTGGGCCTGGTGACCCACTACCTCGCCATCGAGCGCCAGCGCCTGGGCGACAAGCTGGCCACGCACATCGACGCCGCGCCCGACGCGCTGCCCGCGCTGCTGCCGCCGCTGACGCTGCAGCCGCTGGTGGAGAACGCGCTGAAGCACGGCCTGCGCCCGCGCGACGACGGCGGGCTGCTGAGCGTGCAGGCGCTGGTGCGCGACGGTTGGCTGCACATCGCCGTGCTCAACCCGGTGCCCGAGCCGGGCGACGCGCCGTCCAACGAAGCCGGCCTGGGCCTGGGCCTGCGCAACCTGCGCGAGCGGCTGGCCGCGCAGTACGCCGGCCGCGCCCGCGTGCACTGGGGCGCCACGCCCGAGGGCTTCGCGGTCGAGATTTCACTCCCCTTCGAGACGACGCCATGACGCTCCAAGCGCTGATCGCCGATGACGAACCGCTGGCCCGCCGCCTGCTGGCCGAGTACCTGCGGCCGCATGCCGACATCGCCGTCGTCGCCGAGGCCGGCAACGGGCTGGACGCCGCCCGCGCCATCACCGAGCTCAGGCCCGACCTGGTGTTCCTGGACATCCAGATGCCCAAGCTCACCGGCCTGGAGGTGCTGGAGCTGACCGGCCGGCGCGACGGCGTCGTCTTCACGACGGCCCACGACCAGCACGCGCTGCGCGCCTTCGAACTGCACGCCGTGGACTACCTGCTCAAGCCCTTCTCGCAGGACCGCTTCGACGCCGCGCTGATGCGCGCCCGCCGCCTGCTGGGCCAGCCCCGGCCCGAGCTGGAATCGCTGATGTCGGCTCCGCCGCGCCTCACCCGCGTGCTGGTGCGCGACCACGACAAGGAGGGCGGCATGCAGGTGCTGCTGGTGGACGACATCGCCTACATCGAGGCCCAGGCCGACCAGGTCGCCTTCCACGCCCACGGCCGCGAGCACCTGAAGACGCAGCGCATCTCCGAGCTGGAGGCGCAGCTGGACCCGGCCCGCTTCGTGCGCGTGCACCGCTCCTTCATCATCAACCTGGCCGCGCTGCAAGGCCTGGAGAAGACCGACAGCGACGCCTACACGGCACGCATGAAGAACGGCAAGCGCATACCCGTCAGCCGCAGCGGCTACGACAAGCTGCGCGCTGCCGTCTGAGGAGACCCCATGAAGCCCCGCCTGCTCATTCCCATGCTCGTCTGCGCCGACGCCGCCGCGCAGGTCGCGTTCTGCCAGGCCGCGTTCGGCGCCGTCGAGCTGTCACGCCGCACCGGCCCCGACGGCCGCGTCATCCACGCCACGCTGTCGTTCTTCGACTCGCTGTTCATGGTGCACGACGACGCGCCCCACCTCGGCAGCCGGCCGCCCGCCGCGGACGGCAGCTCGCCGGTGGTGCACTACCTGTACTGCGATGACGTGGACGCGACGATGGACCGCGCGGTGGCCGCCGGCGCCCGCGTGCTGCTGCCCGCGGCCGACCAGGCCTGGGGCGACCGCGTGGGCCGCCTCATCGACCCGGCCCACCACGTGTGGAACGTGGCCTCGCGCACCGCCTGAACATGCAGTTCGCCAAGCAGCTGCGCGAGGGCGTGCGCAACGGCAGCATCACCACCAGCATCCGCATCTGGCAGTCGCCGCGCGTGAAGGCGGGCGGGCGCTACGCGGTCGAGGGCGGCAGCATCGTCGTCACGTCCATCCGCGAAATTTCGCTCACCGACATCTCGGACTCGCTGGCCCGCGAGTCGGGCTTTCGCAGCCTGGCCGACCTGCTGCAGACCGCCCGGCATGGCAGCGGACACAAGGTCTACTTCATCCGCTTTCGCTTCGAGGAGCCCGGCGCAGGCGGTGGCGCAGCTGTCTAGACTCTCGCCACCTCCGCAGCCCGCGATGCCATGACCACCACCGACGACGGCCTCAAGCTCCACACCCGGCACTGGCCCGCCACCGCGCCCGCGCGCGGCCAGCTGCTCATCGTGCACGGCCTGGGCGAGCACATCGACCGCTATGCCCACGTGGCCGCCGCGCTGAACGACGCCGGCTGGGACGTGCACGGCTGGGACCACCGCGGCCACGGCCGCAGCGAAGGCCGCAAGGGCGACATTGCCGACCATGACGCGCTGCTGCGCGACACGGCGTGCGTCATCGACGCCGTGCGCCGCCCCGGCACGCCCTTCGTGCTGCTGGGCCACAGCCTGGGCGGGCTGATCGCCGCGCGCTTCGCCGACGAGGCGCTGGCCGCGCAGCCGGCCGCCTGGAGCCGGCCGCTGGACGGGCTGGTGCTGTCGTCCCCCGCGCTGGACCCAGGCCTGTCCGGCGGCCAGAAGCTGGCGCTGGCGCTGGCCGAGAACCTGGCGCCGGGCCTGGCCGTGGGCAACGGGCTGAAGCCCGACTGGATCAGCCGCGACCCCGCCGTGGTGGCTGCCTACGCCAGCGACCCGCTGGTGCACGACCGCATCACCGCGCGCGCGACGCGCTTCATCGTCGACGCCGGCGAGCGCGTCATTGCCGACGCACCGCGCTGGCGGCTGCGCACGCTACTGATGTGGGCCGGTGCCGACCGCTGCGTGGCGCCGCGCGGCAGCGAAGCCTTCGCGGCCGCCGCGCCGGCCAACGTCGTCGCGACGCGGCCCTGGCCGGGGCTGTTCCACGAAATCTTCAACGAGCCCGAGAAGGGTGACGTGCTGCGCGTGCTGACCGACTGGCTCAACCGCTGAGCGCGTCGAGCCGGTCGACCACCAGCTCCAGCCGCAGCAGTGGGTTGTTCATCGCCATCAGGCGCTGGCGGTCGTCCGCCGGCATGGGCAGCAGCTCGGCCCAGCGGTTGGCCAGCCAGCCGGCGTCGTCCCACGCGTAGGGCGGCTGCAGCGGCAGTTCCTCGGGGCCGGCGCGTTCGCGCCAACTGGCCAGCAGGTCCTGCAGCTGGCGCGAGGCGGTGCGCAGGTCGTCGGGCACCGGCACGGCGGCATCGTCGGGCAGCAGGGTCAGGTCGCCCACCCACAGCCCGTGGCTCAGGCAGCGCGAGCCCTGCAGCCGAAAGCGCTGCGTGCCGCGCGTGCGCAGGTGGATCAGGCCGGGCTGCTCGTGCTCGAAGTGGTCGATGCGCGCCAGCGTGCCGACGGCGTGAAAGGTCTCGCGCCGGAAGCCCGCGCCGTCGCGCTGCCGCACCTCATGGCCTTCCGTCAGCGCGACGACGCCGAACGGCTGCCCCTGCGCATGGCAGCGCTGCACCATGTCCAGGTAGCGCGGCTCGAAGATGCGCAGCGGCAGGTGGCCGCCGGGGAACAGCACCGAGCGCAGTGGGAACAGCGGCGTCTCGGTGTCCATCGCGTCAACGCGTTTTTTCAGCGATGCGCTGCCTGATCAGCGGCAGCACGGCCTGTGCCGCGTCGCGGCCGGCCTGGATGGCACGACGGCGAGCCGTGAAGTCGGCGCTGGACACGCCGTCCAGCCGCGGGCGCACCAGCACGTCGGCGTCGCGCAGCTCGAAGCTGTTGATGCTGCGGCCCATGATGGAGAAGGTCTGCATCAGCATGCGGAAGGCGTCGCCCGGCGGGTCTTTCTCGGGCGGCGACGTGATGTCCACCGCGACGATGAGCTGTGCCCCCATCTCGCGCGCGAAACGCACCGGCACCGGCGACACCAGGCCGCCGTCCACGTACTCGCGCTGGCCGATCTTGACCGGCTGGAACACGGCCGGCACGGCGCTGGACGCGCGCACGGCGGTGCCCGTGTCGCCGCTGCGGAACAGGATGGGCGAGCCGTCGGACAGGTCGGTCGCGACGATGCCCAGCGGCACCACCATCTGCTCGATGCCCTTGCCGCCGGTCTTGTCGCGGATGAAACGCGCCAGCGCCTCGCCGCGGATCAGGCCGCGCAGCGGGAACGACCAGTCGGTGATGGCGCCCTCGTCCATGCCCTCGGCCAGTGTCTGCATTTCCCTGCCGTTCTTGCCCGACGCATAGAGCGCCGCGACCAGGCTGCCCGCGGAGGTGCCGGCGACGAGGTCGACCTTGATGCCGTTCTCTTCCAGCACCTGGATGACGCCGATGTGCGCGAAGCCGCGCGCCGCGCCGCCGCCCAGCGCCAGGCCCAGGCGCGGCGGCCTGGGCGCGGGCTTGACGATGGGTGGTGGCTCCACCGGGGGCGGCACGACGACCGGCTGCTGCGGCGTCAGCACAGGCACGGAGCAGGCGGCGAGCGCCGCGAGCAGGGCCGCGAGCGAGGCGCGGCGGATCAGGACAGGGATCATGGTCAGCAAAGCAGAGAGCGGCGGCACGATAACCGAGTCGGGTTTCCGGCTCAGCCGAGCTTGTAGCTCTGCAGGTGGATGGAGGTCTCGGTGCCGGCGATGCCCTTGATGAGCCGCACGCGCTCCAGCACGTCGGCCAGCTCCTGCAGGCTGGTGCTGCGGATCTCGGCCAGCAGGTCCCAGCGGCCGTTGGTGTCGAACAGGCCGGTGATGCCCGGCTCGCCCAGCAGCATCGCGACGACCTCGCGCGTGCGGTTGCCTTCCACGGTGATGCTCATCCACGCGGTGATCTGGTCGGGCACGGTGTCGGGCCGCAGGCGCACCGTGTAGCCGGTGATGACGCCGCCGTCCTCCAGCCGGGCGATGCGGTTGGTGACCGTGCCGCGCGACACCTTGAGCTTGGCCGCGAGCGTGGCGACGCTGGCACGGGCATCGGCGCGCAGCAGTGCGAGAAGTTGCTGGTCCAGGGCGTCCATCTTGTGCATTCCGTCAATCAAGGCTGCCATTTTGGCAAATCCCACTGCATTTCAGAGCAAGAGTTGCGCTTCTGTTTGGCTGGTCGCCTCGGAAGAATCACTTCAACCCCTTTCGGAGACACCGACCATGACGACGCTTCTCACCACCCAGGACATTGCCCGCCTCGTGCAACGCGTGGGACTTCCCGATTTACTGCGCCGCCTCGTCGGCTACCTGGAGGCCGACTACGGCCGCTGGGCCGAGTTCGACAAGACGCCCCGCGTCGCCGCCCATTCCGCCGACGGCGTCATCGAGCTGATGCCCATCGCCGACGCCAGCCTCTACAGCTTCAAGTACGTCAACGGTCACCCCAAAAACCATCGCGTCGGCCTGCCGACGGTGATGGCTTTCGGCGTGCTCGCCGACGTGGCCACCGGCGCGCCGGCGCTGCTGTCCGAGCTGACGCTGACGACGGCGATGCGCACCGCCGCCACCTCCGCCATGGTGGCCAAGCGCCTGGCCCGCCCCGACAGCCGCGTGATGGCGCTGATTGGCAACGGCGCGCAGAGCGAGTTCCAGGCGCTGGCCTTCCACCACCTGCTGGGCATCCGCGAACTGCGCCTGTTCGACATCGACGCCGCCGCCACCGCGCGGCTGGTCCGCCACCTGCAAGGCACGCCGGGCCTGACGCTGACCGTCTGCGGCTCCGCCGCCGAAGCCGTGAAGGGCGCCGACATCGTCACCACCGTCACCGCCGACAAGACCAACGCGACCATCCTGACGCCCGACATGATCGAGCCCGGCATGCACATCAACGGCGTCGGCGGCGACTGCCCCGGCAAGACCGAGCTGCACCGCGGCGTGCTGGAGATGGCGCGCGTCATCTGCGAGTTCGAGCCGCAGAGCCGCATCGAGGGCGACATGCAGCAGATGCCGGCCGACTTCCCCGTCACCGAGTTCTGGCGCGTGCTGGCGGGCCAGGCGCCGGGCCGCGAGTCGCCCGATCAGGTCACGGTGTTCGACTCCGTGGGCTTCGCGCTGGAGGACTTCTCGGCGCTGCGGCTGCTGCGCGACCTCAGCACCCAGCTGGGCCTGGGCGCGCCGCTGGACCTGATCCCGCAGATGGCCGACCCCAAGAACCTGTTCGGCACGCTGCAGCTGCACGGCCAGCGCCAGGCGGCCTGAGCGCTGCCGTCAGCACAGATAGGCGCCGACGTCCTGCAGGTCCACCAGTTCGCGCGGCATGAAGCGCCCGGCGTAGGCCAGGCACACGCCGGAGCGCAGGAACAGCGCGAACAGCTCCGCGTCCAGGTGGCCATCGGCCACCATCTGGCGCATCAGCGCCAGCGCCTCGGACAGCCGCTTGCCGGCCTTGTAGGGGCGGTCGCTGGCCGTCAGCGCCTCGAAGACATCGGCAATGGCCATCATGCGCGCCTGCGGGCTCATCGCGTTGCCCGGCAGCCCGCGCGGGTAGCCGCGGCCGTCCATGCGCTCGTGGTGGCCGCCGGCAATCTCGGGCACGGACTTCAGATGCCCCGTGAACGGCAGCGACTCCAGCATCTTGATGGTCTGCACGATGTGGTCGTTGATCTTGTAGCGCTCCTCGTCGCTGAGCGTGCCGCGCGACACCGACAGGTTGTGCAGCTCGCCGCGGTTGTAGAGGTGCTCGGGCTGCGCCAGCCGGAAGCCCCAGCGGTTGTCGGCCGCCAGCTGCTCGCCTTCTGGGCGCGGCACGACATGCTCGGGCCGGTCCTGCAGCAGCGCCTCGGCCACCGGCAGCGGCGGGCGCACGCGCGGCAGCCGCCCGGCCTCGGCGGCTGACAGGCCCAGTCCGTCGTCCAGCGTGCGCTGCCAGCGGCGGGCGCCGATCTGGCGCAGCCGCTCGATGGCGGCCGGGTCCAGCCGCTCGCCGCCCTGGTTGCAGGCTGCGACGAAGGCGTAGTCGTCGTCCAGCGCGGCCTGCGCGGGCGCGGCCGCGTCGCGAGCGCGGGCGCTGCCGGCCTCGCCGGCCTCGGCCTGCAGCGCCTCGATGAGCGCGTCGCGCTTGAGCACCTCGAAGCGCGTGCGGATCTCGTGGATGCGGTTGTAGATGGTCTCCAGCTTGGTGGCCTTGTCGACGACGTACTCCGGCGTCGTGACCTTGCCGCAGTCGTGCAGCCAGGCGGCGATGTGCAGCGCCTCCCACTGGTCGTCGTTCATCGAGAAGCCGGCGTAGGGGCCCTCGGTCGCGTCGCAGGCGGCGCGGGCCAGCATCTTGGTCAGCTCGGGCACGCGCTGGCAGTGAGCGCCGGTGTAGGGGCTCTTGGCGTCGATGGCGCCGGCCACCAGCTGGATGAAGCTCTCCAGCAGCTCCTTGCGCGAGCGCAGCAACTGCTGGTTGTCGATGGCCACGGCCGCCGTGCCCGACAGCGCCCGCACAAAGGCCACGCGCGCCTCGCCCAGCGGCTGCGGCTCGCCCTGGGCCGGCAGCGGGAAGCTCAGCGTCAGCGTGCCGATGGTCTCGTGCTGGCGGCTCCTCAGCGGCAGCGACAGCAGCCGCAGCCGCGCCGCGCCGAGGCTGGAGAACAGCGCGCCGTAGGCCGCGAGGTGCGCCGGGTCGTCCCAGCCCAGCTCCACCTCCACCGCGTCGTTGGCGCGCAGCGCCTGCACGGGCGCGCCCAGGCTGTCGGCCACGCTCAGGTCCCAGCTGCGGCCGGCGCCGGGCTGCAGCTCGCCCTGCAGCCACACGGCGGCCGGGTGCAGCATGGTGCCGTCGTCGGCCAGCAGGTGCACCGCGCCGCCGCTGGCGCCGGTCGCGCCGATGGTCTCGCGCAGGATGAGGTCCAGCAGCCGGTCGAAGTCGCGCTCGGCACTGAGCGCGCCGCTGATGTCCAGGAAGCGGCGCAGCGAGTGCTTCATCGCCGTCATCGCCGTGGCCAGGCGGTCCACCTCGCGGATGCGGCTGCGGTTCGGGTCGGGGCCGCCGAAGTCGAAGCGCTCGATGGCCTCGGCCTGGCGCGCCAGGTGGCGCAGCGGCCGGGAGACGCGGTCCGCCAGCAGGTGCACGATGGGCAGCAGCAGCAGCATCAGCCCCAGCGAGATGTAGAAGCCGTGGCGGCGGTTCTCGATCTGGTGCGCCTGCAGCTCCTCGCGCGGCGACGCCATCAGCAGCACCAGCGGCGCGCCGGCCAGCGGCAGCGCGTGGCTGACCCACTCGCGGCCGTCCACCGTCTGCACCGGCGCGAGGCTGCCCTGGCCGTCGCGGCGCCCCCACAGCTCACGCATCAGCGGCGAGCCGGCGTCGCGGATGGTGGGCAGGCGCCGGCTCTCGGCCAGGCTGGGCCGGCGCCGCGCCTGGGCCAGCACGTCGCCCTCGGGCGTCGCGATGAGCAACTCGGCCGACGGGCTGATCTGCGGCTTGTCCAGCATCTCGCCCAGCGCCTGCAGGCTGACGTCGGCGCCGATGACCACGTCGCCACGCGCCTGGGCCAGCGTGACGCCGGGCTCGCCCGTCGTGAAGAAGCGGTACGGCGCCGACTGCACGACGCTGCCCGCCGCGGCCTGGCGGGCCAGCTCAAACCAGGGCCGCGTGCGCGGGTCGAAGTCATAGTCCAGCCGCTCGGCGACGCGCAGCTCGCGCATGCCGGTGTCGTAGAAGCGGTAGTGGCCGCGCACGGCGCCGGCAGCGTCGCGCTCGACGCTCTGCAGCGCGAACGCGGCCTCGGCCGGCGCGTCCATGCGCCGGCGCGTGGCGGCGTCGCCCAGGCGGCGCAGCAGCACGAAGTCGCCGCGCGTCGTGCCGGCATAGACAGCCGACACCGCCGCGTTGCCGCTCAACGCGGCCGTCAACTCCGGCAGTGCCCGCAGCCGCTCGGCATCGCTGCCCGCGCGGCCCAGCGCGCCGGCGGCCAGCAGCGCCACGCTGACCCGCGCCGGCCGCAGCTCGGCCTCCACGACGCCCACCGCCTCCCGCCCGATGCGACGCGCCGCCGAGCCGGCCTGCTGCAGCATCAGCGCGTCGCTGCGCGAGGCCTCGTACAGCATCAGCACGCCGTACACGATGGCCACCAACCCGACCATGAGCGAACTCAGCGTGATGTAAAGCGTCTTGGGCTTCATCTGCAGCATGGACCGAGTATCAGCGCGGCAATTGCCCGCCACATGACGAAGCGCAAGGGCTGGCAAGGGCAATCTTCACGCTCTGCGCCGGCACCATTCCTACACTTGCGGCCATGGACTACGCCCCGTTGATCAAGGAAGTGGGCCGCGGCGCCCGCGGTGCCCGCGACCTCACCCGCGCCCAGGCCGAGGCGCTGTTCGGCGAGATGCTGGACGGCGCCGTGCCCGACATGGAGCTGGGGGCACTGCTCATCGCGATGCGCATCAAGGGCGAGAGTGCCGACGAGGTGGCCGGCTTCCTGGCCGCGATGGACGCCCGCACGGCCGCACTGAAGGCGCCCTTCACTGCCGGTGATGGCCCCCGCACCGTGCTGCTGCCCAGCTTCAACGGCGCCCGCAAGCAGGCCAACCTGATGCCGCTGGTGGCGCTGCTGCTGGCCCGCGAGGGCGTGCCGGTGCTCGTCTTCGGCCGGCACGACTTCGACAGCCGGCACAGCCCGTTCGAGCTGCTGGACGCGCTGGGCCTGCCCGCCAGCGCCACGCTGCCTGAGGCCGAACAGCGCCTGGCCGCCGACCGGCTGGCCGTGCTGCCTTTGCAGATGCTCAACCCGGGCTTGAACAACTTGATGGCCTTGCGCCCGCGCCTGGGCCTGCGCAACAGCTCGCACAGCCTGGCCAAGCTGCTGGACCCGTTCCCCGCCGGGCGCGGCGTGCGTGTCGTCGCCGTCACCCACCCGGAGTACCTGGACAGCATGGGCCAGGCGCTGCCCGGCCTCACAACTGTCCCCGGAGGCGGCGGCCGGGCGCTGCTGATGCGCGCCAGCGAGGGCGAGGCCTATGCCCACCTGCGCCGCAAGGCCCACCTGATCGGGTTCCAGGACGGCGCCACCGCGCCGCTGCACCCGGCGGACACCACCGACCTGGACTGGCCGCTGTCGCCCGCCTGCGCGCCGGCGGAGAACGCCGCGCTGATACGCGCCATGCTGGCGGGCACCGAATTGGTGCCACCCCGCATCGCCGAACAGGTCGCCGTGCTGAAGGAACTCGCCACAAACTGAGCTTGCTTATTCAGCATGGGCATATGGGCCCAAGAATTAAGTAGTTCTGCGGCGCTGCAACATTCCCTAGAGTCGCGCCCTCGGGTGACATGGGGTCGCCGCAGGAGTTTGTCGGGTGCTGGACTGGATTGCGATCGCGAGCGGACTGGGCGTGGGCCTCATCGTCGGCATCACCGGCGTGGGTGGCGGCTCGCTGATGACGCCGCTGCTGCTGACCGTCTTCAAGCTGAACCCGGCCGTCGCCATCGGCACCGACCTCTGGTTCGCCTGCCTGACCAAGGTCAGCGGCTCGGTCGCCCACGCTCGCCACGGCCATGTGAACTGGGCCATCGTGCGCCGCCTGCTGGCCGGCTCCGTGCCCGCCTCCATCGCCACCATCGCGCTGATGCACCTGAGCGGCGTGACCAAGGGCTGGGCCTCGGCGCTGACGTTCTCGCTGGGCATCGCGCTGCTGCTGACGGCCGCCGTCGTCGCCTTCAAGGCGAGCTGGCAGGCGCTGGGCCTGCGGCTGGAGCGCTGGATTCCCGAGTCCCGCAAGCCGGCGCTGACCGTCGCCAGCGGGCTCGTGCTGGGCGTACTGGTGTCGCTGTCGTCCATCGGCGCCGGCGCGATTGGCGCGACACTCATCCTGCTGATCTACCCGCGCATGAAGGCGCGCGACATCGTCGGCACCGACATCGCCCACGCGGTGCCGCTGACGCTGGTGGCCGGCATCGGCCATGCCAGCCTCGGCAACGTGAACTGGGAACTGCTCGTGTCCCTGCTCGTCGGCTCCCTGCCAGGCATCTGGCTGGGCGCCCAATTGACCCGCCGCCTGCCGGACGGCGTCGTGCGCAGCCTGCTGTGCGCGTCGCTGCTGATGGCAGGCTGGAAAGTGATCCACTAAAACTTACTTCGATGTACCAGTACACCGACTTCGACCGCCGCTTCGTCCACGCCCGCGCCGCGCAATACCGCGACCAGCTGGAGCGCCACCTCGCCGGCACGCTCGGCACCGACGAGTTCCGCGCGCTGCGCCTGCAGAACGGCTGGTACATCCAGCGCCATGCGCCGATGCTGCGCGTGGCCGTGCCCTACGGCGAGCTGAGCAGCCGCCAGCTGCGCCAGCTGGCCCGCATCGCCCGCGAGTACGACCGCCAGCCCGACGGCCCGTTCGCCGGCCAGGGCGGCTACGGCCACTTCACGACGCGCCAGAACCTGCAATACAACTGGATTCCGCTGAAGGACAGTGCCACGGTCATGGACCTGCTGGCCGAGGTCGACATGCACGGCATCCAGACCAGCGGCAACTGCATCCGCAACATCACCAGCGACGCCTTCGTCGGCATCGCGCCCGACGAGATCGTCGACGCGCGCCCCTACGCCGAAGTGCTGCGCCAGTGGAGCACGCTGCACCCCGAGTTCGCCCACCTGCCGCGCAAGTTCAAGATCGCCATTTCGGGCGCCCAGGAAGACCGCGCGGCCATCGGCTGGCATGACATCGGCTTGCAGATGAAGAAGAACGCGGCCGGCGAGATCGGCTTCCAGGTCTTCGTCGGCGGCGGCATGGGCCGCACGCCCATCCCGGGCGTCGAGATCAATGCCTTCGTGCCGTGGCACCACATCCTCGTCTACATCGAGGCCATCGTGCGCGTCTACAACCTGGCCGGACGCCGCGACAACCTCTACAAGGCCCGCATCAAGATCCTCGTCAAGGCCGAAGGCCAGAAGTTCTTCGACGCGGTCAACGAGGAATACCAACGCATCCTGGCCGGCGATCCCGCCGGCCACGAGCAGATCATTCCGCAGGCCGAGCTGGACCGCGTGGCGGCCTGCTTCGTCGACCCGGCCGGCGTGAAGCCCGAAGCGCCCGTGCAGCTGGACACCAGCGACCCGGCCTTCGCGCGCTGGCTGCAACGCAACGTGCACGGCCACCGCGTCAGCGGCTACCGCGCCGTCACGTTGAGCCTGAAGCGCGTGGGCATCGCCCCCGGCGACACCAGCGCCGACGTGATGGACACCGCCGCCGCGCTGGCCGAGCGCTTCAGCCACGGCGAACTGCGCGTGTCGCACCGCCAGAACCTGGTGCTGCCCTGGGTGCGCGAGGCCGACCTGCCCGAGCTGTTCCAGGCCGCCCGCGCCGCCGGCTTTGCCACGCCCAATGCCGGCCTGTTGACCGACCAGATCGCCTGCCCCGGCGGCGACTTCTGCGCGCTGGCCAACGCCCGCTCGCTGCCGCTGGCCGCCGAGATCGCCGAGCGCTACCAGGACATCGACGAACTCGAAGACCTGGGCGAGATCGACCTGCACATCAGCGGCTGCATCAATTCCTGCGGTCACCACCACAGCGGCCACATCGGCGTGCTGGGCGTCGACAAGGACGGCACCGAGTGGTACCAACTGACGCTGGGCGGCGGCGACGGCACGCACCTGGCCGGCGGCACCGTGGCCGGCAAGGTCATCGGCCCCAGCTTCGCGGCCGACGAGATCGCCGACGCCATCGACGCCGTCATCGAGACCTTCACGCGCGAGCGCCTGGCCGGCGAGCACTTCATCGACGCCGTGAAGCGCCTGGGCCTCGACCCGTTCAAGACCGCCGCCAACGCCGTGCGCACGTCCACCGCCAAAGCCTGATCCCGGTATGAAGTTCATCAACGCCACCACCTGCCCCTGGAAGCACGCCATCGGCGAAGACGGCCCCAAGCCCGATCCCGATCCGGCGCCCCACCGCCTGCTGTCGCTGGAGCAGTGGCATGCCGTGCGCGCCCACTGGCCGCAGGACGTGCCCGTCGCCATCGAGTTCCCGAACGACGCCGACATCAACCGGCTCGCGCCCGACCTGCCGCGCATCGCGCTGGTCGTGCTGGACTTCCCGAAGTGGACCGACGGCCGCGCCTACAGCCAGGCCCACCTGCTGCGCATCCGCCACCAGTTCAAGGGCGCCATCCGCGCCCGCGGCGAAGTACTGGTGGACATGATGCAGCTGCTGGCCCGCACCGGCTTCGACGAGGTCGTCATGCGTGGCGACCAGTCGCAGGCCGCGGCGCAGAAGGCGCTGGACCTGTTCGCGCCGGTCGGCTTCTACCAGGGCGACGTGGCCGAGACGCGGCCGTGGTTCCTGAGGAGCGCAGCGTGAGCGACGGCGTCAGCAGCCTGCCCTGGGCCGCCGCGCCTGCGGTGGGCAACGCCATCGGCCTCTACGCGAAGTGGACGCCCGCGCTGGACACCAAGATCGAGGCCGCGCTGCAACGCCTGCGCGACGCCAGCATCGAGCACGGCGACGGCCTCGTGCAGAGCAGCAGCCTGGGCGTGGAAGACATGGTCATCACCGACCTGATCTCGCGCACCGGCCTGCCCGTGCACCTCTCCACGCTGGACACCGGCAAGCTGCACGCCGAGACGCTCGCGCTGCTGCCGCAGATCAAGGACCGATACGGCTTCGACGTCGAAGTCTTCAAGCCGATCGCCGAGGCCGTCATCGAGTTCGTCAAGCGCGAGGGCGACGAGCCGATGTACAAGAGCATCGAGCTGCGCAAGGCCTGCTGTGGCGTGCGCAAGATGGAGCCGCTGGGCCGCATGCTGGCGGGCCGCTCGGCCTGGATCACCGGCCTGCGCCGCGAGCAATCGGGCGCACGCGGCGATGTCGCCTTCGACGAAGACGACGGTAACGGTCGCCGCAAGATCAGCCCCATCGCCGACTGGACCTGGGCCGAGGTCTGGGCCTACGTCGAGAAATACGCCGTCCCCTACAACCCGCTGCATGACCAGTTCATGCCCAGCATCGGCTGCGCGCCCTGCACGCGCGCCATCGCGGTGGGAGAAGACTTCCGCGCCGGTCGCTGGTGGTGGGAGGACTCAACCAAAGAGTGCGGTCTGCACGCGAAGTCATGAATGCTGCTGTGAAACCTGAACAACTCATCGCCGACGTCGACCACGCACACCTGGATGCGCTGGAAGAAGAGGCCATCTTCATCCTGCGCGAGGTGGCTGCCAGCTTCGAGCGCCCTGCCCTGCTGTTCTCCGGCGGCAAGGACTCCTGCGTCGTGCTGCGCCTGGCCGAGAAGGCCTTCAAGATGAAGAACGCTGCGCACGCTAGCGGCTACTCGGGCTCGCTGCCCTTCCCGATGGTGCACATCGACACGGGGCACAACTTCCCCGAGGTCATCACCTTCCGTGACCAGCGCGTCGCCGACATGGGCGAGCGCCTGATCGTCGGGCACCTCGAAGACAGCATGGCCAAGGGCACCATCCGCCTCGCCCACCCGCTGGAAAGCCGCAACGGCCACCAGACGGTGACGCTGCTGGAGACCATCGAGGAGCACAAGTTCGACGCGCTCATCGGCGGCGCCCGCCGCGACGAGGAGAAGGCACGCGCCAAGGAGCGCATCTTCAGCCACCGCGACAGCTTCGGCCAATGGCAGCCCAAGGAGCAGCGCCCCGAGCTGTGGACGCTGTTCAACACCCGCATCCGCCCGGGCGAGCACTTCCGCTGCTTCCCGATCAGCAACTGGACCGAGCTGGACGTGTGGCTCTACATCGCCCGCGAGAACATCCCGCTGCCGCCCATGTACTACGCGCATGAGCGCCAGGTCATCCGCCGCAAGGGCCTGCTGGTGCCGCTGACCGACGTGACGCCGCCCGAAGCCGGCGAGACCGTCGAGACCGTCCAGGTGCGCTTCCGCACCGTGGGCGACATGACCTGCACCTGCCCGGTCGAGAGCCCCGCCGCGAACGCGAGCGAGGTCGTGGCCGAGACGCTGACCGTGACGGTGAGTGAACGCGGCGCCACGCGCATGGACGACCGCACGAGTGAAGCTTCCATGGAGAAGCGCAAGAAGGAAGGGTATTTCTGATGAAGGCGCTGCGATTCCTCACGGCCGGTTCCGTCGACGACGGCAAGAGCACGCTGATCGGCCGCCTGCTGTTCGACGGCCAGGCCATCCTCGCCGACCAGCTCGACACGCTGGAGCGCCGCGCCGCCGGCCGCCCCATCGACCTGAGCCTGCTGACCGACGGCCTCGAAGCCGAACGCGAGCAGGGCATCACCATCGACGTGGCCTACCGCTACTTCGCGACCAAGACGCGCAAGTTCATCATTGCCGATGCCCCCGGCCATGAGCAGTACACGCGCAACATGGTCACGGCCGCCGCCGGCAGCGACGCGGCCGTCGTGCTGGTGGACATCACCAAGCTGGACCTGACGCAGGACGACGTACCGCTGCTGCCGCAGACGCGCCGCCACTCGCTGCTGGCCCAGCTGCTGCGCGTGCCCAGCATCGTCTTCGCGATCAACAAGATCGACGCGCTGGACGACCCGGGCGCCGGCTTCGCCAAGGTCAAGGCCGCGCTCGACAAGTTCGCCGCTGCCGCCGGCCTGAACGTGGCGGCCACCGTGCCCGTCAGCGCGCTGCGTGGCGACAACGTCACCCAGCCGCTGGACGCGCCCTGGTGGAACGGCGAGAGCCTGCTGCAGGTGCTGGAGCGCCTGCCCACGCTGAGCGAGCGTGCCGACGCGCCGCTCTCCCTGCCCGTGCAGTACGTGCAGAAGGACGCCTACCAGTCCAACGGCACCGGCGTGCAGCCGCGCGTGCTGTGGGGCCGCATCGCCCACGGCGCCGTCAAGGCGGGCGACACCATCGAGGTGCTGCCGTCCAAACAGACCGCGGTCGTTGTCGAGGTGCGCCTGGCCGGCGAGACCGTCGGCAGCGCCGAAGCCGGCGACTCTGCCGGCCTGGTGCTGGACCGCCAGCTGGATGTGAGCCGCGGCGACTGGATCGTCACCCCAGGCTCGGCCACGCAGACCAAGACCTTCCCGGCGACGCTGGCCTGGCTGGACACCGAAGCCGCCAAGCCCGGCCGCAAGTACTGGGTGCGCCACGGCAACCGCTGGGTGCAGGCGCGCATCTCGGCCATCGACTCGGTGCTGGACATCAACACGCTGACGCCGCAGGACGCGCACGAGCTGCCCGTCAACACCATCGGCCGCGTGCAGATGGAAGTGCAGCACGAGCTGCCCGTCGAGCCCTTCGTGGACAACCGCGTCGGCGGCGCGCTGATCGTGGTCGACCCCGCCAGCCACCGCACCAGCGGCGCGCTGCTGGTGGACGTGCAGCCGGCCGCTCCGGCCGAAGAGGCCTGGTGATGGGCCTGGGCCGCGAGGATGAGGACACGCAGCCGCCCGGCCGCGTGATCTTCGTCAGCGCCGGCCCCGGCGCGGCGGACCTCATCACGGTCCGCGGCGCCCGCGCGCTGGCCACGGCCGACATCGTGCTGGCCGACGCTCTGGCCGACCCGGCATTGCAGGATCTCGCACCCCGCGCGAGCTGGACCTACGTCGGCAAGCGCGGCTTCGAGCACTCGGCCAAGCAGGCCGAGATCAACTCGCTGCTGGTGCAGGCCGCCCGCGAGCATGCCGTCGTCGTGCGCCTCAAGGGTGGCGACGCCAGCGTCTTCGGCCGCCTGGAAGAGGAACTGCAGGCGCTGGCCGACGCGGGCATCGCCAGCGAAGTGATCCCTGGTGTCACGGCCGCCTCGGCCGCTGCCGCGCTGACGCAGCGCCCGCTGACCCGGCGCGGCCGCGGCCGCAATGTCAGCCTGACGACTGCCATGACGGCCGAAGGCGAGCTGCGCGCGGCGCTGTCGGCCGACACCGAAGTCTTCTACATGGCTGGCCGGCAGCTCGACACGCTGGGCCCCAAGCTCATCGCCGCCGGCTGGGCTGCGGACACGCCCGCGCTGGTCGTCAGCCGCGCCGGCTGCACCGACGCGCTGACCAGCGAACATGCGCTGGCAGACCTCGCCAATGCCGCAGCTTTGCACGGCGGCCGGCCGGCCGTTCTCATCGTCGGCACGGGCGCCCTGCCGGCGTCCAATAAAATCATCGTTTCGCCTGAACAGGCGCCCCTTACCTCTCAGAGCCGCTCATGACCCACGTCGTCACCGAAGCCTGCATCCGCTGCAAATACACCGACTGCGTCGACGTCTGCCCGGTCGACTGCTTCCGCGAAGGCCCGAACTTCCTGACCATCGACCCGGACGAGTGCATCGACTGCGCCGTCTGCATCCCCGAGTGCCCGGTCAACGCGATCATGCCGGAGGAGGATGTGCCCGGCGATCAGATCCACATGATCAAGATCAACGCGGACCTGGCCAAGAACTGGCCCAGTATCACCAAGCGCAAGCCCGCCCTGCCCGACGCCGACGAGTGGAAGGACAAGACGGGCAAGCTGAACGAACTGATCCGCTGAACTCCGGCGCGCCGCGCCGTCTTCGCATGCAAGACCAAGCCTCTCCGCGCCCGGATGCCATCGAGACCGACGCCGTCATCGTCGGCGCCGGGCCCGTGGGCCTGTTCCAGGTCTTCGAGCTTGGCCTGCTGGAGATCAAGGCCCACATCATCGACAGCCTGACCTACCCCGGTGGCCAGTGCATCGAGCTGTACCCCGACAAGCCCATCTACGACATCCCGGCCGTGCCCCTGTGCACCGGCAAGGAGCTGACGGACAACCTGCTCAAGCAGATCGAGCCTTTCGGCGCGACCTTCCACCTGGGCCAGGAAGTCACCGTCGTGCAGAAGCAGGCCGACGGCCGCTTTTTCGTCGAGACCAGCAAGGGCACGCAGTTCCTGACGAAGACTGTCTTCATCGCCGGCGGCGTGGGCAGCTTCCAGCCGCGCACGTTGAAGGTCGAGGGCGTCGAGCCCTACGAGGGCACGCAGGTCCACTACCGCGTCAAGGCGCCGGACCAGTTCGCCGGCAAGAACCTGCTCATCATCGGCGGTGGCGACTCGGCGCTGGACTGGGCACTGAACTTCTGCGCCGCCCACGAGGACGGCAACCCGCACAAGGCCGAGAGCGTCATCCTCGTGCACCGCCGCGACGGCTTTCGGGCCGCACCAGCGAGCGTGGCCAAGATGCAGGCGCTGTGCGACGCACAGGAGATGCAGTTCATCGTCGGCCAGACGGTGGGCATAGCCGAACACGACGGCCAGCTGACGGGCCTTAAGATCGCCGGCAACGACGGCATCGTCCGCGTCGTGCCCTGCGACCAGGTGCTGGCCTTCTTCGGCCTCAGCCCCAAGCTGGGCCCCATCGCCGAATGGGGGCTGGCGCTGGAGCGCAAGCAGATCGTCGTCGACACCGAGAAGTTCGAGACCAGCGTGCCGGGCATCTTCGCCGTCGGCGACGTGAATACCTACCCGGGCAAGAAGAAGCTCATCCTGAGCGGCTTCCACGAGGCCGCGCTGGCCGCATTTGGCGCCGCGCCCTACGTGTTCCCGGACAAGCGCGTGCACCTGCAGTACACGACGACCAGCCCGAAGCTCCACAAGGTGCTGGGCGTGGAATCGCCGGTGTTCGACTGACGACGGGATCGGGCTTGCGAAATGACGCCACAGCGGCGTTGCACGGGCTTGCCGTGGCGATGCCACCGTCTGCGCCCATGCGCCTTGCTGTGACGCCATTGCGCAAGCCTGGCAACGGCCACGAATAGAATCTTGCTGCGCGTCGCTTCATGCGACGCGTCTTCGCTAGGGGTGTTGATGGCCTGGCGCCATCGACTGAGACAGTCCCTTTGAACCTGATTGAGGTAAGCCCCAAGCCTGCCAACTAAACTCCGCGCCCGGGAGGGGATCGGATGGAACGGGCCAAGGTCTACAGCTACAGGCGCTTCAGCGACATGGCGCAGCAGAAGGGCGCCAGCGTGGCGCGCCAGGATGCGTTTGCGCAGTCTTGGGCGGACAAGCATGGCATCGAGCTGGACGCCGCGCTGTCGATGCTGGACGAGGGGCTGAGCGCCTTCCACCAGAAGCACGTCAGCAAGGGCGCGCTGGGTGTCTTCCTGCGCGCCATCGAGCGCGGCCGCATCGCGTCCGGCTCCATCCTGATCGTCGAAAGCCTGGACCGGCTGAGCCGCGCCGAGGTGCTGGACGCCCTGGCCCAGCTGACGCTCATCATCAACGCCGGCATCAGCGTCGTCACGGCCAGCGACGAGAAGGTCTACAGCAGGGACTCGCTCAAGGCGAACCCCATGGATCTGCTGCAGTCGCTGCTCATCATGTGGCGGGCCTACGAAGAGAGCGCGACGAAGTCGAAGCGGGTCAAGGACGCCATCCGTCGCCAGTGCCTCGGCTGGCAGGCCGGCACGTACCGCGGGCTGATCCGCTACGGCAACACGCCGAGCTGGCTTCGCGTCGTCGACGGGAAGTGGGCGCTGCACGAGGAGCGCGCGGCCGTCACGCGGACAGCCATCTCGATGTACCTGCAGGGCCTCGGCACCAGCCACATCTGCACGCACCTGCACCAGCAGGGGCTCAAGATGAGCGGCCAGGCACCCCACACCGGCTTCCTGCGCCGGCTGCTCCTGAACCCCGCGCTCCGCGGGGACAAGCTCATGGAGGTGGATGGCGAGCAGTTCGAGCTGCGCGGCTACTACCCTGCCCTGGTCGACGACGCGACCTGGCAGGAGCTGCAGCAGGCCATGACGGCGCGGGCCCGGCCAGGCTGCGGCGTGAGGGGCGACATCCCGTCGATCCTGACCGGCGGCGGCCTCACGGTGTGCGGCTACTGCGGCGCCTCGATGAAGGCGCAGACCATGGCGAGCAAGCGGCGCACCGACGGCACGCTGGCCGATGGTCACCGCAGGCTGCAGTGCCCGAAGAAGGGCTATCTGGACGGCTGCGCGATCGGCGGCTCCTGCTCAGCGGCGCCGGTGGAGCGCGCCATCATCAAGTACTGCAGCGACATGGTGAACCTGCGCTCGCTGTACCGGGGCGACTCCTCGGCCGCGCCGCGCGCTGAGCTGGCCGGCGTCACGGCTGAGCTGGCGAAGGTGGAGCTCCAGCTGGAGCGCCTGACGAACGCGCTGCTGGACGCCGAGGGCGGCGCGCCGGCGACATTCATCAAGCGCGGCCGCGAGCTGGAGGAGCAACGCGCCCAGCTGCAGCGGCGCGTGGCCGAGGCGGAGCAACAGCTGGCGCAGGTCGCGCGAGCTGATCTCGACGGCGCCGACGACCGTTGGCGCACCATCGCCGAGGGCGTCGACGCACTGGACTACGCAGCCCGCACGCAGGCGCGCAAGCTCATCGTGGACACGTTTGAGCGCATCGTGGTCTGGCACAGCGGGCTGCGGCCTGACAAAGCGCCCAAGGGCACGATCGACATCATGCTCAAGGCGCGCGGCGGAGACTCGCGGACGCTGCGCATCGACGCCGCCGGCGGCTGGGTCGCCGGCGAACTCTCCACCTTGTGACGCGTCAGCGGCTCGCTGGCCAGGCGCGCACCAGGCCGGCGTGGCGGGCCCGGCAGTCTGCCGCCGCGGCCTCGCGCTGCGCCATCACGTCCAGCAGCTCGCCCAGCAACACGTCGCCGGCGGGGTAGTCCGGGCCGGCCCAGCACGGCGTGGCCAGGTTGGCCGGCGGCGCGTCAGGGGGTGCCACCACCAGCCGCGGCACGCCGCAGCCGGTCAACAGCGTCAGCAGGCACAGGCAGGTCAGCAAGCGTGCGGGCATCGTCGGTCTCCTCAGGCCCGCCGGGCGGGCAGATCGGGCGCTGGAGCGCGTTGCGCAGCTCCGCCCTGGTGCTGGCCAGCGCGGCGGCGGCGCGCGCCTTGGTGGCCTCGTATGCCGCGGACTCGGCCTGCGCCTGGCGGCGGTGGGTGTCGCGCTGCGCGATCTCGGCTGCCTCCCGCTCGCGGTCGCTGGCGGCCCAGTCAGCGGTGACGGACTCCGCGCCAACGTGGCGGCCGTGCAGCCAGGCCGTGGCGATCAGCGCCAGCACCAGCCACGCACGCCACGAGGTGGCCCACATGAAGGGGCCCATCACCGGATCTCCAGCTCGAAAGGCAGCCCGCCGGCCCACGCCACCAGCTGGGCCAGCGCCGCCTTGCTCTGCAGGCCCGCGCGCTGCGGATGGCCGAGCGGATTGGTGAGCGTGCCCACGGCCGTGGCCGGCGCGATGCAGCCCTGCAGATCGCTATGCCAGCCCTTGGCCTTGTCGCCGGCCCAGTTGGCCGCGTGGATGAGGATGTTGGAGCGGCCCGGCACATCGCGCAGCCCGTACACCTTGCCGTAGCGCGGGCTGGTGACGATCTCGCAGCGGTAGGCGCCCGGCTTGATGCTGCTGATGCCGGTGGCGTTGTCGCGCCAGGGCAGCTCCAGGCTGCGCAGCTCCAGCCCGCCCTGCAGCTTGATGAGCCCGAACGTGCCCTCGTCGGTCGACGGGCCGCGGGTCAGGGTGGCGTACTTCATTGCCCACCCTCCCGCACGCCGAAGCGCTTCGCCGCAAACTCTTCGAAGGTGGCGATGGCGCGCGTGCCCATGTGCCCCGCAATGCCAGTCAACGCCACCGACAGCAACTGCGGCGCGCCACTCCATTCGCACAGCCAGAAGGCCAGCAGACCGGCGAATGCCGACGTGCACAGCTCGCCCACCAGGTGCATCACGTTCCACGGCGAGGTGTCGCCCTTGCGCACCTTGGTGAGCCAACTGACGAGGCCGCCCAGCAGCGCCACGGCCAGCGTGAGGCCGTACTGCTTCAGCGAGTAGTCAAGCGGGCCCTTGGAGTCAGCACGCGCCAGAAGGGGCGCCAGCAGCGCAATGACGAGGACGATGGCGGGGAGGTATCGCATGCGTGGTCTTTCAGTGGTGGTTTCAGAAGCGGGTTTCGAAGGACAGGTGCAGCGCGCTGCTGCCGCCGTTGCGGGGCTTGGGGATAAGACTCAGCCGCACGGCCGCCGCATCGCTGACGGGCAGCCGCACGCTGGGCACCAGCAGCGGGTTGAGCCGCGCACTGCGATAGCCCGTGATGCCCCCGGCGGTGAGCGACCAGCGCCCGTCGGCCGTCTGCCAGGTGTGGCCGGCGTACAGGCTCAACCGCCGCTCGCTGTTGCGCAGCGCGCCAACGGTCAGGCCGCTGGGCGCCTGCGCGTACACGCCGACGGTGGCCGTCTCAAAACCGGGCTGCGCGTGGGCCGACAGCAGGTGCAGGCCAAGAATCCAGACGTCTGCACTGGTCATGGCAGCAGCTCCGCGACCTCATACGAGGCGGTGTGCGCGTTGAAGAACGGCTCTTCCAGCGCGCCCAGCTGACGCAGCCGGCCCCAGATCAGGCGCCGCTGGCTGTTGAGGCCGTCGGCCGAGTCGTAGACGAACAGCAGCTCGCGCCGCAGCGTGGCGGCCAGGCGGCCCATCGTGAAGGGGCTGTCGAAGGCCTCGGCTGTCGGCAGGTTGGCGATGCTGAAGCGCGCCACCTTGCGCGCCTCTTTGTCGACGAACCACTCCGCGCCGCTCAGCGCCTCCTGCACCTCTTGGCGGTTCTCCCACCCCAGGCTGGCGCCGGCGGCCATGTTGATGCTGGGCTGCCACGCGCCACGCATCAGGCCCATGCGGCCCACGGCCACGTAGCCGTCGGGGTTGGCGGCATCCGTCACCTGCAGGCGCCAGTACGGGGCCGACGTCGCGCTGGCCAACACATGCCAGAAGTGCTGTCGCTGCCCTGCCCGGCTCGCGTCTGTGACGCCCGCAGCAAAGGCGTTGAGCCAGCCGCTGTCATACGTCGGCGCCGCGAAGGTGCCGGCGTTGTCGGCCTGGATGCGCACCTGCGCGGCGAGCGTGAGGTTGTGGTGCGCCAGCACGAGGGCCGCGACGGTGGGATTGCCCGGCACCGAGAAGGTGATGGTGCAGTCAGGCGCCGACAGCCCCGGCGAAACCCAGCGCTGCGCCAGGGGCGCATAGGCCAGATTCGACACGGAAGCGCCGCCACCGAACGAGGTCATGCTGGCCTGCAGGGCGTTGTCGTAGAGAAAGAGTGCGTTTGCCATGCCGGCCTCAGAGGGTGGGTTCGGTGGCCTGGCGGACGGTCATGCGCAGCTGGCCGCGTCGCATGTCCACCTCCATCGCCATCACGTTGAAGTAGCTGTCGGCGGTGTCCACGCCGTTCTGCGGCCGCACGCGCAGCTGCGGGTGCACCAGGCGCACATAGCCGCCCAGGCGCGGCAGCAGGCCGGGCAGCAGCTTCTGCACACCGTCCGGCGCATCGGGGTCGCAAGAGCCGTCGATGCTCACGACGACCTCGAACCAGGCGCGGCGGTAGCGACGCAGCTGCAGCTGGCGCGTGGCCTCTTCGCCCGCCGCCGCCTCGCTGACGATCTGCGTGTCTCGCACCAGCGTGATGGCGTTGCCGTGCTTGGTCTTGATGCCCGAGTCGCTGGCGGAGATCTGCCGGCGTTCGTTGGCCAGGAAGCTCTTGCGGCTCAGGCTCACGCCCGCGTCGACATCGAACTCCTGCAGCTGCAGCACGGGCGAGTAGCCCAACTGCACGCGCCAGGCCGGCACGCCCGCGCCTTCGTCCGGTGCCGCCACCGGGCGCACGGTCTGGATGGCGTTGGCGTAGTAGCGCACCGCGCCATAGAGGCTGTCCGCGCGGCTTGCATAGGGAAGCGGGAAGGCCTCGGCGTACAGCACAGCGTCACGCGTGCCGCCTCGCCAGTCGATCCAGCCGAAGAACACGCCGCAGCTCTTGGCGATCAGCTCCAGCGCCTCGATGGCCGTGCGCGAGTCGTTGACCCACACGCCCACCTCGCAGAGATTTGCGCCAGGCCAGTTGTCTGGCTGCGTGGCGCCGCTGTACGGCGGGATGTTGACTTCAGCGAACGGCAGCACGGTCCGGGCGAGGTAGCGCATCACCTCCTGCCAGGTGTTCTGGCTGGCGCCTGAGGTGTTGGCCTGCGCATCGCAGGTGACCAAGCCCACCGGCGTGCTGCCCAGGCGGAACATGGCGCCGGCATGCCACACGCGGTATTGCCCCGCCGCCGGCGCGTTGGTCTCCATGTCGGCCTGGCTGAGGTAGCTGCCGCCGTTGGTGAGCGCGACGGCGCGGTCATAAACCGCCGTCACGTCGCCCGAAGTGGCGCCACCGTTCCAGCCGCCATCGCTCACCAGGTAGATCAGCCGCGAGGTGTTGATGCACGGCGCTGGCAGGTTCTGCACGCGGCCGAACAGCTTGGGCTTGGGCATGCCCTTGATCTCGGGCCCACCCTCCAGCCCGGCCGGCAGCGCGTTGTTGCCGGCAAAGGTGTTGGTCAACAGCGGCCGGTCCAGCAGCGCCATGCCGTCCTTGAGCCGGATAACCAGGCGCTTGTCGTCGAAGATCGCCGTCTCGGCCTTGGCGCGGAACAGCTCGCGGAAGTTGCTCGCGAACGGCAGGTCGCTGTCACCCGTCAGCACGCGCACCAGCTGCCCGTCCAGCCCGGCATACGCCAGGTGGCTCAGCGCGCCGTCGCTGTTGGCCAGCACCAGCTCGCCGTAGCCCACCGCCGCCGCGCCGGCGTAGTCCTGCGGCATCTCCTGCCGCATGAAGGCCGGCTGCAGCACGCGGCCATCGAAGTACGCATTGGCCGGCGTGTCGGTGGGCCGCGTCATGTAGCCGGCGGTGCCGTAGCGCAGCGTGTCAGCGTAGGGTGTGCCGTCAAGCAGCCGCGCGAACACGCCGTCTCCCGCATAGCGCACCCAGGCCGCCGGCGAGCGGAAGAACTCGTCGCCGTTGAGCGCCACGGTCGGCGACGTGGACAGGCCCACGCGCAAGCTCTGGCACTCGTGCTGCCCCACTGCGCCGGCACCGTGGTTGAGCACCACGGCCGGCGCGATGTACGTGGTGCCGCCTGGCGCGCCGCCGGCCGCGAGCGTGCCGGTGTAGGTGCCCCAGGCGGTACCAGGCGTCACACCGCTGGCCGCCACCCAGTCGAAGCCGGTCAGCACGCCCGAGGCGTTGAAGTACGCCAGGCCGACGTACAGCGCGCCGGTGGCCGCGGCATTGCGCCGCGCGCTCGCCGTCACGGTGTACGCGTTGGCCGGGCTGTAGGCCACCAGCTGGGCGCCGTAGTGCCAGGCGCCATTGGCAGCGGCATGGGCGCCGCCGCGCAGGACGCACTGATCCAGCATGGCCGAGATCTCGACCAGGTAGATGCGTGCCATGAGTTACCTCGCCATGTCGGCCAGCTGTGCCGGCCTCGTCACTTCCTGCAGCGCCTCGGCCAGGGCCTCCATGCGCTCGATGAGCCCGGTGAAGCCTGCCTGCGCCACCCGCACACTGGCGTTGCTCGCGTCGCTGATGCTGGCCAGCTGGTCATTCGCCGTGGCCAGCAGCTGCGCGCTCTGCTCGGCGGCCTGTGCGGTGGCCAGCGTGGGCTCGGTCAACAGGCCCACAACCTGACTCGCGGGCGCGGCGTTGACGAGCGCGCCCAGCGTGCCGCCCGTCTCCTCCAGCACCTTGGCCACATCAGCGAACTGCGCGGCAGCCCCCAGCAGCGCCACCAGCTGCTTACGGCCGGCCTCGGTGCTGACGTCTGCACTGTCCACCAGCGCGCGGTAATCGCTCTTGGTGCTCAGACCGTCGATGTTGATGCCCACGTCAGCGAGCTGCTTACGCAGCTGCACCGCCGTGACTGCGGCCTTCTCCGCGTCGGTGTAGTACAGGTCAATGAAGCTCGCCGCCTTGCCCGCGAAGGCCTCCATGCCGCCGGCCAACTTGTAGAGGCTGTCCCGCGCGGAGAAACTTGCGTCCGCAATTGACGCGAACACACCGCCGAAGTCGGCGAACCCTCGGCTGAACTTCTCAAGCCCGGCAAGCCGCGCGAGCGTCTCGACAATCGATTCGCCGGCAACCTTGAATGGCTCAACCCCGCCAGCAACCGCGCCAGCCAACGCATCCTGGTAGGTCTTGACCGCGGCGTTGATCGCGGCGAGGCTGGCCTGGTCGTCGGCGCCAAACTTGATCTTCACATCCGCAGTTACCTGCGCCAGCTTTTCGGCTGGCAGCTTGAGCACCGCCGCCCACTCCTGCACCTGCTCATAGACAGCTTTTGCCGACGAGCCCAGAAGCGCCGCCTGGTCCTTGGTCAGCGCCGTGTAGTCCGTGCCGCTTCGGTCGGAGTGGAACCAGCCGCCGTCTTGACGCCAATCGAGGAACTGCTGCCCGCTGAAGCCGGCGGCGTTGAAGCTGCCCTGCAGCCCCTGGTCGCCCGCCTCTTTCGCGCCGCGCCCGATGCCCAACATGCTGCTCAGTTGAGACGTCAGGCTCGCGCCAGTGATGATGTTTGCAAGCCGCCCACTGAGGCCGAGCTTCTCCATCCCGTTCGTCAACAGCCCAACATCCGACGTGTACTTGACGAGGCCAGGAAGCTGGTCTTGCGACCATCCGGCGCTGTAGGCACTGCTTGACCCGATCATGCCCGCGATGACTGCCAGAGGCCACGCCGCAGACAGGGACGACAACCCGCCAGTAGACGACCCACCAGCGCCGACCGACACCCCCCAGTTGCCCGCATTGCTGGAAATCAACGCCCCCAGCGCGTCACCGCCGGCGGCGCCGACCGCATTGCTGTAAAGGAGCGACCCGGCCGCCGCACCACCGCTGCCGGACAACATGCCCCACAGCGACTTGGCCCATGTAACCGCCGACCCAATCGAACCCAGAAGCCCACCCGAGCCGCCAGAGCCGGCGCCACTGCCACTGCCCAGGCCAATCAGGCTCAGCAGTGAGCCAGCGATGCCACTCTTGCCGTCGGGCCCCTGGATGACGAGCTTCAGCGCCGTCGTCTTGACGGTGTTCTTGATGCCGTCCCACAGCGTGGACCAGAAGCCCTTGCCCGATTCGAACGCGCGGAACAGGCTGTCAGTGAGGCCCTGCCCGACGCTGTCGATGGTCTTGGCCCAGGCATCCTGCGCTTCCTTCGCAGCCTTGGCCGCGACGCCTTGGCCGGCAACCGCGGCGCTGTCGCGGTAGGCCTGGGCCAGCTCGCGCTGCTGGTCGCCGAGCTTGCCGGTCCAGTCGATCTCGTCCAGCAGCGCGGCCTTGCGGTCTGCCTGCACGGCCAGGTCTAGCAGCTTGGCCTGGCGCACCACGGCCAGCTGTTCGGTGGTGAGGCCCATCTCTGCGTTGGCCTCGCGCTGCTTCTCGGTTTCGGCCTGAACAGCAGCAATCTGTTTGCCCGTCGCTTCATCCAGTGCTGCTATGGCTTTCTGCGCGGCAAACATGCCATCGACTTGTTTGGCCAACTCGTCCTTGTACGCAAACGCCGCTCGTGCAGCTTTCTCATCCGACTCACTCAACGAGATCTTTCCTGCGGCGATGTCTCGCGTGAGCTGCAGGTTTTCTTTCTCCAGCGGCGTCAGCGCCCGGCCGAGATCCAGTTGCTGCTCCAGGTCCTCGATCTGGGCATCGGTCGTCAGCAGCAGGCCCTGACCAGCCTTGTCTGCCGCCAGCCAGGCTTCGTAGAGCTTCTTGTTCTCTTCGGCGGCCGCCTTGGTGGCAGCGGCCTCCAACTCTCTGGCGCGCGTGTTCTCTGCCAGCTTGTCCGCCAGGCCCAGGCTGTCCCGCGTCTTCTTCGCCTCGGCCTGCACACCACGCAGGCCGCTCATCGAGTCGCGGAAGGACTCGCCGATCAGCTTCTGGTTCCAGATCTTGCTGATGTCATCCGCAGCGGAAGTGCCGATCTCGTTGACCGCCACGAAGCCGCTCTTCATCTCATCGAGTGCGCCGGAGAAGTCGCCCTTCAGCACCTTCGACACGGCCGACCCCATCGTGGTGAAGGTCTGCATGCCAATGGCCGCTGCGCCGGCAATGGCCTTGCCCACCAGCGGGAACAGGCTGAGCAACCCCTGGCCGACGTCCAGCACGTAGGTCAGCGCCGTGACGCCGCCACGGGCCCAGTCGGCCAGCGTGCCGTCCTTGGCCAGCTCGCTGATCTTGTCCTTGATGCCGCCGGTGCCGTTGGCCACCTGCAGGAAGGCTTCGCTGGTTTCGTACAGCGCGGGCAGCAGGCCGAGGCTGAGATCCTTCTTCCACGCCGCGGTGGACTTCTGCACCTTGGTGAGGTTGTCGCCGAAGGCATCGGCCATTGCGGCCTGGGCGGCCTTGGTGGCCTGGTTCTGCTCGGTCAGCGCGGCGGTGACCGTGTCGGACTCCGCAGCCAGGTCGCCCAGGAAGGGCAGCATCTTGGCGCCCTCTTTGCCGAACAGCAGCATGGCGGCGGCGCTCTTGTCGGCGCCGTCTTCATACTTCGCCAGCGCGGTGGCCGCGGTGAGCATGCGCTCGTCGGGCTTCATCTTCACGAAGCTGTCGAAGTCCAGCCCCAGCGCCTTGATGGCGAGCGCGGCGCCCTTGCCGTCTTCATCGGTCAGCGCCAGGTTCTTTGACAGCTTCAGCGACGCCGCGGAGATGCTGTCGATCGACGTCTCGCTGTACGCGCCAATGGTGCGCATCTGCCCGAGCATGGCGACGCTGTTGCCCGTGGCCAGGCTCATGTCGTGCAGCGCGGCCGTGGCGTCGATGGCGCTCATGACCATGCCCTTGAAGGCGTTGATGGACGCCACGCCCAGGTAGCCGACGAAGGCCGCCTTGGCCAGGTCGACGGCCTTCTGGATGCCCTGCATCGCGCCGCTGACGCTGTTCTTCGCCGCATCCATGTCCTGACGCAGGCGCGCCAGGTCGGCCATCATCTCGATGGTCAAGCCGCCGATTTGCATAGCTAGGTTTCCTTGGGTTTGGCGCGTTGATCGGCCGCGAGCTGCAGCGTCTTGGCATCGAGCGCCAGCAGCGTGTCCAGCTCCCAGGGGGTGAGCTGCACGCCCTGCAGGCGGCACCAGGCCTCGATGTCAACGAAGGCCAGCGGGCTAGGCCCCATGCCGCTGCGGCGGCCGACGCTCAAAGCGCAAAAGGCCTCCCACACGGGGAGGCCTTCAGGGGGGATGGAGATGAGGAGACGGGGGTCCACCTTGCCGGTGTTTTCGGCCACGCGCTGCAGGTGCTTGCGCAGTGGCGCCCCGTCTCCCTCTTTGCGGCTCAGCTCGGTTTCGCGCTCCGCCGCGTCGATCAGCTTTTGGCGGAGCGCTTGATAAAACGCTCGGTCTCTTCCAGCGCCGCCTTGACCTGGGCGCGCAGCCAGCGGAGCTTGGGGTCGCCGTAGAGCTGCAGCGCAGCCTGGCGCGAGTACTGCACGGGCTGTCCGCCGACGACGAGGCCCGCCCAGCCCAGCGTGTACTCGGCCAGCTTCTCCGTGACCTCGGCGTCCTCTTCCTCGGGGTCGCCCAGCTGGACCTTGCCGGTCTTCATCATGTCTTGCCGCGCGCGCCGGGCCTTGTTGAAGGCGTCACGCTTGCGCGCGGGGTGCTCGGGGCCGGCCAGCTCGATGACCAGCAGCGTGGGCGCGCCGGTCTCGGGGTTCTTGATGGTGACGGCACCGGTGTGCACGTCCGTGTAGGAGGACACGTCGAAGCCGACGGCTTGCAGCTGCTGAGCAGCGTTGAGGTTTTCCATGGTGGTTCACAGGTGGTTGAGAAAGAGAAGTGCCCGCGCCCACCCCGGCCGCCACCTGCGAGGGAGGCGAACCAGGGCGGGTCGGTGCTCGGGGTGTCCAGACGTCTGGACAGAAACGACGAAGCCCGCACGGGGCGGGCTTCGATGGGTACCGGCAGGGGATTGGGATCAGGCTGTCACACTCGCACACAACGGGAGGCGGCGACCATGACCAAGAAGTCGCGGGA